>CALWEQ010000001.1 GCA_944377365.1 uncultured Clostridia bacterium
TATAGAAATTGATTCTCCTTCATTCAATGAAAAAGATAGGTTATCAAAAAGTTGCCCATAACCAAAATTTTTAGAAATTTTATCTACGTTTAATATAAGCATTTATAAACTCCTTAACTCTCAAAAAGTATACCATTTTTTTTTCTATTTTGTCAATAAGCCGTATAGTTATAATGTTGACAATTTTACTGAAATATTTTATAATAAATTAAAATGATGAAATGGAGAAAAAAATGAAAAAAATACCAACTTTTATTAAAAATTTTATAAAAAATACGACAATTCAAGAAATAAGTATAGGTTGTTCAAATACAGCAGTTTATAAAATAATAAAAGACAACGAAACTTTCTTTTTGAAAATAGGGAAGATACCTTCATTAACAAAAGAATATGCAGCGCTAATATGGTTGAATGGGAAATTGTCGGTTCCTAAATGTGTTTATTTTTGTAATGACGGGACAAACGAATATTTACTTACAACTACAATGGCTGGCGAAATGAGTTGCTCAGACTCCAACTTAAAAAAACCAGAACAAACTATCAAACTGCTAGCACATGCAATTAAGCAATTGCAAAGTGTAGAGATTTTAGAGTGTCCTTTTAGAAGTGATTTAAATTACAAATTAGGTTTAGTGGAATACAATGTTAAAAATAAATTACTAACTGATTCTCCATCCAGTAAAATTGGGAGAGAATTAAAATCATACAACAATATTTTTAAATACCTAATTGACAAGAAGCCAACAACTGAGCAATTGGTATTTTCTCATGGGGATACAAGTCTGCCAAACATATTCTTTAAAGATAATCAAGTAAGTGGGTTCATAGATGTTGGTGAATGCGGAGTGGCTGATAAGTGGTTTGATATTGCAATATGTTATAAGTCTATCATAAGAAATTTCCCAAATAGAGAGGATCTACTTAAATTGTTTTTAAATGAGTTGCAAGAGGAATATTCTGATAAAATAGAATACTATATTACTTTAATGGATTTATACACATAGAAATATTTTCATAAAATTTATCTTTCAAACATATTATTGTCTTCTAAATAATCGACTAGAGAACACGAAGATTTTAATAGATTATTGTTTATGCCTGTGCCAATAGTTTTATTATTCTTGTCAGGTCTATGATAATCGGAACCTACAGAAATTAACAATTGATTCTCATTTGCTAATTTTAAATTTTCGGCCATTTCAGATTGAGAAGCATCCGCATGATAGACCTCGACCCCTTTCAACCCTTTTGCTTTTAATTTTTTTATCAAAAAATCCTTTTCTTTAAAGTCTAATTTTATTTCTTGTGGATGAGCGAGGACGGCTACACCACCACAATATTGAATAAGTTGAAGTGCCTTAAATATATCTATTTCATAATTTTTATAATTAGGAACAAATGGTTTAACTTTATCGATAAAATTTTTTACGAATTCATAATCATAGTCATTTTTTACAAGCACGCGTTTCATTTCAGTTGCTATACTCAAATAATTCTCAAATTTCACCTCATCAAATATACAATTTGGGACATTTATACCAATTTGCAAAATATTATTTAACATTTCTATATTTGCTTTAAATCTTTTGTTTTTGTACGTTTGCATTAGTTCTACGAGTTTAGAATTATATATATCTATACCATATCCTAAAAGATGCACCTTTCTTGCCTTACAATCACTAGGGCATATATAATAAGTAGATAATTCCACCGCACTAACAATATTTAGGTTATATTTTTTCGCTAAAGGTTTTAATATTTCAAAATTACGAACATCGTCGTGATCAGAAATAGCAAATGTTTTGACGTTATTCGACTTTGCCATCTGTACCAATTCTGATATAGACATATAGCCGTCACTAAATATAGAATGAACATGTAGGTCAATATACTCTTTTCCCATAAACCCTCTTTTAATTATATTATAATAAATTTGCAAATTTGTCAATAATATAGTTGCATTTTATAATAAAATGTTTTATAATAAAATTAGTTTATAGGAGAACGTAGATGAATGTAAAAATTAATTTTTTGTCACAACATTTAAATGATATTGATTATGATGAACTTTGTTTGCAACTTTATTATCTTACAGACCATTTAACTTCTGATTATCCTCATCATAAAGAGTGGTTTTTTAAAAAACATTTGCCGTTTATTGGTAAAGACAGGGAAATAATTTACTTAACATTTCATAGGAATATTTGCGGGGTGGCATTCTTAAAAAAAACTGCTCTAGAAAAAAAGATTTGTACCTTTTACGTCACCGAGCATAGCAGAAATCATGGTGTAGGGCATCTATTATTAGAGGAGTGTTTTAAATATTTAGAAACTACAAAACCTCTAATTTCTATGCCTAAATACAAGGTAAGATATTTTCTTTATTATGTTTATAAATATGATTGGAAGATAACACAGATATTGCAAGAATTTTATAATAAGGATAACGACGAAGTGGTATTTAATGGAGAATTAAGTTGAATTGTCGTTTAAAACTTTGTTAAAAAAATCACATATTTTTTTGATATTATCTTCGTTAATCCAATCGCACGTTCTAAAGTAATGATAGGATTTTTTTAGTTTTTCATATATTTTAAAATTTTCCAAATGTAAATCTTGATATACATTTGGAATTTTTTTCTGCAGTGCAGGTTCCCTAAAGGCTTCAATAAAAATTGTAGATTGATAATTATCAAGTTTATTTTTATCCATAAATTGATACATTTTTTTACTTATATCATTATAATTTTGTGGTTGATAAAAAAGGATTCGATGGAATATGTTATCAATGAAATTATCATTATCCTTTATATTGTTTGTATTTAATAATTGTTTGTATAATTTTACTTTTTGTAATTTATTATCAATTATTGTTTTGATGTCTGTAAATTTATCATAAAGAAGTGAATACTTATCATTTTCAACAATATTTGGATAGTATTTAATATCCATTTTATTTGATGCTATAAACCCATATTTTTCAACATCAATCGGTTTTCCCTTTCCAAAAGAGTAAATAATAATATCTCCTTGTGGAACTTTAACATATATATTTCTAGCATTTATATATTGTGCCGAATCTTCGATTAATATAATGCTTCGTTCCTTACAAAATTTTACCAGTTCAGATATATTTTTATAGATTCCATACGCATGAATATATATAATGGTACTTATATCATTTCGAAAATTATCTTGTACCATTTTTAAATCTAAACAAAAGTCAGTATCAACATCAACAAAATAAGGATAACAACCATAATCTAAGACTGCATCAACTACGCTTTTGCAAATAGTTACAGGCATAACCACTAATGTCTCTTTTTTTACATTTGCATTAATTAGACAATATTTAATGGCTTCAGAACCACTATTTGTAAGTTTGCCACAATTAAAACCTAATGTTTTATTTATTTTATTTTCAAGATTATTTTTCAAAATATGCATACATAGTCCTCGCAATATCATCATTTCCATTTATGTCGTAATGAAGATTATAAAATCTGTCTTGATATGCTCCAAATGATATGTTCCAATTTTCTACGCTTTCGTAAACAGAGCCTTCAAAATCAATAAATTCTACATTTTTGTATTTAGATAGATATTTAAAAATATTATCATATAAAAACGCAATAGCACCTAGGTCATAGTTTTTATCAAAATATGAATACATAATATATGCTATTTTGTTTCTCCATAGCATTCCAACTGAACCAATAACGATATCATCTTTCAAGGCGACAAAGCACATACCATTGTCGTTTGCGATTGAGTGTGTTAAGATATCTTTAACTTCTTCAGCAGAAGAGTCAAAACCATATTTGCTTTCCCATTCGACGTATTTTTTTATGTCAGTAAATGTTATGTTGTTATCAATTACAAATTTTACATCATGTTTTATTGCTTTACGAATCTCTTTTCTTCTATCATGCCCATAGCCGTCATATAAATTCTCGCTATTTGTAATATCTAATTTATAAGTATATCTTACCTCTGGCATAAAACCATTTCTAATATAAGGCATTATATCAATTATTTTAGGGTCAATTGAAAAAGATATTGAAACAAAATTTTCTTTTAAGATTTTAATAAGAGAATTGTTAATATCTCTTAAAAACCTTATTTTGTTCCTTTCAGTAGTGGGAGGTTCGCTTATTACAGGTCCGCCATATGGGATATACATTGTACTTTGATTTATTTCATCGTTACTAGATTTAGAACAAAATAATGGCATAAATGCCACAATTTCATTATTTTGTCGCGTAACAATAAATTTGTCAACATTTTTTAATTTTGTAAACCATTTAGTTGCAAAAACTGTGCCATTAAAGCTAGCATCTATGAATTTGTCTATATCTAAAATAGAATTAAGTCTATTTCGTGTTATAATCTCACTAATCAATTTTGCCCCCTAATTTCGAAGTGATAACGTCTGATATCTGAATTTTTTAGCATGTCATAAAACTGACTACGCCTTCCCCAAAAATCTAAGTTTAATATATTATTTTGTTTATTTAAAATATAATTTATATGGTTAAACAATACCTTAATACCTGCATTTACAACTCGACCACTATCAGATGCACCCCATTTTGCAGCATACCAAGCATCATCATTTGCTTTAAACCATAAAGAATATGCTAGAGGTTCATTATCTTTAAATGCGACCATAAGCGAGGAGTTATTTGGTTCGCTCATTAAATAGAATATGTATTGCAAATCTTCTCTATCAAGCGATTTCATATCACATAAATTTTTCCCCTTCCACGATTTTTTGTCTATTGTTAAGACACTTGTCCATAAATCTAATGCTTTACCACTAAATATTTGATATTCTATTTCTATATCACTAAGATATTTTACATAATCCCTTTTTAATAAAGTACATTTCTTTTTAATATAATTAGAAAAATCCTCTGCTAAAATAAGTTTAGGTGCATCCCATTCGTCATTTATAAAGAGATTTAAGTTGTTTTTGTTACACCAATTTTTCAATAATATTAATTGCTCTTCAGTTAAATCAATATACTTAAAAATGACATTTTTGCCGTTGATCACTGAACTCTTTATCAACTTTAAAAGATTCTCTGTGAAATCGATTTTAAAGTATTGCAAACATAAAATTTCTGTATCTTTAATTACAAAGTCAACATTATCAAGATTAACAACATTTTTTACATCGTACCTAATTCTATTAGAATCTTTCCAAATTTTGCTAGAAGTAAAATTATTGTCTTTCAACACGAAAATCCTCCATTTTAGAGATAATATATTTAACATGTTTACATTTTAATTGCGATGATAAATTAAACCAAGCTGTTTGGTTAATTAGTTCAATTGCTCTCGGACAATCACTTTCAGAATATTGAACATCTGTAAGATTAAACGGATAGTTTGATTTATGAGGTCCTTGTTTCTTTTTAAATACGTCATAACTATTTATTAATTTAGTGCAGTATTTGTTAAATGGTATACCATTTTCATGCATGAATTTAATAAAATCATTGCATTCTACATCTGTTTTAAATTTTAAACATATACTGACATTGATATTTTTATTTGTTGATAAATTTGGTCGCATCGTATAAAAATTAATATTTTTGAAATAGTTTTCAAAATACTCAAATAATTTATTTTGGCGATTTATAATCTTTGAAATTTTTGAAAGTTGAGCCACCGCGACTGCACTTTGTAACTCTGTCATCTTATAATTTTCACCATATGAAGTCCCACCATTTGTCCAAGTAGGATAATCACAACCAATTCTATGTCCACCATTATCATGAAAATCTTTAGCCTTTTGATATGCTTCATAATCATTTGTTGCAATAAACCCACCTTCACCACAAGTAATTGTCTTACCTGCTTGTAGACTAAAAGCACCAATATTGCCAATAATTCCACTTTTTTTATTATCGTATTCACTTCCAAATGCTTGTGCTGTATCTTCGATTATGATTAAATTATGTTTTTTTGCTATGTTGAGTATTGGATTCATATCACAACATTGGCCTTGCATATGTATACACATTATGGCTTTTGTCTTCTTTGTAATTGCTTCTTCAATTTTTTTAGGGTCTATATTCATTGTTTCATCAATATCAACAAATTTAGGTATAGCACCACATGCTAAGACACTTGAAGCCGAAGCAATAAATGTGAAAGGACTCATAATCACCTCGTCACCATTTCCTATTCCATACGCAATACATGAAAGTTTTAATGCAGACGCTCCATTTGTACAAGCCAAAACATATTTAACATTTAAATATTTTTTCAGCATATTTTCTAATTTGTCTGTCATAAATAACAGTTTTGGGCCATGATAGCGAAAGAGTGATTTAGAATTTAGTACTTTCAGTACATTTATTTTCTCTTTAAATCCTATATAATTTGTCCCAATAAATGGGTTATTTGGTATTTTCATTATTGACTCCTTTTAAAATATAATTAGCAATGATCTCAGGTGCATCACTAGAAAAATTAGAAATGTAAGAATTTCTTTTAGAAAAGAAGTTTGTCTGTTTGTTTGAATCTATAAAGTGGATTACTTTATTATATAACGTTTTTGAGTTGTCTTTAAGGTATTTTGCTACATTTTCAACAACCATGTTAACTCCAGCCTCTTCATCTAAAAATTCTGGTATTTTTTTGTAAAAATCAAATGCATCCCAATTTAGAATTTCAAAGCCCAAATCAAGATTTTTGTATTCTTCAAGTTGTAACAACTGGCTATAATTTACTGGAGGAATATACATAATTGATTTTCCTATTCCAACTGTTTCTATAAAGTTGCCTAACCCTGACGACATTATAATATGCGAACATTTATGTAATTTGTCCAAATATTCTTTATAAGGAAGGGTTTTTATTTCTACATTTTCATATAAAGAGCAATTTTCCATTATTGCATTTATAATTCCACTTCCACCGCAGACAAAAATTTTATCAAATTTATTTAGAACAACTGTATTTAATATTTCACTTAAAATTTTTTTATAAAAACGCTTTACTATTTGTTCTTCTAGCATAAAAGATTCAGCACCACCAAAATTAATCATGAGCATATTTTCAGAACCATAATGAGTCTTATCTATATCTCGCAAAGGCCCTACGAAAATTGGATTTTTTATATTTTGCCCAATCTTCTTAAAATTTTCTTTACTACTAAAAGTTTCAGATATAAAATAACCATCCACAATCTCAAGTCCTGGAGTTATTTTGTCCCACATCCAAACAAGGTTGTCTATAAAATAGACATTTTTTGCATTTAATTGTTTTGCATATATTGCACCAAATTGGTTTTCAGAACTTACAATCGCACAAGCATGAATAAATAATTCCTTAAAATTACTCAAATCATGATAATTGTATGTTTTGCATTCGATAACTTCGTCAAATAGTTTTGATGATATTGCTTGTTCTTTAGCAATACTTGTTCCTAAAAATATTAATTTAGTTTTTTTGTCTAATTTTTGTTTAAGAACTTTAACAACGTTTAAACATGTAATAATAGGTCCATAGCCAAACTTTTCCGCGGTAACTAAAATATATTTTCCCATCTCTTTACACCCCTTTAAGAAAAGTTCTATTAAAAATGCAGTTTGCTTCATCACATTTTGTTTTACAACTCATATCTCCGTGGTTTAGTTTTTCAATTAAATTAAGTCTTATTTTCCCTTCCCAAATATCTTTAAAAGATAGGTTATGCAGAGAACCCAAACAATACAAATTTCTATCGCAATGTATAGAACAGTCACAAGGATAGACTTTTCCTGTTGGACAGTCTATAAAGGCGCTGAAATTTGCAAAAAAACAACGAAGGTTTTCATTTTGCTTTCTTTCACCATTTATGTTGATTTCTTCTTTAAAAATATCTAGGGTATTGCATAGCAGTTTAACATTGTATTTATTAAGCAATGATTCGAATTTTTGTTTTTTTGCATTAAAGTTTGATATTTGTTCTTTTGTAGGTGTAAGATTTTCGCAATCTTTAATTACAATGGGATTTAAAAAATCAAAGTTTACTTTTTCTTTTAATGCGATAAAATTTTCAAATGAATCTATATTTTTACTATTTAAAACATGGTTAATGTTTATTTTTACTTCAGGTTTTATTTTTTTTAATTTGTTTATTCCTTCAATTGCATGTTCAAACAGATTATTTGTTCTTCTCAAATTATTATGAATTTCTGGATAACAACTATCTAAAGAAACAAACACCGCTTTGATATTAATATTTATAAATTTATCTACATATTGATTTAACAAATATCCATTTGTAATAAAAATAATATTTATGTCTTTATTTGAAGCGTATTCCATATAATTAATGATGTTTTTATCTGTAAATGGTTCTCCACCTCCAGTGAAATGTATATATTTTGTACCCATTAAAGATAACTCATCGATTAATTTATATACATCAATTGAACATAAGAGATTTTTATTGCTTCGCACATCACAAAAAACGCAATTTGCATTGCAGATGTTTGTTAAAGATAAAAATACGAAAAAAGGTTTATTAAAATATTTCTCTTTAACATTACTTATATTTTCATTCAATAAACTAAGATACATTATTTTACTCCTTCATCTAGGATAACTTGTTCTATATCTTTGAGCAAATCCTCTGATGGGAATACTTTTGAATAATGATATGTGACATTTGTTAAACTATTTAGTCCATAAACGACAGGGGAATATTTTCTATCTTCCTCTAAAAATATATGCATTTTTTTCTTATTTGCAGAAGCCCAACCCATTTCAACATGAACTCCACCAGAAATTGGATTGCCTGGTACAACAATCATTATATCAGAATTTATAACTCCAGCATAATCATTTGGTACACACTCATCTGGGCCCTTATATTCGGCTCCCCAATTTTCTCGTTCATGAGCCAAAAAGTATTGATGTCCATTTTGTTTTGCTATTTTTTTTAGACCTTCAAAGAAGTATCTATATTTTTCATCAACCTGTCCATTTTTATTATTACACAATTGTGCAAATGGAAATGCATAAAATATATACATAATTATTCTCCTTTCAATTTATTTATTCTATTTTGAGTTCTTATTAATTTTTCTAATCTTATTTGTGAAATTTTTTCTTCTCCAAAAAAGATTTCCATTTGTTCTAGCATATTATGAACATCAGCAAGTTCTTCAAGTAAATTGTTTTTAATTTCTTCGTCAGCCTTTTCATAACCAAAACGTTTGTATTTACACAACGCCTTGATTAGTTCTCCCATTTCCTCAATCAACATAGTGCTTTGCGGTTCATAACCCCAAAAATCTAATGCTTCTTTTGATATTTTTTTAATTTTATTGTCCATGTTACCTCCATCTATCAATAATTTAGCATATATTTTATAATAAGTCAACTAATTATAAAAATTTTTTATAATATATTTGACTTAAAAACCGATTTTGTTATATAATTTAAACATGAATAAAGCAGTAAATAGACTTATCGAAAAAGATTTATCATTGTTAGATAAAAGTATGATTCCTAATATAGGGAAAAGGGCTGATGGCTCTTCCTTTTTGTCTAATGTGGCAAAAATAGAAAAATCGGCATATGTATATAGAAATGAAATTTACTCATACTTAAATAAGGATGAACACGAGTTTTTCAATTTAGGGGGCGGCGATCCAATAAATTATAAACCTTTTCCTTTAGCATATAAAAGTCTAAAACAAGAGTTTTTTAAATCTTCAATTTATTCCTATCCACTATCTCAAGGAGAATCTTTATACAAAGAAAACATTTGCAATTATCTAAATGATATAGGCATTAGAAATGGTTTAGAAAAAGTAAACAATGATAATATCATTTTTACGCAATCAACAACACATGCATTTTACTTAATATTAAAATCAATTCTTCGCCCCTATGATGTTGTTTTATTTACAGCTCCAACTTATGGACTATTTACATATATACCAGAAAGGCTAGGTGGAATAAGCGAGTTCGTTCCACTTAAAGAAAGTGATAATTGGTTAATAAATCCACAAATTTTAAAATCTAAAATTTTAGAAATCAATGCACGGCTAAAAATTGAGTATTGCACCTTAGGTTATCAGCCTAAAGTAGTGGCTTTCGTAAATATAAATCCACATAATCCATTAGGTACAATTTTAACACGAGATAATTATGATTTAATTTCATCTATGGGAAAAGTTTGCAAGGATTTAGGAGTATTCCTAATAGATGATTTAGTATATTATGACTTAAACTATAATAGAGAGAAACCACCCTGCCCAGTCTCTTCTATTCCAGAAATGTTTGATAACACTATATCTTTATTTGGATTATCTAAATCTTTTGGTTTGGCTGGAGCTCGGGCAGGTTTTATAGTTGCGAATGAAATTGTAATTAGGGCAGTAAGAAATTTAATATTTCACCAAATGGACTCAGTACCAACAATACAGGCAAGAATGTTATCTGAAATATTTTCAACAAAAAAGAAAAGACGTGTGTGTTATCAAAAGTATTTTAAGAAATTAATAGAAAGGTACAAGTTTAAACTTGATATACTAAAATGTTTTGTAAATGGTATAGATTCAACAAATAAAAAGAATAGGAAAAGAATAATAAGTTTATTAAAAAAACATAAGATAGATCTAAATAGTATAAATAACCATCATGTGCGTTTAGTCTTAGAGCCACAAGGAGGATTTTTTGCACTGCTTGATCTAACATATTATAAAAACAAACAATATGTAGATATAACTATTACAAGTGCAGAAGATTTGCTTGTTTTTTCTTTTAAGCAAGCACGCATAAAGTTTTTAACAGGTGCGTCATTTGCTTGGCCAAATGATGATTTAATTGTGAGAATTACATATACGGCAAAAGATGACAAATTTGTTGAAATGTTATACAAATTTTTTTTAAATTTAAATAAATTAAGTGTTGGTTAAAATATTTATTAGATTTCTTGTCTCTTTTGAGATAAATTTATCATTATAAATTACATTAATGGGAGTTGAAGGCAGTTCAAAATCTACTTTTATTACATGAAATTTGTCATTGTTAAATGTACTATAAACCAATTCTTTTGGAATATAAAAAATAGCATCTAAATTATTCATAAGAGACATGCAAATATGGTTAGAATTGAATTCGTATACAGGATTTATACCAATATTATTTTTTAAAAGTATAGTATCTAAATCTTTTCTAGACTTTGTTGTTTTAATAGGTAAAGCAAATTTATAATTTTTAATTGAATTATTATCAAATTTTATATTTTTTGGGGAAACAAAAGCCATATGAAGATCCATAATCTTTTTACAATTTAGTACACCATAATAATACCCAGCAATAATAGCAAATTCAATTTCTTTATTTTCAACCTTTTTGACTAGGTTATCTAATGAGTCATCTATTAATTTGTATTCTGCAAAATTTTGTTCAGAGATATACTTTTTAAATGCGGGTAATAGGTTTATTAAATAAGATTGTATGCCTAAATCCATGTGAATCTGCTTATTTTCATAAGATACACTCAATCTTTTTTCGGCTAGTTGCAGTGTGTTAAAACAATCTTCAACATATTCAAATAAATCTGTACCTATTTTTGTTAATTCGATTTTTTTGCCACGTCTGATAAAAAGTTGTGCATTAATTGTTTTTTCAAGTTCTGAAATAGTATAACTAATAGCGGGCTGAGAAACCTCAAGTTTTTTTGCGGCTAAAGAGAAATTTCCTAATTTGACAACATAGTAAAAAACTTTGTAATAATTTAAATCAATCATATAAGTAAACCTCCATAACTATTATTATATTTTAAATGAATATGAAAAAAAAATCAAGGAATTGACAAGTTTTAAATTACAATTTTGTAACATAACTGTCTGCGAATTTTTGCACAATTTTTGCAAAGATTATGAAAAAGGTGCCGTTTTGTGATGTGTTTTTAGGTTTTGTTTTCGTTTGATGTTGTATGTTAAAAATAAAAGCCTATTCGCCTTATTTTATAAGGGTTATAGGCTTTTGATTAAATGATAAAACATGATAAAAATGGTGTAAAATGAGTAAAATATAACATTTTTAGGTGCTTGCTACGGAACCAAAGGTCAGGAGTTCGAATCTCTTACGGCGCACCAGAATTCAGATTAGTGTTTATTTTTTTTATTTCAATTTTTATGACATAAGCCTTTTAACACATTTTATTTTGAGGAATAAAATGAGTTAGGAGGCTTTAATGTTTTTTTGTAACAATTTTAATAATAAATGCCCACAAAACAAAATTATAGTTAAGACAATTCCAGGATTAAGTATACAAGGCCCTACCGGCGCCACAGGCCCTACAGGGGCGACAGGCCCCATTGGTAGAACAGGAACAACAGGGCCAATAGGACCAACTGGTGCGACAGGACCGACAGGCGCTGACGGAACAACTGGTGCTACAGGTCCTACAGGGGCTACCGGACCAATAGGCGCTACAGGTCCTATGGGTCCAATAGGCCCAACAGGAATATCTGGCAATACAGGTTCTACAGGTGCGACCGGCCCTACCGGCCCTGCAGGAATAACTGGAGCAACTGGGGAAATAGGACCAACGGGAGCAACGGGCCCCACGGGAGCAGACGGAATAACAGGTGCAACAGGTGCTACAGGCGCGACGGGAGCAACAGGTCCTACGGGCCCGACTGGTGCTACGGGACCAACAGGCACTCTTGGAGTAAACAACTCTTTTCTCTTTGTGAAAAGTGGCAACGTTGGAGGAGATGGAACGCAAGCAAATCCACTGCCATCGATTTCTGACGCAATCAATTTAGTTGATGAAGATGGGATCATAGTTGTAGAGGAAGGAGATTATCAAATCTCTTCTACTTTAAACTTAAATAAGAATGGAATTTCACTCATAGGCAAACCAAACTCAGTAATAAACCTTCAATCCGATGTTGTTGGTATGCTTGTTGGTGGCGACAACAATGAAATTTATGGCCTAACTTTTACAAGTGACATTCCCTACCCTAGCGAATTTATTCAAATTGGTGGAAACAACAATATAATAAGAAACAACGTTATTTTTGGCCCAACACAGGCAGGAAGTTCAGACACCTGGATAACAAACAGAGGCGTCGTAACTCAAGGCTCGACACAAAACAACTGGATTGATGGAAACATATTTTACTCTTTACGCCAAGCAGGTTATTTAAATCCAAATTCCGCGGGATTTATAACTCATAACGTTGTTTACAACACTCGTGGCTGGGTGGTTGACCAAGCGCTTATGCAGTTTTCGGGAAACTCTTGGGGTAGCCCTGCTAATACTGTGGACATAGCACTTTTAGCAGGAACGACAACATCTGCACCTTATGATTCTGTTGCAGACTTGCAAAGAAACAACAGTATGGCAACAATTAGTGACCAAAGATAAAATAAATATGGTAAAAGAATATAATCGAACCCTTGCCGTCGAATATGCAAAAAAATGGGCTTTGTCGCACAATGTAGAGTTTTTTCATTTTGGTGGAGTTGGTGGAGATTGCACAAACTTTGTCAGTCAATGTCTTTTGGCTGGTGGCGGAGTAATGAATTACAACAAATATTACGGATGGTTTTATATTGACCAAGCAAACCGATCTCCAAGTTGGGCAAGCGTAAACTATCTAAGACGTTTTTTGTTGGATAAGAATATTCCTGGACCTTTCGCTGAAATAAAAAAAATAAACCGTTTACAAGTCGGTGATATAATTCAACTTAGGCAAAATCCATTTAATTTTAATCATTCTTTAATCATATCTAAAATTCAAAATGGAGAAATTTTTGTCTGTGCGCACTCGATCAGCGCATTAGATCGGCCACTGACAAGCTACAAATTTGAAGAAGCAATAGGCTTGCATGTTTTAGGTGTTCACTTATAATTCCTTTTGTTTGCATAAAAGACAAAAAAAGTATATAATTTGTCTTATAGCAAAGGAGTTGTTATGAAAAAACTTAAATACTTTTTGATTTGTTTACTAATTTTGCCTTGTGCAATAGTGTTTAGCGCTTGTACAGTTAAGACTGAATATGTTGCGCCATCGGTTACAGAAGAAGTTGTAATAAACTCAGATTTGACGCAAGCCACAAACCTTGCCATGATGTCAACAGTCGCAATATTTACAGAAACAAAAACTGGTTATAGTGCAGGAGCAGGAGTAATTTATTCACTTGACAAAGAAAAGGGCGAAGCATATATAATAACCAATTATCATGTTATATGCGGTGATAATTACTTTGACAATACTATTGCATCTGTCATTTATGCTCAGCCATATGGTTCTCAATATTGTAGCATCTCCGAAACTTTTGTCGGGCAAACGCAACTTGTTACTGGAAACAATCTGCTGTCCTGCGAGTTTGTTGGTGGATCCCAGGCATATGACATAGCAGTCTTATTTGTAAAAAGTGATTTGTTGTCCAATCTCGATGTAAGAGCAGTAACCGTTTCAAACTCATCTGCAAAACTCGGGTCAACTGTCATAGCAATAGGCAATCCCAACTTTCAGGGACTAAGTGCAACTCGAGGCATTGTTAGTGTCGAGTCTGAATCAATAAATGTGTACGTAGGCAAAGAGGCTACGATCCCTACTGAAACGAACGAAATCATTTCTTATCGTGCGATTAGATTTGATGCCGCAATAAATGGAGGAAACAGTGGCGGTGGTCTTTTTAACGAAAAGGGTGAATTAATAGGCATACCTAGCGCTTCGGCAGAGGGCTTAGACGACTTTAGCAGTGCCATCCCTGTTAGCATTGCTGTGGGTGCGACCGAAAACATAATTCATTCAAAAAACACATATGCGTTAAACGGAATCTATCTAGTTGACCTTGGTGTTCACTACGAAGCGAGCAACTCTTACTCAATTTATGAGGAGCAAACTGGCTTAACTTTTATAAAAGAAGACATTCTTGTCACTTCAGTTTCTAATGATGAAAACACGTTGTTTTATGATAGCGGAATATCTGTTGGTGACAAGATCACCTCAATTAAAGTTGGCGAACGTGAATTAGAGCTTTCCAGAGCTTTTGAACTTGACGACTTTTTGCTTACAGTGGTCCCAGGAGATATTGTAGAGATAACTTGGGTTAACGGAGATGGCGCGCACACTTCAACGTTTGAATCCGTAAGGGCAAATTTTGCCTTGCTTGGCATTGCATAGAGGAAAATATGAAACAAAAAATTATTTTAGATGTTGACCCAGGGGTTGACGATTCGATCTCAATGATTTACTCTTTCATAACAAACAAACTTGACTTAAAACTTATATGCGTCACCAAAGGCAATAAGGATTTGGAGCAAAGCACTCTCAACGCATTGTTTATTAACGAGAATTTTTCAAAAAAAGTTATTCCTGTGGTTCAAGGGGCAGGTGCGCCAATCAAATCAAACAAAATCCCTTCCCTAAACGTTCATGGTAAGAGTGGACTTGGAAACTTAATAAATGTAACACAAACATCAAGTCAAACAATAAACAGAGAAGGTTATGGTTTTGAAGAGGCTATATTAGATTGCGTTAAAAAACACAAAGACATAATCTATGTGTGCAACGGACCATGTTCAAGCCTCGCAAAAGCTTTACAAAAATATCCTGAAATATCACAGAAATTAAAAAAAGTTTTAATAATGGGCGGAACATATAGTGGCATAGGTAGTATCACACCATATGCAAGCTTTAACATGTATTGCGATCCTGATGCAACGCAAATAATATTAAATAGCATTGAATATGTAAGATTTAGCCCTTCAGAAATAGGACTTTCAGTTTTTTTAAACAAGCAACTGTTAGACAAATGGAGTCGCTATGGAAAATATGGAAGTATCGTTAAAAAGCTTTATACTGGTTACAGAGATTTGCTCATGCCTACAGACAAACTTGCAACACATGATTTGTGTGCAATTATGACAATAACAAACCCCAAATTTTTCAAATTTAAAAATGTTGATGTAAAAATTAACACATCTTTTGGCAAAAAACGTGGGCAAACGACTTTTGTAGACAACCCAAATTCAAAACGCTCTCTTGTTTGGGAAGCAGATAGGGAAAAGATAATTGATTGCTTTGACAAACTACTAAAAAAAGCAAAATAAAACCTTTGCAGTTAGCAAAGGTTTTGTTTTATATTTACAGCAATGGGGCAAAAAGCCTAAACACCGACTGCGCAAGTTTACTTAAAGCCGGCGCCTTTTTAAAATACGACTCATCTGCCAAATTTGAATTGTCCATGTCTTTTTTCATCTCTTGTGCATACTGTTGATTTAATTTTTCTGAATACATTATCGCTGTCGATTCAAAATTTAAACCAAATGATCTGTTGTCAAGATTGCAACTTCCAATGGAAAGTAGATTGTCATCGACAAGCAAAGTTTTTGCGTGCATAAATCCGTTGTAAAAATATGTCTTTATGCCGATCTGCGCCATCTCGCGAGCATAAGAGAGTGTTGGAAAAAAAACCGTCCACCTGTCAGGTTTTGAAGGCAACATTATCCTAACGTCTACTCCACTTTTTTGCGCTATTGTGAGAGCGGATATGAAAACATCGTCTGGGACAAAATAGGGTGTTTGCAACCAAACTCTTTTCTTAGCAGAGGTGATCATCTTTACATACGCTTCTTTAATTTTTTGTAATTTCGAATCTGGCCCCGATGTCAATATTTGAAGCCCCACATCACCCTTTTGTTCTGGAACTGGAAAATATTCTTCAATGTATTGTTCAACTGGAGTGTTGTCTTTTTTTGCATATCTCCAGTCATCAAGAAAAATGTTTTGCAAAGGAAATGCACCGCTCCCCTCAATTCTTATGCTGGCATCTCTCCATGGAGAAAGCTTCTTTTTCATACCCATATGATCCTCACGGATATTTATGCCACCCGTATATGCGATTTTGCCGTCTATCACAACGATTTTTCTATGATTTCGATAGTTTATCTTTAAGTTAATCATTCTAATATGCATGAATGGTGGGAAAAACTCGGCAACCTCTCCACCAGCCTTTTCAAGTTTTTTAAAAAAACGTTTGCGTGTGTTTTTGCTTCCTACTGAATCATATATGAGCTTTACTTTAACCCCTTCGTTTGCTTTTTTAATTAATATGTCCATAATCTCTTTGCCAACTTTGTCATTGGCAAAAATGTAATACTCCAAATTGATAGATTTTTTAGCGGACATTAGATCCTGCTTTAAAATTGCAATTTTTTCAAATCCGAAACAAAAATATTTTACGTCATTATATAGGCAAGGATATCCACCCATGTCAAAACAAAGTTTGACAAGTTCTGCATTTTGACCGAAATTTTTTGTCCCACTGACCTCTGAAAAAGTTTGCAAACCTCTGATGTTGTTTAAAACGTCTTTTTCCGAGATTGCTTTCTTTTTAAGCATTCTACGTGTTCGATAGCTTAGCCCACTTCCAAGTAAAACATAAAATATAAACCCTATGCCTGGAAAAAAAGTTAAAATTGAAAGCCATGCAATTATCGTTTGAGGTTTTTTCTTTTCAAGAAAAATCATACCAACAAGTAAAAACAAGTTGACTACGCCTAATATACCAAATGCGGTCAAAAGCCAAAATGCCCAATGCAATGTTTATTTCCTCCTCAACATCAACGACAAAAGTAACCTTTTCTAACGAAAAGTTTTGCTTTGCCTTTCGGCAAAGCGCCCGCAACATGCGGGCACTTTTGTCTTAAACTAAAATCACTCTAAACCAACCAAGCCTGTAATCATTTCCGTGAACATTTCGTTCAAATGTCCTGTCTGGCCCACCAGAAGCCTTGACATAGATGTTTACCAAAATATATTGTTGATTGTTTACGGTGTAATCAGGCCCTGTGTAAAGATATGTTCCGTCAAAGTATGCTGTTGAAACGTCACCCTCACCTGCTGTAACTTCGAAGTAAATCGAACTTGTGAGCAGTATCGAGCTGAATTTTTCCCCGCTTTCAATATTAACCGTATGCCCATTTATTGATATAAGATTTCCATTGCTATCAGTCTTGAATTCATAAGTGGTTGTTTCACCTCCATATGTCATATCAAAAGAGCCTACTCCGTTTTCAAAGCTAATATTAGTAAATGTAGCATTCGTCCCTGCTGTAAAAGTGCAAGTTGCAGGAGTCTCTCCTTCAGCTGGAACGTATCTGTATGTTATGTTAAATACACTATTAAACAGTCCAATTAATCCTATTTCTGAATCATTCCCTATCTGACCATTATTTTGTGTTGCTTGATAAATTGTTACGCCATTCGCCCATGCGCTTATAGGTATTTTGAAGTTAGCGGTTGTTGGGGTTCCGTTTGCAGACTGAATATAATTTTTCCACACTTTATTTGTTTCATCATAATACTGAATGCCTGATTCACTTGCGTCTGCATCAATTTGTCTTATCGTTGTGTCGCCGAGTCCTGTGTCAAGTGAATAATATTCTCTTGTCAACCAGTACACTTGATTATAGCGGTAATATAAATTATTCACGCCAACAATATATGATTTATTCACCGTAGCATAGTTGTTTGTAAATCTTCCAGAGTCTTCAATGTATAGGGTGTCGTTTTCAATATGTTGCCAACTACTACTGATTGTATAACCACCGTTTAAGCAGTTTTCTTTTATATCATTGCCACCATATCTCACACGGAAATCTACACTATCTAATATATCTTCGGAAGCAGTAACATTTATTGTTACCGTGTCAGTGTTAGGTTGCAAAGTCATACCCAAAATTTCTGACAAGCTGTTATAGGTCGTTTCAGGTCTATATTGGTAAGTGTTGTTTATTGTTTTCGAACCTTCAAATTCTTCAGATCCACGCGTCATCTCAACGGTCACTGTTGCTTGACCGCCTGCTGGAAGAGTAACTTCTAATGTGTCGTCATAATAAGTTACACCTGAGTTTACATCGTTGCCGTTATTTTTAACTTTTATATAGTCGCTTAAATTAAAGCGTTGTGCGTCGATAACAACATTTTTTGAGGTGCTGACGTTGTATTGCCTGCTAACAGTTGCAGGGAAACTTATGTCACATGTTTCAATATCACCGTCTTTTTGATATTTCAACGTTACATGCACTTCAACTTGAACGCTACTGTTTGTTCCATAGTACCAACCTGGCAAATTAGGAACAGTAAATCGCCCTTCGCCGCTAGCTTGTATTCCCTCATATGAAATTTGGACATCTCCTTCTTCCTTATCTGTTAGTTCCCATGGGTTCTTCAATTCACTGCTTGTAATTAATTTATTATTGTTTATATTTAAGCCTCGAACAGCATTTTCATCAAGATATTTAAATCCAACACTTTCAATCGTAACGTATTGATAAATCATGTTGGCTGTACTAGCCATGTAATTATCATAAATATCTTGTCCGCTATTGATGTTGTCGCTGTTAACATTGTTCGCCTCTGCATTTACGCCCCATGTTGCAATATTGTCAACGACGATCATTTTCACTGATCCGCTATTGTCTTCTGGTGGATTGTCTCTCTGCATGGTCAAGTCATATTTATCGTCTTTTTCGTTCTCTGGTGTACCCATATCATTCTTATTAGCAACAATCTTATCATAAATTACGCCAACGTCAAATTTTTCACCTTCGGTAAATGTTGCATCAGAAAAAGCTGTGCTAATCACAGGATTTTGAGACGATGGAGATGAAAGAGTGAAGTAAAACTCTATTTCAAATCCCCAAGAGTTGGTTATTTCAAGCATGTACAACTTCTGCCCAAATGCGATTGAATCAGGTTTTAATGTTAGTTCATTGTTTTCTCCATCATTATTTTTCCAACTGTAAATGTTTCCAGCAAGGGCTTTGTCAGTATCTAGATCAACATCATCAATTTCCGAGTCACTCTCACTTATTTTTTTCTGCCACGGAGAATCGATGTTTAATTTTGCAATGTTGCTTGCGTCATTATAGCCATTTCCTGACCCTCGCACTGTCAACGTATAAGTCAAGCTTTTTGCAATATTACTGCTGTCCCAATTTGATCTTACAAAGGATATGATTGAATTGCTGTTTGTTGCGATGTTGAAAACACTTTTATCGTCCGGAACAAAATTGTAAGGGTTGTCTTCATTTGATGCCACTCCATCAGTTACAACTCCCGCAGTAGCAACTTGCATTCCACCGATTGTTACGTTGTAGTCAGGTATAAGTTTAACGACAAAATAGAATTCTTTCCTAGTGTCCGAAACTTCGTAAGTCAACTCCAAGAGAACGTAGGTGCCATTATTGTCAGTTCCTTCGCCAAATAGATAATAATCGTAAACTTTGTCATTGTCTTTTATCGGTGTAAAACTTAAATAGTCATCACGTGACGTCGTTTGATATTTAAATTCATTAGATGAAATGTTGCTTGGCAAACCACCAATTGTTTTCCAATCCCAACTTTCATCCAAAGTGTTAACTACTTGTAAGCTTATTTCTGCCTCCCCAATGTTTTCGGCAGACAACATCTCGCCGGTAGATGGGTGACGTATGCCCATTTCGTTTACAAGAGTGTAATGGTTGATTTTGTTTGTTTCAATTTCGATTATTGTTTGATTGCTTCCCGACCAAGCATGTTGCGCTTCAATATCAAGTGCTTTTTTGAGTCTGTATTTTATTTCACCATTGGTTGTTTCGCCGATTTGATATTTTACGCTGAAAGTTGCAACTTCATCATTGTCAAAAAGCGAGGACCCTCCGGCTTCTATTTCTTCTCTTTCTATTATAGTTAATGAACTGCTATTAATAATTTGTGTGTTGCCGTTTGATAGGCGATACTTATATTCAACTCGGCTTGCTTGTCTAACAAACGAAACTGCCGTAGAACCAACGAAATCGTCATTTGAATTAAACGAGCCGATCACAAATTCATAACCCTCTTTGAGTAAATTATCTGCTAAATTACCTGTAGTTAGATCGGTAGTTGAAATTTGGCTACCAGCAATTGTTTTATCACTTAATATACCAATATCGACAAATATGTTAGATCCCTTGTCGATCATGCTTTGTGTGAGGACAAAAGACGCAAGAGGATTGTCTAAATAATCATCTTTGTCCTCAGCCCCGAGTGTTCTCACATAAATTTTCTGTAATGAGCCTGCTACTGCACCATCTCTTACAATACTTAATTCAACGAGTCTATTTTTTGCAAATATGTTTGTTGTTGTTGTGCCATCCTCATAAATCTCACTATTGTCGGCATAAATATTTTCATAGCTTCCGCTAGCTGTCGTCACATAATTGATTGTGTTGTTAGTGCTTGCAGAGATCACCGTTGTAAAGAAGTAAATTGTGTATTGCGCTGTCACACCTTTATAAGTTATACCAAAAGTAACTGACGCCCCTTCAGCAACAGTAACATCGCTCTTCACTTTAAATGTCTTGTTATTATTCCACTTTGTTGAATCATAAATATCTTCTGAATTTGTAATGACCCCAGCAGTATTCGAAAACCCGCTAAATGAAATTATTGAGTAAGTTATGTCATTTGCTATATCGCTATAAAGTTTTGAAGTTGTAGTTATTGATATTGTACCATCTTTTTCAGTTAAAGCAACATCGTTAAACGTAATTCTGTTATTTTCAGCAAAATAAGCTTTCCCACCAAAGAAATCGGTTAAATTTATACCTCCACCAGCATTTGCTATGGCGCTCTTGGAATAACTCTCATAACCAAGATTATCAACTGCTCCAAAAGGATTTGGGTAAGAAACATCATAGGTTGCAGCAGCAACTATTGTAAATGTCAACTCAATATTATCTGTTGTAAATGAATAACCATCCTCCTTTTCATAAGTCAAAGTAAACACTATTCTCGCCGGTGTGTTTTGTCCAACATATTCTGGCGTGATTTCTAAATAAGGATATGCTGTGTCACTCTCACTCCCTGAATTTACAACCTTAATCCCGCCACTCGCAAACAAATTTTCGTCGATATTGACGCTTTTAAGGGTGTATGTTCCGCCTGAAGTTATCTTTGTGCCAGAACTTTCCAATATCTGCGTCAATTCAATTGTTTTGGTGCCCCTTGCAAGAATATCTCCTATACCCTGCGATTTGATCGATATGTTTGGTTCAAAATTAAACGTTTTTTCAGTATAGCCTGTATTCCCATTATAACTATAATAAACTCTTATAGTAGCTGTTTTGCTTTCGCCATACATTGGTTGAACTGAAACCGTTGTGTCAGTTATATCTATGAAATTTGCTGGAATATAGTTTTTGCCTGTGTTTGCATCGGCTAAAGTTACATCTTCAATTGCGTCAACATCATAATTCTCTGGTTCATATGCGATTACATCTGTTACGGTAGCACCTGCTAAAGATGTAAACAAACCTATTGTTGCCTCAACCGACGCAATATACTCGCTTCCTCCACGCAAGGTATCATCAGTCGTCCATTGCATATCAACTGTCGCTGGGATTAAAACTTTTACGTTTATTTCTGCTTGCCCATCGTTTATCACAAAAGTCAAATTAATTTCTCTGTCAGCTTCTACAAAGGCTGGAACCGTAATTGTCAACGTTTTAGGATTTGTTTCAGTTGTGTCTAATGTAAAACTATAACCTTCTACACTTGGCGCTTGAAGAATCGTTTCCACCTCGTTAGGTAAAACAGAGCTTTCTTCACCATTTTCCCATCGCTGTTTGGTTGTAATTGAAAATTTGTGATCTCCTTCGCCACGTCCAAGGTTGATGACCCAATCACCGTTCTCCTGGGAAACATTGTCAGCGCTTTCATCATTAACTTTTTTAATATCTAAGAAGTACTCCACATTTGTGCTGTTGATTGTAAAGATGTATTCAAGAGTTTCGCCAAAGAAATTTGAATAAGATTTTTCAACAATCAACGTAGAATTGTCAAGCCCATTGTTTGTATTCGTCAGTGTAAGCTCGCTTCCAGAGATAGAAACGAGATTGTCATAACTAGCTTCAACTCCGTCCACATAGAATGCTTTTATTTTGTAAGTCGCCTCGCCTAATCCTAGTAAACTTAGAGTTAATATAGAATCGTTCAATGCATAGCTGTATTCCTTGCCTTCTACAATTATTTTTCCGTTTTCGCCTTTAGCAACAGTTTCACCAAAACTTAAAGTCAATAGATTTGTTTCTGCAGTATATTCTACGTTGTAGGTCTCTCCGTTTATTAATATACTGCCCGTAAAATTATTGTCATCGCTAGATGTAAGAGTTGCAGTCAAATTCTCTTCCACAGTTGGAGTTGCAATGTCTGGGAAGCGTTTGTTTCCGTTAGAATGCGGAGTTTCGAGATTTACAGGCAATGAAGACTCAACACTTAAATATTCTGTTGTTGCTTCTTCATATGGATAATTTACGGAGTCAAGTGTTGCGTTTGGAGTAACAGAGATGTGTAATATAAACGTATGAGAGAAATCGCCTTTCAACATTGTAATTTGAATATCCATTGGCAATTTCCCATCAACAAGTCCCGAATAATTTGTTGAAAGGTTTTTAAACACGATGTTTCCATTTGTCAATGAGCTAATCAACGAATCGCTGTAATCAGTCGAAACAGCGCCATCTTTCAAATAGCCAAAACTAATGGTAACATCTTCACTAGTAGCGGTTAACCCTGCTAAATCAAGCAGGCTGTAAGCTCCTCCGCCAAGAGCGTCTGCATTCACGCCGTTGTTTATGACACCGTAAAGGTCAGCATTATCTTCACCTGGGAAATCACCACCAATCTGTGACAAAACAACCGGAATGTCCCACGTAGCATAATTAAAACCTCTTGCATTCTTAAAATTAAACCTTATGTAAGCATTGTTGTCATATCTAAGTGCTTGAGTTTTGGATTGAAGGCTTAATGTGTAAGTATTCTCTTCCGTTGAAGTAACTCTGTAAAAATCACTATTTGCCGTTGATAGAAGTTCGGCAGTTAAGCCACTATACACCCAGCCTCTTGAAACCTTTATTGATGACTGCGTGATTAACGCCATCTTTTTGCCATCAAAGTTAAGTGCCTCCTCTATCGCATTTACACCATCTGCTGTTGTTAACAAAGCTTCGCTTATAAGTGTTTCAACGCCAATCCCGAGTGTAAGGTCAAACGTGTTTGACGCTATAACATTTCCCGAGTTGTCATAACAATATAAAACTATCTCTTTTGAAGAAGTATTTCTGTCAAAATGCAAACTTGTTGTTTTCCTACTTATATTTCCGTTGCTTTCCATATCAACTTTAATGTATTCAAGGTCATTGTTGTTTTCGTCTACAAACTTATACGAACCTACCAAACCACCAGCCTTTAAAGTATCAGTCAAATCATTGGTTCCTATTGAAGTATTATATGGTGACGAAACTTTGTAAGTGGTGATTCGGCTTAATTCGAAAATGTTCGTGTATGAATAGCCAGAAGTTTCTGCTTGCGCCATATCTAATAAGCTAATAGTCCCGTTCGTAATTTCAGATTTTTCTATTTGTAAATTTGGATAGACAACAAATGAAAGGTCAATCGAAAAACCATAATAGTTGCCTTTTAAAGTACCGTCATCTGGCGTGTTTACTGCATAAAGCTTTATATTATATGAAGTTTGCTGAGTGACATCATTAAAGGTAAGCACGCCTTTGTTGATTTGAGCAATATATCCATTTTCATTTTCTGTTTTTATCGAGCCATCTGAGTAAATGTAATAATTGCCCTCAAATACTGCGCCCCACTCAACATTATTTACCTGCAAATAATTTTTTACATCGTTAGGTATTGTTGTGTCTGTGCCACTTGTATTGTTCAAATTAATGCCAAAGCCAGCATAAACGCCTATTGTGTTTGTATCTGTATGCTTTTCGACGCCTGTGATCCCTTCACCATAATTCACTTGATTTAAACTGTTTTCAGTAAGTTGTGCCGTTGGCTGAATTGTAAGTGAGAATGTGAAGTTGAGTGTGCCATTTGCATTGCGAGCATTGAAAATCAATGTAACACTTCGCCCAAAATAGTAGTTAAGACGCAAAGAATAAATAGAATCTGAGCTTAAAGGCGTTCCGTTACTAAAATCACTGACTGTTCCATCGGCATTAATTGTCTTATAAGAAATCATATTCCACAAATCGCTATTTACTTCTGATAAAAACGTTGGTGCCAACGTGATTGTATAGGCATCGTTACTGTATTTATCTCCGTCATTTACATAAACAGTCAAAATGCCCTGGTCAACTGACGAACTATTTTGGTTGCCACTTTCGTTTTTTAATTTTATTTCTGTGCTTCCTTCTCCTACCCCAGTCGGAGTGTAACTATACGAAACAGAAGATGTGCCTGTATACTGTTGATCAAGCACATAGATCGACGAAACACCTGTGCTCGTAACACTAAAGGTTAAAGTTATGGTGGCAGATCCCGATTTGATAGTAACCGTTGCAGTGCCACTTCCATTTCCAAAACTTATTGTTTTTGAAATATCATTCGCCATAACTAGTGTAGGGTTCGAAGAAGCTATGCTGTAATTTCCCTTAAACTCTCTGCCGTATTGATCCAGAGTTTTAATACCGTTTTGATTTTCTTCTCCAAATTCTGCAAAATAGTTGTTTAGTACGTTTAAACCAACACTTGATTCTTCCAATCCTGTTATATCTATTGAACTTGTGCCGTCTGATTCTAATGTTTGCGTAACAGTGAGATTTTTGCCTTCTAAATCACTTACAATCGTCTTTGTTTGTTGATCATAAACCGTTATATAATCAAGTCTGTCTGCCCCACCAATATTTGCAATCTTTCTTTCTGTAGAAATTGAGTTGTTGTATTCAACAACCAGGTAATAATTTTCTCCCTTTTCAACTGAAAATTTTAAGTTTGGCTCGATGCCTATATTTAAAGAAACACTGCCTGTTCCTGCACCATTTGAAACAGGTGTGCCAAATCTAAATACGTTTGTTATTTTTTCACCAGCACCGTTTTCATCTTTAGAAGCGAAGAAAGTGATGTTGCCGTTGTTAAATTCATCTCTAAACAATTGCTCGTCGCCACTTTCTACGGAAATCGTCATTTTAATGGTGTTGCCAATAGTGTCGCCTGTTATATTTGACCCAGATGGAATTGCATAAGCAGGTGCTTGAGTGCCCTCGAGCCACACGTCTCCATTTGTCACTTCAACTTCAACGCCGTTTATTCCACGCAAGCTATCTTCTACATCCACCGTAACTAGTGAAGAAGTCTTAATCAACTTGTATGTGCCATCTTCGTTAAATATTGGCTCGTTGTATGCGTTGGTTTGAACTGTTGCAAACACGATGTTAAATGATGTCGCATGATTTACAACCAATTCTCCACCTTCTAAAGGATAAAATTTGGTGTTCCCACCATTATAAGAATAAGTACCCAGACCTTGTTGTGAATAAGACACGTTGCCTTCAACTCCGTCGCCATAGGCAAAAACAACCTTTCTTTGATAAACGTTGGTTGCAGGAACGACAGCTACGTCATACAAGTTTTGTGCATATTGGGCTGGAACAGGAACCCCGTTGTTATATATTATCTTTAAATTTATACCTTCTACTTCTTCATCCAACCAATCGATATCCCATTCAACATCATCTTCTTCATGCGTTGAAACCGAAGCATACAAAATTTTTTCTTCGTCAAATATGTTGTAGTTTCCCTCTTCGTCCTGAACGATGAGAACTATTCCAAGTTGAATTTCACATTCTACGCTTGAAGAAAGCTCAAAATAAGCTAGATTTAAATCACGAACATTTGAATTTATTAAAACATAAGAATTTTCGTTGCTTGCTGTTCTTTCATCACCACCTCTCAGATCGACTTTGCTAATGAGATCTTCACCATTTGCTCCTGTCGCAGAAATCACTCTCATTCCAATGTTTCTGATCATGCCAGAAAGATCTGCGCCGTGGATGTCTTGAATGGTGGCGCTCAGCACCCCGCCGTTTGAATTGTTGTTGCCTGCTAAAATCGTAAAGAGCTTGTCTACGCTAAGTTCGTAAGGGTGATCTGCAGAATTTTGAAGAATACTGAACAATCCCACATTTGCTTCAATCACAGAAAGGTTTGCATCGCCCTTTATGGAATTTTCGCTGGTTGACAACACGCTTATTGCTTGATTGTAAAACGCCTCGCCTTCCAAAGAAGAATTTTGTGCGACAAACTCAAGTTCATCTTTTGCGCTGGCAAAGGCAAAAGCTCTAACTAAGTTGTCTTGTGAAACTTGTTCAAGCGCCGTGAAATAAATGCCATCAACAGATTGGTTTAGCTGTATGCCAGTGACGCCAGTCCCTAATGTGTAAAAAACACTTTTTTCGCGCTTGTTTTCTTCACTTATGTTGCTCGCTTTGTCATCACTAAACATATAGGCACTTTCTTGTGGAGTGAAAACAGGTTTGGCAACAAAATTAGTCCCTTCAGGAATTATGGTTGCACCGCTTTCCTGTTCAAATTCCAGCCCTGTTGTTAAATCGAAAAACTTTAATTCTACTGAAAGCACCGGCACGTCAACTGCAATTCTGATTTGTCTGCTGTAATCTGTGTCGCTCTCAGGTGTTATCACAAGGTTTGAAACACCACCTTTGTTTATGTAATTAGGTGCGCCATTTTCTTCTGCATTATAGTTGTTTAAATCTTCTATTAAGTTGTTGTTTTTGTCATATGGCTGTTTGACGAGAGAAACAGTAAAGCTTTCATCAAGATTGACTTTTTCTGGAACGATAATAACGCCGTCAGAAATTGTCCCATTTTCTTCATCACGCGAAACTGCTATGCCTGACGGAAATGAAAGAGTTATGCCCTTTCTGTTTACACCTTCTGTTTGAGAAGTAAATGTCAAACTAAAATCTTCAGTCGCCTCATACTGAGAAGTCGCTAAATTTAAAATGTTGTCTGAATCGGTAATATCAATCGTTTGGGGATAAACTTCGCTGGTTTTAAAACCATCGTTTAAATAAACATACAAAACCCCACCGCCAACAATTAAAAGAACTATTGTCACAAATATCAAAACCATTTGCCAAGTTTTAGGTGCTTTTAGTTTCATACTCCTCCTTACTGCTTCAAAAATATTCTTTGCATAAAATTACATTTTAATTATACTTTTTTTGACAAAAAACACCAAACAATCAACAAAGATTTTATTATTTTAATAATAAAAAAATTAAAGTTTGAAAATTAGTAAAATAAAACCGTTTTTATCTTTTTGTTTTTATGAAAAAAATCTTTACGTTTTTTTTAATTAATCAAAATGGTTTTAAATTAAAATTAATTGTTTTTTTAATAATTTTCTTTTTTTATTGTTTTTTTTTAATTTTTTTATGATTTTTTTATGATATTTTTTAATTTTTATGAAATTTAATTAAAATAATGTTTATGCAATTTAAAAAAACAATTTTTTCCAAAGGTTAGAATGTTTGACTTTTAACGACTTTTGTTTTATAATCTTTGCAGTAAAAGGAACTAACTAAACATGATACAAGCAATCAACATTTCATTAGCATTTGGCGGAAGAACTCTTTACAAAGATGTAAATTTAAAATTTACAAAAGGCAACTGCTACGGCATAATTGGAGCAAATGGTGCAGGAAAAAGCACTTTTTTAAAGATTCTCACAAGCGAGCTTGAGCCAAACACTGGCGAAATTTTTGTCACGCCTGGTGAGAGAATGAGTGTTTTACAGCAAAATCAAAATGCTTATGATGACGAAACTATTTTAAACACAGTTTTGCTAGGGCATAAAAGGCTTATGGAAATTCAACAGGAAAAAGATGCGCTTTACGCAAAGCCAGATTTTTCGGAAGCTGATGGAATTCGAGCTGGTGATTTAGAAACTGAATTTGCCGAACTTGGAGGTTGGGAAGCAGAAGGACAAGCAAAGACTCTTTTGCAAAATCTTGGCATAAAAGAAGCAGAATACTACACGCTGATGCGTGATACTGACCCTAAAATTAAAGTAAAAGTCTTGCTTGCACAAGCTCTATTTGGCAATCCTGACATTTTAATACTCGACGAGCCAACAAACAACCTTGACTTTAAAACTGTTGTTTGGCTGGAAAACTTTTTGTTAGATTTTGAAAATACTGTAATAATTGTTTCACACAACCGTCACTTTTTAAACAAAGTTTGTACTCACATTTGTGATGTAGATTTTGGACAAATCAATATGTTTGTAGGAAATTATGACTTTTGGTATCAATCAAGCCAACTCATTGCTAGACAATTAAAAGATCAAAACAAAAAAGCTGAACAAAGGGCAAAAGAACTAAAAGAATTTATTGCTCGGTTTTCTGCAAACGCTTCAAAGTCTAGACAAGCTACGAGTCGAAAACGTGAGCTCGAAAAACTTACCATAGAAGACATTAAGCCTTCTTCAAGAAAATATCCTTATGTAGATTTCAAATTTGATCAAGAAATTGGAAAAGAAATATTGAAAGTTGAAGGGCTTACAAAAAAAGGTTTTTTCAAAAATCTTTCTTTTAACGTAGAAAAGGACCAAAAGATTGCCTTTTTTGCTCAAAACGGGCAAGTGATTACAACGCTTTTTAACATATTGACAGGCAAAGAACAAGCTGACAGTGGCTCAATCCATTTTGGAAAGACCATTTCAGTAAGTTATCTCCCGCAAGATAATAGAGAATTCTTTGAAAACTGTTCACTTTCTCTTGTCGATTGGCTACGCCAATATTCAAAAGATCAAAACGAAACCTTCATCAGGAGCTGGCTGGGACGCATGCTTTTTACTGGTGAAGAAAACTTAAAACCTGTAAACGTACTTTCTGGGGGAGAGAGAGTCAGGTGTATGTTTGCGAAAACCATGTTGGAAGGTTCAAATCTAATTATTATGGACGAACCAACAAACCACTTAGACCTTGAAAGCATAACATCTCTAAACAATGGAATGAGGAATTTTAAGGGCATTTTACTCTTTTCATCACATGATCAAGAAATCATTGAAACTGTGACAAACCGCATAATAGACATTCGTGATGAAAATCATGTCATAGACAGAGTTATGTCGTTTGAAGAATACAACGAAAAGTTTAATTAGTAGGCTACAAAACAAGTTATATTCGTTTTTTTATGACAAATTTTGTTGACAATTTTTCTTTAAATGAATAAAATTATCTTAGCTGTGAAGGACTTGGCAACTCCTGAGCTAACGCGCGCCGGCGTAAAGGCAACTAATAAGGCATTTTTTGCGAATTAGGGTGGAACAGCGAACTAACAACTCGCCCCTATGCTTGTTTTGGCATAGGGTTTTTTGTTTTTAAAGGAGAAAAAATATGGAAAAATTAAAAAATTTAGACAAAATCGTAAATTTGTGTAAAACACGAGGCATAATCTTTCCAGGAAGCGAAATATATGGGGGCATGGGAAACACTTGGGATTATGGTCCAGTTGGTGTTGAACTGAAAAACAACATCAAACGCGCATGGTGGAAAAGGTTTGTTCAAGAGTGTCCAACTTCATATGGAGTCGATGCCGCAATACTTATGAACCCAAGAGTGTGGGATGCAAGCGGTCACACTTCTTCATTTTCAGATCCAAAAATGGATTGCAAAAATTGTAAATCACGCTGTCGTGCTGACAATTTAATTTCTTCTCACTCGAAAGGAAAGGTAAATCCTGACACCATGACAAACGAAGAAATGGAAAGCTATATAAAAACCCACCATATTGCCTGCCCTATTTGCGGAAAATTTGATTGGACCCCAATAAGACAATTTAATCTTATGTTTGAAACTTCACGTGGAGTTGTGGATGATTCTTCAAGCAAAATCTATTTGCGTCCAGAAACAGCTCAAGGAGAGTTTGTAAACTTTGTAAACGTACAGCGTTCTATGAGAGCCAAGGTTCCATTCGGTATCGCACAAATAGGGAAAGCTTTTAGAAATGAAATAACACCAGGGAATTTCATTTTTAGAACGATCGAATTTGAACAGATGGAGCATCAACAATTTTGTAAAGACGGTGAAGATGAAGCATTCTATGAACAGTTTAAACAAAAAGCCTTCGACTTTTTGACAGACTTAGGAATAAAAAAAGAAAATCTTCGTTTTAAAGATCACGACAAACTTGCTCACTACGCAAAAGCCGCTTGTGACATTCAATACAATTATCCAATGGGTTGGGACGAACTTAACGGAATTCACAACAGGTCAAATTATGACCTATCTCGACATCAAGAATTTTCGGGCAAATCTATGGAATACACCGATCCTTTTACCAATGAAAAATATATACCTCATGTGATTGAGTACTCAATAGGCGCAGACAGATTGACACTTGTCATCTTGTGCGACGCCTACGACGAAGAGCAATTGGACAACGGAGAAACCAGGGTCGTTATGCACTTTCACCCTGCCATTGCACCATTTAAAGTTGCAGTTTTGCCTCTGCAAAAAAATCTTTCCGAAAAAGCAAAAGAGGTTTATAAAAAACTTTCTCCATCTTTTATGTGTGATTATGATGAAGCCGGCTCAATTGGAAAACGCTATCGCAGACAAGACGAAATTGGCACACCTTTTTGCGTGACAATCGATTTCGACACCTTGCAAGACGAAACGGTAACAATTAGAGATCGCGACACAATGAAACAAGAAAGAATAAAGATTGATGATATTGCTTGTTATGTTTTAAACAAAATATCATTTTAAGAAAAAGCGACCGTGGGGTCGCTTTTTTGTTAATTTGTTAAAGATTATTTTACTATCTTTTGGCAAGATTAGGGTTTAATCAAAAATTTTTAAGCTTATAACTTGTTAATGTTTTTTTAATTTTTAAATATCTCTTTTTAGTTTTAATCTCTCCTGTGCGCAAAAAGAATAACCAACAATCTAAAAAGCACAATTAAACTCACAGCCAACGAAGCCACATAAGTAAGTGCAGCTGCAGTTAAAACCTTTTTTACTTGAGATTGCTCCTCTTCTGTTAAGATATTCATCGAGCTTAAAGAGTTGAGTGCTCGGCGAGAAGCATTTATTTCCACAGGCAGTGTAGCTAGATTTACGATAAATCCAAGAGTAAAAACAATAAGCGTCGACACAATGAAAATCAGCCCAATGTTTGTGCCAGCAAACACAAACCAAAACATTGTCCCAATGCCCAAAAATGGCAAAAGCAAAGATGAGGCAAAGTTGCTAACTTTGATCGCCATGGTCCTTACTTTCATAGGAAAATATTTTCTGTCATCTTGAATGGCGTGCCCCACCTCGTGAGAAGCAACACCTATTGAAGCCACCGATGAAGAATTGTAAACCGGTGTTGAAAGCTGAATAACTTGCGCCTGGGGATTATAATTGTCAGTAAGGTCGCCCTCCGTTTGCATTATATCCACTTTTACATTGTTTGCGTCAAGTATTTTTCTAGCCACCTCGCTTGCAGTCATATTACAACTTGCCCTAACTTTAGAATATTTACTAAAAGTACTGTTTACCTTAAAATGAGCATAAATCACAAATATCATTGCCAAAAGCAATAAGATGGAAGGAATAATATACCACAAATTTATCAAATCCATATCAATCTCCAAAAATTTTTTTCTTTCTGGTTAGCCCTGTCCAGCCGAAAAGTAATGTCATAAAATCGCTCCAATATGTCAGTCTTGCGGTGTTTAAATATTTTTTTGCAAGCTTTAAGTCTTGAGAAGAAAAAATTTCTTTTAACAAACCTAATGCACGTTTGCTTGCATCTTTTTCAATATAAACAATAAAAAGTCTTAAAAAGCCAGTAAGCAAAAATATGCCAGCAGACACGCTTGTCATGATTATTGCCAAAGTAAAATAATCGGGAAAGAAAAAAAGTATTAGCCCAACAATCAGAGATGGCAAAAAAAGTTTTCCCAAAAACCAAACAAGTTTTTTTAGAAAAAACTTAACCTTCAAAATGTTTCCTTCCTTATCTTGAAGTGCATGCCCTAGCTCATGAGCTGATATGGCGAAAGCAGATATTGAGCCACCGTTAAGAGTGTCGTCTGATAAAACAAGAGTTTTGCTTTTTCTTGCATAGCCGTCGCCTATATATTTCGTCGTCCGTGCAATTTTTAATTTGCCATCGAAATTTATATTATTGACCTCCGATATAAATTCTAACACGGATATAGAAGTATTCGCAGGTTTTATTTTCATCTCCTCATGCAAGGCAAAGAGTTTGTCGTGCGAGTAATTTGCAATTGAAAGCATGGCACTTACAAGCACCACTACTCCAAGCACAATCAACAATATCCACCAAATTTCCATAGCTTTATATTACTATATTTTGTTAATATTATCAAGTAAATCACGTAATAAGCAAAATAGTGTCACCCTTTGCAACGGTCGTGCCGGGCGGAGGTAACTGTTTTAGCACGCGATCACCATCGCCATCGGTTTCAAAATAAATACCAACCTTTTTTAACACTACTTCGGCAGCAGAGACGGTCATGCTGGTTACATCTGGCATTTCCACTGTTTCAACAACAACCGTTTGATTGTCTTTTGGAATGTTTTTATATTTCAATATGCCGGCTAATATCTCTTTCCCATAAGGCGAAGCGACAACGCTTCCATAGTATGCTCCTGCTCCCGGCTCGTCGACCATTATCATGACAACATAATCGGGATCGCTAGCAGGATAAGTTCCTATAAAACTCGAAATATACTTGCCTTGCGCTATATGTCCACTTTCATCATATTTTTGTGCAGTTCCGGTTTTTCCTCCCACATCATAACCTTCCAAGAACGAATAAGGTGTTTGCTTGTTTGTAACAGACGAGAGCATTTTGCAGATTGTTTGAGAGGTTTCTTTACTTACAATTTGTCCCTTAACAGTATGATTTGCTTCGATCAAAACGTTTCCAAAGCAGTCAATAATGTTTTCTATAATTGACGGTTGCATCAAATTTCCACCATTTAAAATTCCACAGACGATAGTCAATAATTGGATAGGCGTAACTGCAACTGCATGACCAAACCCCATTCTAGCAAGGTCGACATTTTTGACAAGTGATTTGTCCATCAAAATCCCACTCGCTTCACCTGCTAAATCTATCCCAGTCTTTTGCCCCAATCCAAATTTTTGCATATACTCGTAAAATCTGTCGACGCCAAGACGCAATGCAAGTTCCATAAACACACAGTTGCAAGAATTCATAAGCCCTTCTTCTAGGGTTTGCGAGCCATGTCCTTTACTGCGCCAACACTTGATTTTTACTCCATCGACTACTCGCGATCCGCTACAATAAAATGTGTCGGATTCATCAACCACGCCAGCTTCAAGCGCCGCAGCAAGTGTTAAAATCTTGAAAGTTGAACCAGGCTCATAAACATCGGTGATCGCTTTTATTCTCGACTGCTCAAACAGGATTTCGATGTTGTCACGAGGCAATTCGTTTAAATCGAAACTAGGCTTTGACGACATCGCCAAAATCTCGCTGGTTTTTGCATTCATAACTAACCCCGTAACGCCTTTTGCTTTTTGTTCGAGCATGGCTTTTTCGAGTGCCTGTTCTAAAATGAGTTGTATTTTTGAATCAACGGTTATTGTGATGTCTGCGCCTTTTGTAGCAGGAACATAATATCTCAACGTTCCACCAATTTCTTTGCCTTGCAAATCGCTTTGCGTAAATGAATAGCCGTCCTCACCTTTTAAATAACTTTCAAACTGCGATTCAATGCCACTTTGCCCAACGTTGTCAACGCTGACAAACCCCAGCACTTGCGAAAGCAAGTTGCCATATGTGTAATACCTGCCGACGCTCTCTGCCAAATAAACTCCATCAAGATTTTTTTGATATATGTTTTCTGCTATCTCTGGTGAAACTTGCAGTTTTATTAACACTTCGGACACATTTTTCTTTATTGTTTTTTCATAGACGTTAAGATAGTTTAGCCCTAACAGGTTGGAAAGATACTGAGCCACCTCTTTGGGATCTCTGACTTCACGCGCTCGCACATAGACGTTGTAGGTTGTGTAACTTACTGCAAGTCGAGAGCCTGTCGCATCATATATATCACCGCGTGGCGCGACAATTGCGAGATCTCTTGTCCACTGGTCAGTTGCGCGCAACTGTAAATCTTTGCCATTTATGATTTGAATGACAAACAGCCTAACAATAAGTGCACAAAAAAGAAAGGATACCAGCGTGATTAAAGCAAGTATCCTTTTTCGAAACGAGTGTAGGGTGAAAAGGCTCTGCAAAAATCAACCTCCAATTACCCCCGATAAAAAATTGCATAGTCTGTCAAACCAGTTTGATTGCTCCTCAAAATCGCTTGGACGCATCACCTCATCAGGAAAGGTCTCCACAAGCTCGGCCATCTTGTTTCCCGAATCTACAGAGGCGATTTTTTGCATGAGCGTTGCAACATTGACCGAATATTCACTCTGCGCCACATTGTAAGCCGAGATCGTGTCGGAAAGCTCAACTGCTGTGAAAATGCCGAGTGCAATGGTAACTCCTATTCCAAGCGCGAGCGCTCCTCGTTTAAGATAAGAAAGTCTTTTCTTTTTTGGCTCTTCTTTTTCAACAAGTTTTTCAAGCTTCAACACTCTCTTCTTTTTTTGAGGAGTGATTTCTGGCATAAGGTCATAATTGGGGGTTTCAACAACGATATTCTGTTGCTTCGAAAAAGTTTTTTCAGTTTCAACTTGCTTGTCTGTTTTGACTTCAATTTGAGTTTTAGTTTCGACCTCTTTTTCAAGCAAGAGAGTTTTTTGCTCTCGCTTCATTATACTCACCCCCGTTAAAAACTATTCTTATTGCCAAACAGGATCATTAGGATATTCTGGTGGTTCTATCAAGTTTAAGATTGAACAATAGAACGCATAATTCTTATCCCTATTTCCTGGCTCTTTCTCAATGTCAAACGCAACTTCAAAATATGAAAAGTTAAATCTCTCGCTGTCTAGCACTGCAAATGATCCTGCATTGTTAAAGCCACTCTCCAAAACTTCATAATATTTTCTTGCATCCGTTTCACCCGTAATGGTAACCACGTTGTTTGTCTTGTCTTCCGTTTTGTCAGGTTGAAGAACATCTGGCACGGCAAACTTGCCTATCTTGACCGTTTCACCGAAATATTCGTTCGCGTCAAGTTCAAATTCAAAATACGATCCTTCCTCTCCTGCTTCGTGAGGTCCGTCCTTTAAGGTGATGTTTTGCCTTATCTCTTTTATCTCTCTGTTAAGCACATTGCCTGTCGCGTCGGTCTGCACTTTGACATACCTTAAAATTACCGTCATCGTAAGTGTTTCGTCAGTTACTATGCTGTCTCCATCATTGCCAGCATCATATTTCATATCAAGCCAAATGTCACCAATCTCAACTTGCTCTTCCGATGGCAACAAAACAAAGCTTTGATATTCAAATGGTCCTCCAACGTTTACGAATGGATCGTCTGATGTCGCTGACGAGAAGAATGTTGTGTAAGGGAATAACGCCACCTCCGATGCAGTAAACGCATCACCAACATATGTCGGTTCGTCATCTTGTTGCTCTTCACCAGAAGTCGTTCCCCCCTCTTCGTCGATGTCATAACTCGTCATTCCTGTCGTCGTCAATGTGCCAGCATAGTTTACTATCGCCTCGACCATGACCTCATAGTTTAAAGTGTTTTTTGCAAGCTCAGTCGAATATGCCGTTTCTCCAATGATCTCTTCCAAAATGAAGTCCACAATAAACTGCTTGTCTGTTGACGTGAGTCCAACATAAGTGCCGAGTTTGTAAAAATCTTCCTTTGCACTTTCAAGGGCAACTTGAACACTGCTCTTTACTTCTGGTGCGGTTTGAGGCAAAAATCCGTCAACGGAAACCATTGGTAGCCCTGTTTCACCATAACTCACCGTTATCTCTGCTGGTGTCAAGCCAATGGCAATTCGATAGATAGCATATTCCAGCGCTGTAACATACTCCTCATTGACAAAATCGGTGAGGTATGTACGTGAAACAAAAGGATAGCCAAACTCCTGAAAAATGCTTGTATAATATTTTTCAAAAGTCTCAAAATCATATTTAAAATTTTCATCTTCCTTGTTAAAAGTCGCTTCTACCTTTCCATCTGAGGCCTCACTTCCATACGCATAGATCCACGCTTCATAACTTGCCTGGTCATATGGCAGGCTCCAATTCCAAGCATAACTGTCATCTGCTGTTACTTTTGTGCCTATGTTTTCGACTGATTGCATTTGTAAAACATTTGTTTCTATGTTATAGGTGAAAAAATAGCTAACATTTTCGATAGTAACTATATCACTGCCAGCGCTGTTTTTAAATATTGACCCGTCCAGTGTAGATTGCAAAGTAATAATTCCATCTGAAAAACTATAACGATATTCAATTTCATTGATAGTTATAAAGTTGTCTTCCCCAACAACAGTTATTTTTACAGGTTCAACATTTGTGATTTGATAACGAATAGCGTCATAAAAGCCTACGAAGTCGTCCTTATTCGAGTCATATCTACCTTTTAAATCTTCTAGTTCTTCATTCCCTTCGTTTTCAGATAACAATAGTTCGAAAATATTAGAATACTTTTCCTCTTCTCCAATGTTTGGATGATAATTCATACTACCATAAATCTGAAACATTGTAGTTACCACATCTTCTGCAAAAGAATTGTAGTAATTACTTTCAACAACGTTATTGTCAAAATCATAATTTAACGGTTTTCGAAGCACAAGCACGCCGTCTAGCTTTACGCCGTCGGACTCTTCTTGCAAAGCGTCGTTGAATTCGTCTTCGGTTATCTCTCCATTTTCGAGTTGATCTTCAAGTTCGTCAAGTCTGTCCGGGTCAACACCCATGCAACCGGAAAACATGATTGCAAAAACAAACACAAAAATCAAACTTAAAATTGAAATCCATTTCTTTTTCATATGATTAGTATAACTTATCCTCTCAAAAAAATCAAACTTTTTCTTGTTTTAATTTAATAGTCAAAAAGCAGGCTTTTGCCTGCTTTTTTTAAAATTCTCTGCTTGCCTCGTTCGGCAACAGTTCTGGTGATATTATCGGATCTTGGATTATTGTAGTTTCTTCTTTACTTAATTCGTAATCCTTTCCCTTTTCTCCAAGCCCTAATGAGTAAGAAAAATTATCAGTGGAATTTGTATACCAAGGAACCCTAACAGTAAATTTCTTTACTATAATATCATTATCACTTTCTTGATAAACAACTAACGCATCAAACCATTGAACATATCCTGTCCCAAATGAATTGTCAAGGGTTTTTGGATTAATGGCCCCCACATAACAAGCAATAGGTGTTGCGCCCTCTGGCGTGTATTCCTTTGCATAATCGTCAAGGTTTATGTCCGCTGTGGTGTTGTTTATAAGTGTTGAGATATTAAAAGAAGATTTTCTAGTAAAATCTCTTATCATGTCAATATCGTCAGCCTTTGTTTTATATTCTTGCAACATTGCTTTGACTTGGTCAATATCACTGTTATCTACTTGATCGCCTGTCGAACAAACATTTTTTAAATAATCTTTAAAATTTGAGTCTCCTATTCGCTGGGACAACTCTGAATATTCTAATATTATGCTTAAAAAGGATGCTTTATAAATTGCTTCTGCTAATCTATGATTTGTAGTGTCAGGGCCCACACAGTCTGCATAAAGTTTAAATCCGTTCTCTGAAAGTTGCATAAATTGAATTTTGTATTCTGAAGCAACATCAAACACTTTATCAGTCACATCATTAAAAAATGTTTCAAAAGGCACGAGGTCGTAACCCTCACCAAACACCTCGTTGTAGAGCGAGTCGAATGAAACCTCTTGGGCTGTTTCTGGCTGAGAGAGTTCTGGCAAATTTTCAACAGTTGTGCCTAATGCAAAACTGCCCACTTCGGCGACATCGACGTTTCCACTCAAATCGGTTTTGCCCTCTTCAACTGTGACTGCATATGCTTTCACGCTTCCATCACTTTCGACTGTGAAGACGTTTGCCATTTGACAATTTGCAGTTGTGATGTTTCCACCAGCCGTATAAGGCATTGGCTGAGTAAACTCGCCAACGCAAATCTTTTCAGCACCACCAAACAGAGTGCTCAACTCGTTTGTGACGTCTGCCATTGCAGAAAAGTTTGTAATTTGTTTAAGTTCAATCAAATCTGCCAAATCCGTAAGTTCGCTAGTCAAACTGTCAACGCTCTGCAAGTATTGTGCAGTGGCACTGTCGAGCTTGTTGATTAAATCTCCCTTTTCGCTTTCTTTGATTGTGGCATTTTCATCAATGCCAGCAATGTCAAGGATCTTTTGTACAAGGCTGCTTCCATTTAACAGAGAGTTCCACTTGCTTTCATATTCTTTGAACGTGTTTGAACTCATAGAAAAACTTGTCAAAATTTTTGTTTGGTCATTTTCAAACGCAAAAACCGATCGTGTCGTCTCTTCGCCTATCTCATACCAGAATGGCTCATTGACCATTTGCAGATTTTCTAAGCCCGGGAATTTTTTTCTTAAAATCTCTTCTTGACAGGTGCTTAATGCCTCTTTAACATATTCCTGCAAACTCTCTTCCGAAAGCGACTGCCCAACAATCTCACCAACCACGATTTCAGCATCCGGATCTTCTGTTCCTGGTTCTTCTATTCCAGGTTCTTCTGTTCCTGGGTTGTCAACACCTGGTTCGTTTGTTCCTGGTTCTTCTACCCCAGGGTTGTCAACACTTGGGTCGTCTATTCCCGGATTTTCAATGCCTGGGTTGTCAGTCCCTGGGTTTTCAATTCCCGGGATGTCGGTCCCTGGGTTTTCAATCCCTGGTTTTGTTGGATCGTCAGCAGTTAGATTTGAGTCTGGTGTGCATGCTCCAATAGAAAAAGCTAATGCTGTTGTGACCGTAACTGCCGAAAAGATCATGCCCACTTTTTTAAGTGTTGACATAGTTGTTTGTTTAGAACTTTTAAACAACTCGGCAATTCTTTCTTTTACAGACATATTTCCCTCCGCCTATTAATTTTTATTTTTTCTACTTGCGTTTTGCCTAAATTTTTTGTTGCGACCAAAATCGATCGCAGTCAATGGACCGAAGCCTCTCGCGTTTGCGAGGGCAAAAACCCGCAAGGGTTTTTGCAACTTTCACGGAAGTGAAAGTGGCTTCGGTCATTTTCATTTTATCACACTTGTCTGCCTTTTTCAACATTTTTTCAAAAAATTACAACCATTCGAACGCTTTCGACATCAAAATTTTTCAAAAACACGAAGTTTTGCTGACCTTGACCTTTCATTTTTTTCAATTTCCTGCGCTGTTGGGACTATCGGCTTTTTGTTTACAAGCTTTCCCTCCGCCTTATGCCCGCAAATGCAAATCGGTGTTTTTGGAGGACAAATGCAATCGGTAGATTTTTCTTTAAACACATTTTTCACAATCCTATCTTCCAAACTGTGAAAGGTTATGATTGAAACTCTGCCTTTTGAATTTAACAGTTCAACAAAATCTTCAACTGCGTTTTTCAAAATTTCAAGTTCGCCATTTACTTCAATCCTAATCGCCTGAAAAGTCTTTTTTGTGACGCCACCTTTTCCAAATATGACTTTTTTAGGAAAAGCAGACTCAACAATCTCTTTTAGTTGCAAAGTCGTTTCGATAGGCTTGATTTTTCTTGCTTTTACAATCGCTTTAACAATGTTGCTTGCATTAGCCTCCTCTCCATATTGCCACAAAACATTTTTCAGTTTTTCTTCGCTATAACCGTTTACGACGTCAAATGCGCTGACAGTTTGCTCCCTATTCATACGCATATCAAGTGGGCCATCATGCAAAAACGAAAACCCCCTTTCTGCCGTGTCGATTTGATAACTGCTTACTCCAAGGTCAGCCAAAATTCCGTCCACTTTTGTTATGCCCATCTTCGCAAGTTCGGTTTTCAAATCTTTAAAATTCGAGTGGACAAATGCAACATTTTTAAACCCTTTCAATCTTTCTTTGCTCGCTTTAATTGCTTCTTCGTCTTGATCAAAGCAAACAAGTCTGCCATCATTTGACAGACTTTCTGCGATTTTTTTGCTATGTCCTCCGCCACCACAAGTCGCATCGACATAAATTCCATTAGGCTTTATTGCCAGCCCTTCTACTGCTTCATTTAAAAGCACCGGTATATGTAAAAACTCAGCCATTAATCGAAACTCCAAACAATTTTTTTAACCCTTCAATCAAACTTTGATCAACGCTCTCATCATTTTCTAATTCTGCAAGTTTTTCTTCGATGACAGCTTTGTCATCTTCTTGAACTTCAACTTGAATGTCATACTTGCTCGTGATCTCCAAAATCTGTCCGGCAAGTTCTTGATTGCTTTCGTCTTTGATCGCACCAACAATTGTGTCAATGCTGTCGCCAGCAGTTGTATTTCCAGATATCGCCAAATCTTTAAAGGCTTCTGCGAACGCGTTTTCTGTTTCATTTGCAAGTTGAATAAGTGTAAACACTTCGGTGAAATCTACTTCATAAATGCTTGTTACATTAAACACCTCAGTGAACGAAACGTCAAATTCGGCTTCGGCTTGACTAATCAATGCATCAAACACCGACTTAAACACACCCTCTTCCTTCTTATCATATATCTTCTTACGATAAGCATTAAGTTTTATGTTTTCCATCAAATTTCCAAGCAAGGTTTGATCCATATCTTTTAGAGTTGTCAAATCTCCCTGCTTTAAAATCGCCACAAGAGATTTTACAATCTCTGCAATCTCTTGCGATTGATCCTCTGCGTTGTTTGGGTCATATGTTGCATTGTTTAAATCGAGCGAAACTTCCACCGTTTCGTCAACAACATCTTTTATTTTGTCAAGCACGCTTTGTGACAGTTTATCTCTAAGTGGTTTAAGCGACTTAGCTTGCATGATAGGTGGAACAATTAAATCAACAGCCTCGTCGTCTAGCGATTTTATCACTTCATTGATGTCTCCACCGCTTAAAATATATTGCAACATTGTTTGGTTTTCGTTGTAACTGCGCGAATTAAGTTCAAACAAAACTTGACTGATTAGAGGCAATTCACTGTTCCAATTTTCAAAGCACTGTTCGAAATTTGTTTCATAGCCTGCTTCTTCCAATATCGACAAATCCACCACTTGTGAAGACGAACTGCTTTCAATAATTTCACTGAAAATCAAATCATGCACCCCTGCGATCTTATATAGAGGCAAAATTATGTCAGAAAGCGTTGACGAATAGACTTTTGCTCCGTCAATTTCTTCAACTGAAATGGCATTTGCTACAACGGTTAAAATGGAATTCAAGTCAAAACCCTCTTTAATAAAGGCGTAAATGTCCAACTCAATAATTTTCTCAATTGGCTCAGAAACAAACTCAAAAAATTCTTGATAGTTTGTAATTTTCTCGCCTTTGACATCCAACAAATTTCCATCTTTAATTCCAGCGATCTCTAGAATTTGAGGAAGTAGCTTTTCGCCAGTGCTTGTTTTTGCTATTTCTAAACTATCGACAGAATCTAAAAGCTTTCCAAATTTTCCTAGTATGTCGTTGACGTTATCGGCGTTTAAAGTTAAAATTTGCGTCAAATCATCAAACACTTCGCCAAAAGATGTGCCTTGGTTTTTAAAAGCTTTTGAAAGATCGCTAAAACTTACTAAAACATTATTTAATTGTTGTCCTAATTCTTTCCAATCTTTAATTTGAGTGTTGATTTTCGAAAATACGTTTTCGAATTCTCCCAAATCTATCCTTGCAATCGCCATGTCAACGACCGATGAAAAACTGTCCTTGACAATGTTAATATCTGCAAAATCCTTTAACACCTGCGAAACCAAGTTTTTGTGTTGGTCAACAAAAGAAGAAATGTATTGTTCAAAGTCACTTGCGTTTGCCAAATCATCAAAAAAACCCTCCCTTGCTAATCCCGAAAATATCGAATAGATTTTGTCTATGTCGTCAGCAAAATACTTTGTCTTGCTTTCGCTTGATTTCAGCCCCTCTCTCACATCGTTGAGGATAGGAGCATATTCGTTAATTTCAGGAAAAACAGAGACGATGTTTTCATAGTTTTCAACAAGTTCGGACACCACGTTTAAAACGATGGTGTTGTAGATTGTCATGCCTGTCGCTTTTTCATAAAGAGCGTCCATTTCATCCCAATCAATTTGAGAAAGTTTTGTGTCACCAGATATTGACATCGATGAATAAGCTTTGTAAACTTCGACACCAACTTCTATATCTCTCCTCAAATATACGGTCTCGTCATCAATATTAAATTTTGATATATCGTCAAAGATAAAATCATCAAGTCCAACAGCACCATTAAGCACACCAAAAAAACTTGAATTTATACCTGAGATTGCATTTGTTAATTGTTCCGGAATGACAATCGTATTTTGATCAGCATCTGTTTGCATCTCCTCTAACGCTTGCGTTGTAGGCATCGAATCCATTGTGTTTCCAGCTAGTTTTGTTAAACTTGTCAATGGCATAAATATCACAAGCATAAAGATAAACGTTTTTAAAACACCTATCGCTCCACCTGCCCAACGGTTTCTCTTCAGGCCGAGTTCTTTTTCCTTCTTCTTACTTTTAAAAGCAACAGCAGAAATTATTTTATAAATAATATATCCAACAAGACCTACTGCCAAATTTAATATTAAAAACACAACAGCGCACAAGATAAACTGTGGTAAATATTCAAACAATTTTACAAGTGTTGGTGAATTTTCCACCATCTTAGAAACATTTGGATCTTGCATCACAATATCAACAACATATTGATTTAAAGTTTTTCCCTGTGCGACTGATATGTTTAAAATCGCGTTTGTAATAACAGGAGTTAAAAAACCTGCAATCACAATACAAATAATTGTTATGGCTATTTCAAGTGCAGACCTCTTTACCCCTCGCCAGAATCCTATTAAAAAGCCTAAAGCCAACAAAACAAAAAATACAATATCCAAAATTATCACAATTGTTTGCGCTGACATAAATCTTCCTCCAATGTTAATTTTAAACCATTTAATATTTTTTAACAAGCATTTGTTAAAGTTTTTAAATTCAACGGTTTACCCCTATGGCAATTTTCGACACATTTTTAATAAAATATACCCATTAACATGGGCATTTATTTACATGGCGCAAGAACATATAGCTATTAGACAACAAACACAATTTTTAAAATTATTTTTACAACATCTCCACTGCATCGGCAGGGTAAAACACTTGACTGGTAAACCTTTTTGTATAATCTGAATTAATAAAAAAATCGCAAACTTGCGATTTTTTATGTATTTATTTTAAATTTTAAAGATTTTTTACCTTTTTTTCTGAAATTTTCCGTCTTTTTTATGAATAACAAAACCAACTTCGTTATTTTGGCTGAGCATCTTCACCCTCTCCAAAGCTTCCTCTTTCGTCTGTTTACTGTCAATGATCCTCTGCGCTCCGTCTTTTTTTATAAGCCATTTTCTATTTTCAGAATCATAAACGACTCTGTATATTCCTTTTTTTTCCTTATCTTCTGTCATATGTTCCCTCCATTTTATTTTACTACAAATTGAAACATCTGTCAACGTTTAAACTATAAATTTTTTTTATTTAAATAAAATTTTCATATTGTAAATAGCTTTATTGTGTTCATATTCATGCTGATAAAAACTTCTTTGAAATGTAGCCAAATCAACTGCCTCCCAAACAAACCCCCATACAATTATATCTATAACTTCTGTAACTATAAATGGAGCGCAAAAATATTCTGCCAAAAACAGCGTTGCGACCGAAAAAGCTGAAAGAAAAACCATTAACAAAAACAATTTTAAATTGCTCTTGAGTTTACGATTCATCTGAACAAGTGTATTGTGATAGTAATTTTTTATGGCAGATGCTACGTCAAATTTATCTTCATCATTCCATTTTTTTCCTTTAATATAAAAGCAAAAATCTTGATTTGGATTTATTGATTTTCCAATATTGTCCAACAAATTTGCAAACTCTAAATTGATTGAGGATTTACCATTAACAAGATACGGCGTTATCACTTCTTCTTTCGCGCCAACTTCGACTTCTATGCATGATTTGTTTTTTCTTTTTACACTATCACGTGAAGCTTCTTTTTTTCTTTTAAGATAAGCAAGTAATCCTTTCATATTTTTAACCATTTTTTATATTAATGTTTACAATTAAACATCTTTTATGTGTTTCACGTTATATTTAATTTTTTTTAATCATATAATTAATCAGTTTTAGGAGGTATTTTATGGTTAAAACTTTTGACAAATTACCTTTATGGGCAAAACTCATTCTTTCTTTGCCATTTCTTGACATTCTATGGGTAATTTACAGATTATGTAAAAGTATTGATAAAAATAATATGATTGGCATCGTCTTGGCGTGCGTTCTTTTAATACTCGGTATACCATTTTTATGGCTAGTTGATTTAATTACAATCGCCTTATACAACAAGATCATTTGGTTAGACTAAACATATTATCAAAAAAAAGTATTGTATTGCACAATACTTTTTTTTAATATTTTAGGATAATTTTTGTTTTTTTTAATAATTTAAGATAATATTTGATTTTTTTTATTTTTTGCTTAATTTTTAAATATTTTTTTTAATTTTTAATTATTTTTTACTTTTATTCTTTTATTTTAACTTTTATTTGATATTTAATTTTTAGATTTCATTATATTTTATTTTTACTTTTTTTAATCTTTTTGTATGTTTTTGTCTTGCAATTTAATTATTGATTTTAGATATTTTTTTACTTCTTTTTGTGGAGCTAAAACTTTTATATCTAATTGTATTTCTTCTATTATTAATTCAAAAACGTCTTTGTTTTCTTCATTTTTTGTTTCACATTCTTTAATTATCAAATTATACGGAACAACTTTACTATCAAAAATATTTTTTTCATCAACAACATAAGCAAGAGAATTATTTAATATAAAATATTTTTGATTATATTTAAAGAAATATTGAGACCCGAAATATTTTTGCATTTCAAAATCTAATTTAGTTTTTTCTACCCCGAATATATACAATATTTTTCCATCTTGATTTTTTATATTAATCTCATCTTTAAATTGATAAAATTTACAATTTTTATTTAATTTATTTGCACAATCAAAAAACTCTTCTTTTGTTTTAGAATTTATCATTTTTTCTAATATATTTTTATTTTCTTCTATTTTTTTTATTGTTTTAATATTTGCTTCTAAATTTTCAAAATTGAGCATTCCATCTTCTAAAAAACTTAAATATTGTGCTGAATTAAAATTTAACTGATTTTTTTTACAAAAAGCATGCACTTTTTTTATTTTTTTATTATAACCAGTTATCAAAAACTCTGTCAGCCTTGTTGGAAATTTTAACTTTTTATTATATATAAAATAAACGGCTAAACACACAACCATCAGGGACATCACTATCAAACCAAAATACATATCGCTCCTATAAAAAAAACTTCCCTCAAAAAGAGGGAAGTAATATCAATTACTAAAATTCTTCATTAAATAGTTCAAAATATGCCTGAGGATGATTGCACACTGGGCATACCTTCGGTGCTTCGTTGCCAACATATATATGCCCGCAATTTCTGCATATCCAAACTTTCTTCCCTGTTTTCTTAAACACTTTTTTGTTTTTTACAAGTTCTGCAAGTTTTCTATATCTTTCTTCGTGTCTTTTTTCAATTGCTCCAACTCCTGCAAATTTAGCAGCAATTTCTAAAAACCCTTCTTCTTTTGCTTCTTTTGCCATTCTTTCATACATGTCTGTCCATTCACCATGTTCGCCAGCTGCAGCATCCAACAAATTTTCAAGTGTTGTTGGCACATCTCCTCCATGAAGATATTTAAACCAAAGCTTTGCGTGTTCCTTTTCGTTTCCTGATGTTTCTTGGAATATTTCCGCTATTTGTTCATATCCTTCTTTTTTTGCTTTTGAAGCATAATAAAGATATTTATTTGTAGCTTGGCTTTCACCTGCAAATGCTTCTTTTAGATTTTGTTCAGTTTTTGATCCTTCAAGTTTCATATTTCCTCCTTCAACTTTATTAATAATACATCATTTGCTGTTTTTTGTCAAACGATTTTACAACTTATTTTTATTATTTATAACAGCACGTTCGTTATTTTAAAATAACTATTATTTTGTCTTTTTTATTATTAATTTCTATATTGATGCGACAAATAATATAACGGATTAAGTTTTTAGTTTTTATTGTACCAATGTTCATTTTCTGTATTGTTAATTATTTTTCATACCTTCTTTTGCCTTGCTTCTCGTCCACTATTTTTTATTTAAACGAGTGTGTTGCGTTTTTATGATATAATAAAACATATTTTAGTAACACTTTTTTTCTACATTATATTATTGTTTCAATTAAATTAATTTGCCGAAATATTTGACTAAAAATATGTATATAGTAAGCATATTTAATTTTTCTGTACTTTTTCAACATTTATTGATATTAATCATTTGTTTTTTATAAAGAAAATTTAATCTATTTATTTTATTACATCACTATGTTTTTATATCATTAATTTTACTATCTTTAATAAGTTTGTTTAAACAATAGTACTTTCGCAGATTTTCTTCATCTGCACAATCTTTATTTAATATTTTAGTAACAACCGTCTTATAATGGCAAAACATTTTAAAACTAATATATCTATGAAGTTATATATTTTTTATCTAAATTAACCACGTATGTTTATCTGCGTTTTAAACATTTTATTTTTGCACGACAATAACTGCTTGCTTTTTCGCAACGCATAATGATTTTATGCTTTTCACAATACTTTTACGTATAATTAGTTGCATAATTATCGTTTGGGTTTCAAATTATATTTAGGTTTTTTTTAAAGAAGTATTGCCAGATTCACTTTTTATTCAATAATCGACTGCGTTATAAACGAAGTTGTATAAAATAGATTTTGTTTCACGTGAAACAAATTAATAGAGATTCTACTTATAATATCTTTTTGTCGACAACAAAACAAAAAGTTTGTTTTACTTATTAATCTATCATAAGAACACAACACACTATGTCTTACATAATACAAGGTTATAGATAATAAAAAAATGTTTCATGTGAAACATTTTTGGTAATCTATTATCTTTTAGTGTTAAGCAGCGTAATCATGTCAGCTATTCTGTCGAGGTCGTCTCTATTATAATAATCAATATATATTCTTCCTTTTGAATCGTTTCCAATTGCAGATACCTTTGTGCCTAAAACACGTTGCATTGTTTGTATTAATTCTCTCAATTCAATCGATTGATTCGGTTGAAATTTAGTAATTGTAACAGGGTGCTGAAGCTTTTTTACTGCCTTTTCCAAATCTCGAACCGTCCATTTGTCTTTCACTGCTTGATTTGCAAGCTTTAATTGAAGAAGATGATCTTCTACAACAACTAATGCCCTTGCATGACCAGCAGAAAGCTTTCCTTCTTCAACCATTGTCATAACATCTGGATATAAAGTTAGTAGCCTGAGCACGTTTGCAATATTTGGCCTGCTTTTGCCAATTCTTTCTGCAACAGCTTCTTGTGTGAGTTTGTATTCTTCCATTAGCTGCTTAATGGCTCTAGCGGCTTCGATAGGGTTTAAATCTTCTCTTTGAAGATTTTCTATGATCGCAATTTCTTTGATTTGCCTGTCTGTATAATTTTTTACAACCGCCGGTATCTTTTCTAAACCAGCTTTTTTTGCAGCCCTGTATCTTCTTTCGCCGGCTATAATAAGATATGTGCCATCCCCATTATCATTTAAAACTATTGGTTGAATTACACCATGCAACTTAATCGATGAAGCAAGTTCATTAAGAGCATCTTCATCAAAAACTTTTCTAGGTTGGTTGGGGTTTGTTTTTATTACATTCAAGTCAATCAAATCAACAGAACTCTTGTCCACTTTTGATGAAGATTGTGCTGCTTCTTCATCATACATGGCAAAAAGCGACTCCAACCCTCTGCCAAGACCTTTTTTTACAGACATTATACATTACCTCCTCTAAGCTTTATTTTTGTATGTCTAGTTATGTTTTCATACTTAATCTTGTTTCTATCAAGGAATTCCTCGGCCAACGACAAGTATGCTTCAGCACCTTTTGACGATGGATCATATAAAACAATTGGCAAGCCATGGCTTGGGGCTTCTGCCAGACGAATGTTTCTTGGTATATAAGTCTCATAAACTTTGTTCTTAAAAAATCTAATAATTTCTTGACTAACTTGATTAATAAGGTTTGAACGATTGTCCTTCATAGTTCTAACGACGCCTTCAATATCTAAATCTGGATTGAGATGGAGTTTAACTAATCTAATAGTGTTCATAAGTTGAGTTAAGCCGTCTAAAGGATAAAACTCACATTGCATAGGAATAATAACGCTGTCTGATGCTGTTAATGCATTTATCGTTAAGAGACCTAGTGATGGTTGACAATCAATCATTATGAAATCATAACTATTTCTAATTTTTTCAAGTAAACTTTTTAATATATGTTCTCTGTTCTGTTTAGAAACAAGAGAAATCTCGGCCGCCGCGAGATCAACAGTTGATGGAATAACATCAAGATTTTCAATTTGTGTTTGCACAATTGCTTCTTCAATAGAGCATTCATTGTCTATTAAATCATAAATCGTTTTTAAGCCTTTGTTTTTTTCGACCCCAACGCCACTTGTGGCATTGCCCTGTGGGTCAAGGTCAACAATTAAAACCTTTTGTCCCATTACTGCGAGATATGCTGAAAGGTTGACACATGTAGTTGTTTTTCCAACACCGCCTTTTTGATTTGTAAAAGAAATAATTTTTGCCATATATCCCTCTTTTGTCAAAATTTTTACTGAAATAAAGCATAATAATACTAATTACAATTGATTATAACATAATTTTTTTTGTTTTAAAAGCGTTAAAGGGGCTTTTTTCTAGGAAGATTTTTACCTCGCGGAAAATTGTTAGGTGAAGAAAACAATTTTTTTACTATAACGAGCGTCCTTGTGTTGTCAAAAAGTGAATAATTAGTCATTTCTTCAATTTGACCACCCAATATTTTTAAAGCTTCAGATGATTTTTCGACTTCATCAAAACAGTTTGATCCTTTATATATCACTGCCCTTCCGCCAATTTTAACAAAAGGCAAGAGATATTCAAGCAAAGTAGGCAATTCGGCGACGGCTCTTGCAGTAACGCAATCAAAAAAATTTTTCTGTTTGAAATCTTCAACCCTCGAATGAATTGCTGTTATGTTATTGATTTTTAGCTCTTCTTTAACCATGTTTAAAAAATTTACACGTTTATTTAAACTGTCAAGAAGTGTTAGTTGCAATTTTTCGTTTAAAATTGCTAAAACTATTCCAGGAAATCCAGCACCAGAACCAACATCCAAAACCTTTCCATGAAAATATGGTAACGCAATTGCACTGTCAATAAAGTGCTTTTTTACCACATCATCAAAATCTTTTATTGCCGTCAAGTTGTATTTTTCGTTTTCTCGCATAAGAATTTGATAAAACATAAATAATTTTTCAGCTTGCTCGTCAGAAATATCAATTTTTACTTGGTCAAACATTCTTTTTATTTTTTCTTTCATTTTTTTCACCCTCGTGTTTTTTTATTAAGACAGGCAGCACTGCTATGTCAGCAGGGGATACGCCAGAAATTCTTGATGCTTGACCCAGATTTTCAGGTTTAATTTCGCTCAATTTTTGCATTGTTTCTATTTTTAAGCCCTTTTGCTTGTAATAATCAAAATCATTCGGTATTTTTACTTGTTCTGTTTTTTTTGCTTTTTCAATGTCTTCTTTTTGTTGTTTTAAATAGCCCTCAAATTTTACAATTAAATTTAATTCAGCAATTATTTCATCGCTAAATTCAGCAAAAATGCCAAATTCTTCGTTGATTTTTTTTGCATCAATATTCGACCTTTTTATTGCGTCTTTAACTTTTATTGAATTTTTTGGAGGATTTTCTTCGTTTTTAATAAAAAAATTAATTAATTTTTCATTAATTTTTAATTTTTCATTTAATTTTGAAATTGCTTTTTCTAAATCATTTTTTTTCTTTAAAAAAACGTTATATCTTTTATTGTCAACAAGTCCAACCTCTCTGCCAATTTGTGTCAAACGCAAATCTGCATTGTCTTGTCTTAAGGATAGTCTATATTCTGCTCTGCTTGTCATCATGCGGTATGGTTCATTTGTTCCTTTTGTGACAATATCATCTATGAGCACACCGATATAACCGTCTCCACGTGACAATATTAATGGTTCTTTTTTTTCTAATTTTAAACCCGCATTAAGACCCGCGATCAACCCTTGTGCTGCAGCCTCCTCATAACCACTCGTTCCATTAATTTGTCCCGCAAAAAACAATCCTTCGTGCAACTTGCTTTCAAGTGATAATGAAAGTTGTTGAGGATCTATACAGTCGTATTCAATAGCATAAGAATCACGCATAATTTCTGCTTTTTCTAAACCCTTTACTGAATGAATCATTTGTTCTTGTACGCTTGTAGGCATCGATGTTGAAAATCCTTGAATATAAATCTCTGCTGTTGTTAGAGATTCAGGCTCTAAAAAGAGTTGATGTCTGTCTTTGTCTGCAAAACGCACAATTTTTGTTTCAATTGAAGGGCAGTATCTAGGCCCAATACCTTTGATTTCACCAGATAATGACGGTGCTTTATCAAGATTAGACTGTATTATCTCATGTGTTTTTGTGTTTGTATAAGTTAGATAACATTTTGCTCTGTTTTTTATTTTTTTCTTAGTGATAAAGGAAAACGGCTGAATTTCCTCGTCCCCGTTTTGTTCTTCTAATTCTTTAAAATTGACACTTCTAGCATTTACTCTTGCAGGTGTACCGGTTTTAAACCTCAAAAGCTTATAGCCTAATTTTGTTAATGATCCAGAAAGTTTTTTAGCATTTTTAAATCCGTTAGGTCCAACATCTTCTGTGTACTTGCCAATAATGATTCTGCTGTTAAGATACACACCCGTAGCAAAAACCAAAACTTTTGCTTCAAATTCATCTCCCACTGCCGTTCTTACAATTTTTTTGTCTCCATCAATGATAATTTCTTCCGCTTCAGCTTGCTTCAAAAACAGGTTTGGACAAGATTCAACTACTTTTTTCATCTCAGTATGATATTTAATTTTATCTGCCTGAGCTCTCAAACTTTGAACTGCAGGCCCTCTCCCTCGGTTTAACATTCGAAGTTGTATTGCTGTTTTGTCTGCTATTATACCCATTTGCCCGCCTAAAGCATCTATTTCTGACACTAACTGACCTTTAGCCGTTCCTCCAATTGAAGGGTTGCACGCCAAAAAAGCCACTGCATCTAAACTTATTGTCAAAAGCAGTGTTTTATGTCCTTTTCTTGCAAGCGCGAGGGAAGCCTCACATCCAGCATGTCCCGCGCCTATAACTATTGCTTCATATTTTTCTTTCATATCACTTGCCTACACAAAATCTTGAAAAAATGAGAGATATAATATCTTCGTTTTCTGTTTGACCTGTGATTTTCCCAAGGGTTTGCCAAACTTTTTTTATCAAAAGAGACAAAATTTCAATATTGTCTTCCTTGGAATTTAAAACGTTAATAATTTGAGCCCTCGCTTGTTTCAATATTTCAAGTTGTCTCTCATTTAACACTGTCGTTGCGTTAAAATTGATGTTTTCTCCTATAACTTTTTCAAAGATTTTCTTTTTTAAAATGTCTATGTTTTTGTTTGTCTTTGCAGAGACTTCGATTTCATCTTTTTGTTTTTCTAAAACACGTTTCTTGTCACTTTTGTTAGCTACAAAAATATGTGGTGTTTTCAGACTTTTAATAAGACTCTTTTCTTCATTAGTAATCTTTTCACTTGCATCTAAAACAATTAAAACAAGATTTGCTGTGTTTAACATTCTTTTACTCTTTTCAATCCCAAGTTTTTCTATTGTGTCAGAGCTATCACGAATGCCAGCAGTGTCATAAAAATTGAATCTCACGCCTTTGTAATCTATCTTTGCTTCAACAATATCGCGCGTAGTTCCTTCTATGTCAGCAACTATGGCCTTTTCCTCTCCAATGAGCGCATTGAGTAAACTGCTTTTTCCAACATTAGTTCTTCCTACGATTGCAACGTTGACTCCATTTTTAATTAATTTGATTTGTTCTGCATTTAAAATAAAATGATCTAAGCTTTCTTTAATTTGTGTCAAATTATCAAAAATAGAAGTTTTTAATTGCGTAAACTCTGTTTCCTCAGGATAATCAAGCCCTACCTCAATTTCTGCCAAAATGTTTTTTAGCAAGTCTTGTTTTTCAATTATTTCTTTTTTTAGCTTTCCGTCTGCAGAAGAAAGAGCAACTCTCAGTTCCGCTTCGCTTTCGCTGTTTATTTCATCAATAATTCCTTCAGCCTCATCTAGACTTAATTTGCCATTTAAAAATGCAAGTTTAGTAAATTCCCCAGGTTCTGCGAGTGTCGCACCTGCTTCGAGCAATTTTGATTGGACTAGTTGTGTTATTACTAATCCGCCATGCAAATGAAATTCAACCATATCTTCACCCGTGTAAGAGTTAGGTGAGGGAAAATAAACCATCAAACACTTTTCAAAATTTTCACCTAGTTCGAATTTGCCTAGGTGCATTTTTCTTGGAATTATTTTTTGTTTTTTTAATGGTGTGAAAAATTCACATGCAATTTTAAATGCATCTATTCCACTTAATCTAACAATTGAAATTGCACCACTTCCAAGTGGTGTTGAGATTGCAACAATGGTTTTGTTCATACTTAGAATTATATCACAAATCTTTTTTAATAACAATAATTTACATCAATAAAAAAAGTGGCGTTGCCACTTAATCTTTATATTCTCTTGGAAAAATGATCAAATATCTTTTAGGTTCTATCCCTTTGGACATAGTAGTCACTTTGTCATTGTCTTGTAACGCTAAATGAATTATACGTCTTTCGCTTGCATCCATAGGCTCTAGTTTTGCAAATCTTCCACTTTTAATAACTTTTGAAGCCATACGATAAGCAAGTTTTTTCAATGCCTCTTCTCTTTTATTTCTATATCCACAGATGTCTAAAACAACTTTTTTGTTTTCTTTTTTACAAATACTTGACATTAAATAAGACAATGCAAAAAGTGCTTCTCCTCGATAACCTATAAGGTCTCCTAATTCTTCACCTTCTAACAATATTTTTTTAACTTCATCTTCTTCCAATTCGCTTATTTGTGCTGTTTTACCAAAAGCATCAACAAGACCTTTTACAAATTCTATACAAGAAATTCTTTCTATTTTTTCTTCAGAATTTTTAATTTCTTCCTTTTCTTCCTTAAAAGTTTCTTTTTCTTTTATCTCTTTTTCTTCTTCTTTTTTGATGTCTTTGCTGAACACTTCTTCTTTGTCAGAAATTTTTTCTTGTATAGATTTTTGTTCTTTTTCCTCTTCGCGTAGTTTTTCTCTCTTTTCATATTTTTCTATCGCATCTTCTGAGATTGAAACTATCACCTTTGCTTTTTTAAATAATCCACCTTCACTCAATATTTTAATGTCCACATCTTCTCTTGGTGCTTTTAATTCAAATAATGCATTTTCTATTGCTTGTTCTATGTTTTTGCCTGTTGCTTCCGCGCTGCGTGTCATTTTTTTCCTCCTTAATTGGATTTTATCACTTTCTTCTGTATTCTACAACTGATTTTCGCTTTTCTTCTTCTTTTTTTTCTTGACTTGCGTCCCATTTGTTTATAATAAGATTTTCAAGTGGTGTTAATGCAACGCTAATTATCTGACTCGTAACCATGTATATTGCAAAAACTGAGTTGTAGAAAACCGCAAATATTCCCATGATTAACGGCATCACAATCATCATTACTTTTGAGCCTGGCGCTTTTGTCTTAGGTTGACCTTTTTTTCTTGTTGTTAAATTTCCTATCCATATTGCAAGTACCGAAACTCCAACACTTAATATCGCAAGTATTAAGTAGCCATTCACTCTTCCAACCTTGTTGTTTAAATTTGTCATAAAGCTGTCATAAATAGTCTTTTCATATTCACTTACATTATTTGTTCCTATTTCACTTACAAACTGGTCATAAGTAAAAATAGAATTTTTTAATGGAGAATCTGCAATCCAATAGTTTTCTATCCACAGAAATTTAGAGCTTTCAGGACTGTTTTGATATTGCTCTTCAATAAACTTGGAAGAAAACTCATCTATTGCTTGCTTTATGGTCGTGTCAGAAACAGCTTGTCCTCCCACATATCTCTCTTCAAAGATAGGATTGCCGTTTTCATCTTTTAGTTGCTCTCCATTTTCATTCATTTTAGGTTGTGGTGAAACAAATTTTGTAACTAAATCATAAATGGCTTTATCCGATGAAACAACGACTTTTAAAGGTTCGCCTGTTTGCTCGTCAGTTAAAATGTTGCCATTTTCATCTTTTTGATTTTCTTCACTTAAATATGAAAAATCTGTAAGATAATTTGTTCTTGCTATTTCTTCGCCACTTGAGAGCATTGCTATGATTTGACCGTCAACAATTTCAAATTTCAATTCCTTGTAATTTTCAAAATAACCAACAATATCGTTGTTTTCATCAAGGTCGTTATTTCTTTCATAAACATCGTTGGTTAGATTTAGCACGTTTGCATAACTGTATTTTAAGTAGTCATATTGTTGACTTATTTTATAGTCAGCCATTGAATTTATTCCAGCAAAAAGAGTAAAAAATATTGTCAAGTTTAATGCTAAAAAAACCAGCATAAAAAGACAGCTTCCCATCATTGAATAATTGTGCTTTTTATACAGTTCTTGAGTTTTTTGATTTAGTAAATTTCTATCAGCGCCATATCTAGCTTTTATTTTTTCTAACTCGGGTTGTAATGTCGCTTGTATGCGCATATTTTTTTTGTTTATTTTTTTGTTTATAGTTTCAAATGGTGCCCAAATAATTTTGATTATAAGAGTTATTAAAACTATTGCAAGTATATAACTTCCAACTCCTGCCTCAAATACCTTTATTATGCTCTCCCAAACTCCTGTTGGTTGTGGCACTGACAGAAGACTTGTTATAAAAGCCATCTAGAATCTCCTTTTATGTTTATTGGAACTGGATCATAACCATGTTGATGACAAAATGGTGAACATCTCAAAATTCTTTTTGATCCTATTATAAATCCTTTAAAAGGTCCAAACTCTTTTATAGAATTTAAAAAATAAGTTGAACAGCTTGGAAAATATTTGCATACTTTTGGAAGCATTGGTGAAATAAACCACTTGTAAAAATAAACAACAGAAAAAAGAATAATTTTAAACGGAAACAAAACTATTTTCATTTTTGATTTGCCTTGTCAAAAAGATTTTTAACTTGTTTTTGCAAATCCTTATATTCTATTTCTGTTGCACCAACTTTTGCTACAATTACATAATTATGAAAGTTTTTTGGCCATTCACTTTTTCTTACAATTTCTCTAAGTCGTCTTTTTAATTTATTTCTCTTGTTGGCTTTTCCAATTTTTTTAGAAATGGCATATCCAATACGATAATTTCTAAATTTGCTTTCAACTGAAAAAAGCGTCAAATGATCGGTATGATTTTTTTTTCCTCTTCTGTAAACATAAGAAAATTGTTTTTCTTTTTTCAGTCTATGATCCATTGTTTTCCCTTACACTGCAATATTTTTTCTTCCGCGATTTCTGCGTCTTTTTAAAACATTTCTTCCGCCTTGACTGCGCATTCTTTCTCTAAAACCATGCACTTTTTTTCTTTTAGCTTTCTTTGGTTGATAAGTTTGTTTCATTATGTCCTCCTTGTAATCTAGTCATGTTTAAAAACTTTTTGTCAATAAACTTTTATAGTATATAATTTTTTATGCCGTTTGTCAACTTTATTTTGATGAGAAATTTTCAGTCTTTTGATTTGTTTTGACGTAAATTAAAATTTTTTAACATTTTTTTATTTCTAGATTTTACACGTAAAAAAACAACTTTCTAAAAGTTGCTTTTTTCTTTTTTTAATTAAATATTCTAACTGGCAAGATTAAATACAAAAATTCGTCTCCTTCTGTTGGAACAATTACGCATGGATTAGAAGGTGAGTTTAAACACAGTTTGACAAATTCATCTGTGTTTGTCTTTAAGGCCTCTAAAATAAATCTTGGATTAAAAGCTATTTCTATGTCTTTTCCATTTAAGACAGCTGAAATTTTTTCTTTTATGTTTCCTATTTCAGAATTTGAGGTTAAGATGATTGAATTTTCTTTTAAATCAAACTTGACAAAATTGTTTTGTCCCACTTTGCTTAAAAGCGAAACCCTTTCGAGAGCATCTTCAAGTTGAACTTTGTTTACCACTACATAAGTTTCATAATTGACAGGTATGATTTGTTTGTAATTTATGAAATCTCCTTCCAACAGTCTTGAAATAATCTTTGTGTCTACAGTGTCTATCATTATTGCATTTGTGTCAATATAAACGTTTATTATGTCATCGCTGTCATCTAAAAGTTTGCTGATTTCATTTAAAGATCTGGTTGGAACAACTATTGATTTACGCACGTTCGCACTTGCTTTCTTTTTTACTAAAGCTAATCTATATCCGTCAAGTGCAACTGTTGTAAGCTCTTTTTGTGATATATCAAACAAAACACCTTTTAAAATTGGTCTTGAGTCATCTAGCGCTACTGAAAATATTGTCTTGTTTATTAAAGACTTTAAATCATGTTGACTTATTCCAAACCACTCATCTGTTTTTATTTTTCTAAAACCTGGGTATTCAATTGGATTGTAGCATTGTATTATACTCTCATTTCCATCATATCTTATCAAAAGTTGGTTTTTATCATTTACTTCTAGTTCTATGTCAGCTGACGAAAGCTTTTTAACAAATTCTGTAATAAACTTTCCAGGAACAACTGTTTCACCTTCTATTTTTATGTCAGCTTTTATTTTTTTCTCAATAGATAAATCCGTGTCTGTTGCACTTAAAGTCAAAGTGTTGTCTTCTGCCACTATTTTAATGCCTTCCAAAATAGGATTTGTGATTTTGTTTGAAATGGCTTTACTAACTCTTAAAAATGCTTCTGAAAGTTCTAATCCCATACAATTTAATAACATATTTTTTCTCCTTTATTTTGCGCGCGATTGCACATTCTTTATTTTTTTATAATTTTAAATTCATAATAGTATTAATAGTGTTATGTGTAAATGTTGACAACTTCATTTTCGTTCTATATATATTGTTTTTTAATCCTCTTGAAGCGAAATGTTATACAATATATAGATTAAATTTTTGTGGACAACTTTGTGGACAAGTAGTAAAATTATTTTAAAATTATCCACTTTTCAACATCTTTTTGATTTCACTTACAAAAGTTTGAATTTTTCGATTGGTTTTGATTTCTGAAGAAATTTTATCACGAGAATGCATTATCGTTGTGTGATCTCTTCCGCCGAATATTTTTCCTATGGTTACGAGAGGAAGTTCTAGCATTTCGCTAATCATATATATAGCAATCATTCTTGGTTCAACAATCTCTTTGTTTTTTTTCTTTCCAGTTATGTCATCTTTTGTTATGTCAAAATAATCACACACTGCTTTTATTATTTGGTCAGAATTAGCCCCACCTTCATTTTTTTCGTCGTACTTATCTGAAAAAGCTTCACGAACGTCATTTATGTCTGCCTCATTTTTGCCAATAAGATTTGAAAGAAAGCATACTTTTGAAAGCATTCCTTCTAGTTCACGTACGTTTGAGTCAATGTGATCTGCTATATAATTTATTGCATCATCTGTAATTGAACATTTTTCCAACTGACATTTTTTTCTTAAAATAGCAACTCTAGTTTCGAAATCAGGTGGCTGAAGATCTTGAATCAACCCCATAGTAAAACGAGAACGTAATCTGTCTTCCAAAGTTTCTATTTCTTTAGGAGGTCTGTCAGAAGCAATAATTATTTGTTTGCCAAACTGATAAAGGTCATTAAAAGTATGAAAAAACTCTTCTTGTGTGCTTGTCTTTTTACTGATAAATTGAATATCATCTACTATTAAAACATCAACGTTTCTGTATTTTTCGCGAAACTGTGAGTTTGTTTTATTTTTTATTGAAGAACCCAAACTTTCAATGTAGTCATTTGTAAACTGCTCACAGGTGACATATTTTACTTTCATTTGTGGAGAAGATTCACGAATAAAATTTCCAATTGCATGCAATAGATGTGTTTTCCCTAAACCAACACCACCATAGATGAAAAGTGGGTTAAAACTCTTTCCAGGATTTTCAGCAACTGCTCTTGAAGCAGCATAAACAGTTTGATTACATTTTCCTACTACAAAATTTCCAAAAGTGTATTTTGGATTAAAAGGATTTTTTGTTGTTTCTACCTCATTCTTAGTAAGATTTGGTTTGTTTTTAGAAAGATATTCTTTTTCTTCATTAGGATCAAGAATTTCTATTTCAACCCCTTCACCAAAAATTTCTTCAACTCCAGATTTGAGTTTGTCGAAGTAATTTTTTAGTATTTGGTTTTTTGCAAAAGAAGATTTTGTAGAAAGAAACAAAATTTTGTTTTCAGAAAAATCAACTATTTTTAACGGCTTAAACCACATAACAAAAGAAACATTGGAAACAGAAAGTTCCAATTTGTCCATAAGTTGTTGCCAAAGTTTGTTTAGTTCTTGCATATTTACCTTCTTAAATATTTTACTAAACAAAAAGTAGTTTGTCAAGTAAAGAAAGCTTGTTTGAAAACTAATTTAGTGATATACTATACACATGAAAATAAAAAGATTGACACTCAACAACTTTCGAAATTATAAAAAACAAACCTTAAATTTTGATGATAATATTATTTCTTTGTGTGGAAAAAATGCACAAGGAAAAACAAACTTAATAGAGGCTATTTTTTTTGCGTGCATAGGAAAAAGTTTTAGAACAAACAAAGAAAAACAGTTGATAAAATGGGGAGAAGATTTTGCAAAAATAACGTTATTAGCAAGCAACGAAGTAAGGACAAAAAAGATTGAGGTTATAATTTGGAAAAGCCAAAAGAAAACCGTAAAACTAGATGGCCTTCCTATAAAAAGAATAGGAGACGTTTTAGGAGAAGTTCCAATTGTTTTCTTTTCACCTGATGAATTAAAACTTGTAAAAGAGAGTCCTGAAGAAAGAAGAAAGTTTATGAATATTCACATTTCACAAACAAACAAAAAGTATTTTTATCTTTTATCTAGATATGAAAAGATCTTAGACAATAGAAACAAACTTTTGAAAACTACAAAAGACTTTAATGTTTTAAAAGAAAATATCCAAATTTGGGACAAAGCACTAGCAAACGCAGGAATTAAAATTATTAAAGAAAGGGAAAAGTTTGTAAACGAAATACAGCCTTTTGCAAGCAAAGCACATGAGTATATTTCTGGAGGTGAAAGATTAAGACTCGTGTACAAAAAGTTTGAAGTAGCTGACGAAAATGAGTTTATGAAAAAATTGTCAAAAGCACTTGAAAAAGATTTTAAGATGGGATACACAACCTTTGGTCCTCATAGAGATGATATAGACATATTTGTAAACGATCAAGAGGTAAAAAGTTTCGGTTCACAAGGACAGCAACGCACAGTTTCATTATCATTAAAACTTGCAGAATTAGAAATTATGAAAAATGTTACTGGGGAATATCCTATCCTTATCCTAGATGATGTTTTTTCTGAACTAGATGAAAATCGCAGAAAAAAATTAATAAAATTTACATCTCGATGTCAGACCTTTTTAACGACTACCGACGAAAGTCTTTGCGAAGGAAAAATTGTTAGAGTAGAAGATGGCAAAGCCAACTAAATTGTTGACAAATTCAATTGATAAATATTAAAATAACACTATAGGAGAAATGATGAAAGCAAATATTTACAGAACCAACAATTGTGGAGAACTTAGAATAAATGATGTCGGAAAAAGAGTAATAGTTTCTGGATGGATTAACACTATAAGAAAACTTGGAGGAATTGCTTTTTTGACACTAAGAGACAACTTTGGGGTTACACAAATCATTTTAAGAGACGAAAAAATGCTTGAGGGTTTAAACAAGGAAAGCGTTGTTAAAATTGAAGGCAAAGTTGTAGAAAGAGAAAGTAAAAATTTAAAAATGCCAACAGGAGAAATAGAAGTAGAGGCAGAAAGCATTTCATTGTTAGGAAAATGTCAAAATGCATTACCTTTTGAAATAAGCGAAGCGCCTGAAACAAAAGAAGAACTACGTCTAAAGTACAGATTTTTGGATTTGAGAAACCCACAGCTTCACGAAAGAATTTTAAAAAGGGCAAAAATTTTACAGTTTGTCAGAAATAGACTTACAGAGCTAGGTTTTGTTGAATTTCAAACACCAATACTAGCAAACACTTCACCAGAAGGAGCAAGAGATTTTATTGTTCCAACCGTTTATGCTCCGGGAGAATTTTATGCTTTGCCACAATCACCACAACAATTTAAACAGCTTTTAATGGTAAGTGGTTTTGACAAATATTTTCAAATAGCGCCATGTTTTAGAAATGAAGCAGCTAGAGCTGACAGAACGCCTGGAGAGTTTTACCAAATTGACATGGAAATGTCTTTTGCTACACAAGATGACGTTTTTGAAGTGTGTGAGACACTTTCAACAGAAATATTTAAAAACTTTTCAGACTATCAAGTTTGCAACGCACCTTTTAAACGCATAAAGTGGGTTGAAGCTATGGAGAAATATTGTACTGACAAGCCAGACCTTAGAAACCCATTGGTTATTGAAGATGCAACAAAATTTTTTGAATCAACTGATGTAAGTTTTTTAAAGGGAAAAACTGTCAAGCTCATAAAAGCTAAAGCAGGAGACAAATCTCGTAAGTTTTTTGACAATCTTTCAACGTTTATAGTCAGTTTAGAGGGCAAGGGTCTTGCATGGGCAAAAATGGTTGAAAATGAGCTTTCTGGAACTTTTGTTAAGGCTTTTAAAGATGAAGAAAAAAACGAATTTGTAAAGCAATATGAAATTAAAAACGGAGATGCAGTTTTTATAATTGCAGATCAAAAAGACAAGGCAACAAAATTTGCTGGGGCTTTAAGAAACAAATTAGGAGAAGAATTAGACATCGTTGATAAAAACAAAATTGAAATGTGTTGGATAGTTGATTTTCCTTTTTATGAAAAAAATGAAGAAACAGGAAAGCCAGACTTTGCCCACAATCCATTTTCAATGCCACAAGGTGAGCTAAAAGCGTTAAATGAAAAAGATCCTTTCGATATAGAAGCTTATCAATATGACCTTGTTTGCAACGGTTATGAGATGCTTTCAGGAGCGATAAGAAATCATGATCCAGAAATAATGGTCAAGGCTTTTGAAATAGCGGGATATTCAAAGGAAGTTGTAGAACAGAAATTTCCAGCACTTTACAATGCGTTTCATTACGGAGCACCACCTCACGCAGGATGTGCATTTGGTTTTGACAGAATGCTTATGCCAATAATGCATCAAGATTCAATACGAGAGGTGATTGCGTTCCCACTTAACAAAAATGGAAGGGATTTACTTATGGGGTCACCATCAGTTCCAACAGAAGAGCAACTGAAAAGCTGTGGAATATCAATAGACAAGAAGTAAAACAAAGTATGACTTTGTAAAAAAAAGGAGATATGTTTTTAAACATTCTCCTATTTTTATTTTTAAAACAAAGAATTTCTATTTTTTGCAAAAGCCGTTTTGCAAATCAAAATCTTGTAGTTTTATTTCACCTTTCTCCCAAACTAACGATTTGTTTAAATTTTCTAGTTTTTCGTCCGCTAAATAACGATAATCTTCACCAGCAAATTTTAAGAAATTTTCCCGAACATCTTGATAACGTAGAAAATCTGAAGGGAATGTTTCAAAGAAATTCTTCCTGCTTCCCCAAAACAAGGTGTCAGGAGAATTATCGTTAAGTGAAACTAATATAGCATTTAACCAATTTGCAACAAGATTTTTTTCACTGTCCGAAAGATCGTTAAAATTTTCATGTTCGGTTTTTTTGTCAAACACAAAAGTTTTCCAAACAATGTCTTTAATTTTTAAGATAAAAGAATTTTTGTTGACCCTGCAAGAATAATCCATGTAAGAAGTGTCTTTATCTTTTGGAACTCCAACAATATCGCTATTATTTTCCTCTAAAAGGTTTTTAGGGTGTAAAAATGTTGAAGACTTTGTTTCGTGTTGTTTAAGATATGAGCTTAAAATTTTCATTTTATTGTCAAAAATGTCTTTAGTTGATGATGAAGAGTTTTTTAGAAAAAGTTCGCGTGTTTCTTTATATCTTAAAAACCCAGTAGGCACAGCCTTTAAAATTTTGTCTTGTTGTTTTCTTTTATAATTTAAAAATCTTCCGTTTGCTTTCAAAACTGCGTTTAAAACAAGGTTTACTCTGTTTTGTTGATCTTCGGTCATAACTGAAAAATCACAATCGTTAGGATTATCAAAAACAAAAGTTTCTTTTGGGTGTTTGGTTTTAATTTTTAATTTTCCAAAACGCAGAAAAACTTTCGCTTTAAATTTTTCGTTTAACATATTTTCAAAGTTTGCTGACGAGTCGTGTTTTGCTTTATATGTAAATTTCATATTTTTTCTCCAGCGATATTATAGCACACTTAAATATACCCGTCAAGACCAAATTCAAATAAAAATTTACAAGAGCTAGAAGCAGGCGTTTTCCTAGTTTTCAAAAGCAGATGCTTGAATTTAACGTGACGACATAAATTGAAAAAAGCAAAATGTTAAATAAAACAGTCAAAAATTTTTTTAAAAAAACAAAAAAGCAACCAATTTGTTTGGTTGCCTTTTGGCGCCTCCTGTAGGATTCGAACCTACGACCTGTCGGTTAACAGCCGAATGCTCTACCGCTGAGCTAAAGAGGCAGAAAGCAATGTTTTTGCGAATTGCAACGAATTGGCAATTCGCAATCGTTTGTGCTTTGCAAACAATTAGGGAGGGAAGAAACTGTTTGCGAGTATGAGTATAACACCTTTTAAAAAGGTTGTCAATTAATTTGTGTAAATTTTTTTAATTCAAGGCAAAAATTATTTTCATGGATGCACTTTTTGTAGCAATTGTGGCGACATTTTCGGTAAGTGGGTGCTTTAAAGGTCTAGTAAAAAGCTTTGGTAGTTTAGTAGCGTTTTTTATTGCTGTAATTTTTGCTTTCTACATTACAAAGTCTTTAGTGCCAATTTTGGAAGCTAACAATTTTTTTAAAACGACTCTTAATGCAGTTTCACAAATTGCCTTTAATGGTCTTAGTGAAGATTTTTTTATTAAAGAATTTTCTTCTAAACAAGAAATGATAGCATTTATTAAAGATTCAAATATTACAAACTTTACAAAAGAAAATTTTGTTCAAATTGTGGATAATAATAATTTTGAAGGAAGATTTACCGTTTTTGATATTGTTTCACCTACTATTCAAAAAAATATTCTTTCAGTTGGAGTTTTTGCGCTTGTTTTATTAATCATATACGTTGTTTTAAAATCCGTGACGTATTTAATTACAAGAGTTGTAAAAATACATTTTTTTATTTTTACAAATCGTGTTGCTGGTTTTATTTTTGGAGCTATATTAGGAATAATAATATGTTTAACAATAATTCAAGTTTTGTTAATTTTGTCTAGCTTTTTAAACTTAAATGACTTATATGAAAAACTTATGCAAAGTGAGATCGCGTTGAATTATTACAACAGGTTTGGGGTTAAACTTTTAAGTGTTTTCATTTAAAATTTCTTCTAATTGTTGATTTTTGTCCTGCAGAGTTTGAGTTTTGTTTTTGTAATCAATTATTATTATTGAAAAAACAATTATTAATGCAAAAACAACAGCAACTGCTGTCCAAGTAATTATTTTAGCAATCTTTTTCTTTTTTTCTTTTTCCATTAATAAAATTATACAGTTTTTTCAAAATTTTTGCAATAAATTTTGAAAACAACAAATTTATCAGAAAAAATCCTAACAAGTAGGCAAATATTGTAAACAATCTTAATTCTCCATAGTTTACAAAAAGGTTTACTAAATGAAAAGAAAGAAAACAAAAGCAAATAGAAAAAAACTGTAAAACATGTAAAAAGATTTTGTTTTTTCTTGTAAAAAAAGAAATAATTACAAAAGCAAGTCCGCCTAAAAGCCCTGTTGCAAACAAGCATAAAAACACGATCGGTTGTGACAAAGTTGAATACAACACAATTATTTAAATATCCTTTTTAAAAAACTTTGTTTGGGCGAGTTGTTTAAAAATTTAATTTGTGAAATGTTTCCAGCGATTATGACCTCTTTGTTTTCAAGGTCTAATTTAATTACTTCCAATTCGCTTCCGTTAATATTTATTGTAGAATCCGAGGTTTCTATAACAGCAAACGTCGAAGTAGATGATTTGACTTTAGTTGCTCCCTTCACGTACAATTTTTTTTGATTTTCTATACTAATCAATTCTGCCATGATTACTCCTATTAAACTAAAATTTAATAAAAAATATGCGAACAATAAGAAAAATATGATATACTACAAAATAGGAGATTTTATGGAAAAGATAGAGCTAAAAGTAAAAACAAGAAATTCCGTTAAAGATTTTTTGTTAAATTACGGGTTTACTGCTCAGCAAACAAACAAGATCTTAAAGAATAGAGATGTCAAAAGAGATGGAAAAAGATTACAAACGACAGATATTTTAAATCCAGGGGAAGACATAGTCATATATTGCGAAAACAAACCAACGCCGAAATATGAAATTATTTTTGAAGACGAAAATGTTGTCGTGCTTTCTAAAGGCGCTAAGATTGAAGTGCAAGGAGAAGACAGCTTAGAAAAATTGATAGATGGCTCTATAGCAGTTCATCGGCTTGACAGAAACACGACAGGTGTCATGATAATGGCTAAAAACAAAAAAGCGGAAGAGTGTTTGAAAGAAGCTTTCAAAAACGGCTGGATAGAAAAGAGGTATGTTTGCGAAGTTTTTGGAAGGCCAGATTTCAAAGGAGAAAAGAAAGAAGCATTTCTTTTAAAGGACAGTGCAAGGAGCGAGGTTAAAATCTTTAACACCTACGTGCAACGCGCTGTAAAGATAGAAACAAGTTTTAAGACGTTGAAAAAAGGTGCTGAGACAAGCATAGTTGAAGTAGAACTTCACACAGGCAAAACCCATCAAATAAGAGCACACCTTGCCTTTTTGGGATGTCCTATTGTTGGTGATGGAAAGTACGGCAACAACAAAATTAACAAAAAATTTAAAGAAAATTATCAAAAATTGCACTGTTTTTCTTTAAAAATTAAAAAAATTAACAAAAATCTTGAATATTTACAAAACAAAGAGTTTGTTAAAAAACCAACCTGGGCAGAAAAATATTTATAAAAAAATAGCGATATTTTTTAACCTTTTTAAAAAAAATAAACAACAATTTTTCTTATTGAATTTAAAACCATTTCGTCTTTTTTATGTAAAATAGGAAAGTTTTATTTTTAAATTTTTAAAAAAGCAAAACACAAAATTAAAAAAAACTAACAAAGAGCAAAATTAGTTAAAAAATAAAAAAAATTAGATTATTAAAAAAATATAAATAATTTTATAATTTTATTTAATTTCGTTTGATAAATTTTTACAAAAAGTGCTAAAATATTCTTGTGAATACATATAGGATAAAACGCAAAAGCGTTGGAATTATTTCTGCTGTTATCACTTTTGTGATGATGGCTTTCTTTTGTTTTGTGGGCTGTGCGCAAACTTACAACGGGGCAGGAAAATTTACCGAAACAAGCATAACTTTGTCAGTTGGAGAGGAATTTGACCCAAGCAAGCTTATGCAGGCAAACATCTCGCTTAAATTTGAAAGTGAAGATGAAAGAGTTTTATCAAAGACCGAAGGGGAAAAATTTTTAGCACGAAATAGTGGACAGACAGCATTGGTTGCTTTGCACGATGACAACATCATTGATGTTTTAACGGTTTTCGTTCGTGAGCAGTTTAAAGTGCCAACAAACATTAAAATGAACAACAACGGTTTAATAACTTGGGATGAAAGTGTTGTGGTTTTAAATGGTGAAACAGTTCGAGCAAATTATAAGATAAGTTTAGAAAAGGACGGGAAAAGTGAAGAAATTGTTTCTCAAACAAACTCTTATCAATTAACAGAAAGAGGAAGCTTCAAAGTCAAAGTTAAAGCAGAGCGGGTTGGAGAAATTTTAGAATCAGATTTTTCACAAGAGCAAGTCTTCAACTTTGCCCTAAACGAAAACCCAAAAGAAATCGTTTTTAATCCAGAACAAACTTTTGGTAGTCAAAAAGGAACGCTGGCGTGGAATAGCGAGGCAGAAAATTATGACTTAATTTTTGATGGAATTGAAAAGCAGGCAATTTCTGGAAATTCGTATGTTTTAGATTTTACAAATTTTGGAGAAGACACTTCAACCTATGCAGAAGTAATTGCAAATAATGGTGATTTAGAAAGCAAATCAAGTGTTGTTGAAATACAAAAAATAACTACTCCAAACGTGTATTTAGAAAATGACGAACTTGTTTGGGGAGATGTTCAAAATGCAACGGATTTTGTGATATCTTATTCTTCAACAAATGAACAAGGAAGCTTTGTTGCAGATGATAATTCGAGCTTGCTGGAAGGTTTGGCAGAAGGCGTATATCAAATTTCATATCAAGCGCTAGCTCAACAGAATTTTGCAAACGGAAACGTAAAGTCTTTTGGAAAAGTGGCAAAGGTTGGAAATGTTGAAACTGAATATGAATTTTTGGGAAACACTTTGCAGGTAACATTTTCGACAAGGTCGCAATACAACAGAAAAATTGTCGTTACACAAAACGGTAAATCGCAAGAATTTATTTTAGAGGATTATTCAAACGGCGAGTATTTTCTCGCTCAAAGTTTTGATTTGATTGACGGCGAAAACGTGTTTTTGCTTCAAACATTTCCAACTTATGTTGACGGCAGAGTGGTGATAGACGGGATTTCAGTTTCTAGCGCAGTTAAAAGCGATGAAATAAGATTGTTTAGTGCTTACAATGTTGGAGAAATAAACAATTTGCATCACAACATCGAAAACGATGAGTCCGTTTTGACCTTTGACAATGTTGCGTTTGCAAACACATTTGATGTTTATGTTAACGACATTAAAGTTCAAAGTCTAGAAGTCTTGATCGGAGAAAGTGCGACAAAAATTTTGTTGGGAAAACTTTCTAGCGACATATATGGAGACAGTGAGACATACATAGTCAAACTTTTTGCCACACGAGAAGCACAAGAAAATCAAATAGCAACAACCTCGCAAGCAGAAAAAACTTTAACTAGACTTAAAGCACCAAAACTTGCAAACCGTTCAGGTTCAAACAACGGAAGTCAAACGTATTCTTGGGAAACAGTTTTAGGCGCAAAATATGAATATGCACTATACACAACCACAGCAGATTATGATTTAACACAAGTTGAGCCTATAATTAATCAAACGAACAATAATTTTATTGACAATTTAAGTGCAGGTTATTACGTTTTACAAGTTAAAAGTGTTCCAGTTGACAACGATTTAAATTTAGAAAGTGAAGATTACGAGCAGGACAACTTTTACGTTGCATTGCCAATAGAACAACCTAGCATTAAATTAAATTACAGCGCTGACGAGGACTGCTATGTTTTGACAATCCTTTCGAGTGAATTTGCATACGAGTACAAAATTTCGTTAAATTCTGACCTCTTAGGAAGCGTGTTTAACGCTAATCAGACGGACTCGTTAACATACAAATTTGACAGAAACCAAAAATTTGATTTGCCAAACGAAGATTATGTTATAGAAGTAGAAGCGGTTGCACAAACAGAAGATGAACAACGCATTCACACCAGTTCAGTTTCAACAATATCTTTACAAAGATTGCAGGCACCAACCGAAAAAATTGTAGAAGATAATGGTGAATTTTTAACCGTAAAAAATACCGACGAAAACGCTGTTTTAGTTTTAACAAAAGACGCAACAAAAATCGCGCGTAGTGAAAGCGGAAAAGATGCGAAAATTTCACTTGACGATTATTCTGGTTCGTTTTCTATTAGTGCGAAACTCGAGGGTTATCAATCATTTGATGATTATACGACAAACGGGACAATAAAATTAGAAAGCGAAACTGCCAAGTTTGATTTTTACAGATCCTCAACGCCAACAAATCTTTACTTTAATCAGCAAAATGTTTATTTTTCACATCAAACGCAAAACAATTTGGAAAAAAATTATGTTGTCGAATTTGTAGCTAGTTCTGATAATGGGTCAAGCACGGTTTATGTTGAAAAAGACTTAACAAATGTCGAATTGCAAGAATTCAATTTTAATGTTTTGGATTTGCTACAACCAGTTTTAGATGAAAACGCAGAATTTGCAAGCCATTTTAATCAAATGACTTCACTAAAGGTAAAACTATATTCTAAAATTTGCCAAGATATTGAAGGCGTCACTTATTTGCCGTCCAATTATGCAACTCTTAAATATAACGACAAATTAAACGAACTAGAAATTCAAAGGCTCGAAAAAGTAAAACTAAATTATAACGATGTCGACAGAACTATTACGTGGGACGCTGTAGATGGCGACAATATAAGCTACTACGTCTATTACAATTTGTCACAAAATGAAAACAAAGTAGAAAAAATAATCACATCGATAGAAGGTCAAACGGCGTACTCATTTAGTCTTAACGATTACGATTTTATTACACCAAACAATTATGAATTTTATGTGGTTGCCGTAAGCGACAATGCTTTTGATTCTTTGCCTTCTAGCAAGATTATTGTTCAAAAAATAAGCCCAGTAGAGAAACTAAACGTTTTTGTCCGCGACGGAAAATATATGGCATCGTTTGAACTTAAAAACATGGATTTGGACAAAGTCAGCAGTATAAACATAAACGGATTTGATTATCAAATAGTAGCGACAGAATTTGAACTCTCTGCAAGTGGAGAACACCCAACGGTAAACCAAAATGACGAAGTTGTAATTAAGATTTTTGGAAAAGCATTTGAAGAGAATGGTGATGCAACCTATTATATATCTAGCGAACCATCGACCTTTGTTTTAAGAGAGATCTATGTTGGAGAATTTGAAGCGCAAATTGACATTTCACAGGGGGCTATTAAATGGCAAGATTTCGCTCTTTCAAATGTTAATGATTGGAGTTTTACAGCACCTTTATCCAACAACGTGCGTTATGAACTTAGACTTTTGGGTGAAAGTGGACAGCTGTTAGCTTCTATAACAAACATCACTACAAATAGTTTGTCGTTAGATAATGAAACGCTTTTAAATATTCTCGATGGAACGCAGGGGACTATTCAAATTTACGCGTATGTCAACGATTTTGGTATTACACAAGGTGGTAGAGGATACTTTGGGAAGGTTTTAATAGGTGAAGGAGTTTTACTTAAAAAACTTAATTCTGTAACAAACCTTAGTGCCGAAGTTGACGAAAGCGAAACGACAATAGACGACGAATTAGAGAAAACGGTTAATTTAACTTGGGACGATGAGCTTAATCAAAATGAAGTAGCATACGGAATTTATGTTAATGACATGTTTGTCGGTGTTGCCAATGAAAAGACGTATGCAATATCTCAAGACAAATTAAGTGTAGGTAAAAATACAATATCGGTTGTGGCAACTAGTGAAACTCAAATTGCTTCAAGTAAAGTCAACTTCGACGTTTGGATGTTTGCAAAACCAAATCTTGATGTAACTGATGATGGCGTGTTGACAATTAGCGAAACGTCATCTCGACCTTCGGCCGGCAATGGCTATATCATAGAAATGACGATCGGAGACAACGAACCTATTACTATTTACAGTGGCAACAACAATGAAATAGGCTTACAGCCATATATAAATGGTGCTTCTGGAGATTATAAAATACAGGTTATAGCAAGGGCTACAAATTATGTTGATGTTGCAGTGCCGTGCGGAGAAAAAGCCGAGTTTTCGGGCATTATTCTTTCTCAACCAACTTTTACACAAAAGGCAAACGGCTTGACGTTAGCTAGCGCAGACACAAATGTGGTGTTTTATGTCGTTTGCGAAGAAAAAGATTTTAAACAACGTGTAAGTGGCTATGAATTCAACTATCCAGATGATTGGGATTCTGGAGAATACAGCGTTTTGGTTTATGCTGTGAAAAACGGATGCATTACTTCATGGAGAGGTGATGGAGCAAAACGAACTATTACAATAACACGTATTGACAACACGCCTTCGGTGTCCTTTCAAAGAACAGAAGATTACAATGATTATGTCATCTCTTGGACGACCAATGAAGATGCGATTGGATACAGTATTGAAGTAATTAAAAATGACGAAACAATTTTGACCTCTGAGGTTTTGACAGGCGAAAGCATAAATCTTTCGCAATTCCTTAATGGAGAAGTTTTACCGTCAGGAGACATGACCTTCGTTTTCCGAACATATGCTGACTATTTGACAGACTCTCTTACAAATTCTTTGCCACTTAAATTTAATGTAACAAAAGTTGAAAATACAGTTGGTGACATTTCTGTAAACGACGAACTTTTAAATGCAGGTTATTTGACATACACGGTAGGAAGCGATGCCGTTGCATCACAAGTTGAAGTCGAAGATATTGATGGAAATGTAAAAAGATATGTTGTTAAAAATTCGTCTCCAACTACACCTTATAATCTGAGAATAGAAGGAATTTCTGGCAATTTAAATGTAAAAATCAGAATTTTGGCGACAGAGACCGAAGGGAGTTACAGACAATCTTCAGCTGACGGCACTATCAAATTAGATTCGGATCAATCTGAAAAGCAAATTTATAAAACATTAAATATTTCAAACGTTGAAAAGAGTTTGTCTGACGGCATGATAAAAATTAGTTTTCCTTTTGCAGACGGATACTCAAATTCGTTAAATCAACCAAAGTTTTATGCTGAACACAATGGACAAAAAGCTGAGATCATGCCATTTAGTTATGACCAACAGACTTACAGCTTTTATGCTCCGGATATCGCCGAAATTTTCGCTGTTGAGGACGGAGAATTTGTGTTTAACGTTGCTATGGCATATTCCGAATGTCTGCTTTCAGATGATCATCAAGTTTCATTTGAATTTAAAAACGCAGATGGAAGCGTTGTTGCAGTAAAAGGTGGGGACGAAAGAGAAGATTTCTTGTTGGTAAAAGCACAAGACAAAGACATAAAAGCAATTATTGTTCGCTCAACAGAAAAAGAATATTTTAAAATTAACATAGACGACATCAAAGGTTATTGGGTGACACCTAATGGCGAAACGGTTGGTTATTTTTCAAAAACACAGCTGGCGGGAGCAAACAACGAGGCATGTTTTGGCATAAATGTTGGATCTCTTCTTAAGGATTTCGAAGCAGGTCAGAAAAATCTTCAAGTGGCTTATGTTTATGACAACCAGACGACAGGATTCTCTCTAATGGGATATAGTGGTGCCATTTCCTACACAAAATTGGTCGCACCCGACAGCATAAGCATCGACCTTGGAAATCTCGCATGGTCGGTTAGTGAAGGAGCAGGAACAGCATTTTTGATTTCATTTGAAGGGGAAACAAGCACACAAGAAATCAAAGTCTACGATGTGCTAAAAAATTACTACTTAGGTGAAGACATCCCATTTTTAGGAACATACACAATTTCAATACAAAATGTTTCGTCACTACCTCAAACGCTTGCTAGCAACAAAGTTTATGTGGGAGGCGAAACTCCACAGCAGGTTGAAAAGATTGGAGATATTTCGGGACTAACTTTCTCAGAAGGAGTTTTGTCGCTCAACTTCACTGGCGCAGGAGAACTAGCAAACGACATAAACAGCATTTCAAATGCAACCCAGGAAAGTCTAAGAGCCAGTGTAAATGCACTGTTAAACAAAACATACAAGAAACCATTTTATTTTAAACTTAAAGATTTGCCGACGATAATGTTCAATTTGAGATTTGTCAATAAGCAAGGACAAAAATATACGACAACTGTGTCTGCAACAAACCTTTTGACAGGATTTGACACGATTATTGAAGGGTTTGAAGAGGGCGACAGAATGTTTAACAAGTCTATCATTGATGGGCTTGAATCTATTCTCGCTGATTTGCCGAACGGAACAACCGAAAAGACTCAATTAAACGAAATTTACTTGTCGCTTACAGACGAAAGCAGATGGACTGGCGTAGCAAATGAAGATCTTCTGTTTGATGAAATAGGCAACAGTTTAACTACCCAAAAATATGAAAAGATTTCTGCCGAATATATTCAGGCAGGTGTTTACGACCTTTACATACAACAGGAGGGTAGTGCAGAACAAAAAACTTTAAGTTCTAATTATTCTTCAGCAATTTCAGACGTTGAAGTCGAAAGCTCACCTATGACACGCACAGGAGTGACAAGTGACGACATTTATTACATAGATTTTCAGGTAGAAGAACCAAACAATGGCTACACGTTGGTAATTAGGCACGATGAAGAAGGAGACAGAATTACAGAAACCGTCAAAATTGCAAAAGTTGATGGCGTTTGGAAGCGAACAGCAGTTGGCGGAGCGGAATTTGTAAAAGAGCTTGAAGAAGAAAACGTTGATGGAAGAATCTTTGTAAAAATAACTCTTAATGATGAGGGGGGGCTGAGACAAGAATTAAATAGCGGGGTAGGTGCCAGCAACACACGTTACACTTTTAACATTTATGCAAATGGAGATGGAACAACCTTTAACAGCAAAACAGAAGAGATAGATGTTTATTTCTTTGGTTTCAATTACAACACGCTGAGGCTAAATTCAGGAGTTTTTTACTGGAACGTATTCAAAATTGAACTAGAAGACAGCATAATTTCTTACAGTGCTCTTGTAAAATATAAATTAGAAAAATTTAGCGAGCAAAATCAGACAATAAGTACATCTGCAGGTCAAACTTCACAAAGCTATAATCCGTCGAGAGTTGGAAATTATGAGTATATTGAATTTAGCACGCCGGGTTGGAAAGAAAATTATTCTATATACGTTAGCAGTCCAGTTTATAGGATTGAAAATTTGACCAAGCTTTCACCACCTAGCTTGACAACACAAAACGGCAAAATCTTGTTGACTGACACAAATGTTACAACAAGGGAAAACAGGACATTTGTTTTACGAAACAATTCTTCACCTTCTTATTCTTTGCCATTAACCACAGGCGAGCTCACCTATTTGCACACCCCGGGGCTAAATGGAATGACTCTCAGTCAAACATCGGCTAATGAATATTATTACAGGCTTTCTGAGAATGATGCAAAAAGTTTTTACGCTTCGCTTTCGGGCGACACAGTAAACCAAAATGAATTTGTGATGGGGGCATCCTCACAATTCAACAGATTTTTACTTACAGTGGAAAGAATAGAGGATAGAATTTATTTACAGTCTTCAGAGCAGTCTATTTCATCAAGGATGATAGACTATAATGAAAGCACGGAGTTTGAAGGGATTTCCATGACGGACTCACTGCAAATTATAGACGGAAAAGTGGTTTGGAACAATGTTAAAGACAGTGCAAGCGATGGCTATAAAATCCTTTATGAAGTAACAGTTGAAACATATTACAAAACGAGCGGGAGTTGGACAAAAGATGATTATTGCACAAGAAATTATTACACATCTAAAAACTATCTTGAATCATCTTTGTTTGTAGATTCCGTTGCAAGTGAACAAAAATATGTGATTTATGTGCGGGCAAATGTGTTTGAAAACGCAGAAGATGGTGAAATTGTGAGTCTAGAAAACGAGAGATTTAGTCCAAGCTCACAAGTTAGTTTTGCAGACGACAATGGTTTGCAAATCTTGAATGGAGAACTTGTTTCAAACTACACTTTCTCGGGCGAAGATTTCTTCGAAAAAACTAAAAAAATAGATAGTCTTGTTGTGAAAAGAGGCGAACTTTCATGGAGTTATTCAGAGCCATCAGATCTTAAAACAAAATTTATTGTCGAATATTCTGTCACGGGGCTAGAAGAATGGTTGGAGCTTTTGCACGAAGACGGTGAAATAAGTAAAGAAGGCAACACGTACTCATTCACACCGCGTGGGGATCAACTTTCAAGCGATAGTGCTTACAACTTTAGAGTTTCGGTAGTCAACTATCAAGCAGATGCTTCTGGCAACATGACAGTTGGTGGCGAGCTTAGGTCAAATTTGACTAGACTCGGAGGGCAAATAAACGTTTTAAGAGACATGCAAAATGATTATTTTTCGACAAGTAGAGAAAACGACGATTACAAAATTGATTTTCAAAAGTACTATGATTTATATCCAAACATCGCTAGACAAATCGAACTTGAAATAACTTTTAAAAATGAAACGGGTGAAACGATAAGAATTTTAGAAGCTAGCGCACAATCAAAACAAATAACGGTTACTGAATTTGTTGGAAGCTCGGGGCAACTCGAGTTTAGCGTCAAACCTATTTCACTTTCTCCATCTTATCTAAGTGCTCAAAGAGTGCAAAAATTTGAATTAAGTGAAACATATTGGTTTGAAGCAGACAAGGTGGAGTTCGATGAATTGTCGCAAACATTTAGTTGGACATATGGTGCCGTATATCAATATAAAGCTATTGCAGAAGCTGGTGAAAACGCTGTAAAAGTGTACTACAACAATGGGACAGAGTTTTTGCCTTACGGAGTGAGAGCAGGCGAAACTGTTCAAGTGTTTGCTGACGAAGAAATGCAAGGCAAACTTCCAATCTACTATAATGAAAATGTTTATTATGTAGATTTGTCAAAAGCTTCATATTCATTTGAAGAAGGTGCAGATAAAGCGTATGTAACCATACTTGAAGACACAAAATTACTGTCATGGACAGACAATCAGTTTGTTCAAACAGAAATAAATTTGGCAGAAGGTGACAAATACGAATTTGCACAAAAATATTTTGTTGTGAAAAAACAATTACTAGATGACACGGAAGAAAAAGTTTATTTTGTTCCTCTTAGTGCTGTTGCGTTTGAAGAACAAAGATTTACTATAAAAACCAACGGTGTGGTTTATTTAGACGAGGAATTTAGCGCATTTAAAGGCATAGAGGCAGGCTCTTTGTTAAATATATCTTCAACAGACACGCCAGACAATGGTTACTACACACTAAACGATTATTTTGGAAATCAGGTATATGTTCATGTTTCAAATGTCGAGAGAAATATTGTAAAAGATGAGAACGTGGACACTGAAAACATATTGTTTAGAGTTGAGATAAAATCGCAACACGATGTTGTTTCGCAAGGTGTTACAACCTCAACAACGACAACAAGGGTCTATGAAAACATATCTATTGAAGGAGAAAACGAGGCAGGAATTTTTACTGCAACTTTTGAGCCAAACTTAATTGGCACAATCTTATCTTTTACTGTGCAGGTTTATAGAGGTAAAAACAATCTGCTGTCTGAACCTTTGCAATATAGCGAACCATCTTTAAGTTTTAATCTTTTCTCTTCAGGGGATGGAAGTGAGGAAAATCCTTACATAATCGAAGAAGAACAAGATTTTGAAAACATTTCGTATAGAGCAGAAAAAAAATATTATCATAATGAATATTATCAATCGCAGACAGTAATAGTTTATTATTCAAACGGCACATCATCTTCGCCGAGGACTAGTGAAGGACAAGTTCAAGACAACGACCAATATTACAGCTTTAAACAAAATCAAGATTTAGCTTTTGAAGATGTCAATGGATTTGTGGTCGATCAGGCTTTCAAAGGAAATTATGATGGAAACAATAAGACCATCTCAATAAGCTTTGCTACGACAGATGTTATTGATTCCCTTTCATTTGATATTCAAGGCGCAACAGTAAACTTTGAAAGAGGTGCTTCTCTGTTTAGAGAAATAACAACTGACGGAAACATTAGAAATATTAATTTAAATGTTGGGCTTGATTATACAACTGCGTTTAAAGATTCTTGCACACAAAACGGAGAGTTAAAGTCGTCAATGTTAGCAGGGCTTAGCGTAAAAAATAATGGAACTGTTTCAGGAGTTACAGTTGTAGCAGTTCAAGTAAATTTCGAAACAAACATCTCTGGAAACGGTTCAAGGTTGGCTTTCGCTGGAATCGTTGGAAAAAATGAAGGGTCTATGAGCAACTGCGTTTCGCAAGCAAATGTTCAAATTCGTCAGTCAGCAAATCCAAACGGCACGCAAAATTTTGTTTTCAGTCCTATTACAATATTCAACGAGGGTACATCGGCTAGTATGAGTAATTGCCGAAACATAGGAAATATTTTGGTGAATTGGAGAATTACTTCATTAAACGACAACAGTTCAATTTTAGTGTCCGGCGTCGTCGTTTCAAATAGATATGGATCTATTGAACTCTGTTACAATACTGGTGCGATTTCTGCAAAAACATTTGTTGGATCTTCGTCGTCTAACGCAACTGTCGGCAAGCAGACATATGCAACTGGCGTTGTGTTGTATCAGCAAGGTGGATCATTATTATATGCTTCAAACGCAGGGACAATCTCGGCAGGAAACGCTGGCGGAATTGCTTACAGTTTGTCAAATGTTCGAATAGCAAACATAGTCGCACTTGGAAAGGTAGACACCGGATCATCGTCGATGTTTAACTATTTGATCGCAAAAGAAATAATAGGTTTAAACGGACAAACAATCTTTACTCACGTCGTTTCACCATCAGGTCTAGAAAATGTAGAATTAATTTCAGCAGATAGAGTCATAACTTGCGGTAACACAGGTTGGAGCATTTACGTGGATTATTCTAGCAGTAATGTACACAGCGTGCAGTATGTTAAAAATTAAAAATCTTGTTTACAAGAATGAAAGGATAGCAAATTGAATAAAAATAATTTTATGAAAAAATTGCTGGCTGTAATTATTTTAATGCTTTTTATTAACGTTGGTTTGTATGGTTGCCAAAGCTATCAACCAAGCAAAAACGCCATCACTATGAGTATTTCCGCATATGAAAATGGAGTTACACAGTCTTTTTCAATGCCTGCAGGAACTGACTATTACAGAGAAAAGGGGCAAACAGATCAGGCGATAGAAAGATATGTTGAAGATCTTGAAGCGCAAGTGCGTTCTCAATTGTGGAACAATATGTACTTAAATTATTATGCAATTTATTTAAAAAATCCGATAGAGGAGTTTTCTTTAAATGGAGATTTAGTTAAAATAAAAGCGGTTTCATATAATTCGGTTACTGACTCAGTAAATTTTTCGTTTAGTTTTGGTTCTTATGAAGCATGGAGATATTATCACCCTTCAAACGAAAGTGGCGAGCAAGACCAAGACGACCAGCCAATGTTTTTGGAAATTGACGTGTCAAAAGGGACGTTTCCTTTCTCACAGCTTTCAAACGGTCAACCTGCAGGATTTATTTATTACGATGTGATCTACAATGCCAAGTTGAAAAGTTTTCCAAAAGAAGATGTGGACAGCGAAGAAAAGCCAATTTTTGTTTACAGCTACGGAACAACTCACAAAAGAATTCACTCAAACGCAGACTATGTGTATGAAGATGGGCTTTACTATCATGTTTGGCAGGTAGGCTTTGATGAGCTGGTAAACGAAAATCCTCTTGAACTTTACACGGTGAATGCTGTTAGAGGGTGGTGGTATTTGATTGCACTTGCTAGCGCGCTTGCAGTAGCTGGGATTGGCATGGGAATATTTGTTTTAATAGAAAGAAAAAAGAAAAAAAATAAGAAAAGCGATTAAAAGCTTTTCTTTTTTTATTGAATTTATTAAAAATTGTGATATACTAGGACGAATAAAGGGAAAAATCATATTATGACAAACGAAAAAATTAGGAATATCGCAATTATTGCACACGTCGATCACGGGAAAACATCGCTAGTAAACGAAATGTTAAAACAAGGGCATGTTTTTAGAGAAAATCAGGTGGTTGAGGACAGAGTCATGGATTCTGGTGCGTTAGAAAAAGAAAGGGGCATAACGATTTTAGCAAAAAACACCTCTTGTGTTTATAACGGAACAAAAATAAACATTATCGACACACCTGGGCATGCTGACTTCGGAGGCGAAGTTGAGCGCGTTTTAAAAATGGTGGATGGAGTACTTCTTTTGGTTGATGCTTACGAAGGTCCTATGCCTCAAACTAGATTTGTTTTACAAAAAGCTTTAGACTTGAATTTAAAAGTTGTTGTGGTAGTAAACAAAATTGACAGACCAGATGCAAGAATTAACGAAGTCATTGATGAAGTGCTCGAATTGTTTTTGGAGCTCGACGCAAATGAGGATCAGCTTAATTCGCCTTTTGTTTTTTGTTCTGCTAGAAATGGCACTGCAAGTTTGGATAAAAACAAGATGGGCGAAAATTTAGTGCCACTTTTTGAAACAATCTTAAAGGCAATACCTGCACCCGAAGGCAATGAAGACGAGCCTCTTCAGCTTCTTATTTCCTCCGCCGAGCATAATGACTACGTTGGAAGACTTGCTGTTGGAAAAATTTCAAGAGGAAGGATAAGGGAAGGACAAAATATCGTAGTATGCAACTATTTTGATCACGAAAAAAAGCAAAAGGCAAAAATAGTCAGCCTATTTGTTTTTGAAGGGCTTAGAAGAACACCTGTAAAAGAGGCAGGGCTTGGTGAGATCGTATGTGTGGCAGGTCTTGAAGAGGTTACAATAGGTGACACCATATGCGCTGAAGAAAAAATTGAACCAATAGAATTTGTCAAAATTGCTGAACCGAGCATCGAGATGACATTTTTAGTGAACAATTCTCCTTTTGCTGGCACGGAAGGAAAGTTTGTAACCAGCAGACACCTGCGCGAAAGACTCTATAAAGAAACGGTTAAGGACCTTTCATTAAAGGTTGAAGAAGGGGATTCAGCTGACAGTTTTATCGTGAAAGGAAGAGGCGAAATGCATCTTTCAATTTTAATTGAAAGTATGAGAAGGGCGGGATACGAATTTCAAGTTTCGATGCCAAAAGTATTGTTTAAAATGATTGACGGAAAAAAATGTGAGCCAATAGATAGGCTTTATCTTGATGTGCCGGAAGATTGTGTGGGCGTTGTCATGAGCAAAATGGGGCAGAGAAAAGGCGAACTTGTTTCAATGATGCCTCAAACTGGAAGAATGAAAATGGAATTTTTAGTGCCTTCACGGGGCTTGTTTGGTTTTAAAAGCGAACTGTTGACAGACACAAAAGGCGAAGCTGTCATAAATTCTATTTTTGACAGTTATCAACCTTATAAAGGCGAAATAGAAAGTAGACAATTTGGTTCTTTGATTGCTCATGAAACAGGAGAAGCTATTGTTTACGGACTTTTTAATGCACAGGATCGCGGTGATTTGTTTATAGGTCCAGGAACGAAGGTCTATGCAGGCATGGTGGTTGGGCAAAACCCAAAGGGCGGAGATATAGTAGTAAACGTTTGCAAGAAAAAACATCTTTCAAACATGAGAGCTTCAGGTTCGGATGAGGCATTAAAGCTTATTCCTCCAAAGATTTTAAGTTTGGAAGAAGCAATAGAATTTCTTGCTGATGACGAGCTTTTGGAAGTTACTCCAAAGAACATAAGAATTAGAAAAACAATACTTGATCACACTATGCGCTTACGTGAAAAAGGAAAGATGCTTAGAGGAGAAAATTAAAGGAGGGGTTATGTTGCAACCAAAAGACAAAAGGCCAATGAAAAAAGCGATGAAAAGATTTGTTTGGTTTGTCGTTGCTTATTTTGTTGTGGCCATTTTAGTTGCAGGCCTTTTAATTGCTTACACAAACATTCCACAATGGGCGAACATGATAATATGCGTTGTGCTAGCCGGTGCCATGTATTTGGTGTTTTTGGGGATATGTGCTAAAATAGACAAAAAGAAAAAAGAAAAAGAAGAATCAGAGCCAAAAAAGAAGGATATTTATTCTGAGTAAAAAGGAGACAACATGCCAGATTACAAAATGATGCCTCATAATTTAGATGCAGAACAAGCTGTTTTAGGATGTCTAATTATTGATTCTATGTGCCAAACGGAAATAATGTCAATGTTAAAACCCGATGATTTTTACACAGATTCACATAGAAGCATTTTTCAAGCGATGAGCAAAGTTTTTCAAAAAAACATGCCAATCGATTTCGTAACTTTAACAGAAGAACTCGAAAGAGAAGGCAAAATCGAGGTTGTAGGAGGAATAGATTACATAAACTTCTTGTCAAACGTCGTTCCATCTGCGGTCAATTACAAATTTTATGTTGACATTGTCAAAACCAATTCCGTTAGAAGAATGTTGATCAAAGGTGGACAAAACATAATTGAAAAGGCCTACTCCGATGAAGATCGTGAGGGAGTGCTAGCTTTTGCTGAGGCGGAGGTTTATGGTATATCTGAAAAAGAGGAAATTTCACAATTAGAGCACATAGGAAAGCCAAACGGAGCGATTAAATCGGTTATAGACAAATTTGATAAAATTTCTAAAGACCCAGCTTCATTAAGAGGAATTCCTACTGGTTTTAGAGATTTAGATAATGTAACAAACGGATTGCAAAATAGCGACTTAATATTGCTTGCAGCAAGACCTTCTGTTGGTAAAACTAGTTTTGCAATGAACATAGTTACAAATGTGGCGGTTAAAGAAGGAAAAAGTGTTGCAGTGTTTTCATTAGAAATGAGCAAAGAGCAACTTACTCAACGTGCCCTATGTTCAATTGCAAAGGTGCCTATGCAAAACGCGTTGACAGGGAAAATGTCAAGTGATGAGTGGAAACGCATTTGGACGGCTACCAAACAGCTCGAAAATGCCAAACTTTTTATTGATGATTCAAGCTTGACAACACCTGCTTCGCTTCTTTCAAAATGCAGAAGACTTAAAGCTAAAGAAGGAAAGTTGGATCTCATTATGATTGACTATCTGCAATTGATGACATCTGACAATAAGAAAAGAGAAAACAGGCAGGGGGAGATATCTGAAATATCAAGAAATTTGAAAGTGGCAGCAAAGGAATTAAACGTTCCAATCATCGTTCTTTCTCAGCTTTCCCGTGACATCGAAAAACGTGAAGGGCACAGACCACAACTTTCTGACCTTCGCGATTCGGGAGCTATCGAGCAAGATGCTGACATTGTTATGTTTTTGCACAATCCTGAAAGATACAACGATGTGCCAACTGAAGATGAGCCAGGTGTTGTCGAACTCATACTTGCAAAGCACAGAAACGGTGCAACAGGAAGCATCAAACTCAGGTGGATTGGCCAATACACCACCTTTGTTGGAATGGAAGAAAAAGTAAAATATGAAGCTCCAAAAAAAGTTGTGCCAGAAAGCGAAGACGAGGCTTTGCTGACAGAATTAGAAGATGATCTAGACGATCTTATTTAGGAGAAAATAATGGATTATAAAAAAATTGCAGATCTGCTTTTCCCAAATGCAAAAGATGTTAAGCAAATAGAAAGTCTTTATCCAAAAAGGCAATTAAAAGAGGGGCAGGTCGTTTCTCGTTTTGCACCGAGTCCAACGGGCTTTATGCATATCGGAAATTTTTTTCAAATGTTTATTAGTTACAATTTAACAAGAGTAACAGATGGCATTTTTTTCTTGCGTATAGAAGACACAGATTTTAAACGTGAAAAAAAAGATGCAGTCAATGTTGTGTACGAAGTTTTAAAAAAATTTGGAATAAAGCCAGATGAATATCAAACTTTAGATGGAGTAGACATAGGTGACTATGGCCCCTATGTTCAAAGTCAAAGATTAGAAATTTATCAAGCATATGCAAAGAAGCTAGTTGCAGAAGGGAAAGCCTTTCCATGTTTTTGCCGTAAAACTGAAGGCAAAGAAGATGTCCTCAAATTGCGAGAAACAAAATTTAATGAGGATGATGAGAAAGAATATGACCCTTGCAGAAATTTGACTTTCGAAGAGATAAAACAAAAAATAGAAAATGGTGAAAAATTTGCAATCAGGTTGAAGACGAAAAACACGGGCAAAGAAAGAATAAAATTTTACGACCTTATAAAAGGCGAAATTGAAGCGAAGGCAAATGCAAAGGATTTTGTTATTTTAAAAAACGACGGAGTCCCTCCATATGCATTCGCTCACGCAATTGACGACACTCTTATGGGTACGACAATTGTTGTGCGTGGCGAAGAGTACATCAGTTCGACGCCAGCGCACCTCGAACTTTTTGACGCGTTGGGATTTAAGCACCCGACGTATTGTCATAATCCATTGATCTGTAAGATTGGAGAAAATGGCAACAGAAGAAAAATATCCAAACGCTTCGATGAAGAGGCGGACATGAGATATTATTTTGAGCAGGGTTATCCAGAAACGGCAGTGCTTGAATATCTGCTAAACATAATTAATTCCGGCTTTGAAATTTGGAGGGCAAACAATCCTGACAAGTCATGGCAAGAGTTTAAGTTTGGTGTAAAAGAAATAACAACAGTAGCACCTATCTTTGATCTTGTTAAGTTAAATGATATATCAAAAAACGTTATAGCAAAAATGAGCGCCCGTCAAGTTTATGAAAACGTTTTGAATTGGGCAAAAGATTATGACAAAGAGTTTTACAAATTACTGGTCGAAAACAAAGAATACGCGATCAAGGTTTTCAACATTGACCGAGAGGGGCCAAAGCCAAGGAAGGACATTTACAAATGGTCAATGATTGAAGATACTTTTGACTATATGTTTCACAAGCCAAAACTTTTGATTGAGGACAAGGCAAAATTCAATGCTTTTATTTCTAGTTATTTAGACGAATTTACTTTTCCAAAAGAAAAAGAGGAATGGTTTGCAAAAGTAAAAGAAGTTGCGGGAAAATTAGGATATGCGCTGGACAATAAGCAATACAAGCTAACTCCTGAAAAATTTGCAGGTAATGTTGCAAAAGCTTGCGAACATATAAGGATCGCATTGACAGGAAGAAAAGACGCTCCTGACCTTTTTGAACTTATACAAATTTTAGGTGAAGAAGAGGTTAAAGATAGATTGAAAAGTTCTTTAGATTAAAAATCCTATAAATCACAAAAAAGCTCTTAATAGAGCTTTTTTAAATGTTGTTTTTAATTGTTTTGTTTGCAAAAGCTTGTTTATAAAAGTTTGTTTATAAAGAAAATGATGCTTTAATTTTAGCTTTAATTTCAAATCTGCCAGACATAACACTTTTTGCGTTTGACAAAATTGCTTCGGTTTTTGAATATGGAATGCATGTGTAAGAATATTGCTCTTCAATGTCAGTAACAGTTACATTTTCTCCAAGTAGAATTTTTGCTTTGTTTGTTGCGTCTTCAAGGGCGAGTCGTAATGCTTCGTTGTAGTAGGACTTCATGTCCTGACAGCCAAATGTTATTCCGTTTAGTCGATTTGCTCCAAGTGATGTTAGTTCGGTTATGAGCGAGCTGATGTTTTCTAAATCGTTTGTGACAAACTCTAGGTTTGAACTAACTTGATATCCTAAAAATCTTGGACTCGCAGTGTAATCATGTTTTTGATAAATCGTGTAATTTTGAGTTTTAATGTCATCTTCTGCTATGTTGTTGCTTGTCAGGTATTCTACTATTGCGGACACTGTCGTGTTGTTCAAATCGACTGCACTTTCCAAATCTTGATCTTGTGTTTCTACCCCCAAAGAAATTGTTGCCATATCAGGTGATGCAGTAACCACCCCCGCTCCAAAAACCGTTGCGTACTTGTTTACATTTTCAGTTTGAACAGCAACCTCTTCAACCGCGTTGTATGTGGCAGATGGCGATTTGCTTATTGATGGAAGAATAAGAGCACATAAAGCAAGAGAACCAGCCAAAATGTTTAATTTTTTCATTGTCAACCTCCTTCGACGCGTGTTAGGTTTTGCAAAAACAATGTTGTTATACGCCTGCTGACAACAAAAGACCAAAAACTCTATATTTCGTGTTAAAAGTTGCGAGAAGCGTTTAAAAAAATTTTAAAATATTCAAAAAATTGCAATTTTTTGCGAAAATTAGTAACAATATGTAGATAAAAAAAGCAAAAAAAATAAAACAAAATTTATGTTTTAATAATGATTGTTGCGAAAAAACAAGACAAAAATCTGTTAATCAAAATTTTTATTCTAAAATGCATAAAAACACAATATATATTATTTTTGAAAAACGTTTGACACAATATATAGTGTTGTGCTATTCTTTGTTCAAGATGCAAATCTGCATAAAACAACTAAAAAGGAGAAAAGCTATGGATAAGATTATTAAAAGAGATGGCAGGGTTGTTGATTACGATATAACAAAAATCGAAAGCGCAATTGTAAAAGCCATGATGTCGTTGGGGGAAGGAGATGTAAGAGATGCGAGAAAACTTGCAAAAATTGCCGAATTAGAACTTACTGAACAATTTGAAGATAAACTTCCAAGCGTAGAAGACATTCAGGATATTGTAGAAAAGGTTTTAATGAGAAACGGTTTTGAAAACGTTGCTAAGTGTTATATTCTTTACCGTAAACAACGCGAGAAAATGAGAGATGTTTCAAACACTCTTATGGATTACAAAAACACAATCGATAAGTATTTAAAGCTTTCTGATTGGCGCGTGAAAGAAAATTCAACTGTAACCTACTCGGTTGGAGGGCTTATACTTTCAAACTCTGGTGCAATGACTGCGAATTATTGGCTAAATGACGTGTATGACAAGGAGATTGGACAGGCGCACAAAAACTGCGACATACACATTCATGACCTTTCAATGCTAACAGGATATTGCGCAGGTTGGTCATTAAAGCAACTTATTAAAGAGGGACTTGGCGGAGTTCCAGGCAAAATATCATCAAAGCCAGCATCACACCTTTCTACACTCTGCAACCAAATGGTAAACTTTTTAGGAATTATGCAAAACGAGTGGGCTGGGGCACAAGCTTTTTCATCGTTTGACACATATTTGGCTCCTTTTGTAAAAATAGACAATCTTTCTTATAAAGAAGTAAAACAATGCATTCAATCTTTCGTTTATGGTGTAAACACTCCATCACGTTGGGGTACACAAGCTCCTTTTACAAACATCACTCTTGATTGGGTTGTGCCAAACGATTTGGCAGAATTGCCAGCCATCATTGGTGGAAAAGAGCAAAACTTTAAATACAAAGATTGTGTGAAAGAAATGGCAATGGTAAACAAAGCCTTCATTGAAATTATGATCGAAGGCGATGCCAACGGTCGTGGCTTTCAATATCCAATTCCAACCTATTCAATAACGAGAGATTTTGACTGGTCGGAAACCGAAAACAACAAACTGCTTTTCGAAATGACTACTAAATACGGCACGCCATATTTTTCTAACTATATCAACAGCGACATGGAGCCAAGTGACGTTCGAAGCATGTGTTGCAGACTCCGTTTGGATCTTAGAGAGCTTCGTAAAAAATCGGGCGGATACTTTGGAAGTGGTGAAAGCACTGGTTCTGTCGGGGTTGTCACTATCAATATGCCAAAGATCGCATATCTGTCAAAAGATGAGGACGAATTTTTCTCAAGATTGGATCACATGATGGATATTTCTGCGAGGTCGCTTAAAGTAAAAAGAGAGACTATCACAAAGCTTTTGGAAGCAGGACTTTATCCATATACAAAGAGATATTTGGGAACCTTTAACAACCACTTTTCTACAATAGGCCTTGTTGGAATGAACGAAGCGTGCCTCAATGCAAAATGGGTAAGAGCAGATATGACAAGCGTTTCGGCACAAAATTTTACAAAGAAGGTTTTAAATCATATGCGTGAAAAGCTTTCTGACTATCAAGAAAAATATGGAGACCTTTACAATCTTGAAGCGACACCTGCCGAATCAACAGCTTATCGTCTTGCTAAGCATGACAAGGAGCGTTATCCAGACATCATAACTGCGTCTGAGGGAAAAACTCCTTACTACACAAACAGTTCGCATCTTCCTGTTGGATATACGGCAGACATATTCGAAGCGCTTGATATACAAGACGGTCTTCAAACTCTCTACACATCAGGAACAGTCTTCCACGCCTTTTTAGGACAAAAACTTGATGACTGGAAGACCACGGCCAATCTAGTCAGGACAATAGCTGAAAACTATCGTTTGCCATATTACACTATTTCGCCGACATATTCAATTTGCAAAAATCACGGATATATAACTGGTGAAGTTTACACCTGTCCAGACTGTGGAGAAAAAACTGAAGTTTACAGCAGAATTACAGGTTACTACAGACCAGTTCAAAACTGGAATGATGGCAAGGCGGAGGAATTTAACGATCGTCAAGAATATGTTTTAGAAAAATCACATTTAAAAAAGAAATGTACTTGTGATAATGAAAAAACGACAGTTTCGTCAGCAGAGAGTGATGTAGATGAGATAATGTTGTTTGCAACAAAGACTTGCCCTAATTGTAAAATGGCAAAGGCCATCTTAGATAAGGCGGGCGTAAAATATAGACTTGTCGATGCCGAGGAAAACAAAGATTTGACACAAAAGTTAGGCGTTAAAAAGGCACCTACATTGCTTGTGCCAAATGGTAAAGGTTATGACGTTTACGACAATGCAAGTGAAGTAAATAGGTTTGTAATGGGGTTAAGAAAAAGGGCATGACAGACTTAATAGTGATCGGAGCTGGCGCAGCAGGCATGACTGCTGCGCTGTATGCACTTCGCAACGGTAAAAAGGTTACGCTTTTAGAAAGGAGCAATTTGGGCGGACAAATCTCTCAATCTCCTAGAGTTGAAAACTTTCCAACCATTGAAAGCATTTCGGGAAGCGAACTCGCAGACAGGTTTTTTGAGCAAATCACAAAAATGGGTGTTGATTTTGTTTTTGGTGAAGTGTTAAGTTTAGAAAAAATCGGCGACATATTCGTTGTTAAAACTGAGTTTGACAAATTGGAAGCGAGGGCAGTAATCATTGCTTCCGGTGTCGAGCACAGAAAATTAAATTTAGAAAATGAAGAAAATTTGATTGGGCATGGTATAAGCTATTGTGCTCTATGCGATGGTGCGTTTTATGCGGGAGATGAAGTTGTTTTAATAGGAGATGGCAACACTGCTCTTCAATATGCACTTCTTTTATCTTCGCAGTGCAAAGGTGTTCATGTTGTAACGATGTTTGACAAATTTTTTGGCGATCAAAATCTAGTAAACGCTTTATTAAAAAAAGAGAACGTAAAAATAACACATAACGCCAAATTTGTTGAGCTTATTGGAAAAAATGAGCTCGAAGGGCTTGTTTTTGAAGACACACAAAAGCAGAGGTTTACGCTGAAAAGCAAAGCACTTTTTGTTGCGATAGGCCAAGTGCCAAACAACAAAATTTATTCTCAACTTGTGGATTTGTCAAAAGATGGTTACATCATAGCCAATGAGAACATGGAGACAAAAACACGGGGTTTGTTTGTAGCTGGAGATTGCAGACTAAAAAAGGTTAGACAGCTAACAACTGCTTGCTCAGATGGGGCAATAGCCGCGACGAGTGCTAGCACGTATTTGGAGAGCCTAGTGTGAAAGCAAAACAAGAATTGTTTGCTTATAAAAAAATTAAGAATTAAGCAGGCTGTTTAACATGATGATTTGTCTTGGTTGAAAATAATTTCTCTAGAGTATTGCATTAAGTTTAAAACATGTTAAAATGACAACAGGGTAGAAAAATGCAAAACGAAGAAGAACAAACATTTTTGCAAAACGAAGAAATAAATAAGATTGAAAATGAAAAATCAAATGATAGTATGCAAAAAGAAGATTCTGCTAGAAAAAAGAACATCGCAAGCAATATCCTTTTGATAATTGGCATAATATTATTTTGTGTCGGTTTGATTTTTGCAATAATATTCATGGACACATTTATAGATTATGTTTTAGCCAAAGAGGGAGAAAAGTTGGCAACAGCTATTGGCTTAGTTGCTATGTTTGCCTATTTTGGCTTTCCTTGTTTGATTATAAGTGCTGTGTCTAGCATTTTAAACATATTATCTTACTCGCTTAGTGCTAAAAGAAAAACTTTAAAATTGGTTTTTATGATATTGTCAATATTAACAACAGTTTTGAGTTCTATTCTAATAATTTTATTGTACGTGATATAAAAAAGCAAAAAATTTGTTTCTAATAACCGCGTAATTCGACATGATTTACGTGGTTTTTTAATATGTCTAAAAACTTTTCTGCGTCTTGTTTTTCAACTTCGTTAAGACCTTTTTGTAAACAAGTTCCATTATCCACAAAGTGTTGTA
>CALWEQ010000002.1 GCA_944377365.1 uncultured Clostridia bacterium
AACACGATATACGTAAAAGACGACATATTAATGTTTGAAACGAACATATCAAACGAAGAACCGAAGCTATACACAACAGAAGGGAAGATATATAAAGAGCTGACAATGATAGTCCTTCAGGATTTTACTAATGCAACCATATCAATTAGCTATCCAAACTTAAACTTAGTTAAAAACTTAGTCGTTATAAAAATTTAAAAAACAAAATTATGATAAAGTTAAGCGTTTGCAGAAAATATTGCTATCGAATAAAACAAAGCTTTTAAACATTAAAAAAACTAGCGGTTGCTAGTTTTTTAATTCAAGAAGCATAATTTTTGCCACCTTAATGAAAACAAGGTTGGGGTCAAAATCTTCTTTTAATTCAATAAAAAGCGCTATATCTTTTTATTTAATTGGTAGCGGTAACTGGGCTTGAACCAGTGACCTTACGGGTATGAACCGTACGCTCTAGCCAGCTGAGCTATACCGCCAAATTTAAGTGCGATTTAATTATATATAATTTTTAAAACAATTGTCAATAGATTTCAAGTAATTGCTTTGAAATTTCTAATAAATTTTGTATAATTTATAATGTTTTAAGGAGGTTTTATGATTATCGATCAAATAAAGGCTGCAAACGTAGAGGCGATAAAAACCAAAGATCAAACAGCAAGAGCGCTTTACAGTGTGCTCTTAAACAAATTAAAATTGGAAGAAATCAACAAAAGGCAGGACGGATTGCAACTTACGGATGGCGATGCTGCCCATCTTCTTCAAAAAGCAAGCAAGGAGCTGTGTGAAGAGCGAGATAATTACATCAAGGTTGGAAACAAAGAGATGGCGGAAACAATTTCGAAACAAATTTCGCTAGTAGAAAAATATTTGCCAAAGATGCTTTCTCGGGAAGAAATAAAAAACATCATTTTAACATTGCCAGACAAAAGCGTGCCCGTTGTAATGAAGCATTTTAAACAAAATTATCAAGGCGCTTGCGATATGAGAGTTGTTAGCGAAGTGTTGAAGGAAATTTAATGAAAGTTTTTGCAATAAGCGATTTACATTTGTCACTTAACAATCCTAAGCCAATGAATATTTTTGGGCCAGTTTGGGAAGGCTACGAGCAAAAAATATTTGAAGATTGGAAGAAAAAAGTTGGAGAAGAAGATTTGGTTTTGTTGGCTGGAGATTTTTCTTGGGCAATGAAGCTGGAAGAAGCCAAAGCAGATTTTGATTTAATTAAAGATTTGCCTGGTAAAAAAATAATAATCCGCGGCAACCATGATTACTGGTGGTCTTCAATTTCGGCAGTCAGGAAGATGTTGCCAAAAGACATTTACGCAATACAAAATGATGCAATTAAGTTTGAAAATATTATTGTTTGTGGCACACGAGGTTGGACGGTTTCTGAAAATGGTAAGTTTGCATCGGAAGAAGATGAGAAAATATTCAAACGCGAAGTTATAAGGCTCGATTTAACCCTAAAAAGTGCGAAAAAATTGCAAACAAACAAAGAAAAGATTGTTTGCATGATGCACTACCCTCCGTGCAATTTTAAAAAAGAGGAAAGCGAGTTTTTAAAACTTTTGAAAGAAGCACAAGTAGATTCAATTGTGTTCGGGCATCTTCACGGATTTAAACGTAAAGAAAACCAGTTTAAATTAAGTGGCATAAATTTTTACCTCACATCATGTGACATGGTGGAAAACAAGCTAACTGAAATAGACGTTTAAAAGCAAACATCTTGTAAATAATTGACATATAAGAAAAAAAATGCTAGACTTAATCACAATATGGTCTATTAAGGGAGAATCGATGAAAAAATTTGTTAAAATATTTTCTCTTTTGTTGCTTGTAGGATTTTTTTCTATTTCTCTTGTGGCATGTTCAAATTCAAGTGGCATTCCAAACAGCAAGAGCGAGCAGATACTTTATAATGGTGGCATAGTGTCGGTGGTAGACGACAATATTTTCTATGCAAACGGTTATGTTAATTCCGATATAACAACAATGGATGAATTTAATGCAGGTGCAGAATATTCTTATTTAGCAAGGCTTGACCTTAATGAAGAGACTTATCAGTACTCTTCACCTGAAAATGTTAATAAGTTGAATAGCGAAGTTTTAGGTTATGAAAACGCATATAGTTTTGTGCTTGGCGATTTTGTTTATTACACAAGCCCAAACAAACATAAAACCAGCTCAAACGAATATGTTTTTACTTATGTTTCGGTTTTTAAAACAAGGCTGAACGGGGCGGACACTAAAGAGATAATGACGACCAATTCTTTCGACAGTGCAACTTCACAGTTTAGAGCGGTTCAAACAAATGGAGAAAGCTATTTCATAGTTTTTGATGGGACCGCACTCAATGTAATAAATTTAGCGAACGATAAAAAAACAGAGGTTGCTTCATCTGTAACCAGCGTTGCTTTACCTAGAGAAAACGCCAAATTTGATGGAAAAATTTACTACACGCAAGACAAAGAAAACGAATTTGGTCAAGCAGGAAATGAAGTCTTCCAATATGACTTATCAAATGGTGAAACACGTTCTATTATGAACACAATAAACAACACAATAACATTTACGGGAAGAGAGGGTGACGATTTGTTTTTCACCCGTCTTAACGAAACCACAAAGGTTTCAAACACTTACAAACTAAACACACAAAAACTTGCCACAACAGGTTTTCTCTCAGCACTTGAAAGACCGTTTTACTCTGCAGAGATAGACAATGTTTACAGAATTGAAAGCAAGACGGCGGACAGTTTTAATGGTTATATTTTTGAATCCTCGCTTTCAGGCGAAGCGCAACTCTTTTATAAAGCTGACAATTCTAGTGAACCAGCAAGGCTGTTGGCAAGCGAAGAGTACGAGTCTGTTTTATTTGTAAACAACGATCTTGTTTTTTATTCAACAGAAAATGGCATATCTTACAAAAGCGTCATTATGCCAAATGAAACAAAAACTCTTGTCGATGAGATGACAATAATTAGCGACAAGGTTGGCTATGAGAAACATGAAAGTGGCAATTTGAAAAATATTTATTTTTATGCTCAACGCGTTTACGATCAAAGTGAAGAAAATCAAACAAGCGAAGAGGAGCAAACAGACACAAACTATTATCTATATCAAATTTCATTTTCTTCGCCGACAAGTCCTAAGCTTTTAGGAAAAACTATGGACTAAGATTTTCATCCTAAAAGAGACCATTTTATTAAGTAAAAATAGCACATTTTGGTTTCAACAATATTAGACATAACTCGCATTTTTCAATGCGAGTTATTCTTTTTTTTGTCGGCTTTTTGTGATATTTTAAATATGTTTCACTAAACAAGTGAAATATATGATTTTTCGAAATATTATAAAAAAGGAGTGAGAAATTATGGAAAATCTGCCGATTCACAAAGGAAAAATTCGAGTTTACGTAGCGGACAAAGCTGAAGGAAACCCGATTGTAACATATTTGCGTCAAAGCGAAAAATTCGCGCTTGTTGGAGTAAGTCCAAATGGCGACGAGGTCATCAAAGATGTGCCTTTACTTAAACCTGATTTTTTAGTTATTGAAGTGATGTTAAGCGGAGTTGATGGCTTTGTCGTTTTGGAAAAGCTAAAAGAACAGATGCATGAAAAAACGCCAAAGATTATTTTTGTTACAAATTTATCCCACAGTGGTTTTGTTACAAAGGCGATGGAGGAAGGTGCAAGCTATTTTATGGTAAAGCCTGTCGCCCCAGAAGTGCTAGAAGAGCGTATGTTTGATTTGTTGGAGGAGCACAAAGAAGGAGCAGTCTTATCAATGAAAGCTAGCAAGCAACTTGATGAAAAAATATCTAACATATTCATAAGCATTGGCATTCCTGCCCATATTAAAGGTTATCAATTTTTAAGAGAAGCGGTAAAGCTTGCGGTTGAAAAGCCTGAAATTATAGGTTCAATAACAAAACAACTGTATCCAACTATTGCAGAGAGATTTGAAACAAGTTCGTCAAAAGTTGAAAGAGGCATGCGTCATGCGATTGAGGTGGCTTGGAATAGAGGTAAAATAGAAAACATTAATGCGTTGTTTGGATTGAAAATATACAATAGCAACGAAAAGCCGACAAATGGCGAGCTAATTGCTCTGATTGCCGACAAAATGATAATGGAAGGCTAAAACAGTTGACACAATTCTTTGAAAAAATTATAATTTTAATATGAAAATGGATTATACAAAAAACGAAAAAGAAGAAGTTCAATTATCGCAAATTTTAGGAATTGTTTTGTCTGCCACGCTTGTTGCAATGCTGATTTTGTATTTTTTAGATTTAATTAATTTAAACATGGCTGTTTTGTCAATTTTGGGGTTTGGATCGGCAATTCTTTTTACTTCGGCACGCCCTTTTGCAACAAAGTATTCAACGGCGTGGGCTGGTGCGGTCAAAGCCTTTGCAATAATTTTTGCGTTGGCATTTGTAACGTTTTTAATTTATTTATTTGCAAGCGGAACGATGACTTTGTAAGTGACACAAGGTCATCTTTTTTTATGCGAAAGCTTCAATCTTTTTAATATGCCCGTGCGAAGAAAGGTTTGTGTCATACCAAACAATTGTTGAAATCGTGCCCGAATTTCCCGCATAAAGCACGTAAATCATATCTTTAAAAGAGATGGTTGTTAAATCTTGAGAAAACTCAACAAACACTGTTAAAAAACCTCGTGAATTTTGAGCAAATGTATGATTAATCGAAAACGGTGCTGAGTCTTGTGAAGGCAAATCTACTTTTAAAACACTCTCTGTTTCGCCACTTACAAAATAAAATTTAAAATATTTAAAAGTTGACAAATCGTTTCGGGTTATGGATTGGTCAGGCAGCATTCCATTAGTGAAGCCATAGTTTAAGTTTTCATCATCACTAGCCATATCAAAAATTACAGTTTTAGTAGGCTCTACAAGTTTGTTTTCTAATGTTGTGATCCTTGTGCAAAAATTTGTCAAAGCGTCTTCTATTGAGCTAACCTGTGTTTGCAATTGCGTTAGGTCTGTCGAAGTAGAGGCTTGAGGCGTTTTGTTTGAAAGAACCCACAAATCTCGTTTTATTTTTTCTGTTTCTTCTTTTAATCTGTCAATTTCGTTCATAAAAAAACTCCTTTTTTGAAGGAGTTTAACATGTCATGCGTGATTTTTCAATTTTTTGTGCCGTTTTTTGTTTGTGATTCCAAGCAATATAATGATTATGCTGACAATCGCGACGATAGCAGTTATTGAAACAATAAGTGCGGTGTTTACGCCGTCGGGTTTAACGTTTTCAATTTCAACTAATCCATATAGGATTTTACCATCTTTTTCAAATTGAATTGCAAGCATATCTTTATCATCATTATACCCTTGGTAAAGAAAAACTCGTTTTCCTTTTTCTAAATCGCATATCTTTTCATTTGAAGTCAGGGAATAGACTGTTGTGTTATTTAATATTGTTGCGTTGTATGACAAAACTTTTTCTTGCTCATTTAAAGTTTCTCCAACGAGTTCGTAATAAATATAGCCTTGCGTTTCATTATATTTAACATACAAAAATCCGTTTTCTTCTTCTGTAAGTATTTCAAGATTTGTGCCTTTTTCTAATTCTATTAGCACTTCGCTTTCAAAATTCGGTTCGCTATATAGTGAAGCATTGTTTGGTATAACAAAGACGCTTTGTCCTGTAACAAAGTTGCTTGAAAAAGTTAAAATCATCGCGAGAGCGAAGAAAAAGCTGTTCATATGTTTAGTATGAAAAATTTTTACATTTTTGTCAAGCATAGAGATTGCAAAGATAAAAAAATAAATTTGGTGAGAAAGTCAAAGTAATTAAGTGTTAAAAAAATTTTACAATAGAAATAAGTGATGTTTTAAATAAAAAAGTTTAGGTTAGCATTTTTTAAGCTAACAAAAAAAGGAACTTTACTTTATGTGTCTAGTTCCTTTTTCTCAATTATTTTGCTAGTTTTAAAGTGGTTTAACCCATTTCGCTTTCTTTTTTAGAACAAAAAAGTTTTATTGTCTTAATTTTATATGCAATTCGCGGAGTTGCTTTTCGTCAGCTTCGATTGGGCCACCCATGAGCAAATCTTGTGCTCTGCTATTCATAGGGAAAGGCACTACGTCGCGTATGTTTGTTATTCCCAGCATAAGCATTAAAAGTCTTTCAAAGCCAGGTGCTACACCAGCGTGTGGAGGCGCGCCATATTGGAACGCGGTGTAAAGCGCGCCAAAGCGTCGTTGAATTTCTTCTTCGCCATAGCCGACAATTTCAAAGAGTTTGATCATGACGTCTTTATCTGTGTTTCTAACTGCGCCTGATGCCACTTCATATCCATTTGCGACCAAATCGTATTGATATGCCTCAATAGTCAACGGATCTTTTGTTTTCAAATCTTCCAATGTTGCTTTTGGCATATTGAAAGGGTTGTGGCAAAATTCTATTTTACCTTCGTCGCTCAGTTCGAACATTGGGAAATCTACTATCCAACAAAACTCTATTCTATTTTTGTCAATTAGATTGAGTTTCTCGCCAACCTCATTGCGAAGCATTCCTGCAAGTTTGTAACAGATCTTTGGATTTGCGTCAGCAATAACAAAGATGTCATCGCCAATTTTCGCGTTAGTCTTTTTAATCAAATTGTCGCACTCATCTTTTGAAATAAATTTGACGATAGGGCCCTTAAGAGAGCCGTCTTCTTGCACCCTAACCCAAGCAAGTCCCTCGGCGCCCTCATCAAGCATAAGTTTTTGAAGCTTATCGAAAAAGCTACGCGGTTGTGTGCTAGCGTTTACGGAAAAGCCTTCTACTGTTCGATTTTTAAAAGCTGAAAAGGTTGTGTTTGCAAAGACATCTTCAAGCCCTACCATAACAATTGGGTTTCTTAAATCAGGCTTGTCTGTTCCAAACTTTGTCATCGCTTCTTTATAAGCATATCTTTTAAATGGCCCTTTATTAAAAGGGAATTTGCTGTGTTTAGAAAACAATTTTTCAACCAAAGTTTCAACGGTGGACAAAACATCATCTTGTGTAGCAAAACTCATTTCCATGTCTATTTGATAAAAGTCGCCTGTCAGCCTGTCTGCTCTTGGATCCTCATCACGAAAGCAAGGTGCTATTTGAAAGTATTTGTCAACGCCACCACACATTAAAAGCTGTTTAAATTGTTGAGGGGCTTGTGGTAGTGCGTAAAACTTTCCTTTATGAACACGGCTAGGGACTAGATAATCGCGAGCGCCTTCTGGACTTGGAACAGTTAAAATAGGCGTTGCGACTTCTGTAAATCCAAGTTCTCTCATAACCAGCCGTGTGTCAAAAGCAACGTCTGCCCTTAGTTTTAACATCGACTGCATTTTGTCATTTCTTAAATCAAGATAACGATATTTTAAACGGACTTCTTCATTTGTTTTCATACTGTCCTTAACATCAAAAGGCAACATTGCTCTTGATTTAGACAAAACTCTCATATCATCGATTTCTACTTCCGCTTTGCCAGACTTGATCGAAAGGTTGACTGTGTCCTGACTTCTTAAAACGACTTTTCCTGTTACGCTGATGACGCTTTCCCTTGTCAGAGAGGAGAGAAGGGTGTCGTCATTGGTTTTAAGCTGAACGACACCAGTTTTATCTCTAAGATCGATAAAAACAATACCACCGTGATCGCGTATTGTGTTTACCCAACCAGCGAGTTTGACAGTCTTGCCAATAAGTTTTTCATCTACTTTGTCAAGCATCATGTTTCTATACATAATTTTCTCCTTAATCACTTAATTTTTCTTTTAGTTTTTCTTTAACTTCTTGGGCATTGGCTTTGCCTTTTGTTTCTTTCATAACTTGCCCAACCAAAAAGTTTAAAATCTTTTCATCTTTTTCGTTTTTATATTGCGTCACGACTTCATTTTTCTCTTGTAAAACCTTGTCTAAAATGCTGAATACAAAGTCGGAAGATAAGTCTGCCATTATTCCACGTTTTTTTGCTTCTGCTTCTGCGTCGACGTTTTTGCCCCAGATGTCAGCCAAAAATTCTTTTGCTGTCAGACGCTGAATTTTTTTATCATCAACGGCGCGTATAATCCAAACGAGATTTTCTTTTGAGATGCCAAGTCCAGCGCCTCCTTTGATTCTAGCAAGGATTTCGGTTGTAAACCAGTTTGCTACCGCTTTTGGTTTGTTGTATTCAAGAATGCATTCCTCATAGAAATCTGCTATTTTTTTATCTGCCAAGATGACATCTGTGTCATATTCGCTAAGCCCATATTGTGTGATGTATTTTTCCTTAATTTCGTCAGGAAGAGGAGGCAACTGCTTTCTTATTCTTTCAATGTCCTCGTCGGTTATATTGACAGCAAGTAGGTCAGGATCAGGAAAATATCGATAGTCTTCTGCATTTTCTTTTGTGCGCATTGTGTAGCTTTCGCCCTTATCAAAATCCCATTTTCGTGTTTCTTGCTCGACAATGCCACCGTCATCAAGTATTTCTTTTTGTCTCGCGATTTCGTAGTTTATGGCGCTGTGAATTGATTTAAAGCCCATCAAGTTTTTCATTTCAACCTTAGTGCCAAATTTATCGCTACCCTTTGGTTTAAGTGATATATTTACGTCTGCACGCATTTGACCTTTCTCAAGTTCGCAGTCTGCAATTCCACCATAGATGTAAATTTGCCTCAGTTTAGTCAAAAATTCAATGGCCTCATCAGCTGTTTCCATATGAGGTTCTTTTAAAGCGTCCGTTACTAGTTCGATAAGTGGAACACCACCACGATTGTAGTCGACAAATGTTTCCTTGCCTTCATGTACAAGCTTTCCTGCGTCTTCTTCAAGGTGTATTCTATTAATAGGAATTTGCTTGTCAAAAACTTTTAAATGTCCATTTATGCAAATTGGCTTTTCTAATTGGCTGATTTGATATGCTTTCGCGAGATCAGGGTAGAAGTAATTTTTGCGTTCAAATATTGCAGTTTTGTTTATTTCAAAACCAAGTGCAAGGCCGGCTTTAATTGTTTGTTCAACTGCAAATTTGTTAAGGACAGGCAGTGCGCCTGGCAAACCAACACACACCGGACAGCAGTTGCTGTTTGGCGAAGATCCATATTCGTTTTTGCAAGAACAAAAACACTTGCTTTTTGTTTTTAATTCTGCGTGCACCTCAAGACCGATAATAACGTCGTATTGCATAAAAGACTCCTAATTCATGTTGTTTTGTATTAGTTTTGCTAAACTGTAAATTGTTTTTTCATCAAACTTTTTGCCAAATAGTTGTATTCCAAGGGGCAAGCCACTTTTTCCTTTTCCAAAAGGTATAGAAAGCGATGGGCAACCAACTATGTTTGCAGTAACCGTGAAAACATCTTCTTTGTAGGTTTCAACAGGGTCACTAGGTTTACTTCCAATTTTGTAAGCTTCGCCTAAAGTTGTAGGCATAACGAGAACGTCACATTTCTTAAATGCCTCATCACATTGTTCTATTAGAAGCCCTTGCACAGCTTTGGCTTTGTTGTAATAAGCATCGTAGTATCCAGATGAAAGGACGTAATTTCCAAGCATTATTCTTCTTTTTACTTCCTTGCCAAACCCTTGACTTCGACTTTGCTTGTAAATCTCTTGCAAAGTTTTTGCAGTTTCACTTCGTGACGTGTACTTAACGCCGTCAAATCTTGCGAGGTTGCTTGTAGCTTCGGCAGGGGCAAGAATATAGTAAGTGGCGAGAGCCAGCTCAATGTTTTTAATAGAAACAGGGACGACCTCTAAATTAAGCTTTTTTAAAAATTCTATAAAGTTTGCAAAGTTCTTTTCACATTCCAGTCCTTTAGTCATATTCAATATTTCAACTGGCACACCGATTTTTGTCTTGATTGCATCATCAAGATTTGTATAATCATCAACTTTGACTTTTGCGCTCGTTTCGTCGTTTTCGTCATACCCAGCTAAAACTTCTAACATCAAAGCATTGTCCTCAATCGTTTTTGAAAAAATTCCGACCTGGTCAAGAGAACTAGCAAAAGCGACCACTCCATATCTGGAAATTCTGCCATAGGTAGGTTTTAATCCGTAAATACCACAATAGCTTGCAGGTTGTCTAACACTTCCTCCTGTTTCAGTTCCCAAAGAAATAGGGCACATGTCAAGTGCAACAGCACACGCGCTTCCGCCAGATGAACCACCTGGCACACGGTCAAAAGCGATAGGATTGTGAGTTATACCAAAAGCGGAGTTTTCTGTTGAACTACCCATAGCAAATTCGTCCATGTTTGCTCTTCCAAGAATGATTGCTCCCTCATCAATTAATTTTTTTACAACGGTTGAATTGTATTCTGCCTTATAGTTTTTCAAAAAGTTTGAACCACAGCTACATATTTTGTCTTGATAAAGTATGTTGTCTTTTATTATAACAGGCACGCCGGCGAGTTTTCCATTAAAGCCTTCGGCAATTTTTTTGTCCATTACTTTTGCGTTTTGTAATGCGTCATCAAAGATTTCCAAAACAGCATTGTAACTCTCATATTTTTTTATATTGTCAATAAATGCTTTTGCTACTTCATAGCATGAAAGATTTCTTTTTAATATTTCATTTCTTAATTCTATTGCAGAAAGTTTAGTAATTTCCATGTTTTCTACTCCACAACCCTTGGCACAACAAAACTATCTTTTTTTGCAACGGGTGCATTTTTGAGGATAATTTTTGAAGGCAAGCTTTCTTTAACTTCATCTTCTCTCAAATCTTTTAAGTCCAAAGCATTTAAAACTCTTTTACTTTTAATGTCAGCATTTTTTATGTTGTCGGCAAGATTTACAAGGCTAGCAAAATCCAAAGCAAAGCTTTCAAGTTCTTCTTTTGAAAACTCTAATTTTGAAAGTTCTGCCAGATGCTGAATTTCTTTTAAATCCATATATAAATATTTTCCTTTTAAGTTGTATACAAACTATTTTTATAAGTATACAACAAAACAAATCAAATTCAAAATCAATATAAACAAAAAAATCACGGTTTGTGAACCGTGATTTTAAACAACACAACAAAAGTTCACAAAGCTATGTGACAATTAAAATTGTTATTGTTGTTATTAAAATTAAACACCATATTTCACCTCTGTGGTTATGATATCACAAAATTTTACTTTTTGTCAACAAAAGTCACATCCTTGACAAATTTGTTAGTCTACTAAATGCTGTTGCTTTATTTGTAAAAACTTTCATTTTAACTAATGGTTCAAACAACAAAATCAAAACTGCTTTCGTTGGCTGTGAAGTATTGTGTTCTATAAACAATTCGCAAAAATAAAATATAATATGAAATTTATTGTAATAAAGAAAAGAAAAATCTTGTTTTGTATTATAATATTGCTGTTGTTTCTATTAATTTATTTATGTTTGGTTCTTATGGTCGTCAATGCAAACGTTCCACAAAAGAGCTTTACTATTGTAATTGATGCAGGGCATGGTGGAGTAGATGTCAAGTTAGGACAGTAAGTTTTTAAAATTTTAATAGAAAAAAGACACATATTTTATAAGTGTAAAGAAAAAAGCATATCGGTTGATATGCTTATCATTATTTCTTTGTCATAAGTTAAGTTTCTTGTAAAAAATCAGTATTTGTCACATTGTCCCATAAGTCTTTTAATAGTTTTCCATTTATTTTTGCATTTTGTTCAAAATCATATATATCATTGAATAATTGTTTTTCATTTGTTTGTATATTTAATAACGCTATTTTTTTATTATCATCATCATATAAAACGCCATACCTTGTGTTATTTAAGGTAAACTCGACTTCTCCATAATTGTTATATGTTTCAATAAAATCATTGAAATTTGCTAATGTAGCAGACTTTCCATTGTTATATTGTTTTATAGCATTATTCAAAGATGGAATATTTCTTATGCCAGGAACATTTGGATGTTGATAAGATTCTTCTGATTGTATCCAACCGCAATTCGGGCAGGCATTACTATTTCCAT
>CALWEQ010000003.1 GCA_944377365.1 uncultured Clostridia bacterium
TTACTCCTTTTACCCCTAGTGGATGCCCACTCGTGGTCTCATGCGGTATTAGCAGTCGTTTCCAACTGTTATCCCCCTGTGTTAGGCAGATTGCTCACGCGTTACTCACCCGTCCGCCACTAACTTGTTTTCAGCACAAAACAATTTCAGCTTTGTCCTTCAGGCTATTTCATTCCATGTGATTTGAAATGATTGGTTTAATCACTATATTAGCCTGAAGAAAATGCTCTGCATTTTTATGCTCCGCATTTTCTTGGACGCTGAAATTGCTTTGTGCTAAAAACAAATCCGTTCGACTTGCATGTTTTAAGCACGCCGCCAGCGTTCGTCCTGAGCTAGGATCAAACTCTAACGTTAAAACATTTTTCGGCTCTCGCCGTTTTAGTACACTTTGATCCTCACTCAATAACTTGTTTAAATTGACTTCTTGTAAAAGTTATTTAATTCGTTCCTTTTTATTAAATTGTCATGGGTCATGCTGACACTATTAACGTCAGCATGGTTATTCTATCATACTGAAAAGCATTTTGTCAACAGTTTTTAACAAATAATTTTTATTTTTTAACTATTTTTTTAGAGAACTTTAAAATGATTGTTGTCATAGGTAATCATTGCTCAAATTTCGAAAAACAAAATTTTTTTAGAAAAAAAAGACCCTAAGGTCTTTTTTAGTATTTTAACTTGCAAGCTTTATTGATGTCAATGTACAAGAGATTTGAGGTGCTCCTTCATCAATTGCCATTATTGCAACAAAAGAACTTCTTTCTCTATAAACAATAGAACCCATTCCCTCAAATCCAGCATTTGAAGCAATCATCATTAAATATGTGTAACCATTATGGACAAAAACGTTGCCATTTGTGCCTGATGAATCTCCAATTGTTAAAGCTCCATCGACACCAATATTATTCGAACTATTACCATTAAGACATGGCTTAGTTACGCTAAAATTTTCACCATTCACAGTAAATTCAACTACGTAATTTTGTCCTTCTTTAATATCTAAACTGTAGTCCATCGTGCCAGCACTTATTGTACCTGCTGACATATCTATTGAATTGAATGTAATAGGTTCTTTAAGAATAAGACCAGCTTGACCAGGGATTTCGCGAATTGACATTAATGCTAACGGTACTGATTGATAAATATTTCCTTCATCTGTAAATCCATAGCCTGTGAAGATTGTTTTGCCTGGTGTATAAACAAATTGACCATTGCTGTCTAATATACAATCCACATTAATCATTATGTAATAATTGACTCCATTGAAATTATCAATATTCAAACCATCTCCAAAAGAAATAGGGCTGTTTGCTGGATCATTTTGATTTTGATATGAAGCTTCCTTAGTTACAACCACTTCTTGTCCATTTATAAGCATAGAAATTTCGTATGACTTACCAGCTTCCAAGGCAACATCTAAATCTATTGGTTGTACAGCAGATATAGGAGGTGCATCACCTTCCCAATACATTGTTTCAGTTTCGACTTGTTCTGTAATTAAATTTGGATAGAACACATCATTAATCTTTTCGACAATTCCTGTAGTCAAACCAAAAGCATGCATATGGAAGAAGTTTGTCCCATCTGTTTTAACTGGAACTGGAAGACCGTTTTTAAATCCATCCAAGTAAACAAAATTTCCTTCCATAGTTTCAGTAACAGTTGTAATGTTTTTTGTTGTTTCAATATTTTCACCACTAATTAAAACATAACTGTTTGTTGCAACATCATCTAAGCTTGAATTATTTGCATCGATGCCTGCCAACGCGACTGAACCACTACCAATAACATTGATATTTGATGAACATAAATCGATAAATGTACCAGAATCACTCGTACCCATTGCAACAAAAGCAGTTATCATTACGCCATTCCCATCTGCACGCACGACACAGTCTACAACGCTATTTGATATTTGTGCGTTTTGAGTCATACCTGCGAAGCCAACAAACATACCGCCATCTGAAGATAATATTACATCACCAAACATGCCACAATTTGTAATTGTGCTTTCAACAAGATAGTATGCAATTCCGCATACACCTGAATTTCCTGACAATGTACCATAATTATTGCAGTCAATTATCGTACCATACTGAGCCATACCAACAATGCCTGCAATCACAAGGTTTGATGATGAGTCAGAAACAATCGATGAAAAATTGTCACAATTTTCAACAGTAGACATCATTGCCTGTCCCACTATACCAGAGATATACTCTCCATTACTTATACGTCCAAATTTAAACGAACCCGAAAAAGTACAATTTGAAACCGACCCTAATGCAGATCCCCCAATAATTCCTGCAACAGCTTCTAAAGAATTAGTAACATTAATGGTAGCTGAAGAATGACAATTTTTTAAATCGACTGCATAAGCTAGTGCAACAATCGAACCAATCATCTCTGTACCACCAATTGATGAATTAGTGATAATTATGTTTTTAAGCTCAGTGTTTACTGGCATTCCACTTTGATCATTGTAACCTGTAGTAATACCAAAAAGCCCTTGATATGAGTAATTATCTAAACTACCTGATGGAGTTTTAATTCCAGAAATAGTGTAGCCTTGACCATCATAATTTCCTGCAAATGCTCTGTTTAGTTCCTCATTTGTAAAACGATCATATGCGACACCAATTGGTTGCCATGTGTGTGCAGAAAGATCAATATCACCTGTTTGAACAAAATAAACATCAACTAAATATGAATTATACACATCCATAAAATTTACACTTTGAAGACCAAATTCTTCAGGGTGATAAATTATATATGATAATCCCGCTAAATCTTGTGCGTCTTTTATTTTGTAAGGATTTTCTTTTGTTCCTGCACCATATAATGACGGGTTAGAATTGTTAAACCATGATGTGTCGTAATTTCCATCAGCTAGCCACCAATCTGTTGGATCATCTGCTGTTTTAAAAATAGGATAGCCATTGTTTTCGGAGGAATCAATTTTCCAGCAGAAAGTAAAATCCCAAGCCAATGTGTCCTCACACCATGCTTGTTGTTTAGCTTTATTCGCTAAATCTTGTAAACATGTTGCACCACTGTTATCAGTGATAGAATTGTCGGCATAATAACAATTGTTTGAATAAGCATTGGTTATAGGATGCATATTTGCAGAAGAGTTCGTAGAAAAACTTCCTAAATTAAAACTGTTAAACACTTTTAGAGAACTTTGATCATCAACATAAGCAATACCGCATATTGTGACGTTTGTCCCTCCATTTACAGTTATGTTGCCAATGTTATAACAATCAGTAACAGAATATCCGCTGATTGATGTTATGCCATAAATATTACAATAAGCATTGCTAGTGCCATTTATAGTAACAGTTATTGAACCCTTGTTGAAGCAATTAATTGCAGAGTAACTTGAGGTAGAAATGCCACCAACTTTTACATCACCGAATTCAGAATTAACACTTAAGATTATGTTTCCAGCGTTGTAAGATTTAGATACAATACTACTAGCAGTTCCTGCCAGCCCACCGACGTTTCCTCCAAGTGCATTTACAGTGCCTGTGTTGTAGCAATTCGCAAGAGCTGAACCTTTACCAACTACACCACCAACATCGCCAATGTCACTTAAACATGTAACTGTACCTGCATTGTAGCAACCAGTCATTTCACCATAATTAGTCCCAGCAACACCACCAATTGATCCATATCCAGAAACTAAACTTGTGTTGTAACAATTTGTTAGGATTGCATTATAATTTGCCATACCAACAACTCCACCAACATCTGAAGAGCCACTTATATCACTATTGATTATGCCAACATTTTTTATTGTTGAAGAGCTTTGTGAATCCAAGGTGCTTGCACTAACATATCCAAACAATCCTTGATAACTGCATTTAGCAATATTTCCTTCTGGAGTGCTCAATCCAGAAACTGTGTGATTTCCACCATCGTAATTTCCTGCAAAAGCATTAATATTTGTCAAACCATCGCGAGAATAATAAATTCCTATTGGTTGCCAAACATGTGCTGACATATCAATATTTTCGGTTTGGAGAAAGTGCTTGTCTGCAAAAACAAACTTGTCACTGCCATTAGTCAAATAATGCGTGTTTAGCACTAGTTGATTGCCATTTTGACCACATGTGTAAACAAGCCGTGAAAGACCTGCGAGATCTTCGGCAGAGTTGATTATGTAAGGGTTCTCTTCTGTTAAACCGACTTCTTCTCCAGCACTTGTAAACCACTCTATTGAATAGTTCCCTTCATTGATCCACCAATCAATTGGATCCTTAAGCGTAGGATATCCGTCGTTAACGTTTGATTCCAACTGCCATGTAAAAACAAAATCCCATTCATATGATGAATCCCAATTTGAAGAAGTTGTGTACCACGAAAGTTCTTTTGGAGTTTCAGTCGTAAGATTTGAATCATAAACTGCTTGGCCTGCTATATCGGCGCCATTGATTCCTCCAACTGTTGACGGGCAATCACCACCATAGTAGCAGTTGGTCGAGTTTAAACTATCAAAATATCCAACAATTCCACCTACATCCGAGTTACTAGTTGCAGTGCTTGTGACAGAGCCTGTGTTATAGCTATAGTATATGCTTATAAAATCAACAGACCCCACAACTCCGCCGACACGTTGAGAACCACTAACAGAGCCTGTGTTATAGCAGTTGGTTATTGTTGCATTTGCATTTAAAACTTCACCGATAATGCCACCTACACGTGATTTTGAGCCTGTTATTGCTCCCGTGTTGTAACAATTGCGAATTGAAACATTTGCAGAATCACTTCCTTCATTGTTGTAAACACTGCCAACTATACCACCTACTTGTGAATCATTTCCATATGTGTCGGTAGCTTCAACTTCTGCTGTGTTATAAGAATCTGATATTGTTACAGAACCTGTGAGAGAAGAAATTTTTCCAATAATTCCTCCAGCAAAATAATCAACACAAATTACTTGCGCAGAATTAAAGCACTTACTGATAAGCAAACTTCCTGAAATGTATCCAGCATCTCCAACAATTCCCCCAACATTGATTGTTCCTCTTACGAGGCCTATACTTTCGCAATTTAAAAGTTCTACTTTACCACTTCCAAATGAAGAGTCGACCATACCAACAATTCCACCTACGTGTTGTCCAGACCCATCAACTATTGCTGAACTGGAAATATTGCTAATAAAAATATCACCAGAAAAAGTATAAACCCCACCAACCAAGGCCCCAACATAACCACAACCTTGGATAGATGCGTTTTGAATGTTAAGATTTTCTAAACCAGTTTGATTGTTTGCATCATAAGACGATACCACACCAAACAGTCCTTGAGCATAATAAGCATAATAACCAGTCAAGTAATCAGCTGGCGGTGTGTACAATCCAGAAATCGTGTGACCATCACCGTTGAAATTCCCAGAAAAAAGGTTAAGTTTTTGATTGTTTTGTCTATCGTTTTGAATACCTATTGGTTGCCAATAATGAGCGGAAAGATCTATGTCAGCAGTTAGTTTAAAATGCTTTCCATTAAACACATGATTGAATCCATCTTGAGTGGAAACATAATCCTCTCCAGCTGTTAAATAAGTGTTTTCTGCATCCCCTCTTGTGTAAACAAGCCATGAAAGGCCTGCAAGGTCTTCGGCTGAGTCAATTATGTAAGGGTTGGAAGCCGAGCCGTCGCCATAAGTTGTTTTATCAGAACTTGTGAACCATTCGATCGAGTAATAACTTGGATCGCTGATCCAATAAGTGATTATAAATGATGGATAACCGCCGTTTCTTCCTGCATCCAAAGTCCAAACGTTTTCAAAATCCCATGGAGAATCAGGATCCCAATTCGATTCAGTCGTATACCACGAAAGTGTTTTTGGAGTTTCAGTCGTAAGGTTTGCATCATGTTCTGCTTGGCCAGGTACATCAGCGCGATTTATTCCTCCAACACTTGACGGGCAATTTGCACCATAATAGCAGTTGGTTATGATGATTGTACCAGAAGAAGCATTAGTAAAACTAACCACTCCACCTACTGGTGACGAACCACTGACAGATCCTGTGTTATAGCAGCTTGTTATTGTTATAATACTAGATGAAGAAGAAGGAGAAGCAACTCCCACAACTCCGCCGATATATTGACTAGAGCCTGTAACAGAAGCTGTATTGTAGCAATTTATTATGGTTATGTTATATAAAGCTTGTCCTACTATTCCGCCTACTTGAGATGAACCATTGACAAAGCCTGTGTTATAGCAGTTGGTTATTGTTATAGCCCTTGATGAAGAAGAAGCGGAAGCAAAACCCACAATTCCGCCGACATAATTACCTGAGCCTGTAACAGAGCCTGTGTTATAGCAGTTGGATATTGTTATGTAAGATAAAGCTTGTCCCACAACTCCGCCGACACCTATAGAACCACTAACATAACCTTTGTTATAGCAGTTAGTTATAATCATAGCATTAGAAGAAGATCCATCAGCATTTCCCGCAACTCCGCCGACACAAGAGGAAGATCCTGTGACAGAGCCTGTGTTATAGCAGTTGGTTATGGTTGCATTTGAACTAGCAGATCCCACAACTCCGCCGACATATGATGAACCACTAACAGTTCCTGTGTTATAGCAGTTGGTTATTGTTGTGCCAGCGGATCTTCCCACCACTCCACCGACATATGAGTAACTCGTTGCAGTGCTGGTTACATTTCCTGTGTTATAGCAGTTGGTTATAGTTGTACTGCCTGAAGCATCTCCCACAACTCCGCCGACATATGAAGAGCCACCATTAACAGAGTCTGTGTTATAGCAGTAGGTTATGGTGATTGTGCCAGAAGCATTTCCCACAACTCCGCCGACAGTGTTGCCAGAACCATTAACAGCACCTGTGTTATAGCAGTTGGTTATGGTGATTGTGCCAGAACCAGAAGAAGCTTCTCCCACAACTCCGCCAACATATGAAGAACCACTGACAGTTCCTGTGTTATAGCAGTTGGTTATGGTTGTACTGCCAGAAGCATATCCCACAACGCCACCAACATATGAATAACCTTGAATGTCAGAATCTACAATTCCTATGTTTTTTATTGTCACTCGATAACTCGAACTTGAAGAATTAACATGCCCAAACAAGCCTTGATAGTTATATCCACTAGATGATCCTGCTGGTGTAAATACGCCTGATACCGTGTGATTGCCACCATCATAACTGCCTGAAAAATAATTTTGTCTAGTCGTCCCATCACGAGTACGATAAATTCCTATTGGTTGCCAGTAGTATGCAGAGAGATCGATGTTTGCTGTTTGTTTAAAATACTTGCCTTGGAAGGTGTAACTCCCTGAATAGTCTGTGCCAGAAACAAGTGGATTGTCAGATTGACCTCTTGTGTAAACCAGCCATGAAAGGCCTGCAAGGTCTTCGGCTGAGTCGATTATGTAAGGATTGGATTCCGAGCCGTCGCCGTAGGTTTCTGTGTCTGGATTGTTAAACCATTCGATTGAATAACGACCTTCGGTTGTCCACGAGCCATCAGTATTGGTTGGGCCTGTTGGAGTCGTGCCGTCAACAGCGATCGTTTGCTCGCTTAAAGATTTTGACATTGGGTCCCAAATGACTACAACGCCTAAAAAAAGCGCGAAGCATAAAAAATAACACAAAACCACAGTAATCAACTGAGATTTGGTCAAGCCTGTGTTTTGAAAAAATCTTTTAAATTTTGCTTTCATAGCACTCCTTTTGAGCAAAGCGACGCCTTGCGTTTTAATTTTTTTAAAAGTCATGCGAGCAAATAAAATCCAGCGTGTGAAAAAGGGCGACCGAGCGGAGCGAGGGCAAAGCTCGGAAAGAGCTTTGCGATTTGCGGTGAGCAAATAGCCCTTTCGTAGTATGTAGACGGCTTACTTACATCGTGTTTACATACTTATGACTTATTGTAACAAAAATAACATTTTTTAGTCAAATAAATTCGATATATTTCTTAATTTTTCGAGAATATTTTTTTACTAATTAAAAACGAATATATAAAATATTTTAAAAACAATAAAAATAATAAAACCTTTATAAAAAATAAAGGTTTGTTTAGTCAATTTTCGTTGTAGAAATTAAAAGCTTTCATGATTTCGTCTAACCCCATTTTAGGATTTACTGCTTCTTTTAGATCGAATCCATTTTCGGCATTTGCATCCTCTTTTTTGACTGAAATTCTGGCAATCCTAACTTCTTTTGGTGGATCAGTCTTCACCCCTTCGCTTGATTTACGATATTCCTGCATTTTCCCAAGCAAAGCTCTCATTGTGTCGTTGTGTGAATTTACTGGCATAGTGAGAATGCCACCAACGTTTTCATTTTTTGCCATTGCCAAATTATCGTCCAGATCAGATAAAATTGATGAAAGAGCTTTGTCTTGTTCAAGTTCTGGATGTAGCATATAAATTTTTTTCATTACATCTTCAAATTTACGATAAACTAGTCGCATTTGTTCAATTTTCAAAGCATAAATGCTTTTCGAACCATCTTCTTGCACTTTTCTCACATCTTCGAAAACCTGAATGGCTTTTAATATGTTTTTCTCTTTAGCCTCCACTTCTTCACGATGTTTTTGGGCATCCAAGCATTTTTTTTCTGATTCTAAAATTGCAAGTTTTTGCTCCATTATTTCAGTTTTTAATTTTGCAATGTACTGATCGACTTCGTCGCGGTCATAACCATTAAACTCACTTTTAAACAATGCTAACTCCTTTTACACTTGTTTTTAAACCTAGCAAGGATTATAACACAAATGATTAAGAAAATAAAGAAAAATGATAAACTTGTTGCAAGAAAAATTGTCAAATTTAAAATGTTGAAACAAAAAAGAAAAGCAAGGGCTGTTTCAACGGTGATTAATGCACCAACAAAAAGTTGATATTTTTGGTGCGTGAAGAGAAAAGTTAAAATTGAAGCAACACCAAGAGCTGATAAAAAATATAAATATTTAAAGTTTAAATCAAAAAAATAACAAAAAAAACCTGCAATTCCAATCAAAACCAACAAAAAACCTAAATAACAAGATGAATCCAACTTAAAAAGCAGACTTTTTAAAAGGCAGTGCGCTCCAACAAAAAAACAAAAGAAAAAAAACCACAAAAATTCGTTTTTAATGTAAATTAAGCTAAAAACAACAAAAAAAATTGTTAAACCGAGATTTATCCAACCACTGATTTTTAATATAGTGCTTTTTTTTATTCCAAAAATTCTGCCTTGCATTCAAAAATTTTTGACACAACAAAAAAAATTATTCTTCTTGATTAATATTATTCTTTTTTTGGTCAACTTCATTTTTTTGTAATAAATTGATTTTATCCTTAATTTTTTCATTTTTAGCAACAGTTAAATTCTTTTTTACACGTTTTATTTGTGCCGTTTTTTTACGCAATGGCTGTTGCAGTTTTGCTGAAAATTCAAAAACTTTTAAAGGACGCTTAAGCGCATATTTTCTAATGTAAATTAACATCAATATTGCAAGACCGCCGATTATGAGCAGTATGCTTAAAAGCTGTGAAACTTTGATTGCTCCAATATAAAGACTGTCTCCTCTTATGCCCTCTATCCATGCTCTGCCCGTGCCGTATAATATAAAATACAATGACATGATAACGCCATATTCTTTGATGATTTTAGCTAAATATAAAACAAGCATAAGCACGGCAAAAGACACAAAGTTCCATGCGCTTTCGTAAAAGAAAGTTGAATAGTGCCAAACCCCATCGATTTGAGTCGAAAGCGGAAACCACATATGTGACGGATTTGTCACTTCAATTCCATAACAGCAACCTGCAAAATAACATCCAATTCTGCCAATTGCCTGCCCTAAAATTAAAGATATGGCAGCAATATCAGCAACTGCAAAAAAATTCTTTTTATGAATGAAGCAATAAAGCATTATCGCAACTGCGCCACCAATTACCCCACCATAAATTGCAAGTCCGCCATTCCAGACTTCAAAAAATTGCCAAAAAGATGTCAAGCCATTTTCTGAAAATATCACATAATAAATACGAGCCCCTAAAACTGCAAGTGGCAAAACATAACAAGCGAGTAATAAAATGTCGTCAGCTTTTAATCCTCTTTTTTTAGCATTTAAACAAGCAACTATCACACCCAGCGCCATGGATAATGCCATTATAAGACCATAAAAAGTTATATGAAGACTTCCAATATAAAACCCTTGTGAAACGCTTAACATAATTAAGATTATACGCATAACAAAACATTATGTCAACAAAAAGCTTTGTTATATTTTTACTGATATGCGAATAAGGTCGTTTTTTAAAACTTGATTTTCCGCATCATCTTTTCTAATTGTCGCGAGCAAAGTTGTCGAGCTTCCATCTCGCTTCGCTTCAGCTAATGATATGAGTTTTTTAAGTAAAATTCTTGATTGTAGACTATTTTTTTCTGTAGAAGAAAACTTTTGATCTATCGCTGACAAAACAAGACCAACATCATAAATAAACAGAATAATGTTTTTTCCTTGATTTGCAAGTCGTGTGATCATGTTTATTATGTCTAAAACCCTGTTAAATCCATCATCTGCACTGCTAATATACTGAGTTGAAAATTTAATAATTTTTTTTGATGATACAAATGTTTCGTCTTCAAAGCAAAGATCAAGTCCTAAAAATATCTTTACTGCGTTTTCACTTTCCAAACAAGATAAAATGTTTTTAAGTGAATTGTCTATATAAAGAGGTTCGTCACTGACAAAAATATTACGTCCCCCCTTGAGAATTTTGAATTTGTCCCAATGCATAAACTCTGATGGTAAAACTTGGTCAATCTTTTGCTCTTCTAGGTAAACATAATCTTTAAAAGCTTCGCCGTTTACATAAAACATCTCTTTGACAAAATATTGATTGTTGTCGTTTATTTTAAATGCAGTACCTTGAATAAAATCTCCCGTTTCTAAATGCTTTGTTTTGACTAAATCTTGCGAAACAAAAACATGATGACCATTTTTTAAATCAATAAAGTAAGATGAAAGTTGTCCAAGCCTTAAAACTCCACTTACATCTGCAACCTCTTCACCTTTATAGGAAAAAACCGGCATCTCTTGATTGAACTCTGACACTGTTTCGAAACTTACTTCTGTTGTTGGCTGGTTTGCTATCATTGAAACGATATTGTCTAAATGTGCCAATTTCTTGTAAGGCCTACCCTTTCTGCTCATCTGTGGCTCGGTAGGCTTCCCTTTGACAAGAGTTACTAAAATGTTTTCAATAAGTTGTTCTCTAACTTTCGTCGTTGGCGATTTTATTCCCAACACTCGTGCAAGTCCACGAAGTTCATAAATTCCAAGCGACCTGACTATTTCGATTTTTTTCTGCATATCCGCATTGTTGAATTCTTCTAAATTTAATGTTTCTTTCATGATCGCCTCCCTTGTAATTTATTTCGATTAATAAAAAAGTTCTTTCGTTTTAATATAGCATAATATTTTACAAAAGTCAAAAAAATTTTACATTTTTATTTAAGATAATGAAAAAATTAAGAGTTTTTTAAGCACTCAAACTCAAATCCAACTTAAAAAAATCTTCTAGCTCAGTATATTAATAGAAAAAACTTACTAAGATGCCACTTATTACACCAATAACATACATTAAAGTAACAATACCTATGTTTTGTAATAAATTTTTCTTGCCACGATTTTTTATAAACAACACAACCATTCCAACACCCGCTCCAGCACATAAACCAGCAAACATAGCACTGAAAGCAATGCCCCCATTAACAAACAACTCAACCAAAAACACTGACGCAGCACAGTTTGGTATTAAGCCAATTAATCCAGCAAGCAAAATTTGAATATAGACACTTCCTCCAAACCACGATGTCAAAGCATCCATACCAACATATTCCACAACCAAACCAATCAAAAACGTGGCGATAAAAATGTAAATCATAATGTTTAATGTGTGATACAGCGCATCAATAAAAATGTTTTCTTTATGGCAATGCCCTTTTGAATCGCTATGCCCATGGCAACCACAGTGGTCGTGTTGATGCTCAAGTTCTTCCACCAAAATTGGTTCAGCAGGAGAATTTTTCTTTTTAAATAATGAAATAAACAAATCAACAGCATAACCAAAGATGAGTGCAAATGCTATTTTAAGCGCAATCATAACAAGCATATCAACAATAAATTCAGGTTGGCTTATCATTATTGGAAGCGCCTCATCACTTGTTGCGACAAAAACTGCTATGAGCGTGCCTAAAGTAATCGATCTTCGTGAATAAAGGTCAGACATAACAGAAGAAAACCCACATTGTGGTATGCAACCTAAAAAAGCGCCCACCGCTGGGCCAGCTTTTTTTGAATTATTTAAAAATTTAGTAAATTTTTTGCTTTGTGAATGTGAAAAATATGCGACTAAAAGATACGCCAAATATAAAATAGGCAGTGCTTTTAATGTGTCAAGAGACGCATCTGATAGCGCATGCAAAAATGCGTCCATATGTTAAACCTCACTCTGATTTTGTTTCGTTTTCACATGTAGTCAAAACAACCGCCTTTTTTTCTCTCTTTTTTCTTGGCTTTTTTTCAACTTTTATCACATCTGGAAGTTCAAGTTCCATTTGTGATGGCTCAACCTGTTGTTCATCAACGTTTTTCAAAAGTTCTTCTTTGTTTTTCTTAAACTCTTCTCTCATCTTTTCACTTTGGTCAGGACTGTAAAGAATAAGTGCGTTTGGTGTCATATATTTTATGTTTCCTTCCATGTTTGCACTAATCATACTTGACCCAATCATTTCAGCAATTTCACCCTTATTTAAAGTAGAAATTTCAGAATTGTCAGCGATAAGAGCAATCTGTCCGTTGTTTATTGTTCCTACTTTAGCATCATTTAAAGCATAAGTGATTTTTCCATTCATCATGCTTGTAAGCTCTGAGTTGTCTTCAATTCCTGTTATTTCACCATCAATCAACGTAACTATTCTTGCCTTATCTCGCACAAACATGATTTTCCCTTTTGTCATAGTTGCAAGTTCAGATTTGTCATCTAGGAAACGAATAAACCCATCATTCATCGTTCCGATTTTTGCTTTTCCAGCGACATAATCAATAACACAATCATTTACGGTTGTAATTTTTGCTTTGCCTGACACTCTGCCAATAAAACCGCTTTTTAATAAGCCAATCCTTGCCTTGCCATACATTGATTCAATGCTACTTGCATCAAACATTTGGATAAAGGCTTTGCCACTTACATCTTTAAAATGTGTGCCAATAGCTTCTAATATAACTGCGTTTCCTGACACGCACACATTTTTACAATTTGACAAAATGTGCACGCCCATTGAAATATTTATGTTTTCTTCTTCGTCGTGAATAGTTGGATCTACTACTTTATCATTTTTAAACAATTTCATTTTAAACTCCTTGGTTTATTGTAGCATAATTATTTTGAAAAACAAAAAGATTTTTAACCTTTTTATATGACTTATTTCACTATTTTATTTGACTTATTCAAATTTTAGGCATATAATAACCTCATGTCAAAAATTTTTAAATTAATGTCATTGAAAGATTGGCTTTTGATTTTTGTAAATTTTATTTTTCTTGGCGCACATGTTTATTTTAACCTTACCCTTCCTGAATACCTTGGTGCAATAGTCGGCTTTCTTGAAAACGGTGCAAGAGTTGGAAATTTAAGTGTTTATTGGAACGACATTTTAATCAACGGAGGCTTTATGCTTCTTATGGTGCTTGGAATGTATTTTTCACGCGCTGTTGCAAACTATTTGTCTTCTCACGTAGTCACAGGCGTTTTAGCAAAAACACGAAGAGAGCTGTTTAATCATGTCAACAATTTTTCTATGAAAGAAATAAACAACTTTTCAATAGCATCACTAATTACCCGATCTACAAACGATGTAACCCAGCTTCAAGAAGTTTTGATTATGACTCTCAACATAGGTTTAACTGCTCCTGTAACCGCTGTAATAGCTGTTTTGAAAATAATTAATTTGTCATCTGGTTTGTCAATAGTTACTGCAGTTTCTGTTGCTATACTTCTTGTTATGATAACTCTGGTTTTCTCATTTGTTGTCCCAAAATTTAACAAATTCCAAACCTTGACTGATAGAATTAACCTTGTGACAAGAGAAAATTTGACTGGTTTAAAAGTTGTGAGAGCAAATTCAGCAGAAAAATTGCAAGAACAAAAATTTGACAAAGAAAACAAAGCTTTAAGCAAAATTCAAATTTTTGTCAACCGCATAACTAGCTTAATTCAACCCGGCATGACACTGATTATGTCTGGAACAAGTCTTGCACTAGTATGGCTTGGAGCATATCTTATTGCAGACGGGTCCATAAACTACCCTACTTTAAGCATGTTTACACAATATTCTCTTCAAATCATCACATCGTTTATGATGGCATCAATGCTTTTTGTGATGATACCAAGAGCTCTGGTTTCTGGCAAAAGAATTAAAGAGGTTTTAAAAACTAAAACAAGCATAATTGATGGTGATGGAGTTGATCCAAAGGAAAGAGGCACAATTGAATTTAAAGATGTTTCATTTAAATATCCAGGTGCAGATGATTACGTATTAAAAAACATATCATTTAAAGCAAATCAGGGGCAAACTGTCGCCTTCATAGGATCTACAGGTTCTGGAAAATCTACACTTATCAACCTCATCCCTAGATTTTATGATTGTACAATGGGAGAAGTCCTTGTCGATGGAGAAAATGTTAGAGATTACAAATTAAAAGATTTGCATGACAGAATAGGCTATGTCCCACAACAAGGTATACTGTTTTCAGGAACAGTAAAAGAAAATATACTTTATGGAAATCAAAATGCTACTGACGAAGAAATTGATAAGGCCTTAAAAATTGCACAGGCAACATTTGTTTACAATAAAGAAGGCGGAATTGAATCTCATATTTCACAAGGTGGCAAAAACGTTTCTGGTGGACAAAAACAAAGGCTGTCTATTGCAAGAGCCCTTGTTAGAAATCCAGAAATACTGATTTTTGACGACTCTTTTTCTGCTCTTGATTACAAAACCGACAAGACTTTAAGAAAAGCTTTAGAAAAACAAACAAAAAATGTTACAAAATTGATAGTGGCTCAAAGAATTGGCACAATAAGGAACGCTGACTTAATTATTGTTTTAAATGAAGGGCAAATGGTAGGAAAAGGAACACATGATTTACTCATAAAGTCATGTGAAGTTTACAAAGAAATCGCTTTGTCACAACTAAAACAGGAGGAATTATAATGCCACCTTTTGCAATGTCTGTTGGAAGATCAAAAGATTTTAAAAAATCAATAAAATATTTATTCAAGGCTTTTGGCCTCTACAAGTGGTCGGTGGTCATAGCTTTGTCACTTGCGATGATTGGGACCGCTTTGTCAGTAGTTGGGCCACTTTTGTTGAATGATATGATGAAGTTGTTGTTGCAAGAAAGTGTTGATTTTACAAAACTGACTTACTATGCTATCACACTCATAATAATTTATATAATCGCTTTCATTTTTACTTATTTAGAAAATTTCATTATGGCAAAAGTGTCAGCTAAAATTGCAGAAAATTTTAGAAGACAAATAATAGAAAAAATAAATCATCTCCCCTTTTCTTATTACGATAAAAATATGTATGGCGATATTCTCTCAAGAATGACAAATGATGTCGACTTGATCGGCCAAACATTAAACAACACTCTTTCAAATCTTATTACGTCAATGACTATGATAATTGGTATTCCAATTATGATGTTTACTATAAGTTGGGAACTAACTCTTTTTTCTTTGCTTGAAATTCCTTTAACTATTGGGCTAATTTTGTTGATTGTCAAATTTTCACAAAAATATTTTGTTAAACAACAAAAATTTTTAGGTGACATGAACAGTCATATTGAGGAAATTTACTCAGCTCATAATGTTGTAAAAGCTTTTAATGGTGAAGCAAAGGCATTAAATGAATTTGATGTAGTAAACAAAAGTTTGAGAATTTCAGCAAAAAGATCGAGATATTTGTCTTCCCTTATGATGCCATCAATAGATGTCATCGGAAATTTGATTTATGCAGGTATATGCGTTTTTGGTGCCTATCTTGCAATATCATCAAACAACTTGCTTTTTGTTACTTCAATAATTACATTCATTACATATATAAAACTGTTTCATCAACCGATGGCACAACTAGGTAGCATTTTTAGTTCGTTGCAATCATCAGCAGCAGCCAGTGAAAGAGTTATGGAATTTTTGTTAGAAAAAGAAGAACCAGCTGATAGCAACAGCAAAAAGATTGATGTTGTAAAAGGACTTGTAAAGTTTGACCACGTTTCATTTGGATACAATCCAGACAAAATAATAATTAAAGATTTTTCTTTCACTGCAAAGCCCGGGCAAAACATAGCAATAGTAGGCCCAACAGGAGCAGGCAAAACTACGCTTGTCAATTTGCTTATGAGGTTTTACGAAATAAACAGTGGCGACATAAAAATAGACGGTGTAAGCATTAAGGATATGACAAGATCATATGTTAGGTCGTTGTTTGGTATGGTTTTGCAAGACACATGGCTTTTTGAGGGCACTATACGCCAAAATTTGAAATATGGCAATCCGAAAGCAACAGATGAACAGATGATAGAGGATTGTAAAATGGCAAATGTTCACCATTTTATTACTACACTACCCGGCAATTATGATATGATTTTGAAAGAAGATTCGATGATTAGTCAGGGACAAAAACAGTTACTGACTATCGCTAGAGCAATGATACAAAACAGCCCGATGTTAATACTTGATGAAGCAACAAGTTCGGTTGACACACGCACGGAAGTGCTTATTCAAAAAGCGATGGAAAAATTAACAGAAGGCAGAACAAGTTTCGTCATCGCGCATAGATTGTCAACAATAAGGAATGCTGATCAAATCATCGTCATGAACAACGGAGACATAGTAGAAGTAGGAAATCATGATGAATTAATGAAAAAACAAGGATTTTACTATAATTTGTATTCCAGCCAGTTTGATAATGAAGATACTCAAAAGAAGCAAAAAAAATAAAAAAATTGAAAGGAAAATAAAATGACAAAAATTGAAATTAAAAATCTTTTCAAAAAGTATCCTCTTGATAATAAAGAAGAATTTACTGCACTTTCTAATATCAACTTAAGTTTTCATCAAGGAGAACTTGTGGCAATAGTTGGCGAAAGCGGAAGTGGAAAATCAACATTAATGAATTTGATTGGTGGATTAGACTCAAAATTCGAAGGCGATCTAATAGTTGATGGACTAAATTTGCGCGACCTCCCCGACAAACAACTTGATAAATATAGAAAAAATAAAGTAGGTTTTGTTTTTCAATCTTTTAACTTAATTTCACACTTATCTGTTTTAGACAATGTTTGTTCTGCTTTAACCCTGTCAAATGTGCCCGAAAAAATCAAAACGAAAAAAGCGCTTGAACTACTTACTAAACTTGGCATAGAAAAATACGCTAAAAGAAAACCAACACAGCTTTCAGGTGGACAAAAACAAAGAGTCGCAATCGCTAGAGCGCTCATAAACGACCCTGACATAATTTTGGCAGATGAGCCAACTGGATCTTTGGACAGCAAGACAACACAGCAAATTCTAGAGATCTTAAAACAAATTGCCGACGATGGAAAACTTGTGATTATGGTGACTCATTCAGAAAAAGTTTCATCTGTTTGTTCACGAGTAATTGAAATTTTTGATGGACAAATCGTTTCCGACACAAAAAATAAAAACTATAAAAAAAACAGGAAGAAAAAAAATAATAACGAACACTTTAAGGCTGAAAAACAACACCTGTCATTGAAGTCTGCATTAAAACTCGCTTTTCATAATATGTGGACAAATAAAATTAAAAATATTTTAATGGCTTTTGGAGTTGCGATAAGCATTTCTTCAATGATTTTGATGTTGTCGTTTGGCTCTGGACTGACTGATTATGTTACAAACGTGGCATCTGATTATACAAACCCATTAGTAGTGCCTGTCTCAAAAAAATCTGACAACATGATTTCGAGTTTGTCTTCTTATTGGACAGAAGAAGAAATAAGTTCACTAACCGAAGAATTAAACTCTTTTCTGTCTAAAAATAATGAAGAATTTACCGTTTCAGATGAAAATTTAAAACGTGGTTTTACTATGATAAATCTTACGGGAAATTTGGCTTCTATTGATTATTCGGTTGATAATGAGATTAAAACCCAAAGTTTGTTTTGCCTTTATACAACCCCTCCAACTTACAACGAAACTAATTTAATTGAAGGAAATTTTTCTGGCGAAAATGAAGTAATGTTTAATTCTTACATCTACAATTTACTTGGCGACGAGGTTGTTGGTAAACAAGTCGATATTTATGTTAACATTGCTGGAATTGAAGTCAAGAAAACAGTTGACATTTCAGGTGTAGTAAACACTTCAACTTTTGATGGAATTTTGTGTGTGTATGTTGATTATGACTTTCTTGAAAAATGCGTCATAGAACAAAACAAAAGTCTTACACCTACAGACATTTATATAATTACTGGAAACGAAAATCAAACAAATTTGTTAAAAAATTATATAAAAACTAGCGACAAATATTCTGGGTCAATGGAAGAAAGACTTGCAGATATGTTTAGCGAAATGTCTAATACAATATCTATTGCTCTCGCTGTGATTGCTGGAATTTCTCTTATAGTAAGCGCAATTATGATCTTAACAGTGTTATATATGTCCGTCAGCGAAAGAACAAAAGAAATAGGCGTTTTGAAAGCAATTGGCGCTAGAAGACGTGACATAAAAAATATATTCGTTTCTGAAAGTTTTTTAATTGGACTATTAAGTGCAGTAGTAGGAATATGTTTATCTTTAATATCTTTTGGAATTTTTTCAATATTGTTTAATGCCCTATTAGGATTTGCTCCGTTGTCGCTAAGATGGTACTACTTTGTGATTGCAATTTTGTTAAGTGTGCTAATTAGTATGCTTAGCGGTCTGTACCCTTCATCAAAAGCATCTAAAATGGATCCTGTCGAATCTTTGCGTAGAGAATAAAAAATTTTCTATTTTCTATTGCCAATGGCGCATAAATATGCTACAATAAGTACATTAAAAGGAATTATCATGAAAGCAATAGTTTTATGTGCAGGTTATGCAACTCGCCTGGGGAAACTGACTGAAAACACCCCAAAACCATTATTAAAAGTTCAAAACAAAACATTATTAGATTTGTTAATGGAAAACTTAGAAAAAATAGACGACATAAACGAAATCGTCATTGTTTCAAACGCAAAATTTTATAATAATTTTTTAGATTGGTCTAAAAAGGCGAAATCATCAAAGAAGATCACCGTTTTAAATGATGGCTCAACAAACAATGAAAACCGTTTGGGTGCTATTGGCGACATAAAATTTGCCATTACAAAAAGAAATATTGACGACGATATAATGGTGCTTGCAGGTGACAACTGGTTTGATTTTAAATTAAAAACCTTTTATGACAAATACAAATCAAATGGTAACAGCAATATGATACTAGGCGCAAAAACAAATGATATGTCAATTTTACGATCGCATGGAGTTGCCATTTTAGACGACGATCATCGTGTCGTAAGCATGGAAGAAAAGCCTCAAAATCCAAAGGGTAATTTTGCCGTAGGACCTTTTTACATCTACAACAAGAATTCTGTCAAACTCATTGACGAATACTTAAAGAGTGGAAATAGCAAAGATGCTCCAGGAAATTTGCCATCATGGTTATGTGAGCAAACAGACGTTTTTGCCTGGGACATTTCCCCTGCTCATAGAATAGACATTGGAACTGTAGAAGTTTATGAGAACATAGACAACATAATCAGATCATTAAAATTTTTTGACAGAACCAGATAAAACTTAATAAGAAAAAAACTTTACCTTTGCGTAAAGTTTTTTTTAAAAGAATAAAACTAAGAAATGCAAATTTAAAATTTATATTTTTGATTTCATACTAAATATTATCTTGTGTTTAGGTAGTGCCTAGCAACATCATCTTTTTTTAATCATAATCAATTTTCTGGATCTTGCAAAAATTTAGATAAAAAATTATTTTTAAATTTTTTTAGCAAATTTTCTTCAATTTTTAAACACAGTCTCAATCTAAACAATAATTAAACGCTCTTAATATTTAAAACGATTATGATTTAAATAAGTACGATTAATTGCTTATTTCTTTTCAGCTTCGTTTTCGGCTGAAGCATCAATTTCTTTTTCTTCTGTGATTTTTTTATCTTTGTTTTTTTTCTCAAAAAGTCTGTGCCTTGTAGCAAATTCTTTTTCCATGCTTAAAATTCCAAAATCTTTTTTAAAGATTAATGAAAGAGCAAAATGAACGCCAAATAGGAGAGCTCCACCCATATTGCAAGCTATGTCCTCAATTGTGTCTGTTAGTAACGGAGCATTTGTTCCTGCCACCCATTCACCCTGAATGTCGATTTTTAAAATTAAATCCAAAGTTCTTTCACTTAGTTCCCATGCCGATTCAATAAACAAAGAGAAAAAAACGCAGAAAAGCAAAATTGTGATTTTGTTCATCTTTTTGTTTTCACCATTTCGACACAAGAAAAAGAAGCCGAGAACACTTATAAGATAGCCCATCACAAAATGAACAATAATATCAAGGAAAGCAATATCTTTATACCCCGAAAGTGCACTTCCCCACAACCCAGCAATTGCAACATAAATGTTGAAAATCAAGAAAACAGAATTTGGTAATTTTGATCTTGTAATTAATTCAAACAAAAATGGTATTGCACAATAAAGTAGCATTCCTAAACTTGGAAAAAATCTTTCGTTTGGATCGCCAGCCACCTTATAATAAATTGCGAGTGCGACACCTGTCAATGCCATCGCAATTGTTAAAGCAATATTTACATATCTAAAAATTTTTTCATTTTTTTTTGAGTCAACAAATTCCTTTTTGCTCATCTTATCACCTTCGATTTAAAAATTAAAAAAAAGTAACCTTTAATTGTCATATTTTCTTATTATATTATAAAATTTTTTAAATAAAAAAACAAGCATTTGATGCTTGTTTATTCAATAACCATTACTATCAATGAAACTAAGATTACGGTCAGCGCGAACGCTTTCAAAACCAACAAAATCCTGTCATTAGGTTCTACTTTGTTTGTTTTTCTTATCATTTTCGTGATTTTCTTTGCAAATATAGCAACTATTAGTCCTATCACAAGCAAGATAAGTCCAATTATAACATTTGGTTGTGAGAAACGTGCCCATATATTGTTGTCTAGTAAAAGCGACATGATTTTCCTCCGGATTACAAACTAATCATGTTTGCATTTTATCACATAATGGAAATTTTGTCAATACTCTTTTTAAACAAAAATATATTTGTTTAATTACTCATTTAAATTAAGATTAAAATCTTACAAAGGCAAATCTTTTCTGTCAAATACGAAAGTACCAATAACGAAAGTAACAATCCCGACTAGTGCCAAAACTCCAAAACCTATCAAAAAGCTTAGGCTACCTGCTAAAATTAGATTCGTGTCAAACAAGGAAATTAGTGATAAATAATTAAACACATTCATCTGTTCAATCCTCATCGCTGATGGCACAACATTTGAACCAAACAAGCCAAGAATAGTGCACACAAGCATAAAGATAGAAATGCCTCCGCCTATAGATAAGGAGTATTTTGTTCTATTAAATATCGCTGAACACATAAAGCAAAATCCTGCAAAAGCAAACATTGTTAAAAATGCACCAAGGTTAAATAGCAATATCTCTCCAAAGTTTATGGCAAAGGAATTGCCACCAACTATCCAAATTGAAACAACGCTGACAGCTGTCACACACGCAAACATGGCTAGCAATGATGCCAACAAATAAAGCATTTGTGTTGTTGAAACTGCTCGCCTTTTTGTTGGGGTTGAAAGGACATATGCCATAGACCCTGAATCGACTTGACCCGCAAGCAATCCATTTGCAACCATAATTACGTAAACCATAGGAAGCAAAATGCCCGCTATTCTATAAAATATAGAGCCTATTATTAATCCATAAATATCCATATTTCCAAGTTCTTCAAGAGCTTCAGCGACTTTCTCGTCAATTTGGCCTGTTATGCTCTTTGTTGCTTCCAAACGAGCATCCTCTGCTGTTGCGCCCTCCGATAGCCATAATTCATAAGTGCTGATTGAAGTGTTGCTAATGACCTTTGCTGTAATCGCATATTGATTTGCCTCTTGTTTTTGTTCTTCAGTTGATGTTTCAACGATATTAAAGGAATTGTATGCTTGGTTACGTATTAATTCATTGACTTCATCGCGAGCGGTCGTTTTATAATCATTGATGTCAAATTGAGCACTTGGCACATAAGCACCAACACCCTTTTCCGCCACCTCTTTTGCTGAAACAGCATTTGATGTCGCACTTAAAGTTGTTGCACCCTCTTCTTGTAAAGCCAAATCGTATGCCATATCATACACATATGCATAGTACTGATTGTTAATTGCTTCGACCAAATTTGCTGAATTAACATCATCAAAACTTGATGGAGAATTTTCATAAGTCAAAATCAAGATATACATTAATTGTGCCAAATCATCTTGAGTTGCATCTCCTAGCATACTACCAGCCATTGCAAAAAACTGTCCAGCAAGAGTGCTTGCAGTAGTCAATTGTAATTGTTTTAAATCTTCTCCTTGCGGGGCAACGCCTTGTTGCGTTTCAAATTCTATTTTGCTATTATCATAAGTTGTTGTGATTTCATCTTTTATTGACAAAAACGCGCCGTCCCAAAATGGTGAACCTGTCAAGGTTACAATTCCATTTTCAAATTCAACAGAATTTAGGTATGCATCATAACTGTCAATCGCACCTTCTTTAAGTTCTGCTTCTTGATCAGCCTGAGCAAAAACACCTTTAAGGGAATCTCTTATGTCATTAATAGACAAACTGCCAAGAACTATAATTACAATTGCAAGCATAACGCATGTGGCAACCGTCACTGACAACCATTTCACCCAATTTGCTTTCATAGATTGCTTAAAAAGAGCTTTACTAAAAAACATCACATTCCTCCTTTTAACTGCTTTGCTAAAACATCCTTAAAATGTTTTTCCAAATTAAACTTAATTTCAGATATAAATTTTAATTTATAGTTTTTCAGAGTTTTAAACAGTCTGTTTATATCTTTGTCATCAATGTCAATTGTAACTTGATTGTATTGCTTTTGATCACGAACTATGTTATATTTCAATTTTTTAAATTTTTGATAATCTTCCTTTTGCAAAAACTCTATTTTATAAATCTTTCTTGTTGAACTTTTTAATTCGTTGATGTCTGCTATGTCAACAATTCTGCCATTATAAATTAGTGCCACCCTATCACAAGTCCTTTCCAATTCATCAAACATTTGACTGCTCATTAAAATTGTTTTTCCCTTAGATTTTTGTTCAAAAATCAAATCTATAAATGTTTCTCGCATAAGTGGATCAAGACCTGTTGTTGGCTCATCTAAAATTAAAATTTCTTTGTCTGACATAAGAGCAGCAACCAGTGCTGTTTTTTGTTTCATGCCTTTACTAATACGTTTCAAGTTTGCCGATGGATCTAATTGAAGCTTTTTGATTAGATAATTTGCATAATCCAAATTTTTGATCCCCAACAGTTCTGCTTGATTTTTTAAAAATGTAATTCCATCCTTTAAATCCGGGAAAGCAATTTCACCTGGCACGTACGAAACATGTTTTTTGATTTCACAAGCATCAATCCATGCATCTTTACCCAGCACCTTTATGAAACCTTTTTGTGGCTTTATAAAGCCCATAATATGTCTTATAGTAGTGGTTTTACCACTCCCATTAGTACCAACAAAACCAAATGTTTCACCTTTTTTGATTGAAAAATTTAAGTCAAAAACTCCGCGTCCTTGACCATAATCTTTGGTTAAATATTCGGCATGTATTACAGCAGTTATTTCTTCTTCCACTTAACACCTCCGAAATCTTTGTTTTCTTTGTAAAATTGCATAAAGTAATCTTCCAAAGTAAATTTTACTTGTTTAAAACTTGCAAGATTATAAGTCGAGACAAGGTCAATAAGTTTGTTAATGTCTTTATCTTTTATAGCAACAACAATTTTTAAATTGCTAGGCGAAACCGATTTAATCCCTGCGCGCACTATATTGCCCTTTGTTATTTTTACTTTTGATAATGATTTCGCAAATGTGTCAAAATCTTTTTGATTTTTAAAATATAACTCAAATTGCTTGTTTTCATTGTGTTTAATAGAATTTGTTTCAAAAGTTGAAACTATAACTCCGTCTTTAATAATCGCTACACGATCACAGGTCTGCTCCACCTCACTAAATATGTGAGATGAAAGTAAAATCGTCTTCCCTCGTTTTTTTTCTTCTTTTATAAAATCAATGAAAACCTGTTGCATCACCGGATCAAGCCCACTCGTCGGCTCATCTAAAATAAGAACACTAGGATCATTCATAAAAGCAACAATTATAGCCAGCTTCCTTTTGTCGCCCAAACTCATGCTTTTTGTTTGCAGTCTTGGGTCGAGGTCAAAAGTTTTTAGAAGCATATCAACCCTTTCTTTTTCAACCCCACCTCTCAATTTTGCCATCATGCTGATAAACTCCGTTCCGCTTAAACCTTCGGGGAGCGCTATTTCGCCAGGAAGATATCCCACCTTATCCATGATTTTATCATAACTTGAAAAGCTTTCCATATCATAGACTCTTGTTTCACCTTTTTGAGGCTTCGAAAAGCCCATGATATGCCTAATTGTAGTGGATTTGCCGGCGCCATTTGGCCCTAAAAAGCCAAACACCTCACCTTCTTTAACAGAAAATGAAACATCAAAAACACCTCTGCCATGGCCATAATCTTTTGTTAAATTTTCAACATCAATTACACCCACTTTTTTGACCTCCAATCTTTAGTAAAGTTTACAATTTTAAATAAAAAAAAGCAAACATTTTATATCATTTTAAAAATTAACTTTACAATTCTTTTATATATATGTGAAAACATTGTTTGTGTTACAAGTTTAATATAAATTTATTTTGCAATCAAATGAAAGCTGTGTGAACTTAAATTTTGTTTTAATCATAAAATGAATTTTGTAAAGGAGGACAAATGAAAAAAATAAAACTTGCCATCATTACATGCTTATGCTTTATGTTGGCACTTACAACGACGCTATTAGTAGGATGTGGAGGTAAAGATTATTCAAAAATTAATTTAAACGAAGTAACACATTCTATTTTTTACGCGCCTTTTTATGCTGCAATAAATCTTGGCTATTTTGAAGATGAAGGGCTTGAAGTTAATCTGACAAATGGCGGAGGCTCAAATTATTCAATGTCGGCATTGGTATCGGGCTCAGCCGACATAATTTTGGCAGGACCAGAAACAGTAGTTTACACATCGCAGGAAGGCATCACTGATGCGCCTAAGGTGTTTGGACAACTGACGCAAACAGATGGATCTTTTATCGTGTCAAAAGACAATAGTGATGAACCTTTCGAAATATCCGACCTTGTTGGCGAAACTATCATCGGTGGCAGAGCTGGTGGACTTCCTGCAATGACATTGCAATATGCCATTGAACAGCACGGATTAGAAATTGGCACTGGTGAAAATCAAGTCAATTTAAGAACAGATGTCGCATTTGATGCAATTGCAAGCGAATTTGTAAATTCTGATGCAAAATACTGCACCTTGTTTGAACCAAATGCTTCAAATTTAATTGCAGAACACCCAGAATACAAAATTGTCGCTTCGGTGGGCAGTTTAGTTAACAACACAAACATTCCTTACACATGCTTTATAGCGAAAGATTCTTATATCAAAGACCACGCTGATGTTTGTGAAAAATTTTTACGAGCCGTGACAAGGGCATATGATTATTTAAAAGACTGTTATGAAAACAATAACCTTAGATTAGCTGCTGAAGCTTTGCTACCTTCTTTTGATGGCTTGACTGTTTCTGATATGGAAATAGCAGTTGAAGCATATTACAGAATTAACGCTTTTGCTTCTAATCCTATTATGAGTCAATCAGCATTTGAAATGTTACTTGCCATAACCGAAAACGCTGGCATGTTGAATGGAAACACCGACTATGAAAGCGTTGTAGACACTTCAATCGCAGAAAAGGTAGTTGCTTAAAATCTACAGTTGCAAATTGTTACTAAAAAAGGAGCTTTACTTTGAGTGTATAGCTCCTTTTTTTAATAATAAATAAATTTTTTTAAAAGAATATGTAGTATTTTTGAGTTAAAATTAAAAAAAATTGATAAAAAATTAAAAATTTAATTAAAACAAGCGCAATAATATGTGTTTTTTTAATCTAGTTATTTCATTATGACAATGCAAACCGCCTGCTTTTTTGTGTGCGAAATTGAAATTTCAATTTCAGTCATATTTAATTCTTTAAATTTTTCAAGCATTTTTCCATGAAGTAAAATACTAGGCTTTGAATTTTCATGCACTAGTTCAACTTCTCGCATATCGCCTACGCCAAGCGCTTTTATAGTTGCTTCTTTAGCCACCCATAAAGATGCCATATGGGTTTTTACAGTTATATCAGAAAAATTTGACAACCATCTTTTTTCACTTTCAAAGCAAATTTTTGCTAAAAGCTTTTCGTTCATTCGATCTATATTTTCTAAATCAATCCCAACTCTCATCTTCGAGCCTCCCTATTGCATTTAAAACAACCTCCGATGAATATCCCTTTGAAATGAGATGCGCATATGCCTTTGCTTTTGTTTTTTTGTCCAAAATTTTGTCTTTCAAATATTTTTTTAAAAATATAAAGCATCTTTTTCTTTCTTCATCTTCATCAACAATTTTGTTTAATGCTTCATCAACGATTTCTCGATCGACACCTTTTGTAAGCAATTCAAACTTAATCTTTTTAGAACCCTTTTTAGAGATGTATGTTTTGACATAATTTTCTGCGTAAACCAAGTCATCTATATAACCATATTCTTTAAGTTTACTAATCGCTTTTTCAATGCTTTCTTCCAAAAATCCTTTCTCACGCAAGTAATCTTTCAACTGTTTTTCTGTTCGAAAAGTCTTTTCTAAGTAAGACAGACTTCTTGAAAAACAAGAAAGATCGCCGTTTTGCAAACGCACATTTTGCCACTTCTCTGCGTCAATTTCTTGTCCCTCTTTAATTTGGTTTTTTACTATTATTTCAGCTTCCAAAACGCAAGAAAAATTGCCATCTATAAAAATAGAATATCTTTCGCCCTTACCTATTTTTTTTATTTGAGTTATTATCATTTTTCACCTTTAAAAAGTTGTGAAGTTGTTTGAGTATAGGCTCTAACAAGCCCACCTGCGCCCAATTTAACGCCTCCAAAATATCTTACAACAAAAACCGCAACGTTTTTTAATTTTTTCTTTTGTAATACTGACAAAATTGCAAAGCCTGCCGTCCTTGAAGGTTCGCCATCGTCAAAAAATTTTTCTTGCAAGGGTTCCGACAAAATGTAGCCATAACAAATATGCGTCGCTTTTTTGTGTTCTGTTTGAAGCTGTCGTAAAGCCTGCAAAATTTCATTCTCATTTGTGTTTTGCAATAAAAAACCTAAGAACTTTGATTTTTTTATTATAATCTCATTTTCTTTAAAAAATTTCATACAATTTCTACTTTAATAAAATTCTTTTTGCCTTTTTTAAGCAAGCCGTTTTCTTTAACAGTAAAATTAAAGTCTTTTACTAATTCTCCACCAAACGAAACTCCTCCGCCGACAATTAAGCGCCTCGCTTCGCTTTTTGAAGGTGCAAGTTTTGTCATAACAAGAACATCACATATGTTTATGCCAGATGAAACTTTAACGACAGGTGCATCATCTCCACCCTGCGAGAAAAGATTTTCGCTCATCCTTTGTGCCTGCATAGCATCAGCCTCGCCTCTAACAAACTTTGTTATCTCATATGATAGGCGTTTTTTTGCAGAAACAATATCATTTTTAATCATATCTTTGATTTCATTCATTGGTATGTCAGTAAACAGTGCGTACATCATTTCGACGCATTCATCTGGTGTTTGATAAATTCCTTGATAAAAATCATATGCACTGATTTTTTCTTTATCAAGCCAAATAGCACCTTTTTCAGTTTTGCCCATTTTTACGCCAGCTGACGTTATTAAAAGAGGGTTTGTAGCACCTATTAAATTGATGTTTGTGCCGTTTGCAAAATTTAATTTTCTTTGCAGTTCAACACCTGCAACTATGTTGCCCCACTGGTCAGCCCCTCCATATTGAAGCGTGCAACCGTATTTTTTGTTTAAGTAAACAAAGTCGTATGCTTGCATCAGCATATACCCCATTTCGAAAAATGTAAGCCCGCCTTCAGCGAGACGCTTTGAATACAAATCCTTTGCAAGCATTTGATTGACATTAAAATGAACACCTATATCACGTAGAAAATCAATATAATCATAACCCTTGAACCAATCTGCATTGTTGACAATAATTGCAGGATTTTCACCTTCAAAATCTAAAAATATTGACAAGCTTTTTTTGATTTGTTCAATATTGTTTTTTATAGTTTCTTTATCAAGCATATCTCGCATTTTGTTTTTGCCACTAGGATCACCAACGCTCGCCGTTGCCCCTCCCATCAAAACCAAAACTTTATGACCTGCCTTTTGAAACCTCCTTAAAATGCAAAAAGGTATGCAATGACCTATATGCAAACTGTTCATTGATGGGTCTGTGCCCTCATACAAAGTAATTGGCATTCCACTTTCTAGTGCTTTTTTAAGAGCATCTTCATCTGTGCATTGGTACAAAAGCCCACGTTCTTTCAATGTTTTAAATAGATTTTTATCCGTCATATTTCGCCTCCATAAAAAAACACGCTTCTCCTAAATTTTAGGACGAAAGCGTGCGTTTCGTGGTACCACCTAAATTCAAGCTTGGACGACCTTTTTTTTGAATTAAAGCACATCTTTAAAAAGGTTTTCCTTGCTCCTTGTTATGCCAGTTCGTTGGCTCACGCAAGACTTGACAAGATTGTAATTCAAAATTTTTGCTCGATTGAATTTTCACCCACCATTCAACTCTCTAAGTTTGCTACAAAATTTCTACTAATGCCCTGCCACCATCAAGATTTGATTTATTTTAGCAAACGCATTTTTTTTTGTCAAGCGATTGACCTTCTATTATTTTTAAAATGAAATTGTAAATTTAAATTTACAAAACTTTATTTCTTTTCATCACTGTTTATTTAATAATTGTAACTCATATTCTATAAAGATCTTTTCAACTATTTTTTTACATTAAATGAGTAAAAGTTTGCACTTTCACCCAGCGCTTCTTCAATTCTCAATAATTGATTGTATTTTGCCACTCGATCTGTCCTTGAAGGAGCGCCCGTTTTTATTAAGCCACAATTTAAAGCGACACACAAATCGGCGATTGTCGTGTCTTCTGTTTCGCCACTTCGGTGAGAAACAATAGCAGTCATGCCATTTTGTTTTGCCAGATTAATCGCATCAACAGTTTCCGAAAGCGATCCAATTTGATTTAATTTAATCAAAATCGAATTGGCACATTTTTTTTCTATTCCCTTTTTTAATCTTTCTGTGTTTGTCACAAAAAGATCATCTCCGACAAGTTGCACTTTTTTACCAAGTGCTTTTGTAAGTTTCTGCCAACCTTCCCAATCTTCTTCTGCTAATCCATCTTCTATAGAGATTATTGGATATTTTTTTATCAAATCCTTATAATACGAAATCAATTCATCTGTGGTGAAAATTTGACCTGTTTTCCAGAAATAATAAGAGCCCTTTTTACCTATCTTTTCAGCTTCGTCATACATCTCTGTTGAGGCGACATCTAATGCAATAAACACATCTTTTCCTGGTTTATAACCCGCTTTTTTAATTGCTTCAACAATGTAAAATAATCCATCTTCATCAGATTTTAAATTAGGAGCAAATCCGCCCTCATCTCCCACAGATGTTGAAAAACCTGCTTCCTTTAAAACTGTTTTAAGAGCATGAAAAACCTCCGCCCCGCATCTCAATGCTTCGGAGAAACTTTTCACGCCAACTGGCATAATCATAAATTCTTGGCAATTAACATTATTATCTGCGTGCTTGCCACCATTTAAGATGTTCATCATAGGAACAGGCAGAACATTTCCATCGCCCAAATATTCAAAAAGAGGTTTGTTTTTTGAGTTGGCACTTGCTTTTGCACAAGCAAGCGAAACGCCCAAAATCGCATTGGCACCAAGTTTTGATTTATTTTGCGTCCCATCTAATTCAATCATAACCTTGTCAATAAGTTTTTGATTAAATGAATTTTTCCCAATCAAATTAGGCTGAATGATTTCATTTACATTTTTAACAGCATTTAGCACACTTTTGCCGTTGTAAAAGCTTTTGTCTCCATCTCTTAACTCAACTGCTTCAAAAGCACCCGTTGACGCTCCTGATGGAACTGACGCCCTTCCAAAAGCACCTGATTCAAGCTTTACATCAACTTCTATTGTTGGATTACCACGTGAATCCAAAATTTGTCTAGCATGAATAGTTTTGATTGCATCTTTTTTCATACACACTCCTCATAAACAGATATGACAGCTGTCATATTGAAAATAAAAATTAAAGAAACAAAAAACGCATATTACATAATTTTTATCTTCTGTTTAGTATTTTAACAATAATATTCGAAAAAACCAACTATAATATAAACTTTTGTTGCAATTTTTAGTAAAATGTGATAACTTTCTTATGAGGAACAAATGATTATTAGAAGAAGTTGGTACGACCTTTTAAAAGGTGAAACAGAAAAACAATATTTCAAAAAATTGCAATCGTTTTTAGCAAATGAAAGGCAGAATTTTGACATTTTCCCTACTGATGAAAACGTTTTTTCTGCGCTTAATCTTTTGCCGTATGACAAGGTGAAAGTAGTCATAATTGGACAGGATCCTTATCACGAACCTAACCAAGCACATGGGCTCGCTTTTTCAGTTTTAGATCCTACGCCTCTGCCACCGTCTTTAATAAATATTTATAAAGAGATTGAGTCAGATTTAAACATAAAATGTTTAAACTCAGGTGATTTGACTCGATGGGAAAAGCAAGGTGTTTTGCTTCTCAACACCACCCTGACCGTTAGACGTGGCCAGGCAATGAGTCATCAAGGAAAAGGCTGGGAAGAATTTACCTCAAAAATTATAAAACTTTTAGCCGAGCGAAAAGAGCCCATGGTTTTTATGTTGTGGGGCTCACACGCAAGGCAATTTGCAAACATAATTCCTAAATGGCATTTAGTCCTAACAGCGCCCCATCCAAGCCCTCTTTCTGCTTACCGTGGTTTTTTTGGATGTAAGCATTTTTCTAAATGCAACAAATTTTTAGTTGACCACAATCTCTCGCCAATAAATTGGGAGTGATTAAAATTGAACAATGTTTAAAATAAACCTTGATAACCCATTTGTCTATATAAAAATATGACACAATATTAATATGAAAACATAAACAAAAAAACCTGAGATCACTCAGGTTTTTTAATGTGACAATCCTATAAATTAAATTATATTGACTGCTAGTTTATTAATAATTAACCTCAATTAAACCAAACTTTTCATCGCGTCGTCGATATAAAATGTTGACCTTGCCTGTTTCGGCATTTAAAAATACAAAGAACTCGTGGCCAAGCCTTTCAATAAAGTCTTTTGCATCTTCAACAGTTATTGGGTCAAGATCAAAAACCTTTTTCTTAAATATGTCAGGCAATTTTTGCTCTGGCTCTTCTGTCAAAAATTCAAATGTTGGCAATTCTTTAACTCTGCTTTTTGATATTTTCTTGTCTTTTCTACGCACAATCTGCCTTTCAATTTTTGGCAAAGCAAGGTCGATGTTCGAATACATGTCATCGCTAGAAACTTCACTACGATAAAGCACGCCTTTGTTTACAATAGTAAGCTCCAATTTTTTTTGTTTGTTTTGTTCGCTACAAAGCACCTTCGCTTTAGCATCGTCACCAAAGTACTTTGACAGTCTCTCCACCTTTTCTGTAATAATATTTTTAAGCTTGTTTGAAATTTTAAAATTTCTTTCTAAAAAATCAATTTTCATGCTAACCTCCTATAATGATTTTAGCAAAAATCAAAATATTTTCAAAACGCTTTTGTTATTTTTCAGACGTAAAAGTCAGATTTTTGCCGTCAAAATCAATTATTATTTCTCCACTATCATTTAATTCACCAAGCAATATTTTTTCGGCAATACGATCTTCAACTTCTTGTTGCAAAAATCTTTTTAATGGTCTTGCACCATATTCGGAATTTGATCCTTTTTGAACAATAAAATCAAGTGCCTCTTCTGTCATTTTTAATGAAAGATTTTTCTCTTGCAATCGCTTGTTGATGTTTGCCAACAAAATTTTTGCGATCTTGACAAGTTGAGGCTGTGACAATGGCTCAAAAACGCAAATGACGTCAATACGATTGATGAATTCTGGTTTAAATTTTTCTTTCAAAGCGTGCATATAGATCTCTTTACTTGTAAGTTCTTCTTCTTCACCACCAAAGCCAAGTTTTTTGTTGTGCCTTACCTCACTAGCCCCGACGTTTGAAGTCATAATAATCACCGTGTTTTTAAAGCTAACAGTTCGACCCTGTCCATCTGTCAATCTTCCGTCGTCTAATATTTGAAGCAAAGCATTAAAGATGTCTGGATGAGCTTTTTCAATTTCATCAAACAATACTACTGAATAAGGACGTCTTCTTACTGCCTCTGTCAGTTGACCACCTTCATCATATCCCACATATCCCGGTGGCGCGCCGATAAGTTTAGAAACGGAATGAGACTCCATGTACTCCGACATATCTATTCGAATGATATTGTTTTCATCATCAAACAACGCTTCTGCTATTGCTTTTGAAAGTTCGGTTTTACCAACACCTGTAGGCCCAAGGAACAAGAAAGAACCTATTGGTCTTTTTGAATCTTGTAAACCGACACGTGATCTTCTTATGGCCTTTGAAATAGCCTCAACCGCTTCATCTTGTCCAACCACACGTTTGTGCAAGATCTCTTCCAAATGAATCAATTTTTCTTTCTCGCTTTCTGTTATTCTTGTCACTGGAATACCTGTCCATTTAGCGACAACTGCTGCAATTTCGTTTGCGCCAATTTGCCCACTTGATGAGCTTTTGCCTCCGCCTTTTGATTGCTTCTTTTTCAACTGATCTTCAAGTTTTATTATTTCAGACTGTAAGGTCGCTGCTTTTTCGTAATTTCTTTGGAGCGATGCTTCGTCCCTTGAAGAAGAAAGTTGAGCGATTTTGTTTTCCAAATCTTTTACTGCCTGAGGTTTGACAGAAAAATTTACTTTTGCTTTACTGCAAGCTTCGTCGATCAAGTCAATCGCTTTGTCTGGCAAGCTTCTGTCCATAATATATCTATCCGACAAAACGGCAGCAGCTTCGATTGCTTCATCACTTATTTTAATTTTATGAAAAGCTTCATAAGAATCTTTAAGACCTTTTAATATTAAAATAGTGTCTTCAACTGATGGAGGCGAAACTAAAATAGGCTGAAATCTTCTTTCTAAAGCCTTGTCTTTTTCAATAAACTTTCTATACTCATCTGTCGTTGTTGCGCCTATTGTTTGCAGTTCGCCACGCGCAAGATAGGGCTTCAACATGTCTGCTGGACTTGTTTCACCTTCTTTAGAACCAGCTTGAGCCAAAGTGTGAATTTCATCTATAAAGACAATTATGTTTTTACTTGATATGATTGTTTCAATAGCATCTTTAAGCTTTTCTTCCATACTGCCACGGTATTTTGTGCCAGCCATCAAGCCACCAATTTCCAAACTGAAAATTACTTTGTCTTTAAGTAAATCTGGAACGTTGCCCGAAACTATTGCTTGCGCAAGTCCCTCCACTATCGCTGTTTTACCAACGCCTGCTTCACCAATAAGCACAGGATTGTTTTTGGTTTTGCGACAAAGAATTTCAATAACTCTTTCGATTTCATTTTCTCTGCCAATAACTGGGTCGAGTTTATGCTCTTTGGCTTTTAAAGTTATATCACTGCCCATATCAAGCAATTTTTGTGGAAGCGAGCTTTTGCTTTGTGCTTGTCCTCCTTCCTGTTTTGGAGATGCTTGGCTTAAAAGTGCAGATATTTTTTGATAAAATCTGTCTATTTCAATCCCATAATGATTAGCTAACAATTTTACAGCAACTGATCCCTCGCTAGACAAAATAGCAAGAAGCAAATGTTCAGTCCCCAAAAAGCTGTGATTATATTCAAGTGCAATCTGTTGCGCAACCCTAAACAAATCCTTAACCCTTGGTGACAACTCTACTCTGCCAGAGGTAAAAAGAAGTTCTTCATCAGAATTCTCACTGAATAATTCAAAAAGATCTTCCTCGGTTACTCCTTCATCAGCGAGCATTTTTGAAGCCAAACAGTCTTTAACAGAAGCAATACCATATAAGATATGCTCTGTCCCTACAACATCGCTACCAAATCTTAAAGCAATTCTGCTTGCATTTTTGATAACTTTTTCGATGTTGTCAGAAAAATAATTTGATCCAATATTCATTTTTTCCCCCTTATTTCAACGAGATTTTTTACTCTCTTTGCTATATACTCGCTTCGAACTTTATTTTCCTCTTTATCTTGCGAAAAAACTCGAATTTCATGTAAATTTGCTGATGCACCGTGATAATAGAGTTTCATAAAAAGATTAATATCTTTAATATTTAAGATTTCTAGTTCATGACCAAGTCTGACAAGTGACAGCAAATTTATCATTTCTGTTTCTTCCAAAACATAGCTGTTTTCTAAAATAGCGAGCGCACGAAAAACTTCGTCACATATCTTGTCATGATTTTCGTCAAAAAGCTGTTTTCTTAAACTCGTTTCTTCTTTAAATATATTGTAAAAAAAATCACTCACTCGATCTATAATTTCTTCTTCTGTGCAGGCGAACATACCTTGGTTTGAAATTTGATAGATGCTTCCTAAAGCCTTGCTTCCTTCACCATAAATGCCTCGAAACGTTAAGTTGAAAGCTGATGCCTCACGAATAAGTTCTGCTATTCGTCCACTTCTTTCTAAGGCTGGCAAAAAAACCATAACCGACGCCCTCATAGCGTTTCCTAAATTTGAAGGCGACGCAGTCAAAAACCCAAATTCATCATCATAAGCTATGTTAAAACTTTTACATATCTTTTCATCCATAGGCAAAAGATTGTTGAAAGCTTCTTCCAAATTAAACCCCTGACATACTGATTGCTCACGAATGTGATCTTCTTCGAAAATCATGAAGATCAATGTTTCGTCCTCATTTGTTGCAACAATGGATATATCTTTGTTTTCAATAAGTTCTCTGCTAATAACATGCCTTTCAAGTAATGCCTTACATCTTGACAAGGGCATTGAAGAAAGGGGCATTATTGTGTAATCACCAGATGCCATAAGCAAAGCTGAAACAGAGTCAACCAAATAAGAAATTTGATTTCTGTCTAATTTTTTAGGCAAAAAACTTAGCCCAGACAAATTTCGAGCAAATCTTATTCTAGAAGAGATTGCAACAGAGTTGAAATTGCTCATAGCCCTCTCCTTTTCAAATCGCCACAATGTTTTTTGCCATTAAAAAGCTCTCGGACATGATTTGTGAGTGGTTCTATTTCATGATAGCAATGTTCGCATCCAACAAACCCCGTCTTTAAGATCTCTTTAAAAGTCCTTCCACAATAGTCACAGCTTTCTTTCAAGCTTCCTCCTTATCTAGACCTTTCATAGTTAAAGATATTCTCTTCTTTGCTAAATCAACACCAATGACCTTTACCTCAACTTTTTGTCCTACTTTCAAAACTTCGGACGGATGTTTTATAAATGAATCGGAGATTTGTGAGATATGCACAAGTCCATCTTGATGCACACCAATATCAACAAATGCACCAAAATCAACAACGTTTCTCACAACTCCTGAAAACTGCATGCCTTCTTTTAAATCTTCCATAGTGATAACATCGCTTCTAAGAACCGGTTTTGGCATACTGTCACGAATATCTCTTCCAGGTTTTTGTACTTCACTAACAATATCTTTTAATGTAGGAACACCAATGTTAAGTTCGCTTGCGACCTTTTCTTCTCCTTTTAGTTTTACAAGCGCTTCTAAACTTGTCTCACCCTTAGTAACTTCATTTAGACTAACTCCAAAAAGTTCTAACAATTTTTTAGTAGTTTCATATGCTTCGGGATGAACAGCAGTGTTGTCTAAAATGTTTTCACCACCAACAATTCTTAAAAATCCTGCGCACTGCTCATAAGCCTTTGGCCCAAGTTTTGGGACGCTTAAAAGCTGTTCTCTGTTTTTAAAGCCCTTAATTTTGGCTCTGTAAAGCGTGATGTTTTTTGCGATACTCATGTTTAAGCCTGAAACATAAGAAAGCAAACTTGGTGAAGCAGTGTTAAGGTCAACACCTACACTGTTAACACAATCCTCTACAACACCTGTCAAAACTTCGGTGAGTCTATTTTGTGGCATGTCATGTTGGTATTGCCCCACGCCAATGCTTTTTACATCGATTTTAATAAGTTCGGCAAGCGGATCTTGCAATCTTCTTGCAATCGAAACGGCACTGCGAAGTGAAACGTCATAATCAGGAAATTCCTCCGCCCCAAGTTTTGAAGCACTGTAAACTGATGCTCCTGCCTCGCTTACAACGGCGTAAGAAACGGGACGCGAAACATGTTTGATTAGTTCTGCCACAAAAATCTCAGCTTCTTTAGAAGCAGTCCCATTGCCTATTGATATTACGTCAACTTTGTATTTTTCAATCAAACTTTTTAATTTTTCTATAGATTCTTCGGTTTTTGATTGAGGTGGCGTCGGATAAATTACGGTGGTGTCAAGCACATCACCATTTTTGTCAATCACAGCAATTTTGCAACCTGTTCTATATGCTGGGTCAAGCCCTAAAATTATGTTGTTTTTAAGAGGAGCTTCCATTAAGAGTGGTTTTAAATTGACTTCAAACATCTTGATCGCTTGTTCACAAGCATTGTCAGTCAAATTCGAACGCAACTCTCTTTCAAGTGCTGGAAAAAGCAATCGCTCATAGCTGTCTTGCAAAACGCTTTCAATTATTTCATCTGTTTGAGGATTGTTTTTCTTAAACACAAATCTTATTTCTTTGAGCATTATTTCTGGATTTACTACTACTGAAACTTTAAGACATTTTTCTTTCTCTCCACGATTTATGGCAAGTATTCTGTGGCTTGGCAATTTTTTTGCTTCCTGCTTAAATCCAGAATATGTTTCATAAGTCAGCTTGTTTTCTCCGTCGAGAAGACTGCATTCGATGATAGCCTTGTCAAACAAAAGCTCTCTAAGCGTTTTACGTAAGGAAGCATCATCACTTATCCTTTCCGCTAAAATATCCTTTGCACCATTTATCGCGTCGTCAACAGTTGGCACTTGTTCATTTACAAATTTTTCCGCTTCGCTTTTTATATCCACGCCCTTTGCTTGTTTTTGCAAAATATCGGCAAGAGGTTCTAGCCCCTTGGCTATTGCAATTGATGCTCTGGTTTTACGTTTAGGTTTGTAAGGTCTGTAAATGTCTTCCACTTCTGTCAAAGTTTTGGCTGAAGAAAGCGCTTTTGCAAGCTCCTCCGTCCATTTTCCTTGCTCAGTAATAGTGCGCTCCACTTTTTCTTTTTCTTCTTCTAGATTGCGAAGATATTTTAACCTATCAGCAAAATTTCTTAAAACCTGGTCATCACAAGAACCGTGCATCTCCTTTCTGTAACGCGCAATAAAAGGAATTGTGTTTCCCTCATCCAAAAGATTGACTATGTTTTCGGCAAAAACTTGTTTTAATCCAAACTCACTTGCTAATGTTTCTGTTATGTTCATATTTTTTCTCCTTGTGTTAATTTTTTAAGCTCCTTTATGGTAACTGCGTAAGGGTCTTCAAAAAGAGCACAACTTGTAAGTCTTAAAAATTCGAGTTCTCTTTCCAAATCTACCTCAGGAAAATCGTAAGTGCCCAATGACAATTTGACTGGGTATCTCGCAAGCAATTTCAAATTTACAAAGGTTGCTCCCTTTTCGGCAAACGCTCGTGGACAAATAGTAATTTTTGCATTATGTTCTCCAAGAATTTGCAGGTCGTCTTTGTCAGCATACATTCCACCAACAATCTGACATTCATGGTCCCAAAAGCCCAAATCTTCAAGCGCTTGCGCCGGCATTTTGCCACCAAATTTTTGACTTATTTGCCCTGTCCTCGTCAAATTTTCATAAAGCAGAGTTGTGGTTGGCAATTTTAAGAGACTTACACGGTTTAAAATGTCATCATCATCAAGCAAATCTACAAACACCGAAAATTTAAAACCTGAATGTTTAAATTTTTCAAATTTTTGCTTGTCCAAGGCAAATCTAGACGGCAAAATTAAAGTGCCTTGCAAAGCATATTTTTTCATCATTTCAATAGCAAAGAAAACATCATCGCAAAAGCAATTTACTTGATCAAACTCTGATTTACTGATTTTGAGAAAATCTTTTTCGTTTCTTGCTAAAAAAAAATTGTTTATAGTTTTCAATTGCATAATTTCCTTTCAAAGTGTAAAATAATAAAAAATGATAAGAAGTTTTTACAAGCAGACGTTAGATTTTTTTGTTTAAATATGCTTTAATTATACATCTTTTAAGGAGGCAAAGCAAACAAAATGAAAACTATTTTACACTCTGACGTAAACAATTTTTTTGCCTCCGTTGAATGTGCCACTCGTCAAGATTTAAAAGACAAGCCTGTTGCTGTGACCGGAAACCCAGAAAAAAGAACGGGTATTATTTTAGCAAAAAATGAGATAGCAAAAAAATTTGGTGTAAAAACAGGAATGAGCATATTTGAAGCAAAACAATATTGCCCCGAACTCGTCTGTTTAGCCCCGCACTACTCTCTTTACGAAGAAATATCTTTAAAATTACACGAGCTTTATCTTGATTATACTGACCTTGTCGAACCTATGGGCCTCGATGAATGTTGGCTTGACGTGACAAGCTCTATGAAGATTTTGAATAAAACTGCATTACAAATTGCAAATGAGATAAGAGAGCGTGTAAAAAAAGAGTTTGGTTTTACTGTGTCTGTTGGTGTTTCCTTTAATAAGATCTATGCCAAACTTGGCTCTGATTTAAAAAAACCTGATGCTGTCACCGAAATACCAAAAGAAGAATTTAAAAATATTGCCTTTCCCCTGCCATTAAATTCAATAGTCGGCATTGGTAAAAGATTGGAAAAAAAGTTTTTGCTTATGAACGTAAAAACTATTGGTGATTTTTGTGCTTTAAAGGACTCTTACATCAAACAAATTTGGGGCATAGTTGGTTTGAGATTAAAAGCAAGTTTGTCTGGTAGCGAAGAAGAGAAGGTCAAAAACTATTTTGATGCAGTAGCACCAAAAAGCATAGGCAATGGCACAACCACCATCAAAGATATATTAAAAAGAGATGAAATTGAAAAAGTTGTAGCTTTCTTAGCAGAGAAGATCTCTAAGAGATTGATAAAATCTGGATATCAAGCACGCACCATTCATGTTTCGCTAAAAGACAATGAATTCAAAAAATACTCAAAATCTAAGACTATATCGGCTTGTTTTGCTTCTAACATCATAATAAAAGAAGTCATGAGCTTGATAGATTCCTTCTACGATTATTCGCACCTCATACGTGCAATACGCATAAGCTGTGGAAATTTGGAAAATATATCCAACCACAAGCAAATGAGTTTTTTTGACCAAAGGCAAGAAAACGCGAGTAGAACCATTGAAAAAATTGTAAACAAATATGGCCAAGACTCAATAATAAGAGCAAGTGAATTTTCAAAATTTATAAACAGAAAAAACCACACAGAAGAATAAAAACAATTACGTTTTTTTTAAAAACACATTGTCAAATCTTCATGCAAAAAAAGGACGCTAATTAGCGTCCTTTTTTGTTGAATCATAATTGACTTAAAGCCTTTCAACTTTATCTGCTCATAGTTTGATAGTCAGCCTGATTTTTCTTGTCCTCCAACTCCCCTATTACATCTAAAATCTCGTCTGAACGTTTATCGCAAATAAACATATTTTAATAAAAATACTTTTTGTAATCATCGTTTCGATGGTTAATTGATTTTATTGCACGTTTCCTTAAAACCAACCAAATGGTTAAACCTATCAGTCCTAAAACAACAACACCACCTACAACACCTATTATTATCCACATAGTGTTGTCATTTTGAGGTTCGCCATCGCCCTCAGTAGCACTTAATGAAATAGAATAAGTTTTGTTTTCATTTGATTTTAATGCTGAAGTTGAAAATGAAAATTCGTGAACTACAATGTCAGCATTCGTTGGATCAGTAAAAGTTTCATAATCTAGCCTTGAAGTCTCAGTAGCAAAAAAGTTTTTTATCGATTGCGTTATCTTTTCAGTGTCTAATGTGTTTTTGCTAGAAACATACACTTTTATATTGACGTTTTCATTTTTATCAAGCTGTATTGAATTTGTTTGCAATGTTTGGTTGTTTATTTCAACCTTTGATATAAGATTAGAATCATAATTAAAGTTTAGGGTGTAAGGATCATAAACGAAAGTGGCTAGAAGCAAGAAAGTTTGATTAAATATCGTTTCATCTTCATCTTCCACTCCAAAATTAATGGTTATGGAGCTCGTGGTTGAAAGGTCTTCAACATTTTCTGCTAAAGTCCACTTTTGATCGGCATATGTAAGCTCGCCCAAATCATCCTCTTCCAAATAATAAAGTTTCCAACTATCAAATGAATATAAGCGATTTGCAACCGCATCTATTGTAAAATTTGTGCCATTTGAAACTTTCCTTTCTATGTTTGTAGTAAGAGAAGATGAATTGCTGTATCTTATCGATCCGTTCTCGCCAAGATTTATTTGCCCATTGCTGACATTTCCTGCAACCAAGTAAATTGGAAAAGGAACAGCTGACAGCCTGAACGAATATCTTCCCTCTGTTGAACTAGAAGAAAGAATTTTTAATTCAAAAGTGCGTTTTTCACCAGTAGTTGTTTCACTTAAACTTATATCACCATCTGTTGAAACCATTTCTCCATCTTTTTCTTCAAAAGACTCCAAACCAAGAGACGCCCCATCTTTTAATATTTCCGAAATATCGTAATAGGTGGAATAAATATCATCTTTAAACTCCAAAGTAAACGTTGCATATTCACCATAAGGCACATCTTCTTGCTCACTATTGCCTTGTGCTTGCAACATTCCGTTGTCATCAATTACGCTTTCAAGCGAAAAATCAAAGGATTGAAACGATTGCAAACGAACTTCTTGACCGCTTTGAGTGTTTATAACCAGCCATCGCGATGTAAAATCCCAAGGCTCTGCACTTTGATTCCAACGGAATGTTACTGATTGACCTTGTGATTCAACAACTGAATAATCGTTAACAAAGAAACTTTCAGTTTTTAAAATAGTTGGATCTGCAACATTTATTACATAATCTTTGGTTTCTACATTAGAAAAATTGTAAGAACCTACGTAGCCAAAAGCATCAAATGTGCCTGAGAATGCAATCGAATTTATAGCGCCAGAATTATACATGGAAAGAATATTTCCAATTATTGCACCAATCCTATATTCATAAGTTTCGTTTTGAGCAACCGCCAAATTTATACTTACCGCACAATCACTCAATGACCCATCATCTACTTCTCCAACCATACCGCCAACATAAAAGCGTGAATCTAGATCTTTGCCCAAATTTGTGTTAAGCCTTATGCTTCCAAACACAACTGTTTTTGTAATTTTGACGTTATCTGTTGCACCGACTACTCCACCTAATTTAATTGTGTAAGAATTTGAAAGTTCGGCAGAAAAGGTTTGATTTGCAATAACACTGATATTTTTTAACTCACCTCCTACAAGACGTCCTGCAAGAGTCCCATATGTAAGTTTTTTTGTAATTTTTTGAGGCGTAGCGTTTTCATTAGAAACCACCTCGCAATTCTCTATTGTCGTGTTTCTACCATAACCTAAAAGTAAACCGGCAAATATTTCACTTTCAGTGCTATCTGTACTTGAAATTAAATAATCTCCCGAAATCTGTAAGTTTTTAATAGTTGCTCCGTCAGTATAACCAAAAAGCCCTTGATAAGCACCATTGATTTGAGGTGTCTCTTCAAATGTTATAGTGTGACCGTTCCCGTCAAAAGTTCCACTGAAAGAATTTCCTTCTGACCCAATTGGCGACCAATTAGATGAAATCGTAATATCTTCATTTAACACCAATGTTGCGGATGAGTAATCTTCAATATTTTCAGACAATGTTTGTAAAGAAATACTAGACGACGAACCGTCTTGTGTCACACTTATCATATTCTCTGTTTCTGATACAGCTTGGTAGGTTTCGCCAGAAAAAACTTCCCCACCAATAAGGTTTAATGGAGTTATCGCCAAAAACGCAAACAGAAAAATCAACAGCAACCCATAAAACTTTTTCATATATTAACTATGTTAAATTTAACACAATTTATTTATTTTTCCAAATAATTTTTTAATATTGCTAAATTTGTAAAATTTTATTTAAACTTTTTTCACATTTTTTGTTCATAATATTGTGCAATCATTTCAATAAAAAAACTTGTTTTTTTCAAAAAATTTATTGTTTTTTAATAAAATTTAGCATTTTTTTTAATTTTTTTTGCATTTTTTAGTTAATTATTGCTTCATTTCCATTTTCTTCTAATCTTTCTTATCAATCTTTCTTTATCAATTTCTATTGCGCTCTTTTGCCTTGGCTGTAAATGAGCTGAAGGCTTCGACATTAAATAATACCTCAGCTCATCTAATGAGTGATCATCCTTTTTAATTGGTGCATCTTCATCACCCCAAAAATAAGATTTAAACTCTTTAATTAAATTTACGCAGTTTTTAAAAATAAAAATATGAGCTTGTCCACTTCCATCTTTTAAGTATCTTTTCACAGTAGATATCCCAGAAAACATATCCTTGTTCACTCTCGGGTTAACTAAAATGTTGTTTTCGTAAAACAAATCTACAACACTTTTTTGACTGGCGAGTGTTCGTTGAGATGCCGCGCTGTCGATGAGAGCAGAGAGCATTCCATTGCTTGCAAAATGCCAATTTAAATTTTGTGCTATTTCCAGAATTTTTTTGGCATGATATGTTACATCTTTCTTTGCTTCAAAATGTTCTGCAATAACAAAAATATTTCCATCGTAGTCGACTGCATAAAAATGTGCAGACAGCGGATTGTTTAAACCAGGGTCAATAGAAATGTTGTCATACCATTCACAAGGAACATCAAACGGCTCGATTACATGAACTTTTTCGTCGAATTCTGGATATACCAAACCTCCAAAAAAACTAAATTTGCCGAACTTTCTTGATTCAAGCTCGTCTTCTGCCATAGTTTGCGATAGCATCTCAATCTCTGTTTTTGACAAAAAGGGATTGTCCTCCCACTGCATATGCTCACACCACACCTCAGGCGAGTTATGACAATTTAAGTATATCTCATTGTAAACCCAAGTCATGCCTTTAAGAGGTGTCATAGTTCCAAAAATATCTCCACACCTGTCTAGCACGCGCATTTGACATTCTCTGTAAATGTCAAAAGGTGGCTCTTCATCAAACCATACAAAATCAAGCGACGCACCCTGAAATTTTTCTCTGCCCTGATCACAACTTTTAAATCCGATTTTACTAGTACCGCCAAACACATTCTTTATTAATATGAAATCTATTACACCACTTTCTGGCGAACTTTCGCTACCACTTTGCATAACTATTTTTTCGATCCATTCCGTTTTTAAATAATGCAAAATCTTTTGTTGCGCGACATCTCTTTGAACTTGACGCGATAAACTTACAACCCAACCCGAAACATTTTTCTTATTTTTTCTATAGGGATGGATTCCTCTTGAAAGATAAACAACTTCAACTGCTCCACATTCACTTTTGCCACTTCGATTTCCTCCAAAAACCCATCTGTTTCGTTTTTTGCATTTATGAAAAGCTATTTGCTTTTTATGAACTATGTTGCCAGAGTTGTAGCCTTTCAAATTGGGACTTGGCTGTCTGTTTTCAATTTCTTTACAAACTAGTTTTAACTTTTCTTTAATTTCTGACATCTCTCCCCCATAAAAGACAAGAATATAATTTGCTTGCACAAATTTTAATATTAAAATATTCACATGAAAATATTGTTTCTTTTTATCGTGTCGTGCTTTATGCTTTTGTCTTCACAACCAAGCTTTAACAGTTATGCTGATGAAAGTTATTCTTATTACGCAAAGATTTTAGGCAACGCATATTTCTACACGTCACCAGACGAAAAATCAACTTTATTTACCATTCCTTCCACCTACTTTGTTTTGTTAATTGGAGAAGATGGAGAATTTTATAAAGCAAAATATTTAGATATTTATGGCTACGTTAAAAAAAGCGATGTAACTCCTATGAACGGAACGCCCACTTCACCTTATCCCAACCAGAAATTTAGAAACTATAATGATGGCGGTTTAACCGTCTATTCCTCGCCATCAACGTCTGGCAATGCTCTTGGCAAACTCGCTTTTGAAGGGCAATATCTGCTTTACGGAACTATGATTGGCGAAGAAATGTTCAGTCAGTCCACAAATGTTTGGTATTATTGCAAACTAGATGACGAAACCTCATCCGTTTATGGTTATGTTTTTTCCTACTATTGCGACCTTTTTGACGGTTTTATTGAAAACACAGAATATTTTCCAGAAATAACAGAAGAATTGATTTTTACTTCAACAACAACCGCTGAACCCCAAGGAGGGTTAAGCGACACCGTTGTAGCAATCATAATACTTTCAGTAAGCATCCCTTGTCTTGTTATTTTATATTTGCTTCTCAGTCCATCAAAAAAAGGCAAACTTAAAAAACACCTTGTACGAAAAAAAGATTATTACGAATTTAATGAAGACGACTTATAAACAAATCTTTTCTTTTTGAAAAGGCTGTACACAATTTTTGTCCTCTTTTTCAAATGAAGATTTAACATTTAAAATCCAATCTTCTCCTGCAAGATAGCTGTCTAATCTTTCCATTGGAAAGCCAAACAAACTGCATCCAGCTTCAAATGCTGCTTCCATCTCATTTATACGCCTAAAATAAGTCCTACGTGAAAGAGAAAGTGTAGACAAAATTTCTTCACACGACGCGTTGTCAAAATATTTCATAATCAAGATTTTAGCGCCCTTTTCGTTAATGGTTGAAAGAGCCTTTTCCACCAGAAGCTTTATGTTTATTAATTTAACTTTTCTTTCTGAAAGATCAATAATTTTGTTTGCCAGCGACAAAGTATTGTGCGTTAAAGCATCACTACCTAGCATTGACGAATGTTGAATTGCTTGTTTTTCGATTATGTTGTCAATAGCATCAGCTATTCTTTCTAAATAACGGTAAACCGTAAGCAAGGTTTTACCCCAAATGTGTTTTTGCATAAAATTCCCCTTTAATTATAATTTTTGCGATAAAAAGTCAGTTACCTAAAATAAGGCAAATTTTGTTGTATTATTTTTAGCCATATCACTTTGAAGCTTGGTTACTCCGCCAGAAAAATTGGCTTCTGCGCATAAAGCAACTTCTTTTCTGCGTTTTACACAAAAATTATAAAATGAAGGGTTGTAATAGTCAAATTTTAATGCCACAATTTTTAAACAAATTTCGATTTTTTTACAAATTTGTCGAAAAATGGTGTAGATATGGCAATGTTATGGTGATTTTTTGGCGTCAAAAACGCTATAAACAAGACTAATTTTGTAAAAATAATGAATTTAAATTTTTGTAACAAAAGAGTTGTAAATTTTTTTTAAGTATGATAAAATAACAAAGTGGATGTGCCGCTGTGGCGGAATGGCAGACGCGACGGACTCAAAATCCGTTGAGGGCAACTTCATGTGGGTTCGACTCCCACCAGCGGCACCAGATTAACTTATTGAGCGTATGACATTCCGCACTATCTGGGGTCCCCGAAAATGTTAACCATTTTTGGGAAAAAGGAACAAACGAGCGATAGTGCTTTTTTTTTTGCCGTCAGGCAAACAAGCAAGAGCGAAGTTTGTGACGCAGGCAGACGCGACGGACTCAAAATCCGTTGAGGGCAACTTCATGTGGGTTCGACTCCCACCAGCGGCACCAGACAAAAAAGTCGCAAGGCTTTTTTTTAATTAAAACTTAATGGGAGTCGAACGGGCGGTTAAGAAAAGTTGCCTGCGAAGTAGTATCTATGTCATGACGTTGATGTTTGTTGATTTAATATTAGGTATTTGATTGCTTTTAAGTTAAGTTTTTTATATAATTAAATTAGGAATTATTTATGAAAAAGACAACACCTTCTAAAATCAAATACTGCTTAGCATATGGAAGAAATTTAGACATCAAAAGAATGAAAGAAAGATGCCCTAGTTGCGAACTAATAGGCAAAACTTTTTTAAAAAACTGGCAGATAGCTTTTAAAAAATACATAACTATAGAGCCAAAGGAAGGAGCAATAACGCCTGTAGGCATTTGGAAAATAAATGAAAAAGCAGAAAAGGAACTTGATGACATTGAACATTTTCCTGTTTTGTATAGAAAGGATTACACTTTCATAGAAGTTGATGGCAAACTTGAAAGGGCTCTTGTTTATTTAATAAATGATAAAAAAGACAAGTACCCTGATAAATTGTATTTAGAAAAACTATTAATTGGATATCACGATTTTGATTTTGATAAAAAATATTTAAAAGAAGCTATAGACAGAATACCTAAAAAGAAAGTTTTTATTATAGCCAAAAATTGTAATGAGAATTATGTTAAAGGGCTTCAAATGGTGGGCGTTGAGGCGGACGTCGGCATTAAATGTAAAAATATTGATGATTATGATGGATTGCTAATCCCAGGTGGTGGGGATATGCACCCAAAATGGTATAAACAAAAAAACTTATATTCAACAAACATAGATTTTGAAGCAGACAAAAATGTTTTTAAGCATATAAAAAAATTTATTAAAAAGAAGAAAGCGATTTTAGGGATTTGCCTTGGTAGTCAATATTTAAACGTCTACTTTGGTGGAACTCTAAAACAACATATTGAAAATCATAAAAATGTAGAGCACAAGGTGTCAACAGATGATCAACTCTTTATAAAATATTTTGGGAAATCTTTTAAAATAAACTCCCTACACCATCAAGCAATAGATAAACTTGGAAAAAATCTTAAAATATGTGCTGTTTCAAATGATGGAATAATTGAAGCTTTTGTTCATGTAAAATATAACATTTTGGCAGTTCAATGGCATCCGGAACTTATTCTTAATAAAAATGGCAAAAAAGTGTTCGAAATTTTTAAAACTATGTTGTAATATTTGCTTATAGTTTTTGCTATTAAAAAAACACCCTGTTTTAAAGTCTTTTAATATGTTTATTATTTGTAAGCTTAATGCTTGCAAACAAACAATTAATTACTAAAACCGTTTTAATTTTTATGTATAAATATATTATGCTCATTTCTTTCCTTTTTTACTGTAACATTTCATATCAAATTTTAAATTTTTTTTTTACAATTTTTAAAACATTTTGTTTTCAAAATCATATGTGATATACTTAGCTTAGTTGAGGTAATTATGAAATATAAATTAATAGCTGACGCGTCTTGTGATATCCCACAAAATTTGGCAGAAAAATATGATATATCACTTGTGCCTATCGAAGTTAGATTTGGCGAGGAAATTTATCCTCAAGGTTTAACTAACCAAGAATTTTATAAAAAGATTAATGAAACAGGCTTAATTCCAAAAACAAGCATGCCTAATCAATTTTTGTTTGAAGAAATACTATCACCTTATGTAAACAAACCTGACATCCACGTCATTGTTTTGACTATATCCTCTGAAATGACAGCCACTATTCATCAGGTTGAGGGTGCTGTTCAAGCACTTAAAATGCAAAACGTTACATATCGTCAATCTACTGTAACAACGTGGGCACAAGGCGCGATCTTGATTGAACTTGCAAAATTTATTGAAAAGGATGACGACCTTTCTCATGTGATTAAAAAACTAGACGAATTAATTAGCAAGGTCAAACTTGTCGCTGTTATCGGTGATTTAAAATATCTTAAAGCCAGTGGTAGACTTTCAACTGCAAGCGCAGTTATGGGATCTATGCTTAATGTAAAGCCTATTATTTCGCTCGCTGGTGGTAAAGTGACAAACGAAGCTAAAGTAATGGGCGAAGCTAAAGCTTTTATGTACATGGTTGCAAAAGCAAGAAATAGAGATAAAACCCTGCCTATTTATTTTGGGCATTCAAATTGTCCAGAAATGATTGACAAAATTTTGCTTAAATACTCGTCTATGCTCGACATTTCTCCAAAAGGTCAAGTGATTTGTGATATTGGATGTGTTGTAGGTTCACACGTCGGCCCAAATTGCTACGGACTTGTTTATTTTGAGTAACACAAAAAACTTTCTTTGATTTATAAAAAAAACGCATCAATTCTTTTGATGTGTTTTTTTTAATAGGTTAAGCATAAATTTTTTTATAACCTGATTTTTGGTCTAATTTATGATATCATAAAAATATAAAAAAATATTAAACAGACTAATTAAAAAAAACACTTTGTTATCAATGCCTACCCCAAACACAACTGTCAAAAAACCAAAAGAAAATTTTGTTTTAACAAATAATGATGCTCTTAGTCTATAAAATTTGATATAAAAGCATTATTAATCATAAATAATGCTTTTTTTATTTGGACACATACCCTAAACTACGCACTCTGTCAACTTCAAATTCTATAAAAAATTTTATGCCATCATGAGAAATAAATCTTACTCTTATATCATTTTTTAGATTAAAAAATTCTTTTAAAAGCTTTTTTAATTCGCTTTTTAACAAAATTACAACTTCTTCAGGCACATAATTTTTGTCCATTTGAAGAATTGAATTTAGTCGATCCATTTTACACCTTCCTTTTTAAATTTCTTCTAATATATCCCATAAAGCCACGATACTTCATTTCACAATCATATATTTTTTTTGTGCCTGTGTGAATGTTTTCACATAAAAGAGTAAATGCCCTTGTCGACTCTGCCGAGTTCAAGTAGCCACCTATTGAGCAAGCACTTGAAATTGCGTCATCTTCTGGAATAACGCCATACAGTGGCAAATGCATTGCACGGACAACGTCTTCAACCTTTAACATTTCTCCACTAGCAAGCAAATCTCCCCTCAAACGATTTATTACCAGCCCTTTGCTTGTCAAATCATACTCATTTAAAAGCCCAATAACTTTGCTTGCATCACGTAAACTCGACAAGTGTGGTGTTACAACCACAATGGCTTCATTAGCAGAAAACACTGCTCGGTGAAAACCCGCATCAACTCCTGCCGGGCAATCGATCAATATATAATCAAATGAAGAATCAAGCATATTCAAAACACTTCTTATATGCTCGCCAAGTATTTTTGTTTTGCCTGTGTTGTGAGATGATGGTAGCAAAAAGAGATTTTGAAAACTGCTGTCTTCAATTAAAGCTTGTTTTGCACGGCATCTACCCATGATGACGTCTGTTATGTCAAAAACAACATTTTTTTCTAGCCCCATTACAACGTCCAAATTGTTTAGTCCTATGTCAACATCTACGAGCACTGTCCTAAAACCAAGGCTCGCAAGTTGCACACCAAGGTTTGCACATATGGTCGTTTTTCCTACACCGCCTTTGCCACTTGTTAAGACGATTTTCCTTGCCATCATTCCTCCTATTAAACAAAAAAATTTTACTAAATAGGCAAAAAAAAAGAAAGAATAATTTTGTTGAAAAATCATTCTTTCTTGTCGAGATAAAGACATTTTAATTTTTAGCTATTATTTTTAGCAAAGCATCATCATTAATCAATTTTCCAGCCCCATAAATAGCCAAATTTTCAGGATTGTCAGATATAACAAAATTGTAAGGTAAATTTCTTTTTAAAAAGTCTTCTAAACCAAACAATTTGCTCACACCACCTGTAAAAATAACACCGCTCTTTATCACGTCTGTCGAAATTTCTGGTGGTAACGAATTTATTGTAACATTTATTGTTCGTACGATTTCTTCCATATGCGCTTTTATCACTTTTTGAATGTCTTTACATGAAACTATCCTTGATTTTGGTACGTTGTTTTCTATATCAAGCCCCATTATTTCCATGTTTAGAGTGTCGTTCTTATACAAACTTCCAACCTCATTCTTGACTTTTTCAGCTGTTGGAAGGCCAATCAAAATTCCATCTTTGCCAAGCGCCAACGAATTTGCAATCGCAATATCAATTGTTTTTCCACCTATACCGAGAGTAACACCCTTCAATATAGATCCCAAATTTACAACTGCAACATCTGTCGTTGCCGCGCCAATATCAACTATCATATTTGCTTTTGATGAAACAACATTGACCCCATGCCCTATTAAAGAACAAATCACAGATGGAATAAGCAAAACTTCATTAAATCCCAATTTTTCGAATAATGAGTAATATTTTTCTTGCTCCTCTTTTGACAATCCACAAGGAATTAAGCAAATTACGTTTGCACCTTTTCTGTAACCGACCTTTTTTAAAAAGGTTTGCAACATGATTTGTGCATATTCAAAGTTTTCTATCACACCGTTTGCCATAGGGTTAAACACTTCAACATCATCTGTGGTTTTCCAAAGCAATTTTTTTGCATCAACACCGACAGCCCTAACCTTGTAGCCTTCTAAACCTTTTTCAACCGCAAGTAAAGTTGGCTCTTTCAAAACAAAGCCTTGACCTCTAAGGAAAATGTTGGTATTAGCCCCACCGAGTTCTATCGCGTATTTATAACGCACATCGCACCTCCTTAAATGAGTTGTAAATTCTTTTTGAAGAATTTGCGATAATCTTTTGCAACCTTCATTCCTTGCATGATTTCGTAGGTTGGATCGCTGTTGACAATCAATTTCATAATAACAGAATCTCCCAATATGTCACACATTACATCAGTCACTACAAGTTTTTTAGAACTGTTGAGCGCGGCGGCAAGCCTAACTATTACACCAAGTTTTCTTACCGCATTTAAATCTTCATCTGTCAAAATGCTGTTATATTTCATCCATTTTGAAAGAGAAAAATTGTCTGCCAATTGGCATTCACATATAAATGCCCCTAAAAGCAAATCCTTTTGACTAACACCGCAAAGTCCAGAATTTAATATGGCGTAAAATCCGTGTTTTTCAAAATCTTCGAAAGAAATTTTCTTACCAATATCAAACATATAAGCTGCAACTCTCATTGGTTTTACATACATTCTAGGAAGTTTGTGCATTACTTTTAATTGTTTAAACAGTATTCCTGCCATATTTGCTATTCTGTTGTTAATAGACAAATCTTTGTTTTCAAATTCATAAATGTTGAAAAATGAATTTGCAAGAAGATCAGACAATTTTTCCTGTGTGTCTGTCGACAAATTGTTTGCCACAACACCATCTCTAACACAAGCGGTCGAAACATTTACTTGTGAAAAATTAAAATGTTCATAAAGTGCTGATATAATGGCAAGACTTGAATACAACACTTCAGTTCTGTCATTTACCAAGCCTTTCACTTTTTTGACTTTCTCAACGTCTAACCCTTTTACAAATTCAACAACTGATTTTGCAGTCGCTTTGTTTACTTCATAGTTGTTGTCTATTTCGAGTGGATATTTTGCAACTTTTTTTGCTATTCTTCCCAAGTTGACGAAAGGCACACCCGCTCCCACAATTAAGCTTTCAGTTTCAAACTTAAAATCTCTTGCTTTTAACTCTGCCAAAAACAAATCTTTCATCTGATCAAAGGTTTTTTCGGAACCTTCCATGATGTTTTCATATCCATAAGGTATGCTTAATAAACCTAACGTTGATCTGCGATTGTAACGAATGAGAAAAGTTTCATTTTCACTGATGTAAACTATCCCGCCCTTTGAACTGTCAATAGAATTTAAAACTGAGGTATAAATATTTTTAACAGATTCTTCTTCAGTCGTAAAGGTAAAATTTAATCCAGTGTTATTAAAAATCTCGTCAAAAAAACCTCTTTGATTGCGTGCCTTTGCAATTATATTGTCTGCAACTGCAATGATTTTCTGAACTTGACATTCTTCTATCACATTACGATAGATTTTTAATATTGAAACTATGTCTGTGATTGTTTTTGGCCTTAACAACTTTTCTTCTGATATATCTTTAAAAATCGATACTCCATCTTCTTCTTTTCTAACAAGTTTAAATCTTCCATTCTTCGTGTCATAAATTGAAAGTTTAACCAAAGAATCAGCAAGCTCAATTACGGCAATTTTTTCCATGATTTAACTCCTTTTAATCAAAATCTATTGCATTTACTGGACAACTAGAGGCACACGCTCCACAATGTATGCATTTTTTTTGATCAATAACTGCTTTGCCTTTTGAATCAAATGAGATCGCTTCCACTGGGCATATAGCCACGCAAGTTCCACAACTAATACATTTTTTTTGATTGATTTTCATGTCAACTCCTTATGTCGACATTATAACATAAAGCCTGAGTTTTGTAAACTGTTTTCTTAAATTCTTTTTAATTTTATAACTACAAAAGAAAAAACACAATGAAGGCATTTCTCTAGTCATAGTTTTCTTAATTTTTCTTTGTTGAAACTGATTTTTTTTCTTTTTTAGTTGCTTTTAAAAATTCAAAAACACTTAAAACGCACAAGAAAGCTCCAAAACATTTTCTTAAAATATAACTCGGCAAAACTGTTGCTAAAAAAGAACCTCCAACAGCAGAAATCAATCCACCAATTATAATCCAAAAAACGCCTTTGGTTTCTATTAAGTTGTTGTGTAAATGTATGCAAATAGATATAATAGCCATAACTAAAAAGCTTAGCAAATTTATTCCTTGACTTAATTGTTGATCAAAACCTAAAAAAATCGTAAGTATAGGTATTAAAATTGTTCCACCACCCATACCAAGTCCTCCAAAAAAACCGCCTAAAATTCCAAATAATATCTGTAAGAAAATCATCATATCAAAAGTCTAACACCTCCTGCGAGCATTACAAAAGCAAAAACTATTCTTATGACTTTTCCTGGCATTATTTTTAATGCTATAGACCCAATTATACCTCCTAGCAAAACACCCAAACCTACAGTCAAAAGAGGCAACGACTCAATAGCTCCTTTAAATATGTAAATTGCACAGCTCACAACCGAAAGCGGAAATATAACAGCAATAGCAGTAGCGTGAGCATGCTTGTTGTCAAGTTTTAACACTCTTTCTAATGCTGGAACGCACACCATTCCTCCTCCTCCACCAAAAAAACCATTTAAAAAGCCTATGACTCCGCCAAGGGACACCAACAACAATGTCTTTTGAAACTTTTTGTGTTTATTAAAAAAACTTTTTTTCATAATCATTATTCTTAGCAAAAAGTGTTTGATTATTAATTAAATTTGTTGTATACTATATTTGATATTTTTTATACAAGGATTTTGCAAAATGAAAAAACAAAAAAGAGGACTTAAAATTTTAACTTTTGGGCTAGCATCTCTTGCTTTGCCACTTTCTATGATTGGCTTAACTTTGCCACAATCTTCGACGTCGGCTAATAATGACTACTATTCTGCACCCGTGTCAATAACCAATGGCAGTTTCAATTCTATCTCTGGAACATATGATGAAGGCGACACGACAGGCTGGACATTAAAATACGGTTCCAAAGGCGCAAAAGCTATGATAATGGACGTTGAAAACAATTACACGTATAACTCGTCAAACGTCTATTATCTTCGAGAAAATCCAGGAAAATATGGAAAAGACAACAAAATATTGATGATTAATTCAGCAAACGCATCACCAAGTAGCGACGCCTTTCAGCCGACAGATGTTAACGAAGGATACATTTCAAACGAAATTACACTTTCAGCAAACAGCTACTATGAATTTGTCGTAGCAGTAAAAACAGCCACATTTAATGATTCAACTGAATATGCCTCAATTTACATATCAGGTCTTGAAGACAATAATGGCGAACAGGTTGAATTGTCACAAACAAAAATCACTTCTAGAGATTGGGAAAGACAGTACTTTTACATCGCAACGGGAACAGAATCACAAACAATTACAATAGATTTGTGGTTGGGGACCGAAGAGCTTGGATCAAATGGTGCCGTTTTCTTCGATGAGGTAATGGGAACTCAATTTTCAGAAAACGCTTATTACGACGCTTTAAACCTCAATAGTAGCGAAAATGTCAAACAGATTGACAAATCAGTGTTTGACAAACAAACAATCGTGGACACAACAAATTTAAATTTTGATTTTGAAGATCAACGAAGCGAAACTGAAGTGGGCAACCTTTACGCATGGAAAATAAAAGAAAGCTCAAACAATGCAAATGCACGAATTTTAGAAATGAATGAAAGCTTTTTTGAAAACACCACAGGCTTGACGTATCCAGGAACAGATATGACAAATAATAACACGAAAAGCATGGTTTTGTGGACAAACGAAGAAGGATACATTCGTGTTGAATCATTGCCTTTTGAAATTAAAGCTTTGGGGTTATACAAAATAACTTTACGAGTTAAATTTACTGAACTTGAAAGCGGAAGTTTTTATGCACAAATAAATGAAACTGAAAAAATTAAAGAAGATTTTGATTATCTTTCTACTTACACACCAAAAACAGAAACATCATCAGCGTTGTCTGAAAATGGCTCAAACAGTTATATTAATGGATATAACGAACTGACATTTTACATTCAAGGACACAGCAGATATGACTCAGAAGTGACTTTGTCGCTTTTGTTAGGAAATTCTAGTGAGCTCGCCAAAGGTGGCGTCGTTGTAGACAACATAGTTTTAGAACAAATTGCTTTTGAAGATTTCTCCGCTGATGAAAACAGCTTACAACTTTCAACGACGAGCGAAGATGAAAGCATTGAAAATGGATACTTTACAAATGGACAGCCAACCGATTCAAATTTAACCTACCCTATCTCCCCATCCAGTTTTGAAATAAGCCAATCTTCATCCAACCACAAAAAAATGTCTGGGATTATAAATGTTTACGATGAATATTTTAACGAATACAAAACAAACTTCGCTTGGGCTGAAAACTTGGCAAATCCTGCTTCACCAAACGGGAAAACTGATGATGTAAACAACATTTTAATGATGTTTAATGAAGCTCCTGACTGGCAATCAATAACATCAAGCACATTTGATTTAACTGCAAACAACTACTTTAATTTTACGTTTGATTACAAAACTCTTGCTGACACAACTTTTAATATAAAACTTACTGACGAAGACGGAATAGTGATCTTGTATGAAAAAGGAATAGGTTCTAATGGGGTTTGGAAAACATACAGCAAATTGATCTATGCAGGAGAATCTTCAAGCTCTGTGACTGCAACTATAGAATTAGGAACAGAAAACTCTCTCACCTCTGGTTATGCATTCTTTGACAATATGGAAAATCTCAGCTCTACCAAAGAATTGTTTGACATCGCTTCAAGCAAAGTTGACCTTTCTGGCTTTATGCTTTCGCTAGATCCAAACAATGAAATTGATTTCACTTTACGCGATGCAAATGCTTTTAAAGGTGCGATTGAAAGTGGCTCTACTGGAACTGCAATTGGTGGCATAATAAAGGGCGAAGGAAATGATTCATATGGTTATCGCGGACATGATTCAATCGATGACGGAAGTTTGCAAAATAAAAATGTTTTGGTGATAGAGTCACATGACAACGCTACTTACAGCTTAACATCAAAGTTTACTTTAAATCTTGAAGCTGACAATTTTTATGTTTTAAAATTTAGGCTTTTAACTTCTATGCCGGATGAGTTTAAATACACAGACAGCGAAGGAAATGAACATTTGTCATCGTTTGGCGTTAGCGTTGGGCTTGACAGTTACAATTTGATTACGCAGTTGAAATCAAATGATGGCTGGTCAAATTATGAAATTTATTTTTCAGCAAGTGAAGCCGTCGAATCAAAGTTTGTTTTCAAACTTGTCAGCGACAAATTGACCGAACCGTGCTATGCTTATGTTACAGACCTTTCATTTGAAACAACAGACGAAACAACTTACAACAATGTAGAAAATTCAAAATATTTTGGCACAACAATCTATCGTGCCACGGAAACAGCAGAAGACACTGAAACTCCTGAAGAAGACAACACGCAAACCGACACGACAGAAGAACCAAACAACGATTACATTTGGTTGTTGATTCCTTCCCTTATATTCGGAGTAACAATTATACTAGCAGTTATACTTTTCTTCTTGCAAAAGTTTAAATGGAACAAAAAAGAAAAAATAGGAAAAGACAAATATGATAGAGAACTATCTTTACATCAAGACATTCTAGCAAATGAGGCAAAGGCTGTGCGCGATGCCGAAATTAAATCAACGCAAAATCATATCGCAAGTTTACAATCACAAATTAACGATATTGAAAATGAAAACAAACAAACAGCAATTAAGGCAAGAGAAGAAGGAAAAGTCACAAAAGAAGTTCAACGAAAATTTAAATCATATATTCAAAAACGCACAAAACTGCAAAAAACAATTGAAGAATTAAACGAACATCTTTCATTTATTCAGTCTCCTGACTACTTGTTGATAATTGAAAAACGCATTATAGCAGACAAAAGAAGAACGGCGTCGTTAAATCAAAAAAAGAAAAAAGCCGAAGATAAGCAATCAAAACAAACAAAATCAAAGCAATAAAATTATGCAATAAAAAACACGACTGATAAGTCGTGTTTTTTTATTTTTATAATATAATAGTTTATATTAATTAATCGTCATCATAATCGTCGTCATCGTCGTCATCTTCGTCTTCGTCATCATCATCGTCATCATCGTCAAAATCTAAGTCATCGTCAAGTTCTTCATCGAGATCAAGATCATCATCGATATCGTCATCAAAATCCATGTCACCATCAAATCCACCATCTAAAATGTCGGTGTCGTCAATATCATGAACTGATGCCATCTCACCCGTTTCTTCATCAGGTGAAACATAATCGTCCTCTTCATCACGTTCAATATACCTGCTCCAATCAGCATTGACTTCGCCATCTTCAGTTTGGTGCTCTTTTAAGCATGTAGAACACATGATCTCGTCGGGTTGAATATAATTCGTCTTACAAATTGGGCAAAGCTCCAAATCAAGATCATCAAGATAATCGTCTTTGTTTGATAATTCAGCCTGACAAACAGAACAGAGCTTTTCGCCTTTTTTAATAAAGTTAAGTTCGCATCTTGGGCAACGCTTATATTCTGGTTTTTTCATATTACCTCCAAAATTCTATTGCAATTATACCTATAAAATATAATAATGTCTATCATTTTTACATAGTTTTTTAAAAAATTTTTCATTAATTTTTTTCTTCAGCTGAAGACTTACGAATATATTTAATAGATATTTGTTTTGCGGAAAAAAGTTCACCTCGCGATTGCAACATTAAAGCATAATTCAACAAATCTTCGCTGTCAAAATTCAAAGAATTTGGCAAAAAGCCCTCTTCAAGCAAACAATATTTTGCACCCTTGCCTTTTAAAACTTCAGCACCAGTTTCAATATGCTCGTCTTTTGTTTTTTTACCTTTTTTTGTGTAAGTTGCGCTGTAAAATTTTCCGCCCTGTGCATTCATGACGCAAGAGAAATTTTGTGTTGGAGCAAAATGCTTAATAACACTGTAAGCAATAAGATCCAATGTGGGAATCAAAGCGACTTTGTGCTGTTTTTGTCCTGCACAAAAGCCCTTGATCAGCGAAGCGCCTATTCTTAATCCAGTAAATGATCCTGGACCAACAACTAAACCAAAATTGCCAACATCATTAAGTGATATGCCTGCTTCTGACAACATTTCATCAATTTGCACCAAAATTCGTTCTGACTGACTGCAATCGGCGTCTATTTCTCGGTAAAATTTTTTGTCATTATGTTCAAGAGCTATTAAAGCTTTTTTCGTAGCTGTAGAAATAGCTAACATCATTTCCTCCTGTTTACTTCTATAATCCTTTTGTCCTGATCTTCTTTTTGTATTGAAACTACTATATCGTAATTTTTGACTAATTCGGGAACATTTTCTGGCCATTCCACTATTGATATACCGTCAAGGCTGTCATGATCAAAATACTCGTAAAAACCTAGTTCTTCTGCCTCTTCACTGCTTGACAATCTGTACATATCAAAATGATAGATTTTTTGTTTCTTGCTTTCATATATGTTCATAATAGTAAAAGTTGGGCTCGTAACAAGTGATTTTATTTTTTTTCCTTGTACAAAGCCTTTGACAAAATGAGTTTTGCCTGCACCAAGTTCACCTTTTAAAATTATCACACAAGGTGACTTGACTTGTTTTGCAAAATCTTTTGCAAATTCCATTGTTTCTTTTTCATTCTTTGTTTCAACTCTCATATTTCCACCTTTGCGTCTTATTATAAATATTAAGACCAGCTAAAGAAAATAACACTCCTAATATATATCCTGCAACTACATCAGACAAATAGTGAACTCCTAAATACATCCTTGAAATACCAACCATAACAACTATTAGCGACATTATAAAAATGCACAAAACTTTTGCCCATTTGTGATCGAGCATTTTTAATAAAAAAAAGCAAACGAAGAACGCGATTACAACAACGCAAAAAGAATGATTGCTTGGCATACTCTGCCCCATGGCGTCAGAAAAAGAAATTATGTTGGCATAAGCTTCATAAGGCCTTGGACGATCAATTATCACTTTTAACACATAATTAAATGCAACACCTCCTAAAAAAGTGCCTGCAAAGTAAAATGCAAATCTACGACTAAAAAATAAAAATATTAAAAAAACCACTATAAACCCATACCAACTTCCAAGCAAGGATAAAGCTTCAAAAAAATTAGTTAGGCCGTCTGTGGCTATAGACTGAAAAGCTACTATAATGTCGCGTTCAAATTGCATATGCTTATTCTAGCAAATTTATAAAAAAAATACAATTATTTTACACGCTGGCACAAAAGAAGCCCATCTTCATATTCAAAAAGTTTTGTTTCGAAATTAGAATCAGATGAAAGGTCATTAATAAAAGCCCGCAAACTTGCCACTATGGTTCTATGCTTATGCCCCGGATCTCCCTCTTTTTTTACATAGCCGTGAAATAAAACATCATCTGCAAGCAAAAAGCCATTGATGTTAAGCATACCTTTCAACAGAGGCAAATATTTAAAATATTGACCTTTGGGCCCATCTAAAAAAATAAAATCAAATTTTTCATTTTGAAGTTTGTTTAAAGCAACAAAAGCATCACTTTCTATCAGCTTGACCTTTTCTTCTAAATTCCTGTCTTTAAAAGTTTGTTTAGCGATTTCTGCCATTTTCTCATCTTTTTCGATTGTCACAACAAAAGTTTGTTTGAAGGCATCAAGCATGATTGATGTAGAGTAGCCTATTGCAGTGCCTATTTCCAAAATTTTTTTTGGTTTTTTAACACGACAAAAATTACGCAACATTTTTGCACTCTTTGGACGTATGATAGGAATTATATTTTTTTTGGCAAATCTTTTTAACTGAAAAAATGTCTTCATTTTAATCCAACGTTACAATAGTCAAAATCATTGGACGTCTTTTTGTCCTTTTAAAAATAAAGTTTGAAATGTTTCTTCTAATGGTGTTTCTAATCACAGATGGTTCGGCGCCTCGCAAGTCTTGTTCTTTTAATGAAGCTATGATAGTAGCTTTTGCGTCCTGAACAAATGCCTCCGCTTCATCTTGATAAACAACACCTCTTGTGATGATAAAAGGTTCTCCTGTAACACAACCTGAAACATTGTTGATGTTTACAACCACAACACATATTCCATCTTCAGAAAGCTGTTTTCTTTCCTTAAGCACATTACTTTCCATGTCACCTATTCCGATGCCGTCAACAAGGCGTTGCCCTGCTGTAACAAATCCAGACTGACGCATAGAATTTGGAGACAATTCAACTTGCATGCCTAACGATGGCAAGATGATGTTTCTTTCATCCATTCCAAGTTGTTTTGCTAATTGTGCATGCATCTTCATGTGCCTATATTCACCGTGGACAGGCATGAAAAACGTTGGGCGAAGAAGTGAATGAACTGTTTTTAGCTCCTCTTGACAGGCATGCCCTGATGCATGGACATCCGCAAGTTCGTCATAAATGACATCAGCTCCCAATTTGTAAAGTGCGTTAATCACATTATAAACCGATTTCTCATTCCCAGGAATTGGAGATGCTGAAAATATGATCAAATCATTTTCTCCTAGCTTAATCTTCTTAAAATCACCTGATGCCATTCTTGTCAGCGCACTCATCGGTTCGCCTTGACTACCTGTCGTAACTATCAAAAGCTCTTTATCTTCATATTTGTCTATCTTATCAATATCAACAATAATATCCCTATTGTATCTTAACTCTCCTACCTTTGAAGCTACTTCACTTACATTGATCATACTTCTTCCGGTAAAAGCTACTTTTCTTTTATATTTTTCAGCCAAATCTAATATTTGTTGCATCCTGTAAATATTAGAAGCAAAAGTAGCAACAAACAAACGCTTTTCTGGATTTTTTTCGAAAATGGTGTCAAGTGTTCTTCCAACGGAACGCTCACTCATAGAATAACCCTTTCTGCAAACGTTTGTGCTTTCACAAAGCAAAAGCTTAATGCCTCGTTTCCCAAGCTCGCCCATTCTTACCAAATCTGTCATCTCACCATCAATTGGCTCGAAATCAATTTTAAAGTCACCTGTGTGAAAAATGTTACCAACAGGGGTCGTTATGCAAAGAGCAAGTGCACCGGCAATAGAGTGACTAACTTTAATAAATTCGATAACGAAATTACCTATTTTAAGCACATTTTTTGGTTTAACTGAAATGGCTTTGTATTTTACATTTGGGAATTCTTTCATCTTGTTTTCGACAAGAGCAAGCGTAAGCCTTGAACCGTAAACCGGCACTTTTAATTGATTTAACAAAAACGGCAAAGCTCCAATATGATCTTCATGACCATGCGTTAAGAGCACTGCTTTGACTTTTTCCTTGTTGGTTTTTAAATAAGTTATGTCTGGAATAACAATATCCACCCCTGGCAAGTCTTCGTCTGGGAATGTTAAACCTGCGTCAATTACAATAATTTCGTCATTATACTCAAGAGCGGTCATATTTTTTCCTATTTCACCCACACCGCCGAGAAAGGTGATTTTTACTTTATTACTCATTTCTCTCCTTTTTTTATTATGTAAATTAAAATAAATCGAAACACTTTTGTTTATGTCGACACAAAACCATAAAAAAATATTTCGAATAATAAACTAAAATTATAGTAAAAATTTAGCTTGACTCATAGTGTCTTGCTCTTCTAACTTTTTTGATGAGAGCACAGTTTTTTCGTCAATATAATAACGCATACCTTGACAAGCAAAAAAGAACATAGTTTCGAACATTGAAGAAACGACTGCAAAAAGTGGAACAAGCACAAACAGACTAAATGGACCAAGTCCTAAGGCAAAAATCGTCAATGAAAAGTAAGTCAAAAAAGAAAAGATGAATGCAACTTTTAAATTTCTTACTACTGCTTTTATTCCCAATTTAAAGGAAGTAAAAACATTTTCATTGTAAACGACCATCGCTGGCCCCCATCCTAACACAAACGTCAACTTGATTGAAAGCAGTAATGATGCCACTAGCAAGAAGACAAACGGCATTGCAAGAGCATAGCTTCCCCATTCTAATAAAAGTAAGCCATAAAATGAACCTGCAACAGCCAAATCAAAAGGTAGACAGTAAAGATATCTAAAAAAAGCATAAGGAATAGACTTTTTTAACGTTCTTACAAATGTAGACGCAAAGCCTAATTTTGCATGACTAGACATAAATCCATACATCATCTCGTCAACAACATATCTACCTACGTTCATCAAAACAGGTCGCAAAAAAAACAAAACCGCCATTAAGTAAATCGCAACAGCTAAATGATTGGCAAAAAAAGATGTTAAAAATCCCAAAATTAAGCTGAGCACATTGGCAAATGTTGCAGTCACTACGTTGCCATAAAACAAACCAGCCTCTGCGAAAGAGATAAATGTTTCATCGTTCCACACGCTTAAAATTTGCTCTTTTATTACATTATAAAAAGGTGCTAGCAGAGCAAAAACCACAAGCCAAATTATAACACGATAAACGACAAGCTTCCACGTCTTGTCAAAATTTGCAACTGCGAGTTTAAGATAATTTTTAAATGACATACATACTTCCTACTTGTAAGAACATTATATCAAAAACACGAGTGCAAAGCAACAATTTTTGCATACTGAAAAAAAATATTAAACGCTTATCGACAAAATTTTAAACTTAATTTCACCGTTTGGTGTTTTTACCGACACTATATCATCAACTTTATGCCCAAGAAGTGCAGATCCAACAGGCGAAACATTGCTTATTATGCCATTTTTTGGATCGCTTTCATCTGAACCAATAATTTTGTATTCAACTTCCTCGTCAAATTCTAGGTCATAAAGTTTGACCTTTGTGCCAATGCTAACTTTTGAAGTGTCAATGTTACTCTTTTTAATAATAACGGCATTGAGCAAAGTGGATTCAATGTCAGCAATTTGGCTTTCAAGAATAGCTTGCTCCTCTTTTGCGGCATCATATTCTGCGTTTTCTGACAAATCGCCATATTCACGTGCAATTCCAATCTTCTTCACTACTTCTGGTCTTTTCACTGTTTTAAGATAATGAAGTTTCTCTTCGAGTTGTTTTTTTCCTTCAGGTGTAAGATAATTTTCTGCCATGTTGTTCCTCCAAGGTCGAGAATATTGATATTATATGCACAAAAATAAAAAAAGTCAATCAAAAATTTAAGAATTATTATTAATTTTTTTCGCAAACTAAAAACTAATGATGGAGGTTTAATGATTATGTTGACATTTATAGCTTTTGCAGTTGTCATCGCAGGTTGTGTGAATTGGCTTTTAATTGGCTTGTTACAATATGATTTTGTGGCAGGCATTTTCGGTTATCAAGGAAGCATATTTTCAAGGTTGATTTACATAGTTATCGGCGCTGGCGCACTATTTTTGGTCGTCAAATTATTTTTAGACAAAGGGTCTATTCACATTTGGGGATCTAAGAAGAAATTTAAACGGGCTTATGCCACTTCCGACATTGAAGCTTCAAAAGAAGATGTCGAAAAGAAAAAACTTGAACAAAGAAAAAAAGAAAGTGGCTATCAAGATCATGATTATGATTATGATTACGAAGAAAGGCTTAAAAGAGAGCAAACTTTTTTTGATGAACACTTAAAAAGAAAATAATTTTGAAATTTCCCAACTGTTAAAGTCACTTCAAATGTTTGACAACCTGTTCAATTTGGTGTTAAACTCACTCTGTGAGGTAAATTATGGTTACTCTGATCGTTTTAGATGGTTTCGGAATTAATAAATCACGTTTTGGCAATGCAATAAAGGCGTCGGGTACGCCAAATTTAAAAAAATTAACAAAAAAATATCCACATATGAAACTGCTAGCTAGTGGAAACGCTGTAGGTCTGCCTGCTGGTCAAATGGGAAACTCTGAGGTTGGACATTTAACGCTGGGCGCTGGTAGAGTGATTTTGCAAAATCTTGAAAAAATAAACAGGTCTATTGAAAGTGGAGATTTCTTTAATCTCCCCGTATTAAACAACGCTCTTTCACATACAGAAAAAAACAATTCCGCTTTGCATATTTTGGGCTTAGTTTCAAATGGTGGAGTTCATTCTCATATTGACCACTTAAAAGCTATAATAAATTTAGTAAAAGATAGAAAACTCAAAAAGGTTTTTCTGCATATCATCACCGATGGCAGAGACACAAATCCAATTTATGGGCAATATTTTGTAGAAGAAATTTTAGACGAGATAAAAGATTCCAACATTAAAATTGCCACAATCTGTGGAAGAATTTTTGCAATGGATAGAGAACAAAGGTATGACAGGTTAAAACGAGCATATGACCTTCTCGTTTATGGAAATGGTAAAGTTTTTAATGACCCTGTTGAAGCTTTAAAGACTAGTTATAAAAACGGAAAAACTGATGAGTTTGTCGAACCTATTTTATTAGATAAAGACGGAGTCATTAAGGATAATGACAGCGTGGTATTTTTTAATTTTCGTTCTGACAGAGCAAGAGAAATCTCATATGCCTTGACAGATCCTAATTTTAAGGAATTCAAAACCAAAAAATTTAAAAATCTCTATTTTGCTACAATGGAGCAATATGATGAAAATTTAAAAAATGCCCATGTCATCTTCCCTCCAGAAAAAATTGAAGACAACCTTTCAGCTGTTATTTCAAAGGCAGGGCTTAAACAATTTCATATTGCCGAAACAACAAAATATGCGCACGTAACCTTTTTCTTTAATGGCACAATAGAAGATGCATATCCAGGAGAAGATAGAAAATTGATTGAAAGCATTAAAACAACAGATTTTGCTCCTTATCCACAAATGAGAGCTTTGGAAATTACAACTTCTACACTAGAAGCAATCGCTTCGCAAAAATACGATTTTATTTTAGTAAACTATTCAAACACGGACATGCTAGGTCACACCGGCAATTTTAATTCGGCAAAATTAGCAACAGATTGTGTAGACAAACAGGCTTATGCAGTTGCACTCGCAACCCTTATGGCTGGTGGAGAATGCATAATTACAGCAGATCATGGCAATGCAGAAATCATGTACGACAAATTTGGATCGCCTGTTACATCACATTCAACAAGCATGGTTCCTTTCATTTTGGTGTCTTCAAAAAAAAGAAGGCTAAAAAAACTTAAAAATGCCTCACTTGCAAACGTTGCACCAACTATTTTAAAAATGTTGGGCTTGCAAATCCCATCAACCATGTGCGATCCATTGATAAAGTAATGTTTTAAACCTAAACAAAAAATATAAAAAAAGCTCTCTAATTAGAGAGTTTTTAAGTTTAAGGACTATCTTCCTAATAATGCGTCATTGCCAACAAACTTGACTGCCTTGTCTTCATCAAAAATTAAATGTTTTTCTATTTTGGGAATATATTCATAAACATCTTGAACGCTTACCTCATATGCAGTGCGCTCTTCAGCAACATCTCCTATGACCTTACTAAACTTTCGTGATTGAACCCTTCCCCTAATGCCAACACAATCGCCAACCTTGTAATCTTTTGCCATGGTGGCATTTCTACCCCAAATAATTAGTGGAATATAATCACTCTTTTTGTTTTGCCTGTTTACTGCCAACAAAATATCATTGATTTGTCGATTTAATGGAGTAACCCTATATGTTGGTGGCTTACAAATGTAGCCAAGTAAGTCAATATTGTTTTTGTCAATTTGACTTGTCTTTGGACTAACTGATTTGCAAAAAACTGAAAGTATTAATTTGCTTTTTCCGTTGACTTCCTTGTTGTAAGAACGAAAATCGCCGTTAATCTCAATTTCTTCTCCTTTACCAAAATCTGTGAACGAAACCGTTTTAAGCAAATTTTCACTTATGGTAATCGGCAAACTGTCGACAGCACCTGAGAGTCTGTTGACATCTAAAATAAGTTCATAAAATCTTTCACCACCCACAAATTCATGACTAAAAACTGGGCTGGAAGAAATTTTGCCTGAAAGTGTAACCTCATTCTTTCTTAAGTTTTGCATAATAAATTCATCTCCTTAAAATATAAAAATGTTGTTTCCGCAAAAACGGATTTTAAATCGTTATTGTCCGAGGTTGTGTTGCACTCCATTCCTGTCGATTTCATAATTTTCTTTGTAAATCAATTCGCCCACACTAGTAATTTCATAGCCCTGCATAGTCAGTCTTTCAAGAATAAGTTTCAATCCGTCAATAATGTTGTCCGAATTGTTGTGCATTAAAATGATAGACCCATTTTTCACATTGTCTACAACTCTAGCACACATTTGTGACGCTGTCAGTCCTTTCCAATCCAGTGTGTCGACATCCCACTGAATTGTTTTTAGTCCAAGTTCATCTGCTTTTGAAATTAGTTCGTCATTATACGAACCAAACGGAGCGCGAAAAAGCTCAACTTTTTTACCCGTCAATTTTTCGATTTTTTGAGAAGAACTAACTAGCTCGTTTTTCATAGTTTCTCCGTCAAGTTTAACCATGTCTGGATGATTTTCTGAGTGGGTGCCAATTTCAATTCCTTCATCAGCCAGCATTTTGACCAATTCCTCGTTTTCATCAACCCAAAAACCCACAAGGAAAAATGTAGCATTTACATCATACTCTTTCAACACATCAACGATGGCTTTAGTTTTATCAGCTCCCCATGCTGCATCAAAAGAAATCGCGACTTGTTTTTTGTCGGTTGCGACGCTGTAAATAGGAACTTTTCTCGTCGAATATCCAAAAAACACTTCTGCAAGCTGAACTCCCCCAAATGAAATTGTAAGTAATATCATCACAGCAAGCATAGCTATAAAAATTTTGATTGACCTAGATTTGATTACAACAAAACTGCGCATTACAAACCTCGCTTTTATCTTAAAATATTTGACCCGCCATCGCAAAAGCATCTTTCAGCATAAAATGTCTAAAACATACGAGCGATGTCGAAAACCTAACCTACTTTACTTAACGGATAAAAAAAATATGCAAAAAACAAATACATTTTTAAAAATAAAAAAAATTCTCGGACTTCCGAGAATAGTTTTTTTAATTAACAAAATTTGTAAATGCCTAAAAACCGCTTTTTTATAATTTGTTCGCCTGCGGTCAATCTTTCCTGTGGCTTAAATTTTTTGGTGTCGAGAGTGAGTATTTTCAAACCAAAGTCAACTGCGATTATTGGAGCTTTGGTCGAAATGCAAGCAAAATTGACTTTGTCGTTTTCTTGAAGAATGATGTATTTCAATCCTTTTCTATATCGACTACCTTTGCCAAAACTAGACACATTAATCTTTTTTATGTGTCCACTTTCTGTCGCAACAACGGTTTGATCATTGTTGTTTACAATTCCAGCAAAAACAACCTTGTCTCCTTCATCAAGATTAATTCCTTTTACACCAGCAGAAATCCTTCCTTGAAGAGGAATTTCACTAGCATCAAAAACAAGCGACATGCCTTTTTCAGTAAGCATCAAAATTGATGAATTAGAAGAGCAATAGTCTGCACTTAAAAGCATGTCTCCGTCGTTTATTTTAACAGCTTGATAAAAACTTTTTACAGTGATTGTGTCAGCATACGTCGTACGTTTTGCCATACCATCCTTGGTAAAGAAAACGATTTCATTTCCCTTGCCTGCAACAAGCATTGTCACTGCTCTTTCATTTGGATGCGCAGTGGAGTCTAAATCATGTATTGAAAAACCTTTGTCTCTCCACTTGCATTCTTTAAGTTTCTCAACAGTGGTTTTTACCGCATTTCCACGATCGGTAAAAATCAAAATTAAATCATTCGCCGTGCAGAACAAAACTTGTGAATGAACATCGCACAGTGTCGAACCGTCAATCAAATTTTTATTAGACATTGAATAGTTTTTACTTGTAACCTTTTTAACAGTCCCAGCTGCCGTAACAGCGACAACATAGTTCGCCATAGAGGACTCGTCAACCACTTTTTCAAGTTTAATTTCGTTTGTCCCAACTATATGGCTCTTTCGAGGTGTTGCATATGCTTTTTTTATTTCTAAAATTTCCTTTTTAACAACATTATATTGTTCTGTTTTTGAATTTAAAATTTTTGTCAATCTTTCTATGGTTAGTTTCAGATCTTCAAGTTCTGCTTTTAGCTTTTCTTCTTCTAAATTAACAAGCCTTGCTAAACGCATATCTAAAATCGCTTGTGTTTGTTTTTCTGAAAAGCCAAATTTGTCTTTAAGCCTAATTTTAGCATCTGAAACATTTGCACTTGACTTGATGATTTTTATTACTGCGTCTATGTTTGCAATAGCCTTAATAAGCCCTTCGACAATATGCGCTCTTTCTTTTGCAGTGTTTAACTCGAATTTAGTTCGTCTTACTATGACTTCTCTCTGATATTCGCTGTAATACGAAATAATGTCCAAGAGCCCCATTTGGCGTGGTTTTCCACCAGCAATAGCCACCATATTAAAAGTATACGAAGTCTGCAAATTGGTTGATTTAAACAATATTTCAAGTATTTTTTTTGCATCGGCGTCTTTTTTTAATTTAATAACGGCTCTCATGCCATTTTTGTCCGATTCGTCACGAATTTCGCTTATACTTGCAAGCTTGTCTTTGTTGTTCTCTTTTAATTCGACAATCTTTTGCAACAAAAGGGCTTTGTTGACTTGATAAGGTAATTCTGTAATGACAAGCGACATTTTGTCGCCATTTGATTCTACACCAACTTTTGCACGTATGGTGATTTTGCCTTTGCCTGTAGAGTAAGCAGATCTTAATCCATCTTCAAGTATGAGCTCTCCGCCTGTTGGAAAGTCAGGGCCTTTTATGATTTGCATCATTTGATCAAGAGTTATTTTAGGATTGTTTAAATACGCCACAACCCCATCGATGACTTCACCTAAATTGTGAGGTGGAATGTTTGTTGCAACTCCTACGGCTATGCCTGAAGCGCCATTTACAAGCAAATTTGGAAAACGCCCTGGCAACATATCAGGTTCACGAAGAGTGTCGTCAAAATTTAGACTCCACTTGACTGTGTCTTTTTCAAGATCACGCAGAAGCTCCATAGCAAGTGGTGCAAGTTTTGCTTCTGTATAACGCATTGCAGCAGGGCTGTCTCCATCAACTGAACCGAAGTTTCCATGCCCTTCTACGAGTGGTGCTCTCATGACAAAATCTTGGCTTAACCTTACCATAGCATCGTAAACTGAACTGTCTCCATGTGGATGAAACTTACCCATGCATTCACCGACAATTCTGGCTGATTTCTTATAAGGTTTTTCAGGTTCCAACCCAAGTTCCAACATGGAATAAAGAATTCTTCTTTGAACAGGTTTTAATCCATCTTCAACTCTTGGCAATGCACGATCAAGCACTACGTGTTCTGTGTAAGGAATCATAGAATCGTGCAAAACTTCTTCTAAAGATTTAAAAATAATTTCGTCTGCCATCTTGCACTCTCCTAACTTTTATATTCATTTAAAAACGCATCTTCGCGGTCAAAATTTGCGTGTTTAGAAATGTAATTTTTTCTGGCTTCTATGTCGTCGCCCATTAAAGTTACAACCATCTTTTCTGCTTCTGCAGCATCTTCAATAGTAACTTGAATTAATGTGCGTTTTTCAGGATCCATGGTTGTTTCAAAAAGCTGATCAGGGTTCATTTCACCCAGTCCTTTATAGCGCTGAATCATATAGCCTTTCCCAGCTTTAGCAATAACCGCTGGCAATTCTACATCTGAATAAACATATTCTTCAAATCCCTTTTTGTAAACTTTGTAAAGTGGTGGCAACCCAATAAACACATGACCATCATTGATAAGCTCGCGCATATACCTATAAAAAAATGTTAGCAAAATTGCTCGAATGTGCGCGCCATCTTGATCGGCATCTGATAAAATAATAACTTTGTTGTATCTTAAAGAGGACAGATCAAAATCTTCACCAATACCCGTTTCCAAAGCGGAGATTATAGTCCTAATCTCTTCATTACCTAACACTTGGTCAATTCTCTTCTTTTCAGCATTTAAAGGCTTCCCACGAAGTGGCAAAATCGCTTGAAACGATCGATCTCTTCCTTGTTTTGCACTACCACCGGCAGAATCTCCCTCAACAATAAACAATTCAGCTTTTTCACGGTTTTTTGATGATGATGCGGCAAGTTTTCCCACTAGATTAAAATTGTCCGCCGAATTTTTTGCACGAGAAAGCTCTTTTGCCCTTCTAGCAGCTTCTCGAGTTTTTGCAGCACCTTTTGCTTTTTCAATTATTATGTTTGCTGTCGTTGTAGATTTTTTTGAACTTAAAAAATCTTGTAAACCCTTAATAGCAAGCGATTCAACCTTGACCCTTGCTTCAGGGTTGCCAAGCTTGGTTTTTGTTTGCCCTTCAAACTGCACATTGTTCATTTTTACTGAAAGCACCATAGTCATGCCTTCACGGAAATCTTCGCCTAAAAAATTTGCCTCTTTTTCTTTTAACAAATTGTTTGATCGCGCATAGTCGTTGAAAACTTTTGTTATTGCTGAGCGCGCCCCAGTTTCGTGCGTTCCTCCCTCGGTTGTTGGAATGTTGTTGACATATGAAAAGCAGTTTTCTGTGTAAGAATCAGTGTAAATTAAAGCAAGCTCCATTTTAAAATCGTCGTCTTCTTGTTCTATATAAATTGGCTCATCATACAATTTTACCTTGCCTTCAACAAGATATTTTGCAAAATCTGCAATCCCGCCTTCAAAATGAAAAAAATCTTCATTGCCATTAATGTTGTCAATGACTTTAATTTTTAAGTTTTTGTTTAAAAAAGCTAGTTCTCTTGCTCGTTTTGATATTACATCAAAATTAAATTGCTGTTTGCCAAAAATTCGTTCATCTGGCAAAAAAGTCACCTTTGTGCCTGTAATTTCACTTTTGCCCGTTTCAGTCAACTGCTTAACTACTTGTCCACCATGAACTTTTCCATCTTCGCCTAAAATCGATTCAAAACGCATATTGTATGATTTGCCATTTCTGTTGACAGTAACATCGCACCACGCAGAAAGCGCATTCGTTACAGATGCGCCCACCCCATGTAAGCCACCAGAAAATTTGTAGTTTGAAGTGTTAAACTTTCCTCCTGCGTGAAGTGTAGTGTAAACGACTTCCACACCTGATTTGTTCATAGTTGGATGCTTGTCAACAGGAATGCCTCTACCGTCGTCTTCAACCGTCGCACTTCCATCCTTATTTAACGTAATAGTAATCGTGCTACCATAACCACTTGAAATTTCATCTATGGCATTGTCAACTATTTCCCACAATATGTGATGATAACCTTTTGGCCCCGTCGTCCCGATGTACATTCCAGGTCTAAGCCTAACCGCATCAAGCCCTTCTAATACAACTATATCTTTTGCTTCATACTTAGATGTCATTTGCTCTCCAATGTGTTTTGTTTTATATTAGATTATATCATATCTTACAATTTTAACCAAATTTTTTTTATAATTGCGTGATTGTATATTTATGCAAATTTATGCATTAATATTTGTAAATAAATGTGAGCATTGTTGCGTAAAATAATAAAAAAAAGGATTTAATTTATGAAAAAGATTGTTTTTACCGGAGGCGGAACAGCTGGACATATTTACCCTAATATTGCAATAGCAGAAGAACTGACAGACTTTGAAAAACACTATATAGGCACAAACGGAATGGAAAAAGAAATAGTTCAAAAAGAAAAGGATTTTACTTTCCACAAGATAGACGCAGTAAAGCTCGATAGAGCAAAAAAATTGAGAAATTTGAAAATACCTTTTAAGCTTATAAAAAGCGTTTATCAAGCAAAAAAGATACTAAAAACTTTAAGGCCAAATGTTATCTTTTCAAAAGGTGGTTTCGTGGCATTGCCTGTCGCAATTGCAGGTAAAATGTTGCATATACCAATTATCACACATGAATCTGATTTGTCTATGGGGGTAGCAAACAAATTAATTTCCAAGATTGCAAACTTCACCTGCACAACATTTTATGAAACGAGCAAACTTGGTAAAAAATTTGTTTGGACAGGGCAACCAATTAGACGTCAACTTTTTTCTGGCAATAGTGAAAGAATATTGTCAAAGTTAAAATACCCAAATAAAAAAATAATTTTAGTTGTCGGTGGAAGCCTAGGCGCAAAAAAAATCAACGAACTGTTTTTAAACCCAGAATTTCTAACAAACGAATACATCGTAATTCACAGCACTGGCAGAAATAATATTGAAGATTTTAAACCAAAAGAAAACTATTACCCCGTCGCGTATCTTGATCCAATAGCGGATTATTACAGCGCAAGCGACCTCGTAGTTACACGTGCAGGTTCTGGCGTAATAAACGAACTTTTAGCTTTGCAAAAGCCTATGCTTATGTTGCCCCTGTCTAAAAATGCCTCACGCGGAGATCAGATTCAAAATGCCAAATTATTTGCAAAGCTTGGCTATGGGGAAATGATTTTAGATGAAGATCTTAATGAAAAAAATTTGAAAAACACCATCGATAATATGATAAAAAACATTGAAAAATATAAAAAAAATTTGCAAAATGCTGTAAAAAACGACGCGAATAAGAAAATTTGTGAATTAATTAAGAAGTTTTGTTAAATTTGGATAGCCAAACCCTTCCAAGTTTTTATTATATGAAATGGGTTTGCACACAGACAACAACCGCCTTTTTGCTTCATCTGGCGTTATGTTGGGATTTTTTTCACACAGCAAGCACATTGCCCCTGCAATCATAGGCGTTGCGACACTTGTTCCGCTGAGCTTTGTGTAACCTCCCCCTTTTTTACATGAAATGATGTCCACAGCGGGCGCTACTAAATCTGGTTTAAAAGATTTAAACGACGGCCCTCTTGAAGAAAAGTCAGCAATTTCGAAAAAGGAAGAAGAATAGTTGTCTTCATCTAAACGATTGTCATCCATTCCACCAACTGTAATCAATCTTCTGCTCACTCCTGGGCTTTTTATTGACTGAAAATCAGGGCCACTGTTGCCTGCTGCCGCGACTACAATCACTCCACTTTTCCAAAGCTCTTCTGCCCCATTCATTATGGGGTCATTTAATCCCAAAGGTTCGCTGCCAAAACTCATACAAACAACCTTTATTTTATGCTTTTTATGATTTTCATAAATCCACTGCATCGCACTTAATATTTTGTTTGAGTAAGCCTCTCCTTTTGAATCTAGTGCCTTTAAAGAATAGATGTTCGCTTTTGGCGCAAAGCCCATATATTTACCACCGCTCAAAGCTCCATTGCCAGCACACACCCCGGCAACAAAAGTTCCGTGCCCATTGTCATCGTATGCGTATTTTTTTTCACCGACAAAATCTACGAACATCTTAACTCTGTTTTCACCTATTAAAAAATCTGAATGGCGAAACAGCCCTGTGTCTATAAATGCCACACCCACTCCTTCGCCATTTAAATTGTCGTTTGGACGCGACAAAACATTTCGCGCAACATTTGTTAGTGCAAGTGCGGAGGCGTTAATTGATATGTAACGGACGCTGGCGAGTTTCGATAAGTATAAAAGTTGTTCTCGCGTGGCCTTAATAAAAAAAGACTTTATGAATAAATATTCGTCTATTATTTCTATACCTTTTGATATTAATATTTTTTTCAATTTAACATAGTCATTTGTGCTTACTAAACATAATTGTTTTTCATTGACAGCAAACACTCGTGGTGAAAGTAATCTTTGATCTATTTTCATTTTAAATTCTCTATTAATTTTTTTAAATTTTCATATGTTTCATGCGGTAAAAAAGCACGAACCGATTCAACACTACTTAAAAGCATATTAGCATCGAAAGAGCCTTCATCTTTTCGCCTTTTTACTTCTTCAGCAAGGCGTGCACTCAACTCGTTGTTGTCTAGTTTTGAAAACTCATCAAAACTTCTTTTTAAATCATTTTCACTTATATCTTGTTTTTTTTGTGTCTTTTTTTCTTCATATTGTTTCTCTTTTTGCGATTGTTCAAAATGAAAATCTGAAAAGTTTTTACCCATAGCTTCCTCTTTTTACAATAGCAATATATGTTGCAAGTAAAAATTTTTCTACATTTGTCGCAAAATAATTTATTTACGCATATATAATGATATGAATTTTAAAGACAATCTACCTTTATATCCACCTGAAGCATATTCAGAACAAAAGGGTGCTAATCCTTTTGTAGAAAACAAAAATGCGCAACAAACGACAAGCGCAAATTCTTTTTTGGGGACGAATTTGGGGTCGAACAATCCAATAATGCCACTGCTTTTAAAAATGCTTTTAGGCGGACAAAATTCCTCAATTTTATCACAAAATGCACTTGAATCAATGACAAATTCGTCGGATGCAAACCCTTTGCTTGGGATTTTGTCTACACTTGCTTCACCCCAAAACAAAAAAAAATCTTCCGGGCAATCTGCGCCGAAAGAAAAAACTTTTCCTGATGATTAATTTTCTTTTTCGTAATATTGTGCTTGTGAAACGACAGAACCATTTTTAAAATATATCTTGCGTTTGCAGAACCTTTCTGCAATTTTTTCATCTGTTGTGGCAAGAACCAGCGTTGTTTGTGGCGATTTTAATTTTTCTAAAATCTCTTCAATTATTTCGAGATAAAATTCTGAAAGGTGGTCAAAAATGTTGTCAATCATCAAAAAATCAAGTTTCCTAAACGATAGCCTGATAAGAGAAAGAATATATTTTTCTTCCACAGACAAGTTGGCCACTTTTTCGTCTTTAATTTTTTCTAATGAAAATTCAATTACAGCCTCATTGATTTTGCTTTCAACCTCTTCTGCAGGAAGCTTACGTTCGTTTAATATATATTTAAGATTTTCATAAACTGTTTTGTTTTCTAAAAACACAGGCGATGCTGGCACATAACCCGCACTAATATCCGAACGGAAATTTATTTTTTTTAAAGGTCTGTCTTTTAAATAAACCTCTCCCTTCGTAGGTTTTTCAAATTTTGCAATAACCCTGAGTAAACTCGTCTTACCACTGTCATCTTGACCAACCAAAGCGACAGATTCACCGTCTTCTACCTCGATGTTGATGTCATAAAGTGCATAAAACTCTCGTGTGTACTTTAAAAATAAATGTTTGATTGAAAGCATAGCAAACTCCTATGCTTCATTTTACATCATTTTTTTAAAAAATCAAAATTATTTTTAATAACAATTTAGCACAAAATCATCAGATATTGGTTCTGTGTTTAAAATCACAAAACCTGTGCTTTGTGCATTCTCTGCAATCTTGCCCACGACCACCCTAAAAGTGAGCTTGCATGGTTTTGAAACATTAAAAACATATATGTGGCTTACAGCATCTTTCAACTGCTCAAATTCCTCGTGGCCTGCAAGGCCAATCGCATCGGCTTTTAAAGCAGTCAAAGAGTTCCACACGTTTTTCTCATCTAATCTTGACATCACGCTGTTTTCGTTTTCAATATGATAGGTGATTTCTAGATCGTCTTGATCAGACATTACTTGTATGTCAAAATATCTTTCTTCATAACGCAAGTCATTTTGAAAATTAACTCTAAAGGTGTAATTCTCACTTCCAGCGCTTGTCATGTTGGAAAATGTGGCAAGTTTAATCGTCGCCATTGACTCACAACCACACACTACCGAACACAAAAAAAGAGGAAAGATAAGTAAAAACAGCTTTTTCATAATTGCTCCTTTTTATATCTTTCCCCTAATTAAATTTTGTTAAACATTTTTTTATTAATATTCAGGTTGAGGATTTTTTTCGTTTTTATCTTCAACTTCAACCACGACAGCTTCAGTTGTCAAAAGCGTAGCTGCAACGCTGGCAGCATTTTGTAATGCACTTCTTGTTACCTTTGTAGGATCAATAATGCCACTTTCAATCATGTCAACATATTCATTTTTAAGAGCGTCGTATCCATAAGCTTTCTTATCCAGATTTTTCAAAATTTCATTCACAACAACTCCACCGTCGACACCTGCATTTTTTGCTATTTGCCTTACTGGTTGTTCAAGCGCTTTCAAAACTATCTGCGCTCCAATTTTTTCATCGCCAGAAAGTTTCGACAAAAGCGATTTGATTTTTTCTCCAACTTTAATCAAACTAACGCCTCCGCCTGGCACAACGCCCTCTTCGCTTGCAGCTCTTGTCGCAGACAAAGCGTCTTCAATTCTAAGTTTCTTTTCTTTCATCTCCACTTCTGTTGGAGCTCCAACTTTTACAACTGCAACACCTCCAGCAAGCTTTGCAAGTCTTTCCGAAAGTTTTTCTCTTTCATATTCACTCTTTTCATTTGATAGTTGCACCTTTATTGCACGAATTCTGTCTTGAATGGCTTCACTTTCTCCAGCTCCCTCGACAATTGTTGTTTTATCTTTGTCTACAACAACCGAACGCGCTCTGCCAAGCACTTCAATCCCAACATTTTTGAATTCCATTCCGAGTTGTTCACTGACAAGAGTAGCGCCAGTTAAAATAGCAATATCTTCAAGCATCGCCTTCCTTTTGTCACCAAAACTTGGCGCTTTGACAGCCACACAAGTAAAAGTGCCACGAAGTTTGTTCAAAATTAAGGTAGTAAGCGCTTCTCCTTCAACATCTTCTGCAATAATAAACAATTTGCTACCAGTTTTGACTATCTCTTCGAGTAAAGGCAATATTTCAGCAATTTGTGAAATTTTTCTGTCTGTTACCAAAATGTAAGGATTGTCTAGTTCTGCAATCATCTTTTCCATATTGGTCGACATGTATGGCGACAAGTAACCTCTTTCAAACTGCATACCTTCAACTACAGAAAGTTCGGTGTTCATAGTTTGAGACTCTTCAACTGTAATAACGCCATCTGCCCCAACCTTTTTCATAGCTTCTGCTATAAGCTTTCCAACATCTTCATCTCCAGCCGAAATGCTTGCCACTTTTGCTATGTCTCCATCGCCACTAACTGGTTTTGAAAGTTGCTTTAGCCCTTCGACTGCAACATCTACCGCTTTAAAAATACCCTTTTTTAGTATAACAGGATTCGCACCTGCTGCAAAATTGCGCATGCCTTCGTTGATTATTGCTTGGGCAAGGACTGCAGCTGTCGTTGTGCCATCACCTGCCACATCGTTTGTTTTTACACTTACTTCTTTGATTAGTTCTGCCCCCATGTTTTCAAACGGATCAGCAAGCTCAATTTCTTTGGCTATTGTAACGCCGTCATTGGTAATTAAAGGCGAAGCATATTTTTTGCCAAGAACGACGTTTCTTCCTTTTGGTCCTAAAGTGATTTTTACTGTGTCAGCAAGCATATTGACACCTCTTTCAAGTGCGTTTCTGGCTTCTAACCCCTGTTTTATCATTTTTGACATACTCTTATTTACCTCCTCACTTTTCTATTATAGCGATAATGTCAGGTTGCCTAACAACAACGTATTTTACTTCATCTTCTTCATATTCAACACCAGAATATTTTGAATAAAGAACATCGTCCCCAACTTTCACTTTGATTGGAGCGCTTTTCCCATCAGCTGTCCCTCCATCTCCAACAGCTACTACTGTAGCTATCTGAGATTTTTCTTGAGCCGCAGTTGGAAGAATAATCCCACCTTTTTTTTCTTCACTTTTTTTTGGCAATAAAACTACCCGGTCAAACAATGGCTTAATTTTCATATTTCCTCCTTAACACTCAATCATTTTACAACTTTTAAACGTTTTTTGTCTAGCAAAAGTGCCAATTAATAAAACATACTTTGTCAAAATAACTCATATATTTTAATAATGCAAATAAAAACAAAAAAAATCATAGGTCTGCTTTCTTTTTCACTATTTTGGATTGCAAGCATTTTAACTTTTAGTCTTGTAGGATATTTTTCATCATCATTATCAATTGATTTTGCAGGAAATCATAATTTGCCCATCACTAAACAAATTGAAATTTATCTTGTTTGCTTTGCCAAATCTAGAGTTAAAGCAGAAGCCGAAATGCTTAACCTTGATTATACAACCGGCGCACAATATGTTTTAAAATCTGGTGAATATTATTATGTAGTCCACAGTGCTTATGAAAACGAAAATGATGCCATGATGATCATCAAAAATTTCGAAAAAAAATTGTTAAAAGCAGAATTGCACGTCATTAGCTTTCCAGACATTTTTGTTAAAGAATCATTTTCTCAAGAGCAAAGAAACTTAGTCGCCGAATCTTTCACACTTTTTTTAGAATCTTTTAGATCTTTGAGCGATTTAGCGGTAGGTTTTAGCAGTGGCGTCTACGATGAAACTTACATCAAAGAAAAATTGCAGAATTTAAAAAATAAAATTGAAAAACATAACGAGAAATATTACAAAACATTTTCAACAACAAATGACCCTGAAACGATAGCCATTGGAGAATATTTGGCGGATCTGTTGGAAGCGACTTGTCTTGCTTCATCAGACTCTCTTTGGCACACATCAATTGAGCTTTTAGAGATTTACAGCAACCTAACCAAAGATATGCAACTATTCTCTTAATAAGAAATGAAACAATTTTGGCAAATCCGCTTCATCCCCACTAACCATAAAAGAGCAGTTGTTTCCCGCACCATCACCACCAAATTTCGCTAATCTTTTTGCAATCCCAATATTTGAACCAAACAACTTTGCATCGCTAAAGCTAGAAAGAATAGGGCGTAGTGCTTCAAAATGTGTGCAACCTAAAACAATAGCAGAAAAATTTTTTTCATTTAAATGTTCTTGTAAATAATCTTTAAGATTTTCTAATTCAAAAAGGTTTTCATCAATTAGTTTGGGCAAATTTGGCACATCTACTTTTTGAACTTTTGGAAATCTTTTTATTAATTTGCAATTTTCAATTGTAACTTTTGTCGCAAGCAACAAAACCTCCTCCTCTTTAAATTCTTCACAAGCAGGTTTTATTGCAGGTTCACACCCTATAAAAACTAAATTTGGAAATTGCTTTCTCACATTTTTTATAGCTACAGATGTTAAGGTGTTACATGCAAAAATTACGATTTCAGGTTGAAAAATTTTGTTAAGTAGCTTTACGATTTCAATCGCTCTTTTGTTTAAAAAATTGGAGTTTTTTTCACCATATGGTGCATATTTGTTGTCGGCAAAATACAAAAAATCAAAGCCCGAGCACTGCTTCATAAGGCTTTTTAAAACATTAACTCCCCCACTACCACTGTCAATTATAGCGACTTTTTTCACGATAATATATATGCAAGAAAATTTAAATCTTACACATATTTGTTAATAGATAGCGAAATTATTTTTGCAACATTGTTGAGATTTTTGTGAATATCCTTGGGTGCTAAAATCAATTCATCTGGCCAGTCAGGTTTTGCCTTTCCCGCCAATAACAAAGTCGGAACACCTATAGATATGCAAGGAACACCTATAGTAGTTTTGCATAGTTTGTGCCCAAGATTGTTTACTGCACTTCCAGGAGTCATCCCAGCATCGTTGAGCTGAAAAGAGGTTGAAAGCCTTGATAAAGAATTTGTGGCAAGTGAATCTATTATCACCACGCCATCAACATCCAACCAAATTGCAAGCATATGCACTACATCAAAAGAGTTTATGCCAGTTGAAGAAAAAACATTTGGAATAAACTTAAACAAACGCAGATTTTTTTTAAAAGGGTCAAGTTCAACTTCTTTTAAAACCATAGGCCCAAGTGCATCTGCTAATATGTTAGGATTGCCTAACCCTACAAGCAAAATACGGGATCTTTTGCCCAGCTTGTGTTTAACAAGCAATTTTTTTAATCCTTTCCCTATTTCAGTAGACAAATAATCGAAACATTCCTCTCCAAGCTCATGAAGAAGCGGGCAGTTGTAAATGTAATAACTGCCTCTGTCAAAACCAGTTTTATTTGCTTTTTCTTGGCTGTCCACTTCCAGCTTGCCAGACGTTAAAGAAAAACGTCCATCTTTGCATTTTTGGTAGCCAATAGCTTCTAAATCAAGCCCACATTCATCTATAAAATCTATCATATTGCTATTTTTTTCCAATTTAAAAAATTTTATTAATTTTACTTGCTTTTTTTTGCTTGTTGTGATACAATCTTCGTAGACTTTAATGCAAGGAGAAAAAAATGGCTAACATAAAATCTGCTAAAAAAAGAATTTTGGTTATTGAAAAAAAACACGAACAAAACAAATCAATTAAGTCAAAAATTGCAACTTATTCAAAGAAATTTCAATCTGCTGTCGCCAGCGGAGTTGTCGCAGATGCTGAAAAAGCATATATTGACGTTACTTCTGTTTTAGATCGTGCCGTTGCTGATGGCGTTCTTCATTCAAACTGTGCAGCAAGAAGAAAATCAAGATTTGCAAAACAGCTTGACAAAATCAGAGCTTAATAAAATAAACATAAGACTAAAAATTTTTCACTTTTTAAATTTATTAAAAAAAGATAATGCCTATTAATCAAAAGCATTATCTTTTTTTTTAACTTCATATAACACAAATTAAGCCTGTCGCGTTTGTTTTACATTTTTTTATTTTAACAAATTTGTTTCTTGAGTTTGAATATTGGTTTTAACTGTGCTCATGTGTTTTTCAATTTCGCTTAAAAATGTTTCCGCAGTGATAAACGTTGCTTCATTTTGTTCTGCAAACAACACAAAAGACTCATATGCTCGCAACGAACTTTCAATGTTGCCATTAAAACTTTTCGCAGGCAAAGAAGAACTTAATATCGTTGGAGTTTGTGAAATCAGTAAACAAAGCGACAAAGTGTAATGTTTTAAACTTTCAATTTCTTTGCCGTTAAGAGAAAAATATATTTCATTGCCAGAATCGTTTTTTAATTTAAAACAGCCAAGCTCCTCGTCATACTTCACTTTGTCGTTTAATTTTTTTTCTTTTTTTAAAACTTCAAGTTGAGTTAATGCAAAATCCTTTATCTTTTCTTTTGTTTTGATCGATTGACTCGTCGCCTCTTCAACTGGTTTTATGCCCTCAGTTAATGAAAAAGAAAATTTTCTTTCTTCACCATTTTTAAATGTCGCAGTTGAAACATTTCGGTCATTTGGCAGAGAAAAACATTTGATGTCCTCAAAAGTTTTTGATGAAATTTGACCTGACAGGCTACCATCTCGTGAAACGATTGTTTCAGTTTCTGAGTTGACCATATCAATCACTTCTTTAATTTCTTCCTCGGCATTCATAAGCACCTCGTTTTAATTTGTTGTTTTTCACCATACTTACTATTTAATTTTAACATAAATTAAAAAATCTTGTCAAACAAAAAAGAAGGCTTTTTCTAGCCTTCTTTTTTTAGTAATTAACACTAATCGTTGTCCTCATTTTGTTGATTTTTTTCTTCCACACTGCTCTGTTGCGAGTCATCACTTTCGGTGGTTTTGTCCTTCGTGCTTGCTGGAAGAGTAACTATTCCAAACGCCACTAGCACTCCAGCCACAGCCATGACAATGTCACTTATGAGTTTTTCTTCAATTTGAAAACCAAAAACAGCACCTAGTGAATTTACTAATATGACAAGAGCACCAGCAAGTGCAGTCCAAAAACTATATGACTTCATCAGGTTTTTTAGTTTCATCTTTTGCTCTCCTTTTAGGACGTATGTTTTCTTTTAAATATTCAACGTCTTGTTTTATTTCATCAATAACTCCAAGATGTTCAGTCAAATCTTCAATCGTTTTTTGATATCTCTCTTCTCTATTTTTGCTATCTTTTAGCTGATAGCAAAATAAAATCACAAATAGCACAGCAAATATGCCGTTGCTGATTATGACGCTAACTATCTCTTGCCAAAGTTGCATTAACTAAGCTCTTCCAATAATTTTTCATAAAATATGCCAAGTTCGCCCCTTAACTGCATATTTGTAGCCAGAAAACTGAGAGCAACTTCACGATCAAATTGTTTTAAAAAAGCAAGTGTTTTTTCATAAACTTGCTTTTGCTTGTTGTAAGCTTTTATGTTTTTTTCACTAGCAAATTCAACAAGTTCGGATTTTTTGTCATCATTTTTTAAATTAGAAATATAATTGTCCATAATTAATTTTTCTCCTTTAGCTTGTAATTTGTTTAAAAAGAGATAATATTTTGGGTCAAATTTTTTCATTCAACAACCATCACATCAAATTCTGGGCATGAAATTGTTTTGTTGCTTTGCGATATAAATGAAATTTTAAAACTTTTGCTTACAAGTCCTACCAATATTCTTTGACTGGTTTCAACATCTTTGCTAGTTATGGTGATGTTTTCACCGTCTTCTGTTTCAATAATAATTTTACAATCCGTATGTGGTTTAAACGTAACAGACTTAATCTTTTTTAAACTGTCAGCATAGCCAAAATCGGTCCACGGAGAATGCCATATCTTTTTTAATTGAGTTCCAAAAAATGCGCCGTCATTTGTAAGCTCACCTATCACAGCTTTTTTGTCCCCACGAAATATTGCACATAATTTCTGAAATTGAGGTGTGTTTACAACGCAAAATTGCCTAACATCGATCCCTCTTATAATGCTTTTTTCTTTTGTTTGTATATCATAAACTATTACTACGTTATTTTCAAAATTTCCACTTTCAACTCCTACTTGCTCTGCATCGTCAAAATCTATTTTGCAAGCGAGAAAATATTTATTTTGAAAAGATGCTACTGCAATAGATGAATTGCGTGTTTGTATAAATTTGTCTTCAAAAGGCAATTCGATTTTGTTTACATTGGCTCCATCAAAAGTGTAAATGCCATCTTGCGTAGCAAATATTATGAAATCACCATTTTTTGCAATCGATGATGGATAAATGTAAGATGATGAGTAATAAATGTTTTGTATATCGAATTTTTTTTCGGCATCTCCATACAATGAAAGCTTAATTATGCCATAATCTCTGAATATGTACAGATCATCATGAAAAGATATAACAAATTTCAATCCTCCGCGTATATCTGGCAAATCGACGTCAAATTTGTTGTTATCGTTCCAATTCGCAATAGTTTCCGTTGAATAAACAAGTTGATTCCTATCTCCTGTTGTAACAAGAAAAAAATATGTCCCATGCCAACAACCAGACAAAAATTTTGGAATGTTGTCATATGTTATCACACCAGCAAAGCTTAAACCAATTGTTTGATCACTTGGCGAAGAAAACAACATCGTGTCATAGCCATTTATTCTAAATTGCGCAGCATATGGAATTTCATCAAAAATCATAGATGATTGAGGAATCATTAATTTTGGGTCTGCAAAAATGTTAAAATAATATACCTGTTTATTTTGATTAAGATAAAATATATAATATTTATCAATGGCACTTTGAAGTTCATACATTGGTGCCATCCATATGCCCAGTAACTCAGTTGCAGTTACATTGACATCATAATCAGTCAAATCTGTTTGTGAATTTGGCAAGGACAATTGTTTAAAGCCATATCCTGCTTCAAGCTCACCACGCGAAACAATAAAGTTGAAGCATTCTTGTGTGCTTGAAATTTCACGAACGCTATCACCACGATTTTCCCATTTTGAAAAATCATTTAACCTTATTTTTAGATTTTTACTTTGTTTTGTTTTAAGGTTTTTTTTGTTAAACATAACGCCTCCTTTAAATCTGCCAACTTTTAACAGGCATTTTCAAAGTAGACTTTTTCCTTACGACGTTTTCTAAACTGTCTTTAAATCTTGTTTCAAAAATAGTAGCTTCGTCAGATAGCGATTGCATGAGAAAATATTCACGTGCCGTTCCATATGCTAACACTCGCTCTGGAATAATAGTTTCAATTTCATCAGAAAAATTTAATTGATCTGGAACGACAGCATACACTAAAATTGCGCTATCCCCTTCAAAAGAAATATGGTCAGATGAAAGGCTGTATTTCAAAGGTTGCCCCGTGACAGTCTTTAAAGAAATTACTGCACAAATTGGCTTTGTAAGATTTGAAAAATAAAACTCTCCATTGTTTGAAACTATTGCTTCCTTGTGTAAAATAGGCAAAAATTCGCTACAAATTTCTTCATAAGCAAGGTTTAAGCACTTTAAAAGCTTGTTGAGTTTTTCTTGATTAGCTTCGTCAGCTCCTTCCACTCCAACAAATTCTTTTAATTCAGGAAGATTGACAAAATCACAGCTTAGTTTAATCACATTATTAATTGTCATATATCACCTCTTTTATTTGCTCGAAAGCTTGCTTTTGTAATTTCTTTTCGCGAATTTCGTTTTCTTTGTCAATTTCGCTAACCAATTTATCTAAATTTTCAATCCTTGTTTTTCTAGCAAGAAAAATTGCTCTTTCATCAAGACATTGATATGGCATAATTAGCGACAACGTCGAACCTTTTTGGTTTGCACGATGAAGTTCTATTCTGTTTTCTTTAATGTTAAAAATAAAAAAATAATTTTTGTCGACTTCTTTTATTCTATCAGAAATATAAAAAGGATCGTTTTCAAGCAAAATTTGGTTTTTCATTTTGTTCTCCTAAAAATTTGAATGGGGCAAACTAATTGCCCCATCAAATCAAACTAATTTAAGCACCTGCACCTTCTCCTGATGTGCTACCAGTAGTAGTTTGAGTGTTTGTGCATTCAACAGTAATGTGGAATGGATTTGTTACTGTTCCTTTTATTCCACTAATTTTTGCTTGGCCATTTGGTTTGTCGCAAATTAGCTCGGCATATTTAACAAGTGTAGCTGTATACACTGCAAAATTTGGACTTTGTTTTAAAACATGTCCGCTTTCTCCTTCCAACCATTTCCAGTCGCAAAGTTCATGTAAAACAAAATCATCTGTGTTAAGCAAATACATAGTGTCACTATCTACAAATCTGTCAGTAACAAGAGGGATTCCATTGTAGGATATAGCTTTAAATCCACCCTCAAGTGTCATAACATCAACGTTTGAACGATATGCTGCAAGGTAAGATTGGTACGCTCTACGCACATTTGCAGAGCAAGAAATAAAATTAATTTTTGAATCAGCGTTTTCATCAAGAAAATCGATAGCTGATTGTATTAACACATCCGATATTTCAGTTTCGGTTGATGAATAGTAAGGGCTAAGCCATTTGTGATCAGCTCTTTTTAAACCATACAAATATTCTGAATCTGAAAAAATCGCACCAAGACCTGTGATTTCACAATTTCTTGAATTTTGAACGTAAACAATACTTCCACTTGGCACAGAACTAATTGTGTTTTCTATCATAAATCTTTTGTTAGGTCTATCTACATAAGAAACTCTAGCTTTGTTTATGACTGGAAGCGATGGACCATAAATATCAATAGTCATTCCTTCAACAAGATTGTTTACTTTGTCGCAAGTAATAAATCCATCAGAATAACCTGTGCATGTGGCAAGCTTTCCTGAGCCGTCACCATACAACATTCTTCCGAGGTTAAAAGTGCTCGCTTTAACAAGTCCTTCCATCTCGTCTTGCAAAAGGTTTACAAATGCGCCTACATTGCTTGCAGAAGATCTGATAGCTTTGTCAGAAATTTCAATTTTTCCATAAAGATTTTTTAAATCTGCTACAAATTGCACATATTTGTTTCCATTTGCACCTGGCAATTGCCCACTTTCTGTGCCTGCTCCAACGCCACCATTTAATCCAACGGGAGCCATTTTTCTTACTTCTTTTCCCCAAACATCTTTTGATGAACGTTTGATCTTCGTCAAAAGAGGATTTGAGGCAACGTTAAGTTGATTTGCAACAACACCAAGATAAACGGTTTTTAAGGCGTTGTCAGCATTTTCTAAATTTACCATAAATTCCTCCTAAAAATTAGCTGAACAATTTTTCCACCAAGCCTTTTGCTTCTGACAGCGAATTCGGTGTGGCTGGTTTTTGTCCAGCCACCTTTTCCCCCATTTCGCTGTTGATGACAATTGGTGTTTTTTGATTTGACAGCTGTTTCATGTAATTTTCAACCACCATTTTTTTAAGTTCTTCATCTTGAAAAACATATTTTTTTATAATAGGGTTGTCCTGTTTTGAATAGCCACTTGCAAGTTTAGTGAGTGCTAAACTTTGATAGAGCTGTTCAAACTCAGGTTTACCATTCTGCTTCAAAGCCATCTCTTTTAGCTCATCAGCATAAGGCATAGCCTCACTATTTTTTGAAAGAAACACATTCAATTCGTTTTCAATCATTTTAGGATCGTTTTGATTTGTTGACTGCGCTTTCTCTTTCTCAATTTCGCTAAGACGTTGACTTTTTCTAGTGAATTCAGCTTCAAGTGAGTTGTAGGCAGCTAGCAATGCCTCAGCAGACTTAAATTTTCCAAATTCACCTTGTTTTGGGGAGCCTTCTTCGCTAACAGCACTTACTTCGTTCGCCTCCACAGGGGCATTTGCCTGCTCCTTAATAGGTTGTTCCCCGATTGACTTATTCTCCATGTTTTTCCTCCTTTAAAAATTTTTTATGCTCTCGAATGTGAGTTAAAAACCTGTTTTCAAGTGAGCTGTCTACCAAACTTTTTTCTTCATAATCACCGCTTAACATAAAAGCAATATGCCTGTCTATATGTAATTGATGTTGATCTATTTCTAAGGCTCTTGCTTCTTTTCCATTAAATATTGCAAGGTTTTCATTGTCTGCTTTTTTCAAATGCAATTCATTTTGATCTTGAGCGTTTTCCCATATACCAAGGCCAAGTAATTCTAAAACTTTTACTTTCATACGTGTGCTAAGAGTCCCATCCTCATCTTGCAACAACCCTGCGTTTAAAAGGTCAAACACCATTTGTCTGCGACTTGTCAAACTGTCTCCTAGCTCATTTTCTGTTTCTAGTTCTATGTCATCGCTTGAAATATCGCTTGAATTAAAATAAAACATTTCAACTTCACCATGATCTCCAACAATTTTAGCTAGTCGTGGAATAAGCGCAAATTGCTTGTACAATCTAAGAATAAATTGACTAATTAACTTAACGCAATGTTTTATTTCGTCAGTGCTGGCTTTAAGGCGTAGTTCATCTTGTTCAAGCATGAGTTCTAATGTAACACCTGAGATGTTTGAAGATATAGCATCAGCATCATAAACTTCCGTTACTCCGCTGACAGTTTCAAATTCATCAAGCAAAACGCTTTCTTCTTTTTCAAAACTCGACGAAAGGTTTTCTCCTTCCAAAAATTTTGGCATGTTTGCCCCTTGCCTGTAAACAAGAATTCTGCCTGGGCACAAACCATCATCTTCAAGATTTTCAACGTCAATCGAGCCGTCTTCGACAGCCAACACCCCCATTGTAAGCCTGTTTAAAAATTCTAATTTTCTATTTTTCACATTGTTGTATGCACGTTGTAAAGGTATTAATCTATCTATTATCGACAATCCCCAAAAGCTTCCAATTTGTGATATGCTGTTTTGCCTTATGAAAGGAAAATCTCTAATTCCGTCCTTGCCAACAGCGTATGGCAAATCTCCATCATAAAACAACTTGTCGCCCACCACAATTGTCAATCTCCCATTTTTTAATTCTTTTGTTGGCTTTTCATATCTTTCAATTACAAGAGCGCTGTTAGTTTTTATTCCTTGGCATATTTTTGGTGCAGAACTTGAATAACCTAATCCCCCAAAACCAACACTTGTGGCATTTAATGAGAAAACGTTTATATCATTTCCTTCAACTTCAAGCCCATATATGCTTTTTATTTGCTGAATGCTCATAGCCCTAGCATGAATGATGCTTTGGCACTTGTCAATATCACTGCAAGTAAAACTGTCTGGATATATTTCAAATGGCGAGCAAACGCTTATTTCAACTTCACCGCTTCTAATAGGTTCGTCGTTTTCCATAGCGACAACTTGACCTGCCGATGAATTCCACGACACCTTATAAAATGCTGTTCCACAAATTTCACTCCATTGCATAGCTTCAGTTATTTTTTGTGACAAATTAAATTTTGCTGAAATAGAGTCTAAGATTTTTTTTGAAACTTTTGCTGAGTAGACATCTCTTTCGTCATTTGAAGAAGGCAAAACTGTGGCTTTGGGTTTAATTTGGGCAAGTTTTGCAAGCCTAACTTCAACAAGAGGTGCTATATGATTGAATATCTGCCTTTCCTCCCAATAATACTGCTTGTCTTGATCTTCTAATTTTCCACCATAACCAACATTACAATATTGATTTCCCATATAAAAATTCATGTTCATCTGCCACTGCGTTTCAAACGGTCGTCTCGCCTCAGAACGAGCATTAAAATCATCTATGACGTTTTTTACCAAAGCTTCTTGGTCTTTGCTTGTTTTCTTCATCTTCCCTCCTTATTTAACCTTTTTTTTAATTTAAATGGCGATTCTACTGCCTTTGGAATTTGCAATTTGCCAATTTCGACATACATTTCCTTCAGGCATTTTTCACAAAAAGCTAGTTCTCGTTTAAGCAATCCCTTTGTTGAAAGTTGATAGTCTGCAATGTTTGAACATCCGACAAAATCACATTTTGTTGGATGTTTGCATTTTTCAATCTGCATTTTCGTTTTCCTCCTCTAAAAGTTGCAATAGGCGATTTTTTTCAGCTAAAAGCTCTTCGTCTGTCATTTTTGAATAAGTTTGTTCAAGTTCTGAGCGATATTTTTCTAACACAAGTTTTATTGCTGACAAATCAGGAGCAAAATGTTTTTTTGTCACCTTTTTTTTGCAAAGTACTTCTTGCCCATTTTCGTCCACGCAAAACTCACAGATTTGCTCATCCGCATCATATCCAACAGCTTTTTTCATAAGTGCCTGACGCAAGCTTTCTTCGTTGACCTCCAATTTAACCTCCCCGTTGCTATGTGAAAATTTTATGCTTCTAAATTGCACTATTCAAGAACATGTGCCACAAATTATTCACAATTTTCAAACGTGAGAGTAGAATGATTATGTAGAGGTAAAAATGAAAAAGCTGTTAGACATCAATAAAGTAAAATTTTTCTATCAAACAAAGAATGAAGAAATATGCGCACTGCGTGATCTTACTTTTTCTGTCGATGAACTTGAGTTTGCCTCGATTGTCGGTCCAAGTGGTTGCGGAAAGACGACAATTTTGTCACTTATTGCGGGATTGTTGCCAGCAAGTTCAGGGAATATTACACTAGGTGGTGAAAAGGTTGGCAAAAACAATCACGAAAAAATTGGATATATGTTTCAACGCGACCATCTCTTTGAGTGGCGAACAATTTGGAAAAACATCACTCTTGGAATTGAATTACAAAAACCTGCCGACAAAGAAGAAAAGTTAGAGTTTGCAAAACAACTTCTTAAAAAATATGACCTCTACGAATTTCAAAATCGCAAACCACGCGAATTAAGTGGTGGCATGCGTCAACGAGTGGCATTAATACGCACTCTCGTTTTACAACCGATGTTGTTACTTCTTGATGAACCTTTTTCGGCGCTCGATTTTCAAACAAGAGTCGCCGTGTGTGATGACGTTCATCATATAATAAAAAGCGAGAAAAAGACTGCCATACTTGTTACGCATGACATATCAGAGGCACTGTCTATGTCAGATAAACTTGTTATTCTTTCATCACGACCTGCCACTGTAAAGCATATTGAAATTTTAAAACTCAATGGAGAAACCCCACTATTAAGACGTGAAGACCCTCGCTTTGGTGCACTTTTCGACTTTGTGTGGAAAAAGCTTACAAATGAAAACGAAAAAAATTAAACTACCGAAATGCGCACCTTATTCAAAGGCGCACGAAAGATATTTACGCAAGAAAAGAAATGATAAAATTTTTGTCCTAAGTTTTCAATTTTTGATTCTTGTAGCATTTGTTGGATTGTGGGAACTACTCGCACAAACAGGTGTAATAGACCCATTTTTTGTGAGTAGCCCATCTAGAATTTTTAATATGCTCTCATCAATGATAAGCGATGGTTCGATTTGGGGGCATATTGGAATTACTTTACTCGAAACTATTCTGGGCTTTGCCATTGCGACTCTTGGTGGAACCTTACTAGCAATAATTTTGTGGTGGAGCGAAAAACTTCGACGGATTTTAGAACCATACATTGTGGTGCTAAATTCACTGCCAAAGATAGCTCTTGGGCCAATTATAATCTTATGGGTTGGATCAGGCATGAGCGCTATTATCATAATGTGCGTGCTTATTTGCATTGTTATGACCACAATTTCTATGTTGAACGCATTTATGTCTTGCGATAATGACAAAATACTACTAATGAAATCAATGAAAGCAAACAAGCTACAAATATTTTGGAAACTAATTTTACCAAACGCAATGAATGATTTCATTTCAGTATTAAAAATAAATGTCGGATTGGCATGGGTAGGAACTGTTATGGGAGAATATATTTCATCAAGCGCAGGACTTGGATATTTGATTGTTTACGGAAGCCAAATATTTAGAATTGATCTTGTCATGATGAGCACTGTCGTTTTATGTTTGCTTGCTGCCATAATGTATTTAGTAGTCAGCTCAATAGAAAAATGGCACAATCGCTAATGGTTCTGAACAGGAAAAGTGAATATAAGAAGCAAAATTCCAATCCCCACAATGCTTGCTAACGGATAAAGATAACTTACTATTGATCCAAATCCCAGCATCGACAATGAAAGAGGCAAAAAGATTGAAATGACGATCGACCATTTTAAACTCACACCAAATCTTTTCAAAGCAAGTCGACTCGTCCATACCAAAGAAAAAAGTGTTGTTATGCAACCAGAAAAAATTACAAAAGAAATAAACAAATTTGCTACTCCACTAGAAATATAAACTAGTGGCATATCTTGCCCGATTGCTTCGGGATTTGATAATAGCACAAAGTTTGTTAGCATTAAAAAACTTGAAAGCAGAAAGCTTGAAACAAAACTGACAACAGCTTTCTGCTTTTTTGTTAATTGCTCGCCCATGCTTGAAATCACAACTCCAGAGATTGAAAAATTTAAAACCGCATAAAGAATTGCAAAAAGTAAGCCAGCATAGGCGTTTTGATTGAAATTTGGAAAAGAAAGATGCTTTAAATTTGACAGCAAAACAAAAGCCATGCAAAATATTGTAGTCGGAATCAACGCTCCATTAATATAGCCAAGACTTTTGATGCCTTTGCTCGCAACTATTACGCAAACTAAAAGAATTGTCGTCATCAACAACATCTTTATTATATTTGACGGTGGCAACACATTTAACGTCCCTGCAAACATCGAAGAACTAAAAATTAAACTTACAAACAAGCAAAGTAATGAAAATGTTTTTGACTCGGCAAGTTTGTTTAATGATTTGTTGCCACGTGAAAGAAAAAAATAAATCAATCCATAAAACAAAAAAAATGACAACGAAATAAAAAAATAGGAAACTTTTCCAAAACGTGAAAAAAACACAGCTACTTCTTTGCCACTTGCAAATCCCGAACCAATGACTGTGCCAATGATGATCATTATGCTTGAAAATGTCTTTTTCATCAAAATAAATATATTTATTTATTTTTTTAAAAATTACGCATTATATGTTTATGCAAAAACTATTTTCGATTTATTTTCTGTTAACTCTAATCATATGCGGAATATTCTGCTCTGTTTTTCCATACCCAGCATTTCAAAGTCAAGCAAACATAAATGACAAAGACATGTTTAATATTAACAACTACTATGAAGATGAAGAAGAAATCATCAATCCTGAGCCTAAAATAACTGTTTCCAACTTAAATTGGTTCGACACAGTAAATGCCACATTCCCGACTTATAAAAAAACTAGGGTAATAGACATAAAAAGCGGAAAAACATATTATGTTTATCGCAATGGTGGGCACAATCATGCAGACGTTGAACCAATAGACAGAGAAAACACAGAAATTTTTCACAGCATTTACAATTATGAATGGAGCTGGGCAAGGCGTCCTGTTTGGGTGGAAATAACTGAAAACAATTTTGTTGCTGGAAGCATAAATGGCTATCCTCATGGACAACGTTATATAGAAAACACAGGCATGAATGGGCACACTTGCATACATTTTTTACTAAGTAAAACTCATGGCACAAAACGTGTGGATGAGGCTCATCAAGAGGCTGTAGAATATGCCTTCGCCCATCGAGACGAGATTTACAAATATTTATAAAAAAGTTTGCAAATTATTTATGATAATTAGTTCCAGTCAAAATATTAAAAGCTCTGTAAATCTGCTCTATCGCAACGATACGTGCTAGATTATGAGGCAGAGTTATTTTACCAAATGACAACATTTCGTTTGAATGAGCTTTGACGCTTTCACTTACACCATAACTTCCGCCTATAATGAACGAAATTACACTCGTAGTTTGAGAAGTCTTTTCAATAAGATCTGCTAAATTTTGACTTGTGAAAAGTTTTGCATTAACATCAAACAATATGCTTTTGCCCTCCATTTTTTCCAAAATAAGCTCGCCTTCCTTTTGCAATGTTTGGGCAATTGATGAAGTTTGATTTTTTTCTGGCAATTCAACGATTTCAAATTTACAAAATTTTTGTAGTCTTTTTATGTATTCATTTTGAGCATTTGCCCAAAATTCTTCTTTTAACTTTCCAACACAAATAAGCTTTATTTTAATCATAAAACACCCCATACAAAAGTAAAAATTGTTATGACACTCATGAGCACAAAAGTGACCCACAAAAGAAAACAACTCGATTTTTTTGGAATGAATTTCTCTTGAACAGAGGGCTGTAAAGCAAACAACTGTTTGATTATTTCCAACCTTGGATCAGGTAAGGTTGAATTTGTTTCACCGTTTTTTATACTTTGCAAATCCAAGAAAAAAGCTTGCTTTGTCAAATTTTTTTGAACCTCCTGGGCAGCTTGCTCAAGATTGTTTTTAAGTTGTGCGCGAAAAATCTTGTGACAAAGCATATATAACAAATAACTTAACACAACCATCACCATTAAGCAAAGCAAAGCGCCTAAGAAAAAGTTTGATGAAACAAGAGTAAAAAATCCTTCATACAAATTTCCAATAGGCAAATTGTTTACCCTAGAGAAAGTAACATAAACACTCAAAGCATTGTTCATAAAATGAACTATCATCGCAGGGAAAATGGATCCCGTCATCACTGTTAAAAAACCTAAAAATATTCCTATTACTGTTGCATAAAAAAACTGTTCAATGTTCATATGCAAAAGACCAAAAAGAAAACCTGACAGCAAAATTGCCTTCCACATTCCAAGAGGCTTCAAGGATTTTAACAACATCCCTCTGTGGACTAGTTCTTCGCAAATTCCTGGCAACAACGCAGAAAAAACCAAATTTACAAACAGCGAGTCAAAGCCATAACTTGTTGGTAACGGAGTTAACGTGTGCTCATAACCAAAAAAATCAATCAAAGAATTAAAGGTTGAAGACACAAAGACATTTAGTATAAAAACTACTACGCCTAGCCCAACAGTCAACCAAACAACGTTTTTTGATATTTTTTTACAACCAAAATAATTTAACGTGTTTACAACTTTGTCCTTTTTAAATCTTGAAAACAAGAATAGGCTACCTCCAAGCAACAACACTACTTGAACAGCCAAACTAAACACCAACCCTGAATAATCACCAAGCGCATCTAAAAAACCAAATGCAGAAAGCATTCTTAATGCCACGAACAACACAACTATAATAAAATATGTCAATATTGCAAAATTAAAATTTCTTGATTTTTCTCTCATTGTAATTATTATATTCCCTTCTGCAAAAAATCATGCTGTAAGATTAAAAACTCCAAAACCACTAAGAGTGTTTATTAAAAATAAGGCTACAGCTACGCCAATACCAAACCATAAAATAAGTGGGTACGGCTGGTTTCTAATAGCTAATTTTTCATTTTCACTAATTTTTTCATCCTGATTTACAATCAAATCTCTGTTTTTATGCTTAAAATAAAATTTTTCTATTAAATAAATCAAAACACAAGCAATTAAAACTAAAACAACACTTAAAACCCACTGCCAAACATTATATGACAATTCTACTGAAGCGTTTTGTTGACTTAAGTACGCAAAAATCAACACCATAGCATTATTTAAAAAATGTACTATAATTCCGCTAAGCAATGACCCTGTTCGAACTACCATCCATGCAATCACAACTCCCAACGCAAATTGATAAACAAATTGCTCGATGGAGCCATGCGCGAATGCAAACATTCCTGCAGAAAGTAAAATAGCGTACACATCTCCCATTTTGCCTTTTAAACCATTTAATATTATACCGCGGAAAATAAGTTCTTCAAAGACAGCAGGCAACACCGCCATAAGAAATATGGCCAAAATCAAATATCCTATATTATCTAGTGGAAGTGATATTTCTGTTAGTTCGTAACCTCCCTTTTGTAAAAGCAAATTGAACCCACCTATAAAATATTGCAAACCAAACAAACAGATTATCGCCACAACAAAACACATGACAAAATCCCACATTTTTATGTTAAAACGCAAATTAACAGCCTTAAAAGACGTCTTGCTTTTTTTGTTGAATGCAAAAAACAAAATGCTGTAACCAATAGGCGCAAAAAGGCTACTTATTATGGTAAAAGCTAAACCACTTGTCATTTCTTCCATGTTTTGACTTGTTTGTGAACTCAACAATCCCATTATAATGATTACAACTGCCATAACAGCATATGGCGCTACAATCGCACAAAAATATCCCCAACCTGCGTCGGCGATAGTGTAATAATTTTTCTTGACAAAAGGAGCTTTTTCAGTTTCTTTGTTTTTCATAAGAAAAGTATACTCTTTTTTGCTTGACATTCCAAACGCTTTTTATTAAAATCTCGATATGAATGAGTTTGAAACAGAAGCTTTAAAATTAGCTGTGCGCGCATACAAGCGTGGTGAAATACCCGTCGGCGCGGTTGTCGTGAAAGATGGCAAGATTATTTCAAGAGGATTTAATAAGCGAGAAAAAAAGCAAATAGCAACAAAACACGCAGAAATTGTTGCTATTGAAAAAGCCTGCAAAAAGCTTAAATCTTGGAGATTGGACGGTTGCGAAATTTATGTAACGTTAGAGCCTTGCCCAATGTGTGCGGGCGCTATTGCAAATGCAAGAATAAGCACACTGTATTTTGCCACGGAAGAAAAAACTTCTTCTGACAATTTGCTTGAAAAAATACTTTCATCAAACAGATTAAATCATCATGTAAACATAAAAAGATGTGATGGAAAAATTGAAGCTCAAAAACTTTTACAAGACTTTTTTAAGAAAAAAAGAAAAAAAACACAACAAAATTAAACTTTGCGATTTATTAGCTCTGACAACATATACCTAAATTCTTCGTCGGTTATCTCACCTTCATCTCTTAATTTGCGCAACAACACTATTTGCTCTCTTAGTTTTTCTCCGCTGACAGCGGATTGTTTTTTTGTTTCTACATTATTTTTTGCCCTTTTAAAGACAATGCTTTTCTCATCGTTTGATGCTATTGCAAGATAAAGCATTAAGGCATTTAAGTTTAACACTGCCCCACCAATAATAGTGAAAACACTTGAGATTATTAACAACCCTTTAAAAGCCTTAGAATTATAAAATAGCAGTGAAATAAACAACAAAACACCACCTAGAAAAGACGAACAACCAAAAGCCAAGCAAGCATAACCAATTATCTTGTTTTCTCCTACACCTACAACCATTCCACTGCCTGTCTGTGTGCTTCCAAAATATCCTTTTTTAAGAAGTTCTACAACGCTGACTATAAAAAGAATTGCCGACAAAATAATCGACAAAAAAGCGCTTGTTTTAAAAAGCCCCTTTCTAGTCAGTGCCAAAAAGCCCTCCTTTTGTAAGTTTTGACAGAAAATTTAAATTTTAAGTAAACTTACATTATTATTGTAACACAAAAGAAAGGATTTTTAAAATAATTGCAAGTTTACTTTTAAATCTTTCTAAAATTTAGTATACTTTGAAAAAGGCGTTAATATGAAAAGAAGAATTGTAATAACAGGTGCATCAAGCGGAATTGGGCTTGCATTAAAAAATTTGTTTGAAAAAAATGGCGATGAAGTCATTGACTTGTCAAGAACCTCTGGATGTGACATTACTGACAACAACTCACTGAAACTTGAATTTGAAAAGCTAAAAGACAAAGAGATAGACATTTTGATAAATTGTGCAGGTTTTGGTCTTTCTGGAGCCGTGGAGCTTGCAGATGAAAGTGAAATTCGAAAACTTTTTGATGTGAATTTTTTTGGGCTCATCAATGTCACAAAACATGCTTTGCCATTAATGAGTAAAACGGGAAAAATAATTAATATTAGTTCAACTTGCGCGCTTTTCCCCTTGCCATTTAGGGCTTATTATTGTGCAAGCAAGTCTGCAGTAAACATGATCACTGATGGGCTTCGCATGGAATTAAAAAACACAAAAATTCAAGTGGCTAGTGTTTGCCCAGGTGAAGTAAAAACAAATTTCACCAAAAACAGAGTTAAAATTTTTGCAACAAATGAAAGATACAAAAATTCCATTAAAGTTTCTACAGAAAACATTGACAAACATGAAGACAAACGAATGCCAGTTGGTGTTGCTGCAAAAAAAATAATTAAATTTGTTGAAAGAAAAAAACTTAAACCTCAAGTCATAATTGGCAAACAAAAGATCTTGTATGCTTTACAAAAACTCTTGCCGAAATCATGGTTAATTGCTTTAATTGAAAAGTTTTTTGTAAAGTAGATTTTTCTTAAAACCTTGACAAAACAATTAGGACTTCGCAAAAGCGCTTTCAAGCGCTTTTTTTTGCGACTTTTAGTCGCAAAAGTCGTTTTTAAAAACGACAGCGAAGTCCAATTTTACAAAACCAAGCACAAAATGTTGGCAAATTAAATAGAATGATAATGGAGGCAAAAATGAATTACGAAAGATGCTATCGAAGTGGCTGTTATTATGACATGCCAACTTGTTGCCCAGCTCCTCCCTGCAATTCGCCTATGCCTCCGGCGTGCATGCCAGGCTGCCATGACAGTTTCGGATGTGGCTACTTAAATTTGGCAATACCTATTGGGCTGCTGCTTCTTGCAGGCGGGATACTGATTGGGCAAAATTGTGAGAAAAAACGACCCTAATTTTAGGGTCGTTTTAAACTTTTTCATATTCCTCCAACACCTTTCGCAGATAGTCAAAAACATCATCAAATGTTTTTAGATTGGTCAAATCGCACCCTGCATCTTTTAAAAGTTCAACAGGTGGTTTAGTACAACCAGAACAAAGAAAGTTTAAATATTTTTTTACCGCGTCTTTTTCACCATTCAATATTCTTCTTACAATGTTTAATGCACTCACAAGCCCAGTTGCATATTTGTAAACATAAAAAGCAGAGTAAAAATGAGGTATGCGCATCCATTCATATTTGATTTCGTTAATCAACTTAACTTTTTTTCCAAAATAAAATTTGTTAAGCTCCAAATACTTGTCGCAAAGGCTGTCCTTCGACAGTGCCACTCCTGCTTCGATTTGATTGTGAACCAACTGCTCAAATTCAGCAAACATCGTTTGCCTAAATATTGTCGACTTTACGTTCATTAAAAAATTGTCTAATAGCCAAGCTTTTTGTGCGTTTGATTTCAAATTTTTTAAAATATGAAAATTTAACAATATTTCATTAACAGTGCTTGCGACCTCAGCAACGAAAATGGTGTAATCTGACTTTTCATAACACTGGCTGTGCTCTGAAAAATAGGTGTGCACGCTGTGTCCCATTTCATGCGCCAAAGTTTCAACCGAGCGAAAATCCCCAACGAAATTCATAAGCACAATTGGATTTTTCTGGTAAGCACCTGATGAATATGCTCCTGAAGCTTTTCCGTCACTCGGAAAAACGTCAATCCATCTTTCTTTAAATGATTTATCCAGAATTTTCGAATAGTCATCGCCCAAAACTTTGGTCGATTGTTTAAACAGTTCAAATGCCTCTTCATAAGTAAATTTTTTGCCATAAGGTTTGCCAACAGGTGCAAATTGATCAAACAAATGAAATTTTTCTAATTTTAATTTTTTTCGTTTAACCTCAAAAAATCTATATAAAAGTCCAATGTTTTTTCTTACGCTTGCAATAAGGTTGTTGTAAACTTTTTCGTCAATTTCATCGGAATATAATTCACGCGCTAAAGCTGATTTATAGCCTCTGAGTTTAGAAAAATAACAGTTTTGTTTAACCGAAGAAAGATAGTTTTGTGAAATCATGTTTGAAAATTTACCAAAAGTTGCATTTATGGTTTTCATGGCATTTTCACGTAAAACCCTGTCGGTAGAACTCGTATATAAGCTCAACTTGGCTTGGTCGAGTTTATACGATTTACCCTTGCTGTCCTTAACGTCTTCAAATTTTAAATCTGCATCAGAAAATGCGTGAAAATTAGAAGAAAATCCTCCTAAAAACTCACCCATGCCAGAAATGATTTGCTCTTCATTTTTTTTCAAGATGTGTTTCTTTTCTCTTGAAATTTCATGAAAATATAGACTATAATTTGAAAAAAGTGGATTTTGTTGAAGTCTTTTTAATTTTGATTCATCAAAATTTGATATTTCGGGTGTAACAAAGGCTGTAGCGACGGCAAACTGTGTGCTAACTTTCGTAAAGGCATCTTTCATCTGTTGCCCCAATTTGTCAGCTAAATTTTCATCTTTTCTTCTGTAAGCATAACAAGCTAAAATTTCAAGTTCTTTGGAGATTTCGCTGTCAAAATTGAGCATTTCAAGTAATATCTCGTCATTTGACAAATTGTTTTCATATTTTTTAAACTCGTCTTTTTTTTCTTCCAAGTTTTTAAGACGATTAAAAAATTCATCATCATCTTTGCAGTAGTCACTTAAATCCCATTTATATTTTTCGGCTATTTGACTTCTTTTCATTAATCACCTCAAGAAAAATTTTGAAACATTAAATTCATTCCAAGGCTTAACACTTACGTCAGGCTCAGCAATAAACTTCATCTTTTGTTTGCTTACTGGGTGAACAAATTCTAATCTACCAGCCCACAATGCCAAATTCGCTTTTTGTGCATTTTTATTGTATTTTTGATCTCCAAAAATAGGATATCCAATGTTTGCTAGTTGAACACGAATTTGATGAGATCTGCCTGTCAATATTTCTACTTCAAGCAAACTTCGTTTGTCATTTTTCTCTAAACATTTGTAAACGAGTTCTGCTCTTTTTGTTCCTTCTTCCAGTCTAGGTGCAACAGTAACTATGTTTCTCTTTTCATCTTTTTTTAAAAAATTTTCAAGCCTTTGGCTGTTAAATTTAATTTTACCCTCAACGACACAATAATAAACCTTTTTAAATTCACCATTTTGAATTTGTTTAGACAGGCGTGATGCCGATTTTGAATTTCTAGCGAACACCATAAGCCCACCTGTAGGACGATCCAACCTGTGGACAAGGCCAACAAAAACATTCCCCTCTTTGTTGTATTTTTCTTTAATATAGGCTTTAACCAAACTTAAAAGATCTTCGTCCTTTGATGCGTCCTCTTGTGATGGCATATTATGTGGTTTTATGACTACAATTATTTGATTATCCTCATAAACTACTTGCATTTTTCCTCCCAAATTTTAAATCCAGAATTTCCACACGGCAAAACAATGCCTTGATTTGTTTGAAGGCCGATTTCATCTGCTTCGACCCCTTCGGCTCCAAATATTAGAGAAAGAATGTTTTTTATGACGCCCGCTTGCAATCCCGTTGTGTAAGAATTAATTAAAACAAACAAAGGCTTGTCGCTGAGCAACTTCTTAGTTAAATTGACAAAATCAAACAAACTGTCTTCGATTTTCCAAAGTTCTCCACTTGGCCCTCGTCCATAACTCGGTGGATCCATGATTATTGCATCATAAGTATTGTTTCGGCGGAGTTCACGCTCAACAAATTTTTTACAATCGTCCACTATAAATCTTATTGAAGAAACGCCATTTAGCTTCGCATTTTCTTTTGCGCGTTCAACCATACCCTTGCTTGCATCGACATGCGTAACTTTTGCTCCTTGAACGGCGCACGCTACTGAAGCGGCACCCGTGTAAGCAAAAAGATTTAAAACTTTTACTTCCCTATTCGAATTTTTTATGAGTTGTTGCATTCTTTCCCAATTAACTGCCTGCTCAGGAAAAATTCCTGTATGTTTAAACCCCATAGGTTTGACAACAAATTTTAAGTTTTTCCATTGCACTGTCCATTGACTTGGATAGGATAAAAAATTATGCCAATGCCCTCCGCCAGATTCAGATCGTTCGTATTTTGCATGCAATTTTATTTTCGGCTCATCGACATGCCAAATGACCTGAGGGTCAGGCCTCATCAAAACGACATCTCCCCATTTTTCAATTTTTTCGCCGTCGCTAGTGGAAATAACTTGAAAATCTTTCCAATCTTTAGCTGTTTTCATATTGCCCCTTAATTTTTAAATTTTACAAAAATACTACTGTCTCCAACTTCTAAAGTTTTAGAAATTGTTTCATTGTTTAATTCTGGTAAAATCTTGGTAATTAAAACTGCCTGCTTGATCTTTTCTTCATAGTCTTTTAACATATTTTTCATTTCTTCATCTTTAGGTTGAAAATATGCACAAATTCTTTCGTCTACTTTAAAGTCGGCTTCTTTTCTTAAAACTTGCAATCCACGAACAAACTCTCTGTAATATCCTTCCTCAATCAATTTTTTATCAAGTGTGATGTCTAACACTACTGTGATCTTATTTTCGTGAGAAATAACAAACTCACTTCTTGGTTTTTTCTCTAAATTGAAAAGCTTGCTTTCTAAATTTTTAAATTCGCCAACGCTTACTTGTCCTTTTTTAAATTCATCAACACATCTTGCCATTTCGTCAGCAGAAATTGAAGCAAGAAGGTTTTTCAATTTTTGAACTTCACCTTTTAACACTGCACCAGCATTTTTAAAGTTTACAGACAAAAATTCTGTGTTAAAAATGCTGTCATCATCAATGGTAATGAACTCTTTAATGTTAAGTTCTTCCTTTATTATATCACCTAGTTCATCAAGAACAACAGAAACCTTTTCGTCTCCACCAACGAACATCTTTTTTAATGGTTGTTTTACTTTTATTTGTTTTTCGTTTCTTAATCTTGAAGCTGAAGAAATTATATCTCTTGCAAGTGCAACTTTTTCTATGATGCCCTCAAATCTCATAGATTCAACTTTTGGATAGCCACTAAGCATAACACAGATTGGAGCTTCTTTTTCTATTTCTCGAACCAAATTTTGCCAAATATGTTCACTTAAAAATGGAATGATTGGAGCCATGACTCTCACAATGTTTTTTATAGCATAATAAAGGCAATAATATGCTACCATTTGATCATCTCTATCATCAGACTTCCAAAATCTTCTTCTGTTGCTTCTAATATAAAAGTTTGAAATGTCATCTACTAATTTTTCAAAATCGTGAACAACGTAGTAACTTTTGTCATCTGAATAATTTGCATCACTGTTTTCGATAAATTTGTTGACGCTTTCCAAGATCCACTTGTCTGAATTTGTCAAACGTTCAGTTTTTAAGTTGTAATTTTTCAAATCTGGATTGTCTATGCATGCATATGTGTTGAAGAAAGAGTAAACGCTCCAAAACGTCAACAGTTTTCTTCTCGCCTCATCAGCGAGCGAGTAGCCAAATCTCATGTCGTTTGCTGGTGAAGATGAAGAAAACAAATAGCGTATGACGTCAGCACCAACCTTGTCTGCGACTATGTCAGCTTCCAGCGAATTTCCTCCACTTTTGTGAAATTCTCCACCGTGCTCGTCTTTGACATATTGATAAGTGACAATCTTTTGGTATGGCGCTTCTCCTTTTAAAACTACGCTCATGATAAGCAAAGAATAAAACCATAGTTTTATTTGTTCAATCATCTCACAAACATATTCCGAAGGAAAGTTTTTCTCAAAAAACTCTTTATCTGTAAAATATTTTTTTGTGCTAAAAGGTGTTATGCCCGCGTCAAGCCACACATCGCCGACATCAGTAATTCTAGAAAGCTCTTCTCCACAATCACATTTTATTTTAATGTCATCTATCCAAGGCCTGTGAATGTTTGGCAATTTGTCTATAAGAGAAGGATCAACTGCCTTTTCTTTTAATTCCTCTAAACTTCCAATTACGTGAACTTTCCCGCATTTTTGACAAACATAAAATGGCAATGGCAGTCCATAAAATCGGCTTCGAGAAATGTTCCAATCTCCCATGTTTGTTAGCCAATCAGCCATACGTTTTTTTGCATAAGCAGGTTTAAACTCAACGCTTTCAATTGCTTTAAGCGCCATAGGTCTGATTTCATCCATTTTAATAAACCAACCACTTATGAGCTTATAAACAAGGTCAGTTTTGCATCTCCAACAATATGGATAACTGTGTTTGTACTTATGGGCATAAAGCAATTTTCCGTCACTATTTAATCTGTTTGCAACCAGTTCTGGCACTTCGCTTGCTTTTTTTCCTGCAAGAAAACCGCAATTGTCAAGCATAACTCCTTGTTCATTTATAGGACAGATTTCAGGCAAACCAAGGCTCTGCCCTAGCTCAAAATCTTCAACACCACAACCAGGTGCTATATGCACTATGCAAGTTCCTTCAACATTGTCAACCATGTCCCATGCAACAACTTTGTGAACAAATTTTTGTTCTTCAAGCTCTGGAAAGCATGTTTCATATTCAAGTCCAACGAGCTCACTGCCTTTAAATTCCTTTAATATTTTTACGTCTTGTTTCAAAATGCTAAGTCTATCCTTGCCTAGCAAAAGCTTTTCACCTTCAAAGTCAACAAGAGCATACTCTAATTCTGGATTGACAGCAAGAGCTACATTCGCGGTCAATGTCCAAGGCGTCGTTGTCCAAGCAACGATTTTAAAATCTTTGTTCTTTACAGGCAATTTTATAAACAAAGCGGTATGCTCAACTTCATGATATGCAGAGGACATTTCATGTTCGGACAAGCCAGTCCCACAGCGTGGGCACCATGCCATTGGTCGATTTTTTCTTACTATCCAACCATGCTTATCACATTCTTTCAAGAAATGCCAAATTGACAGAATGTTGTGGTCAGAATTGGTGTAATAACTGTTGTCCCAATCCATCCACTGCCCCATTCTGATGCTTTGCTTAGTTATTTGATCAGCAAAATATTGAACTCTTTCCATGCATTTGTTTGTAAATTTATCAATTCCATATTTTAAAATTTCAGGTTTTCCATTCAAGCCCAAGGCTTTTTCAACTTCTACTTCAACCCAAAGCCCTTGTCCATCGAATCCATTTTGGTACATGCAATCTTTGCCTTTTAATGCATTATATCGAATTGTCAAATCTTTTAGAGTCCTGCCCCAAAAATGATGCACGCCCAGTCTGTTGTTCGCAGTTGCCGGGCCATCGAGAAATCTAAAAAGCTCATGGCCTTTGTTTTTTTCAACAAGTTTATTAAAACAATGATTTTCCTCCCAAAACTTTAAGATGTTGTGTTCTAACTCAACAAAGTTTGGCAATGCTTGTTCTTTTTTCATATTCATCCTCCAAAATAAAATAAAAAAGCCTAGACTAAGCCACAAGAGCCATCTAGGCTTTATAAACCACTTGTAAACTTACGGCAGGCCACCACCATGCCACCTCTTATACGCGAGGTCCACGGCGCAAACTTACTAAAATTTCAGTCGCACAGCTCCGAAAGTGATAATCTCAAAATCTCGTTACCGTCTCGCACCAACCGACAGCTCTCTAAAACTAAAATTTTTGAAACCGTGTCTTTCATCATAGCTTTTGTTTAATTTTAATTGTCAAGACTTACTTAACAAGAAAATGTTAACACAACTAAAAAATTTTGTCAACTAATTAAACGTGTCAATAACTTTGTTCATTTCAATAGCATCAGCACCCGTAACAATACCTAAAGGTTGTTCGTCTTGCCCGCCAGATTTAGTAAGCAAAATTGCCAACAATTTTGGATTTTTATGAAATTCGTTTAACCCTTCTTCCATTGTCAAATCCGTTGACGCTATTTTGTAGTAAATAGATTGAATTTTAGAAAGCATGTCCTGAATTTGCACATTTTCTAAAAATGTTTTACTTTTTCCACCTGAAAGCAAATAAGAGCCAAGTGCATCAAGAATTTTTTGTCCATTTGCTATACCAATAATTTTATTGTCCTTGTAAACTGGCAAATTTGAATATTTTGAACTAGCCATAAGTTTTATCACCTTTTCCATCGATGCCGATGCGTCAACTGAAACTATATCCCTTCTACAAATATCGATGCATTTAGGTGGAGTGTTAATCAGTTTGTTTATTTTTTCTATGTGCTCTACAACTCTTAAATGAGGCTCAGCAATGATAAAATCTTTGTTTCCCTGATGGACAATAGCATTTCTTAACCTGCTATAATCAATAAGATCGTCTTCATATTTTCTAACGACATAATTCAAACTCACACATTTTCTAACGACGTCAGAAAAGCCCATACTACGATTTAAACCATAACGCACACGAAGTGAATAGTCAATGTTGTTGAAAGCATCAATAAACCTTTCTGCGTTTGTTTTTTCAGCCATTAATAATCTCCTTAGTAAAAAAATTTCAACTATATTATACTTAATTTCAACAAAATTAAAAAGCAATTTTTCTTGATTTTTGATTTAAAGTTGTGTATAATACTTAAAGCTGGACTAGATGGGGAGTTAGCGGTGCCCTGCAACCTGCAATCCGCTACAGCAGGATCGAACGCATTCCTAGGCTTTGGCGTGTCGAAAACGTGCAAAGTATGATTGGTGATGAAGGCAAGGTCTTATGCAACGAGCGTCCTTGAACCATGTCAGGCCCTGACGGGAGCATCATTAAGAGGAGCCGAACGTGTGCCATAAGGTAGCTTTGTTGGAGCCAACTCGCTTTGAAACAGTTGGTGCGTTATTGTCAAAGATTGTGTCCAGCTTAGAAAATTCAAGGCAGAGTTATCTCTGCCTTTTTTGTTTGTAATCTTTAATTTTCAGTCGCAATGCAATTTTAAATTATTAGTCATATTGCCAAAAGGTCAAATCAAAATTTAATTAAGCAAATTGCGCAAAATTTGTTATTTACAAATGATAAAAAATCATACAACTTCATATTAAAAAACTCTTAACTTGGTTATTTACAACGCATTAATTCTATTTACGATCCCCGTTCTTGTCGCAACATCTAAAATATGGAATATCCCAAGTGGAATAGGCTTGCCTTCTTTAAAATTAAGCATATATCCAAAATTGTTGTCCATCTGCGTGCTGACACTACTTATGACCTTACTAACAGTTCCACTTTTCGTCAACAATGAATAGCTGTTTTCTACCGTTAGCCCATTCGTCCCACCGTAAAATGCTCCCTGACTAGCAATCGAGCCTCCACTTACAACTATATCAAAATCAACACTACAAAATTCTATCTTCACATTTGAATAAGTTGAATAATCGGCATATAAATTCCCCACAAATCCGCCGACCGTCACGTTCGTTCCGCTAACAGTTATGCTACCTTCCGAATAGCAGTTGGTCATTTTAAAACTGTATGATGAATTGGTCACACGAACATAACCAACAATTCCACCCACGTTACCGGAACTACCAGTAACGGTTATATCTCCAAAATTCGCAGATTTAGAAATGTTGCAACCTGTCGTGGATGAAGCATAAACACCTCCCACAACTCCACCGACATATGAAAAACCTGTAACGGAGCTCGTGTTATAACAGTTGGTTATGGTTGTATTTCCTGAAGAAGAAGCATAAGCATATCCCACAACTCCACCAACATAGTCGCCAGAACCACTAACAGCACCTACGTTATAGCAGTTGGTTATGGTTCCATAAGCATATCCCACAACTCCACCAACACGTGAAGAACCACTAACAGATCCTGTGTTATAGCAGTTGGTTATGGTTGCACCTAAAGCATATCCCACAACTCCACCGACATATGAAGAAGCACTGACAGATCCTGTGTTATAGCAGTTGGTTATGGTCGTATTTCCTGAAGAAGAAGCATAAGCACTTCCCACAACTCCTCCTACATATGAACCTGATCCTGTAACAGCACCTGTGTTATAGCAATTCTTTATGGTTGTGTTAGAACCACCACTTCCCACGACTCCACCAACATATGAAGATCCACTAATAATACCGGTATTATAGCAGTTGATTATGGTTGCGTTAGAGCCAGTGCTTCCAATAATTCCACCTGTATATAAAGAAGATCCTATAACAGAGCCTGCGTTATAGCAGTTGGTTATGGTTGTATTTCCTGAAGAAGAAGCATATGCATCTCCTACAACTCCGCCAACATATGAGTACCTCGTTGCAGTGCTTGTAACAGTTCCTGTGTTATAGCAGTTGGTTATAGTTGTACTACCAGAAGAAACATATGCGTATCCTACAACTCCGCCAACATAATTGTCAGATCCACTGACGGAACTCGTATTAAGACAGTTGGTTATGGTTATAGTGCCAGAAGAAGCATAAGCATATCCCACAACTCCGCCAACATATTGATAGCCTTGAATAAATGAATTAGTGACGTCTATGTTTTTTATCGTTATCGGATAACTCGAACTCGAAGAATAAACTCCACCAAACAATCCTTGATAGGAATATGCACTAGAAGATCCCTCTGGTGTATAAATGCCAGAAACTGTGTGATTGCCACCATCATAACTTCCTGAGAAATAGTTTTGTCTAGTCTCCCCTTCACGAGTATAATAAATCCCTATCGGTTGCCAATAGTACGCAGATAAATCTATATCTACTGTTTGTTTAAAATACTTGCCTTGGAAAATATAATTGCCAGAATAATCTACACCATCAACCAGCGGATTAATTTCTTGACCTTTTGTATAAACCAGCCACGAAAGACCTGCCAGGTCTTCGGCTGAGTCAATTATGTAAGGATTGTCGGCAGTTGAACCAACATTTGCTCCAGCACTTGTGTACCAATCAATAGAATAGTGACCTGGTCCTATCCAATCATTCCTCATGTTTGGATAACCATCATTTGTGGCTGTGTCTAGAGCCCAAACCGTTTTAAAATCCCATGGATATGACGAGTTCCAATTCGATGCTGTCGTATACCACGAAAGTGTTTTTGCACTTGTTACAATGTTGTCTAAATAATTAGCGTTCAGTCCTTCTATTGGAGAAACAGTATTTACACCTGGAACTGTTGATGGGCACTTTCCTCCATAATAACAAGAATTAATATACACATCCGCTCCTAAAAACCCCGCATTAGCTATTAAGCCTACTATACCGCCTTTATCATTATTTGAAGAAACAGAACCAACATTAAAACTGTTAACGACTGTAACAACACCTGGATCTAAATCAGCATATCCAATAATACCACCTGTTTGCCTTAACCCAGTTATTTCTCCTGTGTTATAACAATTTGCAATTGTAATAGGATTATTGCTTGACAAATATTGATATGTACATCCCAATATTCCACCGCAGAAACTCCCAACGCCTTCTACTAGCCCATTGTTGTAACAATTTTTAATAACACTAGTAGTGCTGGTAGAAACACCGCAACTCGTCTTCCCTATTATCCCTCCTGCGCTTGATTCATCTGTAGCAAAATTTTTAATCTCTCCTTCATTAAAGCATCTATCAAGAGTAAAAGAACCATAATTTAATGCAACATAACCAACAATGCCCCCCGTTGCCAGTTCATAACCTTGAATCGTTCCATAATTATAACAATTTTTAATACTAACATTAGCCGTTTTAGTTGATATCGAACCTAAACCAATATAACCCACAACTCCACCAACATATTGATAACCTTGAATAAATGAATTCGCAATTCCTATATTTTGTATTGTCGTTGGATAGCTTGAATTTGAAGAAGAAACATAACCAAACAAACCTTGATATGAATATGCACTAGAAGATCTAGCTGGTGTATAAATGCCCGAAACTGTGTGATTGCCACCATCATAACTACCAGAAAAATAGTTTTGTCTACTTGTCCCATCGCGAGTACGTATAATTCCTATCGGTTGCCAGTAGTGAGCAGATAAATCTATATCTACAGTTTGTTTAAAATACTTGCCTTGAAAGATATAATTGCCAGAATAATCGCTTGATTTAAGTGGACTGCCAGTTTGACCTTTTGTGTAAACCAGCCACGAAAGGCCAGCAAGGTCTTCAGCGGAACTAATTTTGTAAGGATTGGTTGCCGAACCATCTCCATAAGTTGTTTTATCTGAACTTGTGTACCATTCGATTGAGTAACAACTTGAATCGCTGATCCAGTAAGTTATATCTACAAAATTGATATTTTTAAATGAAGGAAACCCGTCATTTACACTTGAATCTAAAACCCAAACAGCACTAAAATCCCATGGGTAAGTAGCATTCCAATTTGACGAGTTCGTATACCACGAAGGTGTTTTAGCATTAGTTGCAATGTTTGAATCATAAACTGCTTGGTCATCTATATCTTCGCCGTTTATACCTCCTATATTTGAACAGTTACCACCATAATAGCAGTTGGTTATGCTTGTGTTGGAGCCAGCATTTCCCACAACTCCACCAACTTCGCCGTTGTAACCTATAACAGTTCCTGCGTTATAGCAGTTGGCTATGGTTACACTTTGAGCAACCCCCACAACTCCACCAACATATGAATCACCATTAACAAAGCCTGTATTATAACTGTTGGTCATGGTGCCAAAAGCAGTTCCGACAACTCCGCCGACACTTGATGAACCACTAATTGCACCTGTGTTATAGCAGTTGGTTATGGCTGCACCAGCGTAATCACGTCCCACAACTCCTCCAACATATGAACCTGATCCTGTAACAGCACCTGTGTTATAGCAGTTCTTTATGGTTGTGTTAGAACCACCACTTCCCACGACTCCACCAACATATGAAGATCCACTAATAATACCGGTATTATAGCAGTTGATTATGGTTGCGTTAGAGCTAGCGCTTCCAATAATTCCACCTGTATATGAAGAAGATCCTATAACAGAACCTGCGTTATAGCAGTTGGTTATGGTTACATTACCGACAGAATTTCCAATCCCCCCCACAACTCCTCCAAGCTGATGCCCTAGAATAAATGAGTTTGTAATACATATATTTTTTATCGTTATCGGATAACTCGAACTTGAAGATTCAACATAACCAAATAAACCTTGATATCGACATGCGCTGGTAGATCCAGCTGGCGTAAAAATGCCTGAAACCGTGTGATTGCCACCATCATAACTGCCTGAAAAATAATTTTTTCTACCCCTCTCATCACGAGTATACCAAATCCCTATTGGTTGCCAATAGTACGCAGAGAGATCGATGTTTGCTGTTTGTTTAAAATACTTGCCTTGGAAGATGTAATTGTCAGAATAATCTGTGCCTGAAACAAGTGGATTGCCTTCTTGCCCTTTTGTGTAAACGAGCCATGAAAGTCCTGCGAGGTCCTCGGCTGAATCGATTATGTAAGGGTGAGATGCCGTGCCGTTGTTAGAACCTGGATTTGTGTACCAATCGATTGAATAGCGACCTTCGGTTATCCACCAGCCACTAGTGTTGGTCGGACCTGTTGCCGCTTCGACAACCATCGTTTGCTCGCTTGTTGGTTTTGACATAGGATCCCATATCACCACCACTCCTAGAAAAAGCACAAAGCATAAAAAATAACTCAAAAACACTGTAATTAGTTGTGCTTTTGTTAGGCCAATGCTACTAAAAAATCGTTTAAACTTTGCTTTCATTAACTCCTTTTTTGTAATGCGTCGCTTTGCGTTTCAGCATCTTCTTAAAAAGTCGTGTGAATATTTATATTGTGGCAAAATGGCGTCCGAGCAAAGCGAGGACAAAGCTCTCGAGAGCTTTGGAATTTGCAAAAGCAAATTGCCATTTTGCGTGTTTTTAGCACGCCTTTTTATTGGCAAGCTCTTTTTTCTCCCCAAAGCATAGCTTTCACTTTTGTTTAACTTTTTTAAAAATAATTTTTCCAGAAAAATGTAGGTTTTAATTTACACTTTTATTTTAACAAAAAACCGTCTTTTTAGTCAAATAAAATCACTATAAAATATTAACGTTGAAAGAATTAAATAAAAAATTAAAATTAGAAAAACAATTGTAAACATTAACATTTTTACAAGCTTATTCTTTCCACTTTTTGTTATTTTACTATAAAGCTTTATTCAATACTGTTTAACCTTAAAAAATAAATTAAATTTTAAAAAATAAATTAAATTTTAATAGGATAAATTATTGTTTAATTAATTTTAGAATCTGTAAGTTTGATTTTTTTTAATAAAAAAGAGGCTTTTGCCTCTTTAAATTATTTTGATTTTTTTTGCGCCTTTTTTAACTCTGTTGTGGCTTTTTCCACTTCTTTCATAACCTTTTTTTCACCTTGGTCAACAATCTTTTTCGCCCCTTGTGAATACTTGTATAGAAGTGCACCAGTAACGAGCCCCATACTAAAGCCCAACAACATCATAGCTTCTTTCATATTTCCCTCCTTGGAAATATTTTGCGCAAAAATAACAAAAATACACATTTTTTAACAAAAAATGCGGATTATTCCGCATCTTTTTGCATTTTTTCTAATCTTTTGTAGTAATCTTCTATCGCTGACTTAACTGCTTGTTCAGCCAAAATCGTTGTGTAAATTTTGTTTTGTGGAAGCTCTCCAAGCTCCTGCAAAATGTCAGCCCCTGTCAAATTTTCTGCTTCTGTCAACGTTTTTCCCTTAATCAACTCGCAAGCAACATCTGTAGAAGCAATTGCTGCACAAGAACCAAAAGTTTTAAAATGAGCTTCCTTAATTATGCCGTCTTCAACAAGTAGATATATTTTCATAACATCACTACAACTTGTTCCGCCGACCTTTCCTACTCCATTTGCGCCTTTCATTCCACCCGCATTTTGTGGATTTTGAAAAATTGCTAAAACATGCTTATTATACATCTTTTATCTCCTCCCCGCTTTTGTGATAGGTGAAATTGAACGTAATTTTTTTACTGCTTCAGTAAGTTTTTCTACGGCATAGTCTATATCCTCTTTTGAAGTGCTTTTCCCAAATGAAAATCTTATTGTGCCTTGAGCAATTTCATCTTCAATTCCCATAGCTTTTAACACATGTGATGGTTTAAGAACATTTGAGGTGCAAGCTGATGATGTAGACACTGCAACTCCTTCAAGATCTAGCAACATCAAAAGCGATTCTCCTTCAACCATTTCAAAAGATATGCTGACAGTCCCATTGATCTTTTGATGAGGGTCTCCATTAATTTTGATGTAATCAATGTTTTCTTTAACTTTGTCTAAAAAATAATGTCTAATAGCTTTCAATTTTTGTTGGTTGACAAACATGTCACGAACAGCGATTTCTGTTGCCTTACCAAATCCAGCAATAGCTGGAGTGTTTAGCGTTCCTCCACGTTTTCCTCGCTCTTGATTTCCACCTGAAATCAAAGGTTCAATTTTTATGCCGTTTTTTAAGTAAAGAGCGCCACAGCCTTTTGGCCCATAAATCTTGTGTGCTGAAATACTCAATGCATCAATTTCCATATCCTGAACGTCTAATTTAATAGCCCCCAATGCTTGAACTGCATCGGTATGAAACAACACCCCTTTTTCATGTGCGATTTTAGCAATGGTTTTTAAATTTTGAATTGTTCCCACTTCATTATTTACAGCCATGATCGAAACAAGAATTGTGTCTTTTCTTAGTTCTCTCAAAAGACTTGGCACACTTACTATGCCGTTTTCATCAACAGGCAGATAAGTGATTTCATAACCCTCTGCTTTCAAAGCTTCACAAGCTTCCAACACAGATTGATGTTCTATTTTTGATGTAATGATATGCTTTCCTTTGCCTGCGTAACTGTGCGCAATTCCTTTTATAGCCATAGTGTTTGCTTCGCAACCACCCGATGTGAAATAAATTTCATTTGAATTTTTGGCATTTATAGCGCTTGCAACACGATCACGTGCCCTGTCGACTATTGCACTGGCGTCGCGACCAAAACTGTGTAAAGAACTTGTGTTTCCATAAATAGTGTTGAAACATGGCAACATTTCATTTAACACTTCACTGGAAACAAAAGTTGTTGCAGCAAAGTCAAGATAAACTTTTTTCACAATAGTATCTCCTTTTATGCTTAATTTTAGCACTAAAATGCCCATAAGTCAATATAAAAGTTTAAATTTGTTGCAAAAAAAAGCAAACTTTTAAGTTTGCTTAGTTTGCTGAGTCATAAAAATTTATAAGATCTTCGCTTTGCATAAGCCCTACATGCTTTTTTACTAACTTCCCATCTTTCAAAAGAATAAGTGTTGGAATTGACATAACGCCAAAGCTTCGAGCAATGTTTGGATTTTGGTCTACGTCAACTTTTGCAATATTAATGTCTGGCCTAACTTTTGCAACCTCTTCTAAAACTGTTGATTGAATTCTACAAGGTCCACACCATGTGGCAAATAGATCAACTAGCACAACGCCTGACCTAGTTTCCTCTAAAAAATTCTTTTCATTAATATGATTCATATTCTCCTCCTTATAACACATATTTTTTAAGATCAAACTTGCGTTTCGTCTCTTTAAAAGCTTTTTGAACGTATGCTTTATCTATGACAACTTCTAACATAGGGTGATTTCCACTGGCGTTAAAAGATATGTCCTCTAATAATAATTCCATTACGGTATGCAATCTTCTGGCTCCAATATTTTCGCTGGTTTCATTTTCCTGAAAGGCTATTGACGCAATTTCATCAAGAGCATCATCAGTAAAACTTAATTTTATGTTGTCGACTTCAAGTAACGATGTGTACTGCAACGTTACAGCGTTTTTTGTTTGTGAAAGAATTTGTTTAAAATCTTTTTCAGTAAGACTGTCAAGGTCGACTCTGATTGGAAATCTACCTTGGAGCTCAGGAATCATATCTTCGATTTTCGAAACATGAAATGCCCCTGATGCGATAAATAATATAAAGTCAGTTTTTATATTGCCATATTTTGTAGAAACAGTGCAACCTTCAACAATTGGCAGAATATCCCTTTGCACGCCTTCACGCGAAACATCTTGAGAGTTATTGTTTGAAACGCCTATGATTTTGTCTATTTCATCAATGAAAATTATTCCCTCTTCTTCCGCACGCCTAATTGCTTCTGAACTGATGTTGTCCATATCAATCAACTTGTCACTCTCTTCATTCATCAAAATTTCTCGTGCACGATTAACACTCATTTTTTTGTTTTTTCTTCTTTGAGGCAAAAGTCCATCAAACATTGATCCCAAATTAATCTCCGGCCCACCTATCGCAACTATTGGCTTTGGCGCTTCAGCGACGTTGATGTTGATCAGCTCTTCTTCCAAATCCCCTTGCAACAACTGTTGCTTTATCTGTTCTCTGTCTGCAACAACGTTTTCTGCTTGGCGTGATTGCATAATTGCATCAACAAGTTTGTTTGTAACGATTGGCGCAACCTTTGATTCTACTTCGTGTTGTTTTTCATCTTTCACCATTCGAACAGACATTTCAACTAGGTCTCTGACCATGCTTTCAACGTCTCTTCCAACATAGCCCACTTCCGTATATTTTGTGGCTTCAACTTTAATAAATGGTGCCTTAACTAGTTTAGCAAGTCTTCTTGCTATTTCAGTCTTGCCTACACCCGTTGGCCCACGCATAATGATGTTTTTGGGCGTTATCTCTTCTCGTAATTCCTTTGAAAGTTTACTACGGCGATATCTATTTCTAAGAGCAATTGCAACAGCACGTTTGGCTTTGTTTTGGCCAATAATGTACTTATCAAGCTCGCTTACTATTTGTTTTGGTGTAAATTGCATAATGCTTCTCCTTTAAAATATTTCTTCAACAATAATGTTGTCATTTGTAAAAACACAAATTTCGCTGGCTATTTTAAGAGCTTTAAATGCAATGTCCTTAGCAGAAAAGTTTGTGTTTTGTTTAAGTGCTTTGGCGGCCGCAAGTGCGTAATTCCCACCGGAACCTATTGCACAAACATCATCTTGTGGTTCTATAACATCCCCTGCCCCAGACAATATTAAAAGAGTGTCTTTGTCAGCAACTATCATCATTGCATCAAGTTTGTGCATAATCTTATCTTCACGCCAAAGTTGAGCAAGAGCAACTGCGCTTCGCATCAAATTGCCAGAATATTTGTTTAGCATTTCTTCAAATCTTTCTGACAATGAAAACGCATCAGCGACGCTTCCAGCAAAGCCAATTATCACCTTGTCATCATATATTCTTCTAACTTTCTTTGCGTTATTTTTAAAAATAACCGAATTAGAAAGGGTAACTTGACCATCACCTGCAATAGCAATTTTACCATCTCTTTTTACTGCACATATCGTTGTGCCATGCATTTCTTGCATCAAAGTCCTCCTTAAATTTAATAAGCAATCTTTTGCTTACGTTTTCATCTATATTTTTAATTATATCACATTTATTTTCAATTTCAGTCAAATTAAATTGGTTTTTTGAAAATAATTTGTCAATCGAATTTGCAAGAAGCGTGTTTCTAGGAAAGCTAACATGTTTTTGTCTGTTTAAATAAGCAAGCATATTGAGTGCCACTAAATGACCAGTCGCTATTGCCTCGAAACTGTTTTCTGCCCCTATAACGCTTCCTGCAAAAAACAAATTTGGTCGAGATTTGCTTTGTAAAAACTCATTTAAGACCAACCCAGCATTTAAATGCGTGCAAGGCACAACTGATGAGTACCTTTCGATTTTCACACCGTCACCGAAAAGAAATTTTAAAATTGCGTTTTGGGCGTTATGTGGCAATCCCGAACAAAAATTTAACAGCATAAATCCTTTGTCAACCTTTTGCAGTTTAACGCAGGCATATTCAACCTGATTGGAGACTATCGGTCTTAAAACTTTTGCTCTTAACATTTCAACACCAACTCTTGCCCATCTTTCCACCGTGTCAATTTGCGTGTCACTACGAAAGTAGTTTATTGCATTTTTTAACTGCTTCGTTTTCTCTTTAGTCAAAGGCAAAACGTAAAGTTCACCTCTTTTTACAAGTTTTTCTTCAACTCCTGTTATTATTGGGCATTCAGGTTTAAAGTCAAAACATTTTGTTTCACCAAAGGTGTCCTTCAACTGTTTAAAAAGCTGAGGATCTGTTTGACTGCCTGTTGCAATAATAGTGGGCTCTAACAACGAAATTTCTGTAATTTTCTTATTAAAGTAACTTAAATTTTTAACATTTGCCCAAATGCTTTCAAATTCTTCTTGACTAATCGGCAAATTATCCAATTTTTCTTTCAACGCGACACTTACAAACACAAGCTCTCTTTGCAAACTATCATTCTTTTTTTCATCAAAATTCTGCGCCTCATTTTTTTTGTCAAATAGGTGCACTTTTATTCCATATTTTGCAAGAGTTAAACCTGCCTCAGTCCCAGCATATCCTCCGCCAATTATGTTTACAACTTGTTCCATTAATCCTGCCTTTGTTTGCACTCACTACAAATTTTTTGCTTGTTTTTTATAATAATTGCTCCGCCACAATTTGAGCATTTTTCACCTGTCGTTGGATACCAACTCATAAACTTGCACTCAGGATAACCTGAACAAGAAAAGAAAACTTTACCGCGCTTACTTTTCCTTTCGACCATATCTTTGCCACATTCTGGGCATTTTCCTACAACTTTTTTCTCTTCTTCAAATTGTTTAATATTTCTGCATTTAGGAAAGTTTGAGCAACCTAAAAATTTGCCATATTTGCCTTCTCTAATAAGCATTTTATGACCACATTTTTCGCAAATGATGTCGGTCTCAACTGGTTCTGCACGCAACGAATATCCCGACGAATCAGACGCTAAAAGTAATTTTGAAAATCCATTCCAAAAGCTTTCCACAACTTCATGCCAATCTTCTCCATTGCTAGCAATATCATCTAGTCGCTGTTCCATATGGGCTGTAAATTTGACGTTGATTACAGAACTGAAAAATTTTTCCAAATATTCCACTACTTTTCGCCCGAGATCTGTTGGGATAAGCTGTTTGCCTTCTTTTGAAACATATTCACGCGAAGACAAAACCATTATTGTGGCAGCATAAGTAGCAGGTCTACCAATGCCTTTTTCTTCCATGGCTTTAACCAAGCTAGCCTCCGTATATCTAGCAGGTGGCTTTGTAAATTTTTGTTCAGCTTTCAACTGATTTACATCAACACTTTCTCCTTCATCCAATTTTGGCAGTTTTGAAATTTCTTGTTTTTCATCTCCCTCGTATTCTTTGTAAGCAGCGGTGTATCCTGCAAACTCTTGAGTTTTTCCAACCGCTTTAAAATCATAATTTTGACACGTCAAATTGGCAGTCACGTTAGAATAAACTGCTTCACTCATTTGGCTAGCCAAAAATCTTTCGTAAATTAGTTTGTAAAGTTTGTAATTATCCGCAGAAAGAGATTGTTTAACCTTTTCTGGTGTCATATTCATATTGATAGGACGAATTGCTTCGTGAGCATCCTGCGCATTTTGTTTTGTTGCATAGATGTTTGGTTTTTCGGGAACGTACTTTTCCCCATAAACCTTTCTTGCGAATTCTCGACATGCATTTTGTGCATCTTGTGATACACGAGTTGAGTCGGTTCTTATATAAGTTATTAGTGCAATTTTTCCTTCACCTGCAATATCAACACCTTCATAGAGTTGTTGAGCTGACTGTGTAGTCCTTTTAATGCTAAGACCTGCCTTATTTAAAGCGTCTTGTTGCATTGTCGAAGTCGTAAAAGGAGCAGGAGCATGTGATTTTGTCACACTTCGCTTAATGTTAGAAACTTCAAACTTTTTACCAGAAACGTCATTTACAACTTCATCAGCTTGTTGCTTATTTTTGGGCACAAACTTTTTGCCATTTTTCTTTTCAAGTGAGGCTTTAAAATTATCTTTGCCTTTTTGCATGATCGCAGAGATATTCCAATATTCTTCTGGAACGAAAGCTTCAATTTCTTTTTCTCTGTCAACCACAAGTTTTAAAGCAACAGACTGGACTCTTCCTGCACTTAAACGAGGTTTTATCTTCTTGCACAAAATAGGTGAAAGTTTGTATCCAACAATTCTGTCAAGCACTCTTCGAGCCTGTTGAGCATCAACTAGTTTAAGATCGATGGCACGAGGTTTTGTCAAAGCATTTTGCACAGCTTTTTGGGAGATTTCGTGAAACTCAATCCTACACTTTTTTTCTGGTGGAAGTCCCAAAACATATGCTATATGCCATGAAATAGCTTCCCCTTCTCTATCCGGGTCAGTTGCAATAAAAACTTTATCAGCCTTTTCTGCTTTGCGTTTTAATTCATTAATCAATTCCTTTTTTTCAGGCATGATTTGATAAATAGGTTCAAACCTATTTTTTACATCTAATCCATAACTTTTTTGAGGCAGATCACGAATATGCCCTTTTGTTGCAAAAACATCATAGCCTTCGCCAAGATATTTTTTTAAGGTTTCTCTTTTAGCTGGTGCTTCTATAATAACAAGATTCAAATTTTTCCTCCTAGCTCAGTGAATACAATCCACCAGGCAATCGTTTAATTATACCTTTTATTTCTAATGTTGTCAAAAGACTGTTTAGCTTGTTTATGTTTAATTTAGTTTTTAATTGAATTTCATCTATATCACTGCAAGCATCTTTTAACTTGTCCACTATCAAAGCTTCATCTATTGACAGCTGTTGCGACACCTTTTTTTTCTTAACGAGCCCCAAATCGTCAATAATAGACTGCGGATCAATAGCGCAAATGCCCTGCATAGAGGCAATCAACGCGTTCGTTCCTTCACTTTTGGTTGATGTGATATTCCCTGGCACAGCATAAATAGGCACACCATAATCCAATGCAAAGTCTTTTGTTATGGTTGTCCCACTTTTCGCACCTGCCTCAGTAATAAGTAATGCATCACTTATTCCTGCAACTATTCTATTCCTTTGTGGAAAAAGATATTTCACAGATTTTACATCTGGCCTGTGCTCTGTTAAAACAAGTCCTTTTGTTGCAATCTCACAAAATAATGAATAATTTTCTTGTGGATAGATGTTGTTAAACCCACCTGCTAAAACGGCCACCGTCTTACCATTTTCTTCTAGTGCTTTTCTGTGCGCAATGCTGTCAACTCCATAGGCAAGCCCACTGACAATCACACCTCCTGCTAAAGCTAATTCCTTTGCAAATCTTTCCGTTACAGTAATGCCATATGGGCTTGGCATTCTTGTGCCCACAATAGCCACACATTTATCATTTAAAAGTGAAAGATCACCTTTGTAAAAGATGTAATAAGGTGGATCGTCAACATGAAGAAGCTTTTCTGGGAAATCTTCGTCAGCTCTTGTAATAATTTTGATATCTAGTGCATTTAATTTTTCAATATATGCTGTTAAAAATTTTTCGTTTGCTTTTTTAACAATAGTAAAATAATCTTCATGAAGAACTTTTTCCAGCTCATCTTCATTTACAAATTTTTCAAAAGAAAAATCCTCTGCCATTATGTCCAAAATTTTTGAAATTTTAGTATTTGACAGTTCAAAAGCGGATAAAAACCTTAAAAAATCTGTTTTTTTCATCTTTCCTCTTAGAATTAAAGATATTTTCGATCTAGCGAGCGATAAGCAATCGCCTCTGCAATATGCTCAGGCAAAATGTTTTCTTTGCCTTCTAAATCTGCAATCGTTCTGGCAACTCTCAAAATTCTGTCATGAGCCCTTGCGGTAAGTTTTAATTTAGAAAATGCGCTTTGCAACAAGTTTTCGCACTCCTTGTCCAAAACACAAAATTTTTTAGTTGCAGGCACGCTCATCTTTGCATTCGAAAAGTTTTTTAAACCATTAAATCTATTTAGTTGTATTTTCCTTGCTTTGTCAACTCTTTGTTTAATTCCTGCTGAACTTTCTTCAAGAGCTTCACCCCTTAGGTCATCAAAAGTAACACTGTCTACTTCAACATGTATGTCAATTCTATCTAAAATTGGCCCTGAAATCTTAGAAAGATATTTATGTATCATTGATGGCGAACACTTGCACTCATGCGTTTTTGAGCCATAATTACCACAAGGACAAGGGTTCATGCTTGCGATCAAAGTAAAATTTGCTGGATAGGTAACTGTGATTGCGTTTCTTGCAACTGTTATTTTTCCGTCTTCAAGAGGTTGCCTCAAAATTTCGAGGCAATTTCGCGGATATTCCGGCATTTCATCAAGATATAACACGCCATTATGCGCAAGCGAAATCTCTCCGGGTCTTGCGTGCAAACCACCACCCGTCAAACTGACAGCAGTTGCCGTGTGATGAGGCGTTCGAAAAGGTCGCATACAAACAATCCCTTTTTGATTGTCAAGTTCGCCAGCGACAGAATGAATTTTCGTAACTTCCAGTGCCTCATCAAAAGTCATGTCTGGCAATATGGATGGAAAACATTTCGCGAGCATACTCTTGCCACTTCCAGGAGGTCCTATCATCAAAACGTTATGCCCACCTGCTGCCGCTATTTCTAAGGCACGTTTTGCACGTTGTTGACCTTTGACATATTTAAAATCCAAAGTGTTTTTTGAGTCCTGTGTTTCACTTACAAATTTTTGATGTTTAACTGGCTCTATTTCCATTTGTTTGCTAACAAATTTGACAACTTCTTCCAAAGTAGAAACAGGATAGCAAATCACGTTTGAAATAAAACTTGCTTCATTTGAATTGGCTGATGGAATAATGAAATTTTTGTAACCTTGTTTTTGAGCTGAAATTAATATAGGCAAAAGCCCTTTAATAGGGCGAACTTCGCCAGTAAGAGAAAGCTCACCTAAAATGACAAACTCTCTTGCTGACTTTGCTGTGAAACCCTTTATGTCGCAATTTGGGTCAGCTGTCATAATGCCTACTGCAATAGCGAGGTCATAAAATGGCCCCATCTTTTTTACATCTGCCGGTGCAAGATTGACAGTGATTTTTTTTATTGGATATGAATAACCTGAATTTTTTATTGCAGCACGGACGCGCTCTTTAGATTCTTTTATTGCGGTGTCACCAAGTCCAACAAGTTCAAAATGAGGAAGACCATTGGAAATGTCAACCTCTACATCAACCTTGAAACCGTCTATGCCAAAAAGACCATAACTATGTATTTTTGAGAGCATCTTTTCTCCTTAACTTTTAAAGTATAACAAACAAAATTTGTTTTAGCAAACAAAAACGCAATCAATTAAAAATAAAAAAAACTCGCAAATATGTTTGCGAGCTCATGTTTAGTTTTCAGCTGATTTAATTTTAGCGGCTTTACCAGTAAGTTTACGAACATAGTAAAGTTTTGCTCTTTTAGGCTTACCTTTTCTTACCACTTCAACACCTGCGATAAGTGGTGAGTGAAGAGGAAAAGTTCTTTCAACTCCAACGCCGTTTGAAATTTTACGAACTGTGAATGTTTCTCTAATTCCGCCGTTGCGTCTAGCAATAACAACACCTTCATAAGCCTGAATTCTTTCTTTTTCGCCTTCCTTAATTCGAACAAGAACTTTGACAGTGTCACCAACACTAAATTCAGGAAGTTGTTCTTTCATGTTTTCTTTCTCAATTTGGTCTATGATATTTGCCATGTGACTTATCTCCTTTTTTCAGATTTTTGACAAAGTGTTCATTTGGCAATTATCCAAAGCGGACCACTCGAAGTCGTGTTATATGTTAACATATTTTTTTAATAAAATCAAGCATTTTAAACAAAAAAAACGCAAAAGTTTGCGTTTTTTAATCATTCAAATCAATTTGCCTATCTAATATAAATGATTTTTGCAAAAACAACATCACTTATTACCTTTCAAAAGGATTCGAAGTGTCATGCTCTTTGTTTGGATCGTTTTCAGCCAAATCTTTTTCTTCTTCACTTATTTGTTGATCTTTATCGCCAGAAATGCTACCATCTTCTGAGCCTAAGTCACCTGAAATAGTTCCGCTTTCCAAATCATTCGCTTCTTGATCATCTTTATAGGCTGGATTTTGCTCACTGCCCTCTTGCAAAGGCAATTCAACGACATCCTGCGCCTTTTTTTGAGAAACAAAATGATCAACAACAAAGTATGAAACAACAACAGTAATTGAAACAAGAGCAACAACCACTGTCCCTTTTAAAATCTTCTTAACACCATTAAAAACTGGCTTTTTAGATTTGCCTTTTATGCCTGTGTCGTTTATTTCTTTCTCGCTAGATTTTACTTTTATCATGTTCACCTCATTAACACTAAAGGTAGTATATCACACAAAATTGTCATTGTCAATAGTCAAAATTTATTAACAAATTTTATTTTATGCTCAAAAAATATTAAAAATCAATTTTTTAATTTTTAAAAAATTTTAACATTTAACGATATTCTGTTGTTTGAAGCATTCCAACAGCAAGAAAAATTCACTTTAAGTAAGTGATTTGTCATTTGAACGATCTAAAAAGTAATTTTAACAAATATAATTACTCTTAAAACTAGAAGTTATAATATTGCTTTAAAATAATCAAAATTTTGTACTGTTTAGATTTTATCAAAAAACCACTTTATTTCAAGTGGCTTTGTTTTTAAAATATTTTAAATTCAACTGAATAGTTTTGTTTTTCATTTGAAACGTCTATTTTATGCCCAACAAAATTGCCTTGACCGTCAAACATATAATATGCTTCACCACCGTCAAATACTATCTTAAGTTTAAGGCAATTTTCTTCAACACTTTCGAATAGTTGAAGTTGTGAATTGATTGTTTTGTTTAATAAGTCTATTTCTAATGCTTTCAAAATAAACGTGTCTACTGCTTCATTAACAACATTATTGGTTTCACTGCCATTGTTTGTGATTGTGATGTTTGTCGTATTGTCTGGAGAAACTGTGTCTGTGTCAACTGTGCCACTTACGACGTAATATCCACCATTATAATATAATTCTGCATATGTTGTAAATATCTCAAAATTGTTGTCAGCATATTCGTTTGCAACAGTACCTTGTAGTTCATAATCGCCAGTTGCGTCGCTGTAATCAATTTTAATCGCTCCATTATATCCTGCAATAGCCGTTTCTGCCATATCTGCTTCCATCCATGTTGTCATAGCCTGTATTACTTGTGTGTTTTCAGGAATACCTCCTTCAAGAAAAAACACCTCTTCGTAATCTCCAGAAAAGTCCAATAATGATGAAGCTTGTGAAATATTGTAATTTATTTGTAATATTTCTGAAACGCCTGTCGATTGTGTTTCACCCCGACGAACAAGCAAAACTAAATATTTGTTATTTTGGATTTCATATCCACCAAAGCCATACTCTACGTAGCTGTTTAAATCCCAAATTTTGTTATCAGGTACATTTGTGTTTACAGAATAACGCACCTGTTTAAGTGGAGTCCACTCCATAGGAGAAACGGTATGAAAATAATTTTCAGCAAAATCTACGTCGCCAATTTCTTCTGAAACATAATTTGTTCCTTCAACAGGCGTTTCGTTTACTAATGTTGGATTAAAATCAAGTAATTTATACTCCAAATTCAAAGCATCTAGTTCAGCTTTGTCTTGTTCGGTTAAATTTTCAAATTTAATCAATGATTTGTCAAACTTATTATCATCTTCTCTAGGCCTTGTTTGATACCTTCCAATCTTTAATCTCGCACCGTCGACATAAAAAGTAAACTCACTGCTCTCATCATCCGAATCAGTTATATTATCCGGAGTTGTGTCTACAGATGAATAAAAACTACTTATGTTTGATTGGACATTTTTTAATGTATATGAAGCAACATTTTTCCCTTCACTAGCCTTGTAAGTGTCTGATTCTGGAATTCTAACAGAAATATTTACGGTCTCACCAACTGCAAAACTGTCGTCACTCCACAAATATGACATTTTAAAGGCAGGATCGTCATAATGCACGATTTCATAAATCGCCTTATTATATTGATCGTAAAAATGAGGAATGTAATCGCCACGAGCCCACTCACTACCATTTATTGAAAATTCTAGTGAAGAAGACGTGATACCCTCGTCACTTGCCACTTCATAGCCTTCATGATAAAAATTTTCAACTTCCACTAACACAGAACCTTGATAATCTTGTAAAATGTTTACAACCTCAACGTTGTTCGTCCTGTCCAACTTTTCAGGTTCTGATTTTCCTCCACAAGCAGTAACCAAAAATGCAGTTGGAATAATTACCAATGATGCAAGCAAAAGTCCAGCCGTTTTCCTTTTAAAAAAGTTTCTTTTCATTTTTTTTTTTTTATTTTTATTTTATGAAATGTTTCAAAAATTATGGCAATTTATAAAATTATTTTTTTAAATTCTAAAAATTCCCAATTTGCTTCGTTTGTCGCAAATGTTGTCCATGGCGATAACCAAGGCGATTAAGAACGGTATGTCTTCTTCATTTGCTTCCAACATAAAGGCATCTTTTACTATTGTAAACTTCCTATCGATTGTCCCCATCACCTCACCGTTTCTTAATATCTTCGAATGAAATGAGAAGAATTTCCCATCGATCTTAATTTCATCTTTATAACCTTCAACAAAAAATTCATTTTTGACTGTAAAATATTTGTCTTTGACTGTGGCAATTTTTGTTTTGTTTGCGTCATAGATATATGCCTTGTGAACAAACCAATTAAACCATTTGTTTCTTATTTTAAAAAGCCTGTTGCCCTGCATATCGCAAACGTATTTTACCCTTGTTATACTAAAAATGCGACCCTTAACCTTAAAGACAGGTTCTTTGTTTTCGTTTACAACCGAAGATCCTCCACCTAATGACCAAAATTTATTTTTTATAAAAACTTTCATATTATCCTCCTATATAGTCTTTGAAATGAAGTAACCTGCTACTACTGCAAGTGCTATCCAAACCACAACTTTTACTACAAGCAATGTAATCCATCGTTTTTTTGCGACCTTATCGACCTCGTAAGAATTTTTTATTTCTTCTACATCATTTTTAGTTTCCAACTCGACGGCTTTACCTGATGATGAAAACGTGTTAAATCTGACTTTAATTTCTTCATCACCATTTAGTTTTATTTTAAACAGACAATCTGTTGAAATGCAACGTCTGTCATAGAAAGGCTCAAAAATTCCAAACACGCTAATGATAAAAGATAAAAGTGCATAGAGCCACCACAATTTGCCTTTTAGTTCTAGTTGCCTTGAAAAAGCGAGTTCGATTTCGTCGTTTTCAGTTTGCACTTGTGCTTCATAAGAGCCAAATTGATTTTTCTTGCATTTCACATTCTTTCCATCTACAAAGATATTTGGAATAAGTTTAGGATTTACGCCTGTAAATTTTAATTTTACCGTATTCATTTCCCCACCCCTACAAGTGCAACTATGATAAATATCAGTAAAATAGCGATGATAACACCAGAGATAACCAATCTCGCGGTATGCTTTGACTGCCTATCAGTGATGAGTAAAACAAACGAAAGAATAGAAAACACAATAGTTATCCCAGCGAAAATATAAAAATTTTGCATAAAGAATGATGCAATTTTTGAAGAAGTGTCAGCAACCGAAAGCCAAATATCTGAAAAGTTTGGAACGAGGACAAATATAGTCCCCAAACTCATAACGATCAACAAAAATCCAAAAATAAAAGTAAATGCCAACGCCACGAAAGACATTACACCTGCCGAACTTAAAATTAGCCCCAATATTGATATGTTTGAAAAGATTTTCCCAAGTCGAACTAAAAAATTTTTAAACTCTGTTTTTGCATTCAATTCATTATATGATTGTGGCATTTGTCCTCCCATATAATCTATCATCAGTATATTAACATTTTATTTCTACAAAAGTCAAACGTTTAAAGGCATTTAAAAAATTTGATTCAAAAATTAAATTTTGAAATTTTTATCGCCTACATGAAGCAATTTTTAGCTTGTTAGCTAGCTGTTAATTATAATTTTTATATTTCTTTCAAATTTTACAAAATTTTTTGTTGATTTTAATTCAAAATCACAACATTTGATTAATTCATTTCAATAAAAACTACCTCGCCGAAAAGCCAACTGTTGAAAAAGCCCTCCATTTGCCTTCCACATTTTTCTTCAAATGTAGCAATAAAATCTGCCGTTGTTGCATTTTTGAATTTAAATTTTGAGTAATAACCTGACAAGGCATTTAAAAATTTCTTTTCTCCAATTTGGCTTTTTAATGTGTCAAACATGATAATCCCTCGAACGTATATATTGTTTACATATTCTGGTTCTGTTTCAAACTCGTCGAGCGATCTGTCCATAGAGGTGTCGACCTCGCCTTTAATTGTTTTGTATGTTTTTATAAACAAATTGTAATTTGATCTTGCACCATTTACCATTTGACTATATGAAATACCATAATCTTGATTTTTTTCAAAAAATAAGGCAGTTGAATATTCTGTCAAACTTTCATCGAGCCACGACTCGTTGTATTCATCATTTCCGACCACGCCATACCACCATTGATGCGCTGTTTCATGAACAATAACATAATCATTATCGTCGCCTTTTAATAAGTCAGAAATCATGACAAGTTGAGGATATTCCATTCCACCATAAACAAAATTGGTTTGCACTACAGCGTAAGAAGAATATGGATAATCTCCAAACATCTCACTAAAAGTGGTTATCGCATTTTTTGCCGTGTTTAGTGAGCCTTCTGGGTCTTGATCTTCATAATAGTAATACGAAACTGTTGTATCTTGCACCTTCTCGCTTTTTATTAAAAACTTGTCAGAAAGAACAAATGCATAATCACGCACATTATAACATGAAATCTTCGTTGTTTTTGTTTCAACATTTTCTTCCGTCACTACATCGTCCCCACTGCAAGCAATTATTAAATTTTTATCATAAGTTATCGATATTTGATAATCAGAGCAATCCGAAAAAAATGGGTCACCGTTTGGAGAATATGAGTCAGTTGCAAAGCCTTGCCCTTCACGATACACACAGGCTATTGGATAAAAATTTGCAAAGTTTACTGCATTGTCGCCATAGCCATATCTATGATTCGCATTTGGTAAAACTAAATCAAATTCGAAATAAATTTGCACTCGTTCATCTGGGAAAAGTTTTTCTGGCAAACTCACAACAAGCTGAGAATCAAAATCGCCTTGAAAATCATAACCAGCTTTTTCGCCAGCAATCTCAACTGATTTTATTTCAATTCCACCAAAACTTTTACCATTTGGATAAACTTTCGGTTCGTTAACTGATGAGCAAACGCTTCCTTCTGCTTCCTCCGTAAAAGCATTAGGATAAAGATGAAAAACAATGTTTTCAAAAGCCGTTTCGCTTGTGTTGACATAATCAAGAGTCATGTTTGCTTTTGCAGTATGATTCAACTGGTCATATGCAAGATCAATCATATACAAGTTTTTTTGCAACTGCTGATCATTTTGACAACCAGCAAAGAAAATAATTGGCGCAAAAAAAATTAAACTTAAAAAAAATGAAATCTTTTTCATACAAGTAGTATATTTGCTCGATAACTAGAAAATTCTTTGACAAAATTATTTTTTATGTTAAACTATTCTTCGTGGAGATAAACGTATGGCTTTTTGTAAATTTTCAACTGAAATGGTAGCAAACAATAAAACTGAAATAGACAACATTTTTATAGACTCATTTATGCCATCTGCACCAGAAGAATGCACCAAATGCTATCTTTATGGCTTGTTTTTGGCATCAAGCGGTTTAAAAATTGACAACACACTGGAAAATTTTGCTAAAAAATTGAATATGAGCGAGCAAGATGTAGAATCAGCATTTAGGTATTGGGAAGAACAAGGCTTGGTTCAAGTTTTGTCAACACATCCTATTGAAATACTTTTTAATCCATTAAAAAATATATTTGCAGGAACAAAATTGTTTAAACCGGAAAAATATGAAGTTTTCAATCGTCAAGCACAAGCACTGTTCGAAGGAAAAAGAGAGATCACGAAAACCGAATATGGCGAATATTATGAATTTTTGGAACGCTCTCATATGGAACAAGAAGCACTTATAATGATCATGAAATATTGCATTGACTCAAAGCAACGTGCTGTTGGATACAATTATATTCTCACCGTCGCTCGCAACTGGGCAAGCGAAGGTGTTTTAACGGTGCCTCAAGTTGAAGAAAGATTGTGCGAAATGGAAGAAAACAATTCAAATCTTGCTTTGATCTTGAATGCACTCGGCATAAAACGAAGCTCCTACATTGAAGAGAGGACTTTATATTACAAGTGGACAAAAGAATTTGGGTTTGAAGATGACGCCATTATTTTTGTTGCAAAATCCATGAAAAGAAAAGGTGGATTTGAAAAATTGGATTCACTTTTAGAAGGCTTTTACAATGTGCGAAAATTTTCAGTGAGTGAAATAAAAGAGCATATGCTTGCACAAGATTCAATGAAAGAACTTGCAAAACAAGTCAACAGAAGCCTCGGTCTTTTTTATGAATCACTAGACAGCGAGATTGAAGCTTATATCTCCCCTTGGCTTGGCTTTGGTTTTGAAGTTGATGCCATATTAAAAGTCGCAGAATATGCTTTTAAATCTTCTATAAGAAGTTTGGAAGGCATGGACAGTTTAATGAAAAAGCTTTACAAATTAGGCATACTCACAAGTGAAAGCTTGCTAGAATATCTCGGCGAACTCGTAAAAAGCGACTCAAAAATAAAATCCATTTTAGAAAATCTTGGCATCAGCAGAAGAGTCAACTCCTTTGACAGAGAGATGTTTAAAACTTGGTCGCAAGTTTGGAACATGAGCGATGAACTAATCAAGTACAGCTCCACCCTTTCCATTGGAAAAGTTAACCCACTGCAATATATGAACAGACTTTTAGCGTTATGGCATGAAAAAGGTGTAAAAACAGTTGAAGAGAGCAAAACCGTGTTGCCAAAGGCAGAGCCTATGCAAAACGGAAAATCATATTCACAAGCAGATCTTACCGTAACAAACAAACAAAAAGAAGTCATGAAACTTTTGCAACAACGCAAATATTCGGCAGAGTTAAAAGCAAAATCAGCTTTGGTTTCTGCCTTAAAAGATGAAGAATTTAAAAACATTTACAATAAATATAACGAAGAAAAAATCGCTTTGGCAAAAGACGAAGCTTTTGGAAAAGAGCATGACAAAACTCTTCTTAAGGATTTGAAAAACAAACTTTCAGTGCGTTTAAAAGACCTTAAACTTCCTTCAATCGACCCAGTTTACACTTGCAAAAAATGTAAAGACGAAGGCGTCGTAAACGGGCAATATTGTGACTGCTTTAAAAAGGAGTTGAAACAACTGCTTGGCGAAGACAAGGTAAATCAACTAAAACCTATCACATCTGAAAATGATGAAAACATTCAAAAATTAGTGATGAAAATCGAAGAAGTAGAAGTGTAAAAAAAGCTCTCAGTTTAGAGAGCTTTTTTAGCGACTTAAAAATTTAATAAATGTTTTTAGATTTCTTGATTGCTCCTCGCGAGTGCTTTCATCTCCATGCCCACTTTGCAAAAAATTGAAATTGATGGCTGAAACACGTTTTAAGCTTTCAAGCATCTGCAATTTGCTCCCGCCATAAAGGTCTGTCCTGCCAATCCCCTTTTTAAAGACAAGATCACCAGCAAAAAGGACATCTTTTATTAAATAACAAACACCACACTTAGAATGCCCTGGAGTTAGGAACGCTTTTACGTTAATACTGCCGAAATTAAAATCTTGATCTTTTGAAAAAAAACAGAAATCTTTAAAATCGTCAATTTTTAATGGGCCATAATTTTTAGCGCTGTCTTTAAAATATTCCTGACTGGCGCTAGAAGCATAAATCTTACAACCAAATTCACTTGCATATTGAACTGCATACATCGCGTGATCATAATGCGCATGAGTAAGTAAAACTCCTAACACATGTTTACCTCGAATAAAACTTTTAATTTGATCTATCGAGCAACCTGCGTCAACAATGAGCGCATCAGCACCATTCGACACAACAAAGGTGTTGCTGTCCAACAATTTTGAAACAACTTTTTCTACTAACATGAAAAGATTATAATCCTTTTTTTTAATTAAAACAAATGTTTATTAAAAAATATTTTTTTAAAATAATGTTTGACAATATTATAAAAAATGTGTAAAATGATTAAGCGAATATAGGGGTGTAGTTTAGTGGTAAAACTATGGTCTCCAAAACCATTGTCGAGGGTTCAATTCCTTCCACCCCTGCCAAAAAAAGCCGTTGTAACTAACGGCATTTTTTTAATCTAAATCATTTCATTAAATTCTTTTTATTAATCTTCAATTAAACTACTATTGACTCAAATTTAACATTTAATAATACTTTTTTCATTATTTTAGGATAATTTTATTTAATTTATAAGAAAAAAGCAATATTTTTTAAAAATAATAAAATTGGCACTCAATTATCGCTTTATACTAACCCAACGCAACGTCCAAAATCATCATCAAAACAAAACCAAGGATTGAACCCCAAATACAAAAATTGAGATTTTTTTCATAGCCTTCTGGCAACAATTCAGACAAAATTACCAAAAACATTGCTCCTGCTGCAAAACTGAGAACCCACGGCATAATGACACTTATGCTCGTTGCTAAGAAAAATCCCAACACTGCAGCTATTGGTTCAACAACAGCGCTGGCGACTCCATACAAAAAGCCCTTTAATTTGCTTCCTGTTGCTTCTTTCATAGGCAAAGCGACCGCTGCACCTTCTGGTATGTTTTGTATGCCCATGCCGATTGCGAGGCTAATTGCCATTGCAAACATGGCAGGATCAGCAAGCGCCCATGCACCTCCGAAAGCAACACCAACAGAAAGCCCTTCTGGAATATTATGCAAAGTCATAGCGACAAAAATCTTGCTTGATTTTTTCATCCCAATTGTTTCTTTGCCAATTTTTTTGCACAAAATGTCCATGAGAGCAATAAACCCACAACCAGCCAAAAAACCAATAGCAGCAGGCAAAAACGAAAAATCTCCATAACTTGAAGATTGGTCAATAGCAGGCAAAATCAACGACCAAATGGAGGCTGCAAGCATTATCCCAGCAGAAACTCCGTTGATGAGTGCGGAGGTTTTTAGTCCGACGTTTTTTTTGAATAAAAAAACCGCAAGTGAACCTAAAATTGTCATTAAAAATATAAAGCTAAAACCAAATATTATTTTCGAAACTTCACTCATTTTTTCCTCTTTTGCATTTTTAACTAGCCGTAAAACCAGTCATAAACACTATATGCAAAAAAATGTGAATTTGTTTTAATTATAACCCAAAGCTGTCAACTTGTTTGGATTGTTTTGCCAATTTTCTTCAACTTTTACAAAAATTTTTAAATTTGACTTTTTGCCCAAAAAATCTTCTATAGACTTTCTAGCCATAGTCCCTATTTTTTTTAATGTTTGCCCGCCCTTGCCAATAATAATGCCCTTATGAGAGGCTTTAGAGCAAACAATGTCTGCCTCTATGTTTACAACGTGCCCATCTTTAAAACTTATTATTTCAACTGCTATACCATGCGGAATTTCTTGATTTAAAACCTTTAAAGTCGCTTCACGTAAATATTCGGCAACAAAAAATTTTGTCGGTTTGTCAGTAAACTCATCTTCAGCAAACAATGGCGCTTTTGCTTTTGGCAACTTTTGAACTATGATCTCAACGAGTTTGTCTAAATTTTCGCCTGTTTCTGATGAAAATTCTATGTCAGCCAAAAAATCATTTTTGTTTTTTTTGTCACACTTACTTTTTGCGACGACAACATTCAATCCATCACTTTTCATTTTTTGTATGCTTTGGATTTCACTCTCATCAACCTCTTTAGATGCATCTAGTAAATATAATATTACATCTGCTCCAGACTTTGCTGACCTTACATTTTTCATCATAAACTTGTCAAGGAAGCTTGACGTTTTATGTATTCCAGGCGTATCCAAAAACGCTATTTGAAAATTTTTTCCATTTGCCACACCAACAATATTTTCTCGTGTCGTTTGAGGCTTGCTTGACACAATAGCGACCTTTTCACCAACCAAGCGGTTTATAAGGGTGCTTTTTCCTGCGTTTGGCTTGCCGAGCACTGCAACATAACCAAATTTAAACATTATCACCTCTCGTTATGCCAAATTTTTTCAGTAATTCTTCTGCAAGTCCCATCATTTCAGTTTCATCTTCTTTTTCAATATGATCAAAACCCAACAAATGCAAAAAACCGTGCAATGCCAAAAAGCATATCTCTCTTTCAATAGTATGCCCAAATTCTTTTGCTTGTTTTTTTGCTCTATGATGGCAAATCACAATGTCTCCTAAATACAACTCTTTTGAATAAGGATCACGCTCATCATCACATTCATTCAAAAAATTAAATTTTTTGCCTTCAAGCATCGGAAAAGACAAGACATCTGTTACTTTGTCAACGTTTCTCGTCTTTTTGTTAAGAGATTTAATTTTAAAACGCGTTACAAATTCAATGCCGACCGCCACATTTTTTACGTTGTTTTTTGTTATTTTTAATGCTTCCTCCAAAATTTTGTCATTGACTAGTTTTGGTTTGTTTGTATAAATTTTCACACATTCACCACCTTAACTGAAGCTGTAACAACATATTTTACAGTTGTTTTGTTGCCTTCGCTGATCACTCTATAATTTTCTTCTTTTATTATCTCATAATTTTTAATATTTTGCAAGCAGTTTTCTCTTGCGAGTTCTATTTGCTTTTCAAGATTTAGTTCACTTTCAACCACTTTCGTTTCGGTTTCAAAATATTTGGTAGTAACAATTTTAAAAGGCAAAATGTTGTTTTTTGTCAAATATTCGCTCACTTTTTCTTCTTCGTACTGAGAAAATGTCGGTTGGACATTGTTGGAATAAAATTCATAGCCAAAAAGTTGCACACTAGTGTTAGAACATGACTTGCCCGTCCTTGACGTTATCATTAATTTGGAAAAATGTTGACTTTCTCCCTCCGCCCAAACATCTAAAATAATTTCTGCCTTTGGTTGAATGTTTAATATCTCCCCTTCGCTATTTTTAACATAGCCTTCTACCAAAATTTGACCTTTTTGTATTATGTCTCCTATTTCTACTGACAACGTCCCTTGAACTAATTCAATTTCTCGAACTATTCCATCATAACTAGAAACAATTGGAGCATACTCATCAACCATTTCAGATGGTATAATTGAGTTTTTGACATTCACCACAAGTGTCTGCCCCACGACTGCAACGCTAACAAAAGACAAATCATTAAATTCATCATTTATCATTTTTTCAATTTCATCACAATTTAGTTTGTTTTTGTTTTTTGTTGGCAAATTTTCTTCTAAAAATTGTTCGATTTCTGTATTTAAATCACCCCAAACTTCAATTCTTTCAATAAATCTTAATTGAAAAGCATAAAAAACGCTACATAAAACAATGGCAAGCAAAACGCCATATGCTCCAATAAATCTCGAAAAGTAATAACCTGCTCCACTTGATTTTTCTTCAATTATTGTAAAATTAGCATTCAAAATTTCGGTTTTAACTTTTTTTGCGAAGCGTCGCTCAACTTTAAACGAACAAAGCGTATTGTCCTGACGATTTATGTCAAAAATATGATATTTTTTTGAGATATTATTAAAAAATCTCTCTTGGTTTAAACCCTTAATTTTAAAATGATGAAAACTCTTTATCATATGGCTTCAACTCTTTTAATCTGGCCTACGATTTTTATTGTTGTTTCGCTTAATTCAGCCAAAGACATATCTTCTCCTTCAACAGTGATCATACCACCTTTAACCTTAAAAGCAATTAATGTGTGCGAAAGCTTGCAAACACCTGTATGCCCTTCAATATACAAAATTTTACCAGACATGTTGATAAGATTGTACTTATCCACAAATTTTTCATTTTTGGCAATTTTTTTTAATTCAGAAAAAAAATTAAACACGATTTTCTCCTGCTATATACTATTTAAAAAAAATGATTGTTAGAATAATAAGTAAAAATTAAAATTAATTATAATAAAAAAAGCAGTCATTACGACTGCTAAAATTTGTCATCTTCGTCTAATTTCGAATCTAAAACATTTGCAAATATTATTGCTTTCATTTCAGGAGAAAGTTGATTTATTTGTTCTCTTATGTTTCCTTTTTGTGCAACAACTCTTCTTGAAAAATTTGTGGATGAAACAGGCATTTCTCTACGAAATCTAGCAGGTATATGCCTGCCAAATTGTGACATTGAGCGTGGCATTGTTGTATAAAAATCGGGGTGTGATTCAAAAGCCGTAGATGGCTCGTAGACCTCACCTTCAATGGTTTCTGCATCATTTAAAACCTGTGGTGCAAGGTTTTCATCAAAACTCACTTTGTCTTCTTCTTTAATTTCTTTTACAACGGCTTTTGCAGGTTCTTGTTTTTTTGCTAGTTTTTTTTGTTTTCTCTTTTCGCGAGACTCTTTTGAAAGCCATTTTAAATTTACAACTGATTTAAACTTTTGTTTAAAAAGGTTTTTTTTGGACCAAAAGTATGCAAATATGCAAATTAATAGCGCACCAATAATGATAAACACAATCCAAATCCATATTGGCAACATGTTTAAACCTCCCCGTCAGCACCATCTTGTTCAATTCCTGCGATTGATGAGCGCATTGCCGTGTCCGCTTGAAGATTTTTTAATTTGTAGTAATCTAAAACTCCAAACTTGCCTGACGCAATAGCACTTGCAATAGCCTTTGGGATTTCTGCCTCTGCAGCGAGGACAGCAGCCTTCATCTCTTGCGTTTTAGCTTTATATCGTTGCTCCTCTGCCACCATGGCTGCCCTTGTTTTTTCAGCAATGGCATTTGCAATTTGACGATCTTTTTCTGCCTCATCCATCTCTAGTTTCGCGCCTAAGTTTTTTCCTATGTCAATGTCTGCGACATCTACTGATATGATATCAAATGCTGTCCCATCATCAAGACCCTTCCTCATAATTTCATCGCCGATAGCAGATGGATTTTCTAACAGCTCATTGTAATTTTCTGCTGCACCAATGCAACTAACTACTCCTTTGCCAACTCTTGCAATGATAGTGTCTTCGCCTGCTCCACCAACGAGTTCTCTTATGTCTGTTTTAACGGTTACGTTTACATTTATTATGACTTCAATGCCATCTTGTGCAATGGCTGCAATATTTTTAACTTCAATGATTTTAGGATTGACACACGTTTCAATCGCCTCAACAACATCGCTACCTGCAAGGTCTATTGCTTTGGCAAGTTCAACCGTCAAATCAATGCCCGCAGAATGTGCTGCTATTAGCGCTTTAATTATATTTTCAACCCTTCCTCCTGCCATATAATGAGTTTCTAGATCAACAACATCAATTACTATTCCGCCTTTGCGAGCCATAATGTAGGAATTTATAATTTGTCGATAATCAACCTTTCTTAACTTCATTCCAACAAGTCTCGCCATGGAAACATGAGCACCAGACACAAGAGCCACAAACCATGTTTTAATAGGCACCAAAATAAACATTACAACTAATGCCGCTGCTAAAATACAACTTAGAACAATAAGTGCAATAATTCCGCCATCGATAGCACAGATTAAATCACGCATTTTTTTCCTCCTTAGTTTTTACAAGTATAGTGTTGTCTTTAATTTCAACAACCACTATGCTTTCGCCTTCTGCAATATTTTCACCAATTGATCGAACAGGATAGACTTTGCCTTCAATGACTGCTCTGCCAGAAGGCTTGCAAAGAGAAGTGACTTTTCCATTTTTGCCAACAAGGTTACTTAAATTATCGGAATTTTTATAATCCTCTGGAAGAGCTGATTTTGTCTCTACAAAAGGTGTTTTTTTAAATCCACCTTTCCCCAGCCATAAAGAAAATGTAACAAATATGATAGTAAACAATAGCAAAATTAAAAATATCATTAAAAACACGTCAAATAATGATTTTGTGAAAATTGCCTCACAAACGACAGCTCCGACTCCACAAACGATACCTGACACGCCCCAAACACCAAAGCCTGGCACGACTGCCTCTATTATTAGCAACACGACACAAAGGACTAATAAAATAACAACAGCATAATGCATTTGCGTAAAAAATTCTACAAATTCCACCATTCTTCTCCTTCGCACACATTATATCATGCTTTTCGCCACTTGTAAATACCCTTTTCAAAAAATGTGTAATTAAAATTAATTTTCGCAACTTGTTAAAATTTCTTGCACTTGTTGTTTTGCGGTTAAATTTTTTAACAAACTTACTTACGACAAATTCTTAGCAAACAAATTATTTTCACACTTTTATGATTTGAATGAGCTAAAAAATTAAGCTTGACTTAACAAAAAGATTTAGATGTTTTAATGTTTTTAAAGAAATTTTACTAATAGAATAACCGATTCTTTTTAATTTTTAATAATAAATGTAACAATACTAAAAATTTAACTACAAAAAAATATGGCAACTTTAGTAAGAATTTAGCTAATAAAAAAACATAAAGCAAAATCAATTTTTCATTATAAAAAAAAGTATGTCCTTAAACATACTAAACATTTTGGAAAAGTCACTTTTTATTTTTTTAATTAAAATGCATTTTTAATGTAATTGATTTCATCGCCTAATATTTCAACCACATCGAATCGCACTTGCATATCTTCTAAATGTTTGGATTTTAAATATGAAAGAGCGACTTTTTTTATTTTTCTCTGTTTTTGCTTGTCCACTGCTTCGCACGGTCTGCCAAACAAAAGGCTTTCTCGCGCTTTTACTTCAACAAACACTAATGTTTGCTCATCTTTTACGACAAAATCCACTTCTCCACAAAAATTTTTATAATTTTGCTCTATTATTTTAAACTTTTGGGATTTCAAGTAATTTTTTGCGATAATCTCACCGCAATTACCTTTTACCTTGTTAAAAAATTTCAATTTGTTTCCTCTATCAACAAGCTACCAAGCTTTCCGCTTCGAAAATCAGCGATCAAGCTTTTAGCTGCTCTTTCTTCATCAAATCCACCGCCTGGCAACAAAAAAGCCCTAACCCTTGCAATCTCTTCAAGAGTTTTTGCCCCCTTAAATCTTTCCTCAACAACCCCTGGATAAAGTTTGTCAAGTCTAACTAAAAGTTGTTTTGCTAGCTCTACAACGTCTAAAACTTCATCTTTAATACTGCCAATAAACGCCAATGTTTTTGCGACTTCTTGATTTTCTATGTCTGGATAAAGAGTTCCAGGAGTGTCACAAATCTCAACGTTTTGCCCTATAGTAAACCATTGCTTACCTTTTGTAACACCAGGCTTATCTCCCGTTATCGCCTTGCCTTTTTTACATAAATTGTTGACTAGTGTTGATTTGCCACAATTTGGAACTCCAACAACAATAGCCCGCAAAACAGGTTTTATTCCTCTTTCCTCAAATTTCTTTATTTTGCTTTTACACAAAGATTTTATTTTAGAATTTATTACTCCCGTTGCTCCACTTTCTGTGGCGTTAAGATAAATGCATTCTTTATTTTTACCGCTTAAAGATCCGACGATTCCTTCAAGTTTGTCCACATCTGACAAATCTGCTTTGTTTAGCACAAACAAAACAGGCTTTTCATTTGTCAGTTTGTCAATTTCTGGATTGATACAACTCAAAGGTGCTCGCGCATCCAAGACATAAACGACTACGTCGACCTTGTCGAGTTCACGTTTTAATTCATCAAGGGCTTTTTTCATATGCCCCGGAAACCAATTAATTTTCATTTCTGTCCTCTTTTAAGAGATCAGGACGATTTCTTTTTGTTTTTTTTAATGATTCTTGCTTGCGCCATTTTTTTATTTCAGCATGATTGCCACTCAAAAGAACTTCAGGCACGCGCATACCCTCAAAAACCTGTGGTCTTGTAAATTGTGGATACTCAAGCAGACCATTTGAAAAGCTTTCTTCTTCCAAGCTTCCATCTTTTAACACATTAGGCACAAATCTAAGCAGTGAATCGATTATAACCATCGACGGAATTTCTCCTCCCGTGAGCACATAATCTCCAATAGATATTTCTTCGGCATCAAAAATTTTTATGAGCCTTTCATCTATGCCTTCATAATGTCCACAAATAAAAATCAAATGCTCAAATTCTGCAAGCTCTTTTGCCATTTTGTTGTTGTAAACTTTGCCTGCTGGAGATGGAAAAACAACTTTTGATTTGTTTGTTAAAACGCTTTTGACAGCATCAAAAATTGGTTGTACGCTCATAAGCATGCCGGCACCTCCACCAAATGGGGCATCATCACACTTTTTGTGTTTATCGCGAGAAAACTCTCGAATGTTTATTATGTTTATTTCGATTGTTCCTGCCTTTTGTGCACGAGAAATTATGCTTTCTTTGAAAGGTGCAAAACTTTCAGGGAAAAGCGTTAAAATGTCAATCTTCAAATCTTATTTTCCTCAAACTTTTTTCGTTCAACAACAAGAGTTTCGCCTTCGGTTTTAAAAATTTCTTTTATGTATGGCAACTCATACACGTGTCCATTTTGTTCTATTGAAAGAATTGGTGCGCTTCCATAATCTTCATAATCAACAATTTGTCCAACAAGTCTGCCTTCTTCGTCATAAAGAACCATGCCTATGAGATCGTCAACTAAAAAATCATCATCAGTAAATTTTGAAATTTCTTCTTTAGGAAGAAAAATTTCACAATTTCTAAATAATTCTGCATGATTGCGATCATCAACTCCGCGTAATTTTAAATAAAGATCACCTCTTCGCAACTTGGCATAAACAACTTCACACCGCTCTTGACCTATAAAAACATATTTCATTTGCTCGACCGCAGAAAAAACATTGGTGTAAAGCTGACACTTTAATTCACCTTTGATCCCTTGTGGTTTTGAAACTTTTGCAATAAGAAGCTTGTCCATTACTCTCCAAACTTAACAAATGTTTTTTTGCGGTCCTTAGCAAGTGATCTTGCTATGGTTCTTATTGACGAAGCAATCTTACCATTTTTTCCAATCACTCTTCCTAAATCAGATTCTGCAACGCTAACGCGAACGATGGTCTCCTGTTCTGATTCGTCAATCGCAACTTTTACAGCATCTTTATTTTCAACAAGACATTTTACGATATATTCAATGACCTCTTTCATGAGTTCTCCTTTCTTACTTTTCTTCAATTATGCCTGCTTTTTTAAGCAAACTTTTAGCTGTCTCAGTTGGTAAAGCGCCGTTTTTGATCCACTTTGAAGCTTTTTCAGCATCAATTTTTATTTCAGCTGGATTTTTTAATGGATTGTAAGTTCCTAAAATCTCAACAAACTTTCCATCTCTTGGGCTTCTTGAATCAGCAACAACGACACGATAAAAAGGTGCCTTTTTATCTCCAAGTCTTGTAAGTCTAATTTTTACTGCCATAACTTCCTCCTATTTAATTTTTTTATATATAATCGCACCGCGATGATATACCGCTTTTAAAATTTAAAGCCTTTTTTACCTTTTATCATTTTCATCATTTCTTTTGACTGTTCAAACTGCCTTAACAAAATGTTGACTTGCTGAACTGTCGTCCCACTCCCCTTGGCAATTCTTTGCCTGCGCGAAGCTTTGATTATTTCTGGATTTCTCCTTTCCTCTGGTGTCATAGATTGAATTATGCTCTTGTTTACAGCAATTTCTTTTTCGTCTATTTGAATGCCTTTTAGCTTGCTTGCCATTCCTGGAATCATATGCAAGATGTCTTGTAATGACCCCATCTTTTTCATGTTTTCGATTTGGACAAGATAATCTTCAAATGTAAAAGAATTTTCACGAAATTTCTTTTCTAATTTTTTTGCTTCTTCTTCGCTAACAGCTTCCTGTGCTTTTTCGATAAGCGACAGCACGTCGCCCATTCCTAAAATTCTACTAGCAATCCTGTCTGGATGAAATGGTTCTATGTCCCCAATTTTTTCGCCCACTCCAGTAAATTTAATAGGTTTGCCTGTAATTGCCTTAACTGAGAGTGCTGCGCCACCACGTGTGTCACCATCAAGCTTTGTTAGCACAAAACCAGAAACGTCCAGAGCGTTGTTAAAACTTTCAGCAACCGTAACGGCATCTTGCCCTGTCATAGCATCAATAACTAGCAAAATTTCAGTTGGATTGACTTCCTTTTTTATGTTTTTAAGCTCAGTCATAAGCTCTTCATTTATATGAAGACGCCCAGCAGTGTCAAGAATAACAACATCAAACCCTTGCTTTTTGGCGTGTTCGACTGCTTGCTTTGCAGTTTTAACAGGATTTTGCGTACCTCTCTCAAACACTTCAACATTAGCCTGTTTGCCAACAACCTGAAGTTGACTAATAGCAGCTGGACGATAAATATCGCAAGCGACGAGCAATGGTTTTTTCCCACTTTTTTTCAAATGAGTGCCAAGTTTAGCACACATTGTAGTTTTACCAGCGCCCTGCAATCCGCACATCATAATTATGGTTGGCGGGCTTGAGCTTATTGTAAGCTTTTGGTGATTTGAACTCATAAGATCCGTCAGTTCATCTTTAACAATCTTAATGACTTGTTGCGCAGGCGTTAAGCTTTTTAAAACTTCGTCGCCGACAGCTTTTTCTGAAACTTTTCTTACAAAATCTTTTGCGACCATGTAATTCACATCGGCTTCCAAAAGAGCAATGCGAACCTCACGCATAGCCTCTTTTATTTCAAGCTCCGTCAATCTGCCACGCTTGGTCAGTTTAGAAAAAATATGATTGAATTTTTCAGATAAAGATGAAAAAAGTGCCATTATTTTCCTCCTTGCAAACGCTTGAAAAATCCAAGCTTGTTTTCATAGTCCAAAAGCTTTGATTCTGCTTTTGCGACTGCATCTTTGATTGCCTGACGCGAAACTCCACAATTCTCAGCAATTTCAGATATTGTCAAATCTTTTAACAAATATTCTTCCATAACTGATCTTTGTAAATCAGTAAGCAATGGTGCATACAGATCAAAAAGTTGTGCTAAAAACAAATTTTTCTCTAAATTCAATTTCACCACCTTGTAAAGCAACTTCACTTTACAAATGGAGTATAACACAGATGCTACTTAATTGTCAATCATTTCTTTCTATTAAATGCACAAATTTTTAAAAGCACCAATTTTTTTATTTGTGAAGCATGATAAAAATAAATTAATTTAATCAATGATCACTCATTTATGAGTTTTATTATTATTGAATTTGAAATTTCATAAAACTTAGGATTTAATTTTACAGAATCTAAGTCTTTAATTAAAACATTTTGTTCAACTAAATCGTTAAAAATTTTTTTCTTTTGCAAATCAAATGACAATTTTGACAAGTTAAAACCATACTTGCATCTTAATCCCAACATGATTATCTCTTCATCTCTTTCACTATTAGTCAAAATCTCTTCATGTTTTTTACCTAAAAAATAACCATCAAAATCACTTGAATTAGCAGTCCTAGTAAAATATCCATCAAAACTATGAGCCCCCAAACCAAACCCAACATACTTATCTCCAGTCCAATAACCAATGTTATGCTGACTTTCATATCCATCAAAGGCAAAATTTGAAATCTCATATCTTTGCATTTTTTTCTTTTGTAAAAACATTACAAGGTTTTGATAATCTTTGACGCATTCGTCATCACTTTTAAGAATATCACGCCCATTTTCTATCATAGATTTCAAAGGAGTGTTTTCTTCAACTTGCAACATATATGCAGAAATATGTTTGACTTTAAGTTTTAAAAGTTTTGCACAATCTTTTTTTATGTTTGACTTTTTTAAACCAATTAAAAGGTCGACACTTATATTTTTAAATCCAGCATTTAAAGCCGACTTTATCGATTGCAAGGCTTGTTTTTTATTATGCCTTCTACCCAAGATGTTCAAAACTTTATTATTTAAACTTTGGACACCTATGCTAATTCTGTTGATACCAACGCTTTTATAATACTCTAATTTTTCTTGCGAAAGCGAACATGGGTTTGCTTCCAAAGTGATTTCAGCATTTTTGTCAATTATAAAATGCCTTTTAATTTCATTTAACAAAATCACAATGTATTTTTTATCAACACATGAAGGTGTTCCTCCGCCAAAATAAATTGACTCAACTTTCTCACTGGTCTTGTAAGACTTTATTTCCTGCAAAAGTTTGTCAAAATATTTTTTTTGCAAGTCAGAGTCACCAACTGTACTTGCAAAGGCACAGTAAATGCACTTACTTTCACAAAACGGTATATGCACATAAATTCTCATGCTTCATCGTCCAATTTTAAAATAGACAAAAAGGCTTCGGACGGAATTTCTACCGAACCTATTTGACGCATACGCTTTTTGCCCTCTTTTTGTTTCTCAAGCAATTTGCGTTTACGAGTTACGTCTCCCCCATAACATTTAGCAAGCACGTCTTTTCTTAATGCGCTAATTGTTTCTCGCGCAATGATTTTATTGCCAATTGCAGCTTGCAAAGGCACTTCAAAAAGTTGACGAGGTATGATCTTTTTTAATTTTTCAACAATCATTCGCCCTCTAGTATAAGCAAAATTTTCGTGAACTATTATTGAAAGCGCGTCACATTTTTCACCTTTCAAAAGTATGTCAAGTTTGACAAGTTTTGCGGGCATAAAGCCGTCCATAGAGTAATCGAAGCTTGCAAAGCCCTTTGTCGCAGATTTTAATTTGTCAAAAAAATCATAGATTATTTCACCTAAAGGCAAACGATAATCAACCCTCACTCTGCTCTTATCCAAATACACAAGATTTTTGTAAACGCCTCTTTTTTGTTGACATAAATCCATTATCGCACCAACATATTCAGGAGGGGTAAACAAACTAGCACTAACCATTGGCTCCAAAATTTCTTTGATTTCAACAGCAGGTGGCATGTTTGCAGGATTTGAAATTTCCAGTTGATCGCCATTTGTTTTTATGACTTTGTAAGAAACGCTAGGAGCGGTAGTAATGATGTCGAGATTAAATTCTCTTTCTATTCTTTCAGTAATTATTTCCAAATGCAACAAACCCAAAAATCCGCATCTAAAACCAAATCCTAAAGCAGTTGAGACCTCAGGTGTAAATTGCAAACTTGCATCGTTTAGTTTAAGTTTTAAAAGCGCCTCTTTTAAATCATTATATCTTGAACCATCAACAGCAAATATTCCACAATAAACAACAGGCTGAACTACCTTATATCCTGGCAAAGGCTGACTCGTTGGTGAGGAAGTTAAAGTAACAGTGTCTCCAACGCGAACGTCGGACAAACTTTTTATGGACGCAGCAATATAGCCAACTTCCCCTGCTTGCAACTTTTGTGTGTCTTCCATTTTAGGCAAAAAAACTCCAACTTCGGTAACTTCAAATTGTTTTTCTGCTTGCATGAAAGTAATTTTATCTCCCGTTTTAACTTCTCCATCAAAAATTCTAACAAGGCAAATCGCACCTTTAAAATTGTCATAAAAGCTGTCAAAAACGAGTGCTTTTAATGGTGCATTCTCATCTCCTTTTGGAGCAGGAATGTTTTTGACAATCATCTCCAAAACCTTTTCAACATTTGTCCCTTCTTTAGCCGAAATGCAAGGCGCATCCTGTGCTGGCAATCCAATCACATCTTCAATTTCTTGTTTAGACTTTTCTATTTGCGCTGAAGGAAGATCAATTTTGTTTATAACAGGCAATATTTCAAGATTCGCATCTATCGCCATGTATGCATTTGCAAGTGTTTGAGCTTCTACCCCTTGCGTAGCATCGACAATCAAAATAGCCCCTTCACATGCGGCAAGCGAACGTGAAACTTCGTAAGTAAAATCAACATGCCCTGGTGTGTCAATAAGGTTTAAAATGTATTCTTCGTTTTGATAATTATACTTCATTCGAGTTGGAGTGAGTTTTATTGTAATTCCCTTTTCCCTTTCAAGTTCCATGCTATCTAAAAGCTGGGATTGCATATCCCTTTTTGCCACCGAGCCCGTAATTTCCATCAACCTGTCCGCGAGAGTGCTTTTGCCATGATCAATATGTGCTATTATACAAAAATTTCTTATTTTTTCTTTCATCTGCAATAGTATAACAAAAATAAGCAAAAAATAAAATAAAATTAACGAAAAACATTTTGAAAAATATATAAAAAATTTTATACTGTAATTAAATAAATAGCTTAATTAATTTTTGAATATTATTATCTTAGGAGAAAAAATGCAAGATTTGTTTAAAACATGGTTGGTTGAAACGCCAATAGCACATCGCGGGTTTCACAACAAAGATTTTCCAGAAAATTCTATATCGGCATTTAAAAATGCTATAACCCATGGCTATGCAATAGAATTGGACGTTCAAATGTTATCAGATGACACCGTTGTAGTATTTCATGACGAGTCATTGTCACGCATGACAGGAAATGATGGCTACTTGAAATTTCTAACCAAACAAGATTTGCCTTTTTTAAAGTTAAAAGGCAGTAAAGAAACAATTCCTACCCTCAACGAAACACTAAAAGCTATCGACGGCAAAGCTCCTATCATTATCGAAATAAAAAACAATTCAAAAGTAGGAAAACTTGAACAGAAAGTCATTGAAGAATTGTCTTCTTACAAAGGTGAAGTGGCAGTTGCTTCGTTTAACCCGCTCGTGTTAGCATATTTTAAACAGCACGCACCTCATTTGTTAAGAGGTCAACTATCTGGATATTTAAAAAATGTAAAAATGAAATTTTTTACTCGTTGGGCTCTTAAACGAATGGTACTAGCAAAGAAAGTTGCTTGCGCGGATTTTATAATGTATGAAGCAAAGACGTTGCCAAACAGATTTGTTAGAAAATTTAAAAAACTACCACTTTTAGCTTGGACTGTGCGTAGCCAAGAAGAATACTTAAATGTTGTCAAATACTGCGACAACGTCATCTTTGAAGGCTTCGAACCAAAAATTTAATTTTATAGATTTTAAGCAATAATATTAAAAAAAATAATGTGACTATCACATTATTTTTTTATGCGTATGGCACTTGAAATTAACCAGTTTTATTTATAAAATATGTCAAAATAATATTTCCATATCTCTTTTCATCTAAAATTTCAAAGCCATCATATTTTATTGCTTGCCACTTTTCATGTTCACAAACAATTACTCCGCCTTCTGTCAGCAATTTGCGCTTAAATATCAAATCTAAAACCGGCAAATAAAGGCCCGAAGAATAAGGTGGATCAACTAGAATCAAATCAAAAGGATCGTTTTGCTTTTCTAAAAATTTCAGTGCATCTATTTTAACAACATTTGCATTTAAATTTAATTTAATCAAATTTTGTTTTGTCATCTGCACACTTTTAAAATTTTTGTCGATAAAGACAACCTCTTGAGCTCCCCGCGACAACGCTTCAATCCCGAGAGCCCCTGTTCCACTAAACAAATCCAGAACTCTTTTGCCTTCAATAAAAAATTGAAGTTTTGTAAATAAAGCTTGCTTAACTTTGTCAGTTGTTGGTCGAACGTGAGATAATGTGTTTTTTACTAATTGTCCACCCTTTCGGCTCCCAGTAGTAACTTTCATTTTTCCTCCATAGCGTGATAAAACATTTATTTACTAAAAACATTTTACAAAAAAATTTTTACATATGCAAATATAATTTTATATTTTTTGTCGAAATATTGTATAATATTAAACAATATACTGACAACAAAAACTTTGTTATGCCCACAACATTTCTACTATTCAAAAAACTTGCCATATTTGGCACTAGGAGTTAAAAATGAAAAAGAATTATCCTCGTTTTACACTTAGAATACCAGATGAGATGTTGCAAAAAATTGGCAGAATTGCTGAAAACAACAGTAGAACAAAAAACAAAGAAATTGAATTTTTACTTAAACGACATATCGCAGAATATGAAAGGCTTTATGGTCCAATAAAAAAAGATTATCAAGATTTGCAAAAATAATTGACAACTAACTTTGCAAAGTAGTATAATAGCGTGCGATGTAAAATTCTCACTAATTAATCAATGGTAAAATTACAAAATTTTAATATAATATTGATTATTAATTTAGTTCGAAAATGTCGTATGTCGCCCAACTAAACATCGACAAGTGCAGTCAAATTGATTTGGACCAGTAGCTCAGTTGGGGCGACGCGTTAAAAAATAAGCCCGTGTGCTTATTTTTAGCCAAAGCCAAGTCAAAACTGCGTTTTGACTTCGGAAGAGCTTGCTCTAACAACTGAGCAAGAATTAAAATTAAATATCGTTATGGACCAGTAGCTCAGTTGGTAGAGCAATTGACTCTTAATCAATGGGTCCAGGGTTCGAGTCCCTGCTGGTCCACCAAAAAGCCCCTTATTTAAGGGGTTTTTCATTGTTTAAGTAAGTGCTAACCGCCTAATAAAATTTGAAATTGCCTAATAAAATTAAAGTTTTGAGTACTAAATTTTAATTTTTTACAACTCTAAATTTTTATTAAAAATCTTAAAAAATTGGCTTTGCCTAATAAATTGCCTAATAAAATTTGAAAAATATTTGCAAAAAGACACAAAAAAATGGGCCAAGATTTACTCTCAGCCCATTTTTTATTCGGTAATCTTTAAAGCAATATCATTAATCATTGTTATAAGTATGTGTAAAATCTTTAACGAAATTCCAAAATGCATATCTTTTGCTTTAATGTTTTTATAATGTGCAAAGTTATTTCGATAATTAAATCCAACTTTGCCATTAGAACCATCAACTAAATAATATCTAAAAATCTTTAATTCATCTTCATTAAAGAACTTTAACATTGTTTCATCTTCCGGGTTTAGAAGATGTCCAAGCGAATACCAATCCAATTTTATATAGGTATCTTGTCGTTGATTTTTATATAAACTTCTTAATAGTTTTTCTATAATACAACACTGAAATGAAATTATACCAAAATTTAATCCTTTGCTTAAATACTCATTTTTTGCTTTGTCCGAATTAATCAAATCAATATAAGAATTTAATAATATATTAAAATCAGTATCAAATTCTAATTCTTCAAAATCTATTTTATAATAATCACATATTTTTTTAACAATGGTTGCAAGCATTGACATAAAGTCAACTATTCGTTCTTCAGATATAAAATAATGTAATATATTCAAATAAATATGGTCTGCCATATTTAATACTTCTTGCTTCATCATAGTAAAATAACTATCGTGTGGCGTGCTTGAACCCAACATTTCTGTCAATGGATCTCCCTTGTATCTACCATTTTGAGTATAAAAACTTTCTAATCCTTTACCTTTTTCTTTTTTTGCGTGCGTTAACATTAACACCTTTGTTTGCAAACTATATTTATCATCTTTAAATGGTTGTAAAAGTTTATCCAAAGGTATTTCAAAAGAAAATGAATGTCCGTGCTTTTGAATATAGTTATTCATTGTAAGTTTAAGCTTTTTAATTTTTTCTTCAAAATTATTTGCTTCTTTGTGATTTGTAGATGATAAAAATATAAATATTGTATTAATTATTCCATCATATTGTATGGCATTATCTTCCGTAACCATATCATAAATGCTGTTCCCAAATTCAATAACCTTATCAAATATTGGTTTTAATAATTCATCATCTACTTTTTTATTATTTTTATACCAACCTATTATTTTTAAATATTCTTCTAATCTGTAAAATTTAATATCATCAAAGTGATTAGCAGATAATATTGCTTGCTTGAAGTCATCGTTTGCATTAATTATGTTGTCAATGTCGAAAAAATTATCTACTATTAAATAATAGTTATTATTTATTAAATATAAAATCGCCTTGTTACAACCACTGTGATATTTAAAAGCAATTTCAAAAACTTCTTTATTAAAATGATATTTACTCCCTGTAATGATTTCATTTATATTATTGTTTACATATTTTATTATATCTTTTACTCGATATTTGCCATTGATCTGTTCTAGAAAAGAAATCATTTCATCAAAAGCTTCTTTATTCTCTGGTTTAATATATGGAGACAGTTCTTTAAACTGAATAAATTTTTTTACAAACATAAAATCTATGAAACTATCAATATCATTTAGTTTTAATTTTTTATCTTGAAAATAACCTTTAATTTCTTCGCTTTTATTTATTAATGTTCCAGCTTCGATGCCTGTTGACCTATCATTTAAACCATAATATTCAAAACTATAATAATCCTTATCTTCATTAATTTTTTGCAAAATGTTCATTAGTATTACCTCTAAATTATTATAACACAAAATCATTAAGAAAGTATGTATTTACATCTCAAAATCTTTACTTTTGCGTTTTTTCTCTTTCTCATTTCCATTGTTCATATTCTTCATCTAAATCTTCACGCCTAGCGAGTATTTGTTTTAATTCTTCTAATTCTTTTTTAAGTACTATTTCTTTTTGTGATTGTTCTTGTTTTATTTCTTGTTTGCAAACTCAAATACTCCTGAAATGGTGTTTGCACTATCTAGTTTACTAGAATAGTTAAGGTGACTATAAATATTTACTGTCGTGTCAAAATCGGCATGTCTTAACCATTCTTGTATTTGTTTCATAGGAACGCAATTAGCAAGCATAATGCTAGCACATGAGTACCTTAGGTCATGAAAACGAATATGTTTTAAATTATTTTGTTTTAATATTTTACAAAAACTATAAGTTAATCTTCCGGGGCGAATTAATCTACCCATATTATCTACACAAACATAATCTTGGTCCACCAAAAAGCCCAATCGGGCTTTTTTATTTGTTTAGTTTATGTAATTCATTTTTTTTATAATTATAATAATATTAATTTTTCTCCTTGTAACAGACTTTAAAACGGTTTTAATGTCTCATTTTTACAAACGAACGTTGGTAATAAAACAAATGCTGTTGGGCGTAGCCAGAAAAGTTGCCAAAAACATGTAAAAAGTTTTCCAAAAAATCGTAGTTGTTAAATTTTTTGAACTCATCATTCCTTTTTAACAATTCTCTTCTATAAAGTTAAATTGATAAAAGCCTCGTTTTTAGATATTATTATTTAGCAATCACCAAATAATTTTTAAAATTTTATCATGCAAAATTCCGTTTGAACATAGCAATGTATCTTTAACTTGTTGTGCTTGCCCTTTAATATTTGTAACTGTTCCACCAGCTTCGCTTATAAATAATCTGCCAGCAGTAGAACCAAAACCTTGCGCACATTTCACATTTATTAAAGCATCAATTTTTCCACTCGCCACCCATGAAGAAGCACATGATGATGAGCCAACAATCCTTATACCTCTTACTAAAGGCGTTAGTTTTTGTATTATTTTGACAGTTCTTGAAATTTCTTTTTTATTATGTTTTGAACCAAGATACACATATATCAAGCTATCGCTTAAATTGCTTGTAGATGAAACTTGCAACTTTTGACCGTTACAATATGCCCCTTCACTTTTTATAGAAGTGTACATATCTCCTAATTTAGGTAAAAACGTGGCACCTAAAATTGTTTCACCATTTTTCTTTAGTGCAACAACAACACCAAAATCATATAATCCTGCAACAAACTGCACAGTTCCATCGATCGGATCGATGACCCACTCGTATTCGTCTCCTGCTTTTTCGTTGCACTTTTTACCACTCTCCTCTGCATTAAAAGAATGCTTAGGATAAAATTTTTTAAGTTTTGAAATAATATTCCTTTCTATAAAAATGTCAACATTAGTAACAATGTCATTAAATTTTTTTTTATCAACTTTAATAACAACAAGATTTTCTGATTGTAAATATGTTTCCTTAACAATTTTTACAACTCTTTCTATCGCCAACTTTTTATTAAAAACCATACATCCCCCATAACAAATTAATTTTTTCGATAAATAGTTTAATTTTTTAGGTATTTCTATATAAAAACATTAAAAATTACTGACTATATATAACGTATCTCATTTTTTTACAAACGAACGTTGGTAATAAAACAAATACTGTTGTGCATAGCCAGAAAAATCACCAAAGATTTGTAAAAGGTTTTCTCTAATAAAATTACGGTTGTTGTTTTGTGAGTAAAACATGTTGTACATTTTGTTTATCCATGTGTCAACAGGAAACACGTCTTTTCTCCAAAACCCAAAAAGTAAAACACAATCTGCTACCTTTGGCCCAACACCAGAAAGATTGATTAAATTCATGCGTATTTGTTCTGTAGGAAGGTTTTGCCATTTTTTTAAATCTTCTTCACAAAATTGTCTTAATGCTTTGTAAAGTTGAGGCGCCCGATAACCAAGCCCCAGATTGACAAAATCATCTACCGACAAAGAAAGCAATTGCAAATGAGATGGAAACTTTTCGCTGTTAAATTTCTTCTTCAAAGCAAAAATTGTGTTTTGTATTCTTTTAATATTGTTATTCGCAGATATAATAAACGAAACTAAAATTTCAAAAACGTCATTTTTTAAAAGCCTAATGCCACTACCAAACTTTATTGGCTCTTTCATAATTTCAAATTTGTTTAAATGCTTTTTTATTAAAGAGTAATCGGTGTTTAAATCAAAAAAATCAACAAAATAATCGACATCATTTGAAACTATTTTAAAACCGTCAGTTTCCTCAAAAATATCAGCTTTTTTATCCTTTGACCAAACACGATAAAAATCATCTATTTTTTTATAGCAAAAAATCTGCCCACACTCCAAAATATGTTGTGGGTTAAAATCGGCTTTACCATAGATCTTAATCACATTTTCGAACTTTTCGTAAACCATAGAAAAAAATCCGCTTTAAAAGCGGAATATTTATTTATTTTCAACTACTGTTGCTATCTTTTTGCCATTATGTTTTGCAAACTTAACTGCCCCATCAATCAATGCAAACAAAGTGTAATCTTTCCCCATTCCAACATTTTTTCCTGGATAAATTTCTGTTCCTCTTTGTCTAACTATGATAGAACCCGACAAAACATATTGTCCGTCAGCTGCCTTAACGCCAAGACGTTTTCCACTTGAATCTCTGCCGTTTTTGGTGCTTCCGCCACCCTTGTGGTGCGCAAAAAGTTGAATATCAATTATCATATCTAACCTCCAACTTTACATATTTTTTTTCGTTTTCACATATTGAACACAAAGTTTTGTAAAGAGTTTTAATCAGCAGTTCAGTTTGCTCTGTTGCTTCTTCTAGTTCCAAACTTAAAAAACCACTTTTTATTTTAACTTTAGCTTTAATCTTTGCCACTTCAACAATGCCACAAACGGTCATTTGCGAAGCAGTTGAAATGGCTGCACAAAGCACATCTTTGCCATGTTCAGCCTTGTTAGTATGGCCTGAAATTGTAAAACCCACAAACTTATCGTTTCTCTTTGTGAAAAAAATTTTAGTCATTTTAGCCTTCCACAGATAAGATTTTTAGTTGCGTGTAAGGCTGTCTGTGCCCTTGTTTCGTGCGTTGATTTTTTTTAGGTTTATATTTGAAAACAACGACTTTCTCTTCTTTGCCTTGCCCAACAACTTCTGCATGGCAAACCGCTTTTTTTACAGCGCTTCCTGTTTTTAAACCTTTGTCGTCAGAAATCAACAAAACTTCAAGTTCAACCTTATCGCCTACGTTTTTGTCTAGTTTTTCAACTTTTATTACGTCGCCAACTTGAGCTGTGTATTGCTTTCCTCCAGATGTCACAACTGCGAACATAGTTTTTTACCTCCTCTAACCAAACTCGCTACAATAAGGCGTTTGCTTTTGCAAAACTTAGTGGCCTTTTATATGCGGATACTTTGAAATATTATCACACTCTGCAAAATTTGTCAAGCAAACTAACAATAAAAGTAGATGACAAAGCTTTTTTATAGTATTTTAATTGTTAGCATATAATTTTATTAAATCACGACAAATTAAACACTTGTCATATAACATATAAAAAAACGTGCAATTTTTGCACGTTTTAGTTATTATTTGTTATCTTTTGATTTTAAATCATTTTCTTTTTTTGATTCAGACTTTTTTGATTTTTTTCTTTTGTCTTTTTTGATTTTATTGATAACAAAGTAAAGAATAACCCCAGCAAGAGTAAGGCAAGCAAGCACTATTAAGACAGTACCAACGATTTCATAAACACTCATTCCTTCGCCCGCTTCTGTTGAAACTTCAAATTCAATAGTGTCGTTTGTAGTCTCCCAACCTGCCTCATCTGTTACAGTAATTTCAAGAGAGTAGGTGCCAGCTTCGTTTAGTAAGTAGCTGTAACGGTTGTCTTCAGCGTTTTCAGTGTTTTCTACTTCTTTGTTTGTAGAAGTGTTTATCAACTTTATTTTTATTGTATTGAGAAGCGCCTCGTTGTCACTAACGTTGTCAGAAACTGCTTCACGAATTTTGTCATAGTCAAGGGTCAACGTGCTGCCAAGTTGATATTTTTCTTCAACAAAGTTTTCTGGAAGCTCAATCTTTGGTGATTCACAATCTCCAACAGCAATTGAATATGTGCGATCATCATTAAGATTTCCATGAATGTCGTAAACATAGTAAGTTATTGTGTAATTTCCATTGCTGTCCAATTTGTAATCTATGTCGCCCGTTTCTCTGTTGTAGCCTGAATTTTCTTTCCAGTCATTCATATTGATCGTTGTTGATCTGCTTGAACTACCGCCTCTGTACGAAACAAGCACATAACTTTTTTCTTTGTCGATTCCAGCATTATCAGTTGCGTTGATTTTGCCTATTTTAATTGTTTCATTTAAATTTGCAATAGCTGGATAATCATAATTTGGAACAGTTGGCGCTGTTGTGTCTTGAACTGTAGCTCTGATTGGATCACTCACAAGACTGTAGGTTTTAATTGCTTCACTTCCTACTGTTGAAACAGCCTCATCGACTGATAAGCTTGTGTCACCAAGTTTGAACGCACCTTCTGCATAAGTAAGGTCAATTTTACTTCCATCACCTGCCAAGAATTCGATCGTCTCGTTTGTGATCAATGCCTTGTAGGTTTTACCACTAATGGTTGCACTTGCAACGCCATTTGCAACAGTTATATTCGCATCATTATTGAGCTTATATAATGAGATGTTTGTTTGATTATTTATGCCGTATAAAAGTTCATTATTCGTCAAAATAACTATATCTTGATTTGAAAGTTGATAAACTTTTCCACTGTTTGTTTTATAAATCAATGCGCCGTTTTGATTTTCAAAAACGTCTTTATCAAAAATCGTTACACGAACGTTATATTCAAATGTGAAACTTCCAACTGCTTTTGCAGTGAACACATCGCCATCAAATTCATAAGCTGTTGGAGAATCGTTTGTTACAACTATCTCATAATCTGTCGCAGTTTTCGAATCATCTTCACTGACCCCGATTATACCTTGATTGTCTGCAAGCGAATAAGAAACGGTTGGAGTTTCAAATTCGATTTCGGTTCCAAGTTCGATTTTACCAGAATCACCAATCACATTTGGTGCTTGAATCTTAGGCTCTGAAACGTAAGTTGTCCCCTGTGCTTCATAATAATAGAAAGTGGTAATTTGGTTTCCACCAGCATCTGTAGCGACAACCTTAACTTCATACAAACCTTCATAAGCAGCAACAAATTTGCCTGCGAACACTCTATAAATGCCATTTGATTTTTGCAATTCTTTCTTTCCTGTTACTGCAACAGGTGTTTCCACGCGCACTTGACTAGCATCACTAGTTGAATCGGTTTTGTAAGAAATCCTGTTTACATAAACCTGAGCATTCATATATTTTACATTATCATCTGTGTAGGTGATTGTTGGCAACAAAACTTCAGAATTTTGCTCAATTGTCACAGGATTTTCAGATGAATAGCCTTCTGCAAAAATGGTTGGAGTCGCTGTGTCTACAACATCTGCAATTTCAATTTCTTTTGTCCACTCATCCACGTTTTTGTAATCATCTTCTGCTGTAACTCTAATTGTCACTTTCACAGGACGATCTTGTTCATAAGTTGAACTAAATATTTCAGAAAGATCAATTTTGTAATCATCGTCAAGAACGATTGGCTCATATTCATGGCCTTCAGCACCAGTATAGACATATTCGACTTTAACTTGCATTCTCGTGTCATTGTCGTCAGATGCAGTTGGCTTGTCAAATGTTATTATTGCATCTGTGCGATAAGAATTTTTCAAGGTTGATGGGAATGTAATTGAAGGTGCTTCTGTGTCTGCAAAGCCTGAATCGTTTGTCACGGCCATAGAGTATGAAAGAACCGTTGCATTATTACCAGCCGAATCTTTTGCTTTATATCTAATAGTGTAATTTATCCCACTGTTAGATCCATTGAGAATAAGATCATTTGTAAGTGCAACGTCCAGATAAGCATACCCTTCTTCAATTGTTTTGCCCTCTTCTGTCGTAGCAATAAGATATTTGTTGTTTTTAAGCCATTCTTTAACTGCTGTTTCATCATCGGTGTCTACTTGAGCGTCGTTGAGAAGAGCTAAAAGCGTTTTGTTGTCAGCAAGTTTTGTTACATCAAAGTCAAAGATAATGTTATATTTTGCATATTCGTTTCCGATTTCGATTGTTTTAGATGACGATGAAATAGTTCTTAAAAGCTCCATTTGATCGGCAGTTGAAACATTGTCTGTTGCTCCTACTGCATAAACAACTATATTGTTTGTCTGTGTTTTTGATTTTAAATATGTTGAAGCGTCAATATATTCTTTTACACTTCCATCAGCATTGAAATTCTCTTTATCGCCAGCATCATATGCAATAACTATTGGAGCTTGGGTATCTTTAACACCGTCTATATAAAGATCTTTATAGGTTTTTGTATTGCCATAGAAATCGGTAGCTACATATTCAATCAAGTAATCGCCATCAGCCCAAGGTGTGAATTTGCCATCAACTATAGACCCGTCTCTTGTTTCAGCATATGAACCTGTTGAATCTTTTCTAAGCGCTCTAATTGTGTAAGACACGCTAACTGTTTCGCCAGAAGGTGTTGTGTTCTCACCCGTTGAAGCTTGTAGTTTTGGCAATTCTACGGCTACGCCAGTAACTGCATTAATTTGACTTGTTGACAACGAAAGATCTAATTCGTAGTCTTCATAATAGGATTCTTCAACCCTGTAAGTTTGCGTGAAAGATGAAACAAATTGCCCTGATGGTGTAAAATAAGAATATTTTACAACAAAATTGCCCGTTCCAGCATACGCATCATTAGTTGAATCAAAATAACGAGACGGAATAAAGAATTCTCCATTTGCACTTTCAACTACAACCGGCTTGCTACCTGAAACGCTGATAACAACATATGCCTTCCCACCTGTCTCTTCGTCGCTAGTAGGGTTCTGCGCAAGGAAGACAACATCTTGCTCTTCATCTTTTTCATTAAACACTTTTGGAAGTGGAAGTTTTAAATCTTTAACTGCTCCGTTGTTGTGTGCTTTTACAAGTGCTGTGTCGTAAACACTTGGAATTATATTTGCGTCATTTTCTGCAAAATCAAAATATGCATCGGAAAGCTCACTGTAAACGCTATACTCAGTCGAAAAATGCTTAACTTCACCATTGACTGTGATGTCTATATTATATTCAACAATGTATTCACCTACTTCAGTGAACTCTACTGTGCCATAGACAGCTTCCTTAGGATTGTTTAATCCCTCCACAATGGCATTATCAGTGTTTTTTTCAATAGCAAGTTCTGCATCAGAATTTGCATATGTAACTTTGACAGAAGAACTAATGTTTGTAATAGTGTTGACTCCGTCATAACTAATTAAATAATCAGCATAAGCTCCCTCGTCCTGCAACCCAACAGGGATTTTTCTTTCGCTTCCAAAATAAGCCGCCCTTATTTCATATTCACCAGTTGTTTTAGCCTTTTGATTTATGTTTTCAATAATTATAGCTTCGGAGCCTATATCTCCCCCCACGTAATCGGCATTTAGCGAACCAATACCAATTGGAAAAAATGACAACGAAATCGCTGTTGCGAGAACTGCTGCGGATCCCTTAAATATTTTTGATGTTTTGTTTTTTTCTTTTTGAAACATATTTATGCCACCTCAAAATAAGTATAATTAGCAACCATACATTGCTCGATGTCTTATTTTAATATATAATCAAAAATAAGTCAATCGATTTGTAAAACAATTTACTTTTTCTTACCATAATCCAACAAGAATTACGTTTAGTTTGTGAATAACACAAAAAGATATGTAATTTTTTTGTTTATAATTTTGTAACAAATTTTTGTAAAACTTAATAATATGTTAATGTGTAAGCGATAACTGCACAAATATGCATAGGACAAATTTTCAGGAGGTACATATGAACTTTTTCGGAGGCTTCGGCAACGGAGGCTGCGGCTGTGATTGCTGCTCTATCTTGATCCTTCTCATGCTCTTACAATGTTGTGGCTGTGGCAACAACGGTGGTTGTGGCATAGATATCTGCACATTGCTTCTAATCCTCGTACTTTGCGGATGCTGTGGCAATGGCTGTGGATCAAACTGCATGAACAAGTGCTAAAAATATAAAATTTCATAAAAAAAGGCCCTAAAACAAAATTTAGGGTCTTTTTCCTTTACTTTTTTGTTTAAATAAGTTAAAATAACAAAAAAACACAAGGATGAAAAAATGAATTCAGCACAAAGAAAGTATGGAATGGATGCCGAACTTATATGGAAAGATCGCAAACGTTATTTAGGAATGCCTTTATCATTTACAAGATATAGGCTTATTAGAAAAGGCGACAAATGGCTAAAACTCTTTTCAGACATCGGTTTGTTATATTCCCTAGTTGAAGAACTAAACATTTATCGTGTTCAAGACATCACCCTTCATCAAACCCTTTTTGACAAAATTTTTGGTACGGGAACGATAATTTTATATTCCAATGACGAACGAAACCCAGAATTTAAACTTCGACACATAGCAAGGCCTTACCATGTCCGTGAAATGATTTCAAACATGGTGGAACAAGAAAGGATTAAGAAAAACGTCCGCATTTCAGAATTCCAATATTAATTTAAAAGTCAAAATTAAAAGCCATTAAAACATGGCTTTTTTTAATAAAAACATAGAATATTTTGCCTTATTAAAGCAAACGATTTTAAAATTAATTACAACGCAATGAGAATAAGTGTAAAATAAAAGAAGCTTACAAAACATAAACAATATTTTTTTAAAAGTTTCAATTGTCAACTTAAAAGAAAGCATCTTTTAACATATTTACATTTACAATAATTTTTAAAAACCGTATTTTTGTTTTTATAAATCAATGTTTAATTTTAGTTTTTATTCCTATCAATTCTTTTATTTCTATTTAATTTTTAATCACTCATATGTAATTAAATTTTATATTCTTGCAAGTTGTTTAAATAGTTTTGAAAATATTCAGGCAACTCAGACGTAAAAAACATCTCTTTATGCGTTCTCGGATGCAAAAACTTTAAACTATAGGAATGCAAAAGTTGACCATTAAGCCCTTTAACATGCTTACCATAAACATCATCTCCAACAACTGCATGCCCTATGAAAGCAGAATGGACACGAATTTGATGCGTCCTTCCCGTTACAAGAGAAAACTCAACAAGTGTCGCATTTTGATATCTTTTTTTTACTTTAAAGTTTGAAATAGCAAGTTTACCTGATTTTGAAACTGCATATTTCATTCTATTTTTAGGATCGCGAGCCAAAAAATTTTCTATAGTTCCAGAATTTTCCCAAATTACACCATCTAGTAGAGCTAAATATTTTCTTTCAACGCTTTTATCTTTAATCATCTGCGACAAAATGTTATGTGAAAAATCATTTTTTGCAACTAGCATAAGACCAGAGGTGTTTTTATCAAGTCTATGCACAATGCCAGGCCTCAACTTCCCGTTTATTCCACTCAAATCTTTAACACGTGCAAGCAACCCATTTACAAGCGTACCATGCTTCGTCGTTTGGCAAGGGTGAACAACCAATCCTTGTGGTTTGTCAACAACAAGTAGATCTTCATCTTCGTAAACAATTTTAAAATCGACATCTTCAGCAATTGCTCCAATGCTTTCTGGCTCAGTTTCAAAAATTTCTATAAAGTCATTTATTTTTAAAATATAACCAGCTTTGACCTTTGATTTATTTACTAATATTTTTTGATTATCAATTAAATTCTTAACAAAAGAACGAGATGGTGCTTGCAGAAACTCAGTTACAAAAACATCAAGCCTTTTGCCAATGCCATCATTTTGTGTTACTTTGATCTTTGTCATTCTTCTCTCCATTTTTCTCTTTAAAATGCTTAACTACATTCATAATAATGAAAACAACAAAAACAATCACACCAACAGTCAAACATACATCTGCGACGTTAAACACAGGAAAACTTGGCCAAAACTCAAAATGTAAGAAATCTCTCACATATCCAAACGCAATCCTATCAACCATATTTCCAATGCTTCCCGCCAAAATAAAACCCAAAGCTATATGATAAAGTGGGTGAACAACGTTTTCGGATAAAGTATACCAAACTAAAATTCCAATAAAAACAAAAGTCAAGATAATAAAAAAAACATTCATTCCTGCAAGCATTCCCCAAGCGGAGCCCTCATTATGAACAATAACAATGTCTATAAATCCTGGCAAAAACGGTGAAGATTGTCCTATCTGCATTGATGAATCCAAAATATGTTTTGAAACTAAATCAAAAACTAACATAACAGCAAAAATAGGAAGCACGATAATCAAAAATCTTTTAAGCAATAATTTTTTATTCAATTTCAACTCCTTCTGGAAGCAAAATAACCAAAATCTTATCTTCTATTACTTCAATCTTCCCGTTAGTAGCTGAAACAAAGCCATCTAAATAGGCCAAAATTCTTTCTTTTTCTTCTGCCTCTTGCACATTAATTAACACAGGTTGCCCATTTTTATAAATATCCAGGGCTTTTTTTGCACTAAAAAGTCCTTCTGCATAAATTACTTTTACTCCGTCAATCTGCTCTGGCCTTTCTAACTTATCTTTTTTTAAATTAAAAGACGCTTTATTCTGAGTTTTTTTTGTTTTCTTTTTTACCTGCTTTACATCATCTTGGCTTTCAAAACCTAAAACTTTAAATATGCTTCCAAAAATGCTCATTAAAATCTCCTTAATACAATTTTATCACATTAAAAACCAAAATCAAAATTTTTTATGTAAGAAAAAACTCGAACAATAGTTCGAGTAATTAGTTTCATTGAAAATTTTATTATAAAAATCATGTTTCTTTTCAATATTTTTTAATTTTGATAAAATTTGATCACAATCAAATTAAAAATTTAAAATTTTTTTTTAGAACCTTTAAAGAATTTTTTAACGTTGAAAAGCTTCAGTATCTGCTGTGTCATCAAAAATTTGCTTGTTTAATTCGTTTTTAATTTTATAATCTATTTTTCTGCGAACTATTGTATTAGGCTTTTGACTTTTATACTCTCTTACAGTTTGAGTTTCTGCAGTTATACCTTTGTCTTTCAAAATATTTTTAATTTCTTCAACAATTCCTTTATGTCTTTCTTTGCCAACCAAATCAAATTCACGATAATAACCAGAAAGGTAAACCTCTTTTGCAGAATTATTTTTTGTGTCATAAACCACAATGCTTATTGTCCCAGGATTGTCGCCTAACCAGACATCCTTTTGTTCATATAACTTTTGTGAACAGGCGATTGTGTCCAAAGCTGGACAACTTTTAAAAGCGTCCTTGCCTATTTTCTCAACACTTTCAGGTATAATGACATTTGTTAAAGAAACACATTTTGTAAAAGCTTTTGAATTGATCACCTTTAAATCGTTGTTAAACTCAATTTCTTTGACATTTGTATTTCCTGAAAACAACGCAAAAGGGATTTCTTTGACGCCTTTCAAAAATTTCACCTTTCTTACACGTGATGATGAAAACAAGGCTGGTACTATCGAAGTTTCTTTGTCAATAATCATAACATCATTTACTATTTTGCAATCTTTCATTACTTTCCTCCTATAAAAACAAATCAATTATAACACGTACATTCCTCAAAATCAATACTTTTTTTTATTTATACTAAAATTAATTTTAATTTAGTCAGAAGTCGATAATGTTAAGAAAGAACTTCCTTCAAAATTCTATTATTCTTCAAAATATAAAATCATACGTTTAATAATGAATATAACAAAGCATTTTAAATTATTATGAAAACATAAAAAAACCGAGAAATACCTCGGCTTTTATTATTCTATTATTAAATATTATTCAATGATTGATGAAACGACACCTGAACCAACTGTTCTGCCACCTTCACGGATAGCGAAACGCAATCCTTCTTCGATAGCAATTGGTGTGATAAGTGTAATAGTCATCTTTACGTGGTCACCTGGCATAACCATTTCAACACCTTTTTCAAGTTCAATAGTTCCAGTAACGTCTGTTGTTCTAAAATAGAACTGAGGTCTGTAACCATTGAAGAATGGTGTATGACGTCCACCTTCTTCTTTTTTCAACACGTAAACTTGTGCTGTAAATTTTGTATGTGGATGAATTGAACCAGGTTTGCAAAGAACTTGACCTCTTTCAATTTCACTTCTTTGAATACCTCTAAGAAGAAGTCCAACGTTGTCACCTGCTCTTGCTTCATCAAGAAGCTTTCTAAACATTTCAACGCCTGTGATAACTGTTTGTTTTTTAGCTCCCATACCAACGATTTCAACTGGATCGTTCATTCTAATTACACCACGTTCAACTCTACCAGTAGCAACTGTTCCACGTCCTGTGATTGTAAACACATCTTCAACAGGCATAAGGAAAGGTTTGTCAGTGTCACGTTGTGGCTCTGGAATGTAAGAGTCAAGTGCATCCAAAAGTTCTTGTATGCAAGCACAAGCTGGATCGTCAAATTTTCCTGCTTTACCAGCTTCTAATGCTTTAAGAGCAGAACCCTTAATAATAGGTGTTTTGTCACCTGGGAAATCGTATTCAGTAAGAAGGTCTCTGATTTCCATTTCAACAAGTTCCAAAAGTTATGGATCATCAACTTGATCTGTTTTGTTCATGAAAACTACGATATAAGGAACGCCAACCTGTCTAGCAAGCAAAATGTGCTCTCTAGTTTGAGGCATAGGTCCGTCAGTTGCAGCAACAACAAGGATAGCTCCGTCCATTTGAGCCGCACCTGTGATCATGTTTTTAACGTAGTCTGCGTGTCCCGGGCAGTCAACGTGAGCGTAGTGACGTTTTGCAGTCTCGTACTCTACGTGTGCAGTGTTAATTGTAATTCCGCGCGCTTTTTCTTCTGGCGCTTTATCGATTTGGTCGTAATCCATTTTTTCAGCCAAACCTTTACCTGCTGCGTACATAGTTATAGCAGCTGTAAGTGTTGTTTTACCGTGGTCAACGTGACCGATAGTTCCAACGTTTACGTGTGGTTTTGATCTATCAAAAACTCCTTTAGCCATTTTAATTTATCTCCTTTTTTGATTTACTTTGTTATTCTAACATAGTTTGAAAATATTTCCAAATGTTTTAAACAACATTTTAAAATTATTTTTTAATTTCTCTTTGATCTTTCACCGATGATCTTTTCAGCAATAGATTTAGGAACTTCTTGATATTTAAGAGGTTCCATAACATAAGTGCCTCTCCCTTGTGTTTGAGATCGAAGATCTGTGGCATAACCAAACATCTCTGATAATGGCACTTCAGCATTGACAATTTGAATGCCATGCGCTGATTCTGTTCCTGTCAAAATACCCCTACGAGATGTTAAATTGCCCATAACCGTTCCAAGATAGTCATCTGGTACTTCGACAGACACTTTCATAATAGGTTCTAAAAGCACAGGGTTTGCTTTTTTCGCACCATCCTGGAACGCAAGAGAGCCTGCGATTTTGAATGCCATTTCGGACGAATCGACCTCGTGATATGATCCATCAACTACCGTAACTCTAAAGTCAACAGTTTCATAACCTGCAACGACACCATTCATTCTTGCTTCGTTTATGCCATTGTTGACTGGCTGGATGTATTCTTTTGGAATAGATCCACCAACAGTCTTATCAACAAATTCGTAGCCTGAGCCTGGTTCCAAAGGTTCCATTTCAATAACGCAGTGTCCATATTGTCCCTTACCACCGGACTGACGAATATATTTACCCTCTGCCCTTACAGCTTTTCTAATTGTTTCCTTATAAGAAACTTGAGGATCTCCTATGTTTGCTTCTACTTTAAATTCTCTTAATAATCTGTCAACAATGATTTCAAGATGCAATTCACCCATTCCTGCAATAAGTGTTTGCCCTGTCTCTTGGTTTGTGCTAACTCTAAATGTAGGATCTTCTCTCATAAGTTTCGCAAGTGCGATAGCCATTTTTTCTTGCATATCTTTAGTTTTAGGCTCGATTGCAAGCTGAATAACAGGCTCTGGGAACTCCATACTTTCAAGTTGAATTGGGTGTTTTTCATCACAAAGTGTGTGGCCTGTTATTGTGTCTTTAAGTCCGACTATGGCTGCAATATCACCAGCTCCGACTTCACTTATTTCTTGCCTGTTGTTTGCATGCATTCTAATAAGTCGTCCAACACGCTCCTGCTTTCCTGTGATTGAATTGTAGACATAAGATCCTGCCTTTAAAAGTCCGCTGTAAACACGGAAGAAAGTAAGGCCACCAACAAATGGGTCAGTCATAATTTTAAACGCAAGTCCTGAAAAAGGAGCTGATTCGCTCGCCTCTCTTGTTTCTTCTTCGCCTGTATCAGGATTTATACCTTTTATAGGAGGAATATCAACTGGTGAAGGCAAATATTCCACCATAGCGTCCAAAAGCATTTGAACACCTTTGTTTTTGTAAGAAGATCCACAAAGAATTGGAGTGAATTTTCTTTCAATAGTTCCTTTTCTTATTGCAGCTTTCAATTCGGCGATTGAAATTTCATCACCCTCAAAATATCTTTCAAGCAAAGCGTCATCTGTTTCAACAATCTTTTCGATCATTTCATCATGAAGTTTTTGCGCTTCTTTTTTGTATTCTTCAGGAATATCGACTATTTCAAATTGTTGCCCCATTTCGTCTTTATATATTTCAGCTTTCATATTAAGCAAATCGATAATGCCAGAAAATGTGTCTGCTGAGCCAATATTTAATTGAATTGGAAGCGGAACAGTTTTCAATCTGTTTTTTATTGAATCAACGCAACCCATAAAATCTGCTGCATCTCTATCCATTTTGTTTACGTAAATAATTGTTGGAACGTGGTATTTAGTAGCTTGACGCCAAACAGTTTCAGTTTGAGGCTGAACCTTATCGCGTCCACTAAGAACCAACACAGCACCATCCAAAACTTTAAGTGAACGTTCTACTTCAACAGTAAAGTCCACGTGTCCTGGTGTGTCAATAATGTTTATTTTATGACCTTTCCAAGTACAAGTTGTGCAAGCAGAAGTGATTGTGATTCCTCTTTCTTGTTCTTGGGCCATCCAGTCCATGGTCGCTTGTCCATCATGAACTTCGCCTATTTTATGGCTTTTGCCAGTATAAAACAAAATACGTTCGGTTGTGGTTGTTTTACCTGCGTCAATATGCGCCATTATTCCAACGTTTCTTGTCAATTTTAAATCGGTTGAAGGCATATTTTTTCTCCTATATATAATTTATTAACTTTTTTGTAAAATTTAACTTTTAAAATTTTACCATCTATAATGAGCGAAAGCTTTGTTTGCTTCTGCCATTCTATGGAGCTCATCTCTTCTTTTGATTGAAGAACCTGTTTCATTGTAGGCATCCATAATTTCGCCAGCAAGTTTTTCAAACATATTTCTCTCGCCAGAACGTTTTCTTGCGAAAGTAACCATCCATCTGATAGCAAGAGTTTGGCGTCTTTCTGGTCTAATTTCAACAGGCACTTGATAATTTGCTCCGCCCACTCTTCTACTTTTTGTTTCAAGAACAGGCTTAACATTTTCCAAAGCTTTGTTAAAAACATCAAGTGGTTCCAGTCCCATTTTTTCCTTAATGATGTCAAAAGCGTCATAAACAATACTTTGTGCAAGAGATTTCTTTCCATCTCTCATAACTTGATTGATAAGTTTAGTGACTGTTTTGCTTTTATAAATTGGGTCAGGAAGAACTGGTTTTTTCACTGCGGCATTTCTTCTAGCCATATTAATATCCTCCTAAATTATTATTTATTAAAAATTATTTACTTTTTTTTGGTCGTTTTGCACCATATTTTGAACGAGACTGACTACGTTTAGCAACGCCTGCAGTGTCCAATGTTCCTCTAATGATGTGATATCTCACACCAGGAAGGTCCTTAACTCTTCCTCCACGAACGAGCACAAGGCTGTGTTCTTGAAGGTTGTGTCCGATACCAGGGATATAGCAAGTTCCTTCCTGCCCGTTAGAAAACTTAACTCTGGCGATTTTACGAAGAGCCGAGTTAGGCTTTTTAGGAGTTGCAGTTCTAACAGAAAGGCAAACTCCACGTTTTTGAGGGCATTCGTTAAGAAGTGGCGACTTAGACTTTTTTTCAAAAGTTTTACGCCCCTTATTTACAAGCTGGTTAAATGTTGGCATCCTTAATCCTCCTTTAAAAATTTGTCTAACTGCCTAAACAGTTTAAATTACTTTTTTTAAACATGAACAACACAATTACGCGAAATCGTAACTCTACAAGAGCAAGCCTTGTAGATCAGTGAAAGAGCTGGAATTGCTCCCACTTGCTGTTTGTTTATGCCTCACAAAAAGACAGTCTCCGACATAAAGACTATGATAATATATCAGTTTGAACAATTTTTGTCAAGAATTTTTGCAATAAATAATTTTTTTTTGCGCTTTACAACGCATTTATTCTATTTACAATCCCCGTTCTTGTCGCAACATCTAAAATATGGAATATTCCAAGTGGAATAGGCTTGCCTTCTCTAAAATTAAGCATATATCCAAAATTGTTGTCCATTTGCGTGCTAACATCACTTATGACCTTACTAACAGTTCCACTCTTCGTCAACAATGAATAACTGTTTTCTACCTTTATCCCATTCGTTCCACCGTAAAATGCTCCCTGACTAGCAATCGAGCCTCCACTTACAACTATATCTAAATCAACACTACAAAATTCTATCTTAACATTTGAATATGTTGAATAATCGGCATTTAAATTTCCCACAAATCCACCGACGGTCGCACCAGTTCCACTGACGGTTATGCTACCTTCCGAGTAACAATGTGTCAATTTAAAAGGATAGGAAGATGAACTTATCGTTATGTTTCCAATAATACCACCTGCCCCACCAGAAGCTTCAGTAACAGTTATATCCCCAAAATTTGCGGATTTAGAAATGTTGCAACCTGTCGTGGATGAAGCAGAAACGCTTCCCACAACTCCACCAACACTATCAAAAGAACCTGTAACAGAGCCTGTGTTATAGCAGTTGGTTATGGTTCTACCAGATCCCGCAACTCCGCCAACTTCTGAACCTCCAGTAACAGAACCTGTATTATAGCAACTCTCTATGGTCGTAAGTGAACCAGCGCCTCCCACAACTCCGCCAATATAATAAAAAGAACCACTAACAGAGCCTGTGTTATAGCAGTTGGTTATGTTGGTTGGAAAACCATAAGAAGCATATCCCACAACTCCGCCAACAGAATAGTAAGATCCCATAACAGAACCTGTGTTATAGCAACCAGTTATGGTTCCGCTTGCATCAACATTCCCCACAACGCCGCCGACATTTGATGAACCTCTAACAGCGCCTGTGTTATGACAGCTCGTTATGGTTATACCACCAGAAGAAGTCTCTCCCACAACTCCACCTACAATTCGAGATCCTGTAACTATACCTGTGTTATAGCAGTTTGTTATGTTAATATCTCTTGCTAAAGCACTTATGTATCCCACAACTCCACCAACATAGGATTCATTAGCTACACCAACTATTGTGGCAGAGTTTTTACATTCTGTAATACTGATCACTCCTGGAGCCATACCAACTACACCACCAACATATTGATAACCATTTATATTTGATTCAGAAATGTTTACCCGTGTTATTAATCCTGTCGCTGAACCAAAAAGTCCTTGATGAGAAAGCAGGTTACTTGTACTTATTCCTGTCACTTTAAACCCAGCTCCGTCATAATTGCCTGCAAATCTATTTAAACTTTCCACTCCGTAACGATCGTAATCCCGTCCAATCGGATCCCATAAATATCCAGAAAGATTTATATCAGCTGTTTGTTTAAAGTATGTTCCACTGTAATCAGTTCCTGAATTGACGTTTTTGGCAAGCAATGCTAGTTGTTGAGCATTGCTAATTTGATATGGTGATGATTGTGTTCCATTCCCGCCACCATAGCTTGTCACCGTCACTTTGTCTGTCCAAAACTCAACAATTTCACTTTCTTCCCTAAAAGATGGATAACTATTATTCAAATTTGCGTCAATCTTCCAAACTGTAAAGAAATCCCATGCTACATCTTCTCCTGTTTGCCAATTCCCCGAAAATGGAGAGTACCATGTCTCTGTTTTTGCTAGTGTTGCTATATTACTCAAATAAGTGCCATAACTTCCCTGCGTTCCAGTGACTCCTCCACCATAGTAACAGCTGGTTATGGTTGCGCTTGAACTAGCATATCCCACAACTCCGCCTGAATTTGAAGAACCGTTAGTAACACCTGTGTTAAAACTGTTAGTCATAATTAAACTAGAATTAGCATATCCTACAACTCCTCCTACATAATTATTAGACCAACCGACAGAACCTGAATTATAACAATTTTTTATCGTCGGAATAGGTCCAAAATAATCTGTATATCCTGCAATACCGCCAACATATAATACTTCTAACAAACCACCACTAATTGTACCAACATTATAGCAATTGATTATTGTTGTAGAAACAGCAAATCCTATAATTCCTCCTATTCTTTTATCATAACCAGTAATATTACCTTCGTTGTGGCATTTATCCATAACAGTCATAGATCCATTTCCCACGATACCGCCTATATTTTCAGATCCACTAATCTCATTAAAGTTATAACAATCTGAAATTGTAACTTCAAATATACCGGCCATGCCCACGATACCGCCAACATTTGTGTCACCTGCAATTTTTCCACTATTTTCACAATTTTTTATAATCTGATCTGTATCTCCATACATATTATTATTATCAATTACACCAATAATGCCAGCAACACTAGAACTCCCATTTACATTGCCGATGTTGTAACTAAAACGAATAGTAAAAGCATTATCAATGCCCCCAACAATTCCACCAACGCCAGAATTACCTGAAACTGTACCTACATTGACACACATTATTTGTACGTTTGTATAACCGCTAGAATCAGTGTAATATGTTTCAACAAATCCAGCGATACCACCAACGCAATCGTTTGTTCCACTTATTAAACTGGTGCTATATGCTTCTAGCCTTACAATATCGGCAAGATATCCAGCTATTCCACCTACGTATTGGTGTCCGTTAACATGCGAATTCACAATGCCAATGTTTCGTAATGATATTGGATAAGAACTAGAACCAGAACAAACATACCCAAACAAACCTTGGTATGAATATGCAATAGAAGATCCAACTGGTGTGAAAACTCCTGACACCGTGTGATTGCCACCATCATAACTTCCTGAGAAATAGTTTTGTCTAGTCTCCCCTTCACGAGTATATCGAATCCCTATCGGTTGCCAGTAGTATTCTGAGAGGTCTATATCTACAGTTTGTTTAAAATACTTGCCTTGGAAGATATAATTGCCAGAATAATCTGTGCCTGAAACAAGCGGATTGTCTTCTTGCCCTTTTGTGTAAACAAGCCATGAAAGACCTGCAAGGTCTTCGGCTGAGTCAATTATGTAAGGATTGGATGCCGTGCCGTTGTTCGACCCTGGATTCGTGTACCATTCGATTGAGTAATAATTTGGATCACTGATCCAATATTCAATAACAAATGATGGATAACCGTCATTCCTTCCAGCATCCAAAACCCAAACATTTTCAAAATCCCAAGAATATGACGAGTTCCAATTCGATGCAGTCGTATACCAGGAAAGTGTTTTTGGAGAATCTGTCGTAAGGCTCAAACTATATTCCGCTTGACCAGAAACATTAGTTCCTTCTATTCCTCCAACACTTAATGAGCAGTTGGCACCATAATAGCAGTTGGTTATGGTTATATTGCCAGAAGCAGATCCCACAACTCCGCCGACAGATGAAGAGCCATTAACAGAGCCTGTGTTATAGCAGTTGGTTATGGTTACAATACTGCCACGAGCAGCATAAGCATATCCCACAACTCCGCCTACCTGTGAAGAACCACTTACTGAGCCTGTGTTATAGCAGTTGGTTATGGTTATAGTACCAGAAGAAGGGTTAACATATCCCACAACTCCGCCAATAAAAGAACCACTAACAGAGCCTGTGTTATAGCAGTTGGTTATGGTTATAGTACCAGAAGAAAAAGGATAAGCATATCCCACAACTCCACCTACTCTTGAATCTCCTGTAACAGAGCCTGTGTTATAGCAGTTGGTTATGGTTATATTGCCAGAAACAACAGCACGTCCCACAACTCCACCGACAGAATCGCCAGATCCTCTAACAGAACCTGTGTTATAGCAGTTGGTTATGGTCCCAGAAGCAGATCCCACAACTCCGCCAACATATGCATCACTCGTTACGGTGCTGGTAACAGTGCCTGTGTTATAGCAGTTGGTTATGGTTGCAGAAGCACCTCCCGCAACCCCGCCGACAGAGCTGCGAGAACCACTAACAGAACCTGTGTTATAGCAGTTGGTTATGGTCCCAGAAGCATATCCCATAACTCCGCCGACCTGTGAAGAACCACTTACTGAGCCTGTGTTATAGCAGTTGGTTATGGTCCCAGAAGCATATCCCACAACTCCGCCAACATATAAATAACCTTGAATATAAGAATTGGTGACCCCTATGTTTTTTATCGTTATCGGATAACTTGAACTTGAAGAAGAAACTCTACCAAACAATCCTTGATAGGAATATGCACTAGAAGATCCAACTAGTGTATAAACACCTGAAACCGTGTGATTGCCACCATCATAACTTCCTGAGAAATTGTTTTGTCTAGTCTCCCCTTCACGAGTATAATAAATCCCTATCGGTTGCCAGTAGTACGCAGAGAGATCGATGTTTACTGTTTGTTTAAAATACTTACTTTCAAAGATGTATGACACATCTCCGCTTGTTGTCACATCACTCGAATTGACGCTGTTGTTATAAACCAGCCATGAAAGTCCTGCGAGGTCCTCGGCTGAATCGATTATGTAAGGTTTAGATGCGGATGAACCATCATTCGACCCTGGATTTGTGTACCAATCGATTGAATAGCGATCTTCGGTTATCCACGAGCCACTAGTATTTGTTGGAGTTGACGCTGCCTCGACAACTGAAGTTTGTTCATTTAATGGTTTTGACATGGGATCCCATATCACCACCACTCCTAGAAAAAGCACAAAGCATAAAAAATAACTCAAAGCCACTGTAATTAGTTGTGCTTTTGTTAGGCCAATGCTACTAAAAAATCTTTTAAACTTTGCTTTCATTAACTCCTTTTTTGTAATGCGTCGCTTTGCGTTTCAGCATCTTCTTAAAAAGTCGTGTAAATATTTATGTTGTGGCGAAATGGCGTCCGAGCAAAGCGAGGGCAAAGCTCGCGAGAGCTTTGGAATTTGCAAAAGCAAATTGCCATTTTGCGTGTTTTTAGCCCGCCTTTTTATTGGCAAGCTCTTTTTTCTCCCCAAAGCATTGCTTTCACTTTTGTTTAACTTTTTGAAAAATAATTTTTCCAGAAAAATTCAGGTTTTAATTTACACTTTTATTTTAACAAAAAACCGTCTTTTTAGTCAAATAAAATTTACAGAAAATAATTAAATTAAAATTAATAATGAAAAATAATCATTAACAAAAAAACAAAAATAAAAACCACAATTGATTGATCGCAACAAAATATATGTAACATTAAAAAATGTTTGCAATTTCAATAACACTTGACGTGTTTGTTTTTTTAATCACCAATCATTTTGTTAAATTCTTCCTCTGAAATTATTTTTATGCCTAATGCCCTTGCTTTATCCAGTTTTGATCCAGGGTTTTCACCCACAAGCACAAAATCCGTATTTTTTGAAACTGAGTTTGAAACATTTGCACCATTTTTAATTATAATATCACTCGCTTCTTTCCTTGACATATTTTCTAATGTGCCCGTCAAAACAAAAGTTTTCCCTACAATTTTTGAAGAAAGATTTCTTTGCTCGGGATTTTTAATTTGGACACCATTTGCCAACAAATTTTCTATTTCTTTTAAATTTTGGTCATCATGAAAATAATCATAAACATTTTTGGCTATTATTGGCCCGACATCATTTACAGCAAGAATTTCGTCATAACTAGCATTTTTTAAAGCATCCAATGACCCAAAAGTGATTGCAAAATCACTCGCGGTTTTATTGCCAACTTCACTTATTCCAAGAGCATACAAAAAGTTTTTCAAATCAATAATTTTGCTTTTTTGTAATGAAAATAGCAGATTTTTTGCTTTTTTCTCTTTAAATTTTGACAAACTTAACAAATCTTCATCTTTTAAACTAAAAAGGTCTGACGGGTTTTTAACTTTCAGCGTTCGAACAATCTCTTCGATTGTTTTTTCATTAAGTCCTTCAATGTTAAATGCATCTCGCGAAGCAAAATGCGTGATTCGTCCTTCTATTTGATCGACGCATCCATCATGATTTAAACAAAAAACAAGCGGACCTTTTTTAACTAGTTCACTCCCACAACATGGGCAAAATTTTGGCTCGTCAATAGCTTTTGCATTTTCTCCTTCTTGCGCAAGCCCAAGCACCTCTGGTATAACCTCGTTAGATCGTCTTACAAAAACGCGACTTCCTATTGAAACCTTTTTTCTTCTTATGTCATCAATATTGTTGAGTGTCGCCCTTGACACAGTTGCACCTGCTAGTTCGACAGGATCTAATATTGCGATTGGCGTAACTTTTCCAGTCCTTCCCACCTGCCAGACAACATCTTTTAATGTTGTTGAAAGTTCTCTAGCCTCAAATTTGTAGGCGATAGCCCATTTAGGAAACTTTGTTGTCCAACCTATTTCTTCTCTATATTTTGTGCTAAACAAACTTATAACTAATCCGTCAATTAAAACGTCAATTTTGTCTTTGATTTTGTCAACATTTTTTACTTCCTCAAAAATTTCGTTTTCGTTTGATGCAATTTTGAAATAATCACCTGTTAAAAATCCATTTTTTTGCAAAAAATCATGAATTTGTTGTTGATTTTCAAATTTTTCATCATCAATCATTAAAATTCCGTAGCAAAAAAAGTCCAACCTGCGTTTAGCAGTTTCTTTCGGATCAAGATTTCTTATCGCACCAGCCACTGCATTTCTAGCATTTTTTAAAGGTTCGTCTGTTTTGAGATTAAAGCTTTTTAAAGCCGAATTTGTCATCATGCCTTCACCTTCAACAAACAAATGTTTTTTGAAAGGAATGTTAAGAGGCACCGATCGAATTGTCCTTACCTGCTCAGTAACATCTTCGCCCACGCTTCCATTCCCCCTAGTCGTCGCAGAAACATATTCACCGTTGTTGTATTCAATCACAAGATGTAAACCATCAAATTTATATTCCACTGAAAACTTTGCATCTTTACTAACCTTTTTAATGTCTTCAATCCAAGATTTTAACTCTTGAGCAGATTTGACTTTGTTTAAAGAATACAGCATTTTAGGATGCTTGCGTTTTTTGAACCCCTCCAAAACATCACCCCCAACGCGAAGTGTAGGCGAATTTGGAAGAACAACACCCGTCTTTTTTTCTAGATCGACAAGAGAATAGTAAAGCTTGTCGTATTCAGCATCTGAAATTGTAGGCGAATCCAAGTCATAATAATTATGATTATGAATTTCAATCTCTTGTATTAACTTTTTCATTTTTTCTATCAAATTTTCCATTATCCCTCCATAATTGTAAGCGGAGCTAACTCAAGCATTAAACTCTTTTTGCCAAATCCATCAAAAATTATGTCTGCCACAAGTCCGTCGGACGATATGCTTTCAATTTCGCCTTCTCCAAATTTAGGATGACTTACCTTTTGTCCAACTTTGTATTTAGAAATATCAATATTTGATTTTGATTTTTCAGTTTTAAAATTAAACACATCATTTTTATTAAAACTAAACGCTGACTTTGAACTAAAATCTGCAAGCGCGTCGCCCGTTGACGAAATTTTTTGCGTCCTAAAATTATAAAACCCTAACTCTTTACAAAATCTACTTGGTATTTGATAAGAGGTTTTGCCATACAAAAATCTTCTTGAACAATGTGTTAAAAAAAGCTTTTTTTCTGCACGCGTAACTGCAACATACATTAGCCTTCTCTCTTCTTCCAAATCTTCAAAACTATTGTTTCGACTGATTGGGAAAATTCCTTCTTCCAAGCCAATGATAAAAACATTTTTAAATTCCAAACCTTTAACTGCATGAATTGTAGAAATTGTAACAAATCCACCTTCACCTATGGCATCGGTTTCAGATGTCAAAGTTATGCTTTCAAGAAAGTCAGCTAAGTCTGCATCAGGATTTAATTTCACAAATTCTTTAACTGCTCCTTCAAAAGCTGAAATGTTCATAACTTTGTTAAACCCTTCATCAGTTTTTGTGTCAAACGCTTGCCTTATATGAAATTTTTCTATCATCTCACTGACAAAAACATCAGGTTTTAAATTAAGCTCAGAAAGAAATTGAAAATTAGTTTTAAAATCTTCTAACTTTTTGCTAATGCCATCATCAAAATCATTTTCTAGAATTGTTCGTAAAAGGCTCTTTTCTCCAGCGATTGCTTTTAATTTTGAAATTGTTCCATCGCCTATTCCACGCTTTGGGAAATTAATAATTTTAATCAAAGCTATATCATCGTCAGCATTTACAAAAAGACGCAAATAGCTTGTCAACATTTTAATCTCGGCACGTTCATAAAATTTAAAACCTCCATAAATTTTATGTGGAATGTTGTACGCTAAAAAGGCTTCTTCAATGTTTCTTGTTAATGCATTTAATCTCATTAAAACCGCAAAATCGGAAGGAGTTTCACCTTGGCGAATCATTTTTTCAATAGTGCTAGCAACAAAAAGTGCCTCATCTCTTTCATCTGTGGCCTCATAAATAGTAGGTTCTTCTCCATTTGGGCTTTCTGTCCATAATTTTTTATCTAAACGCGACCTATTGTTCGAAATGAGTTTATTAGCCTTTTCTAAAATAGCTCCAGTAGAACGATAATTTCTTTCGAGTTTAAACACTTTTACATTTGGAAAATCTTTTTTAAACCTAAAAATATTCTTAAAATTTGCTCCTCTCCATGAATAAATGCACTGATCTTCGTCTCCTACTACAAAAATATTGCCATGGACAGAAGAAAGCTGTTTTAACAGTTCATATTGTACAGTGTTTGTGTCCTGAAACTCATCAACTAAGATATACTGAAATCTTTGAGCGTAAAAATTTTTTACGTCCTCACGCTTGACAAAAAGTTGATAAGTTTTAATTAACAAATCATCAAAATCAAGCGCGTTGTTTTTTTTCAAACGGTTTTCATATTCATTCATAATCTGAATTATTTTATGAATATCCGCCACATCCTTCATTGCTGTTTCATATTCAGACAATGATAGAATAGTATTTTTCCAGTTTGAAAGGTGTGTTAAGATTTGCTTTTTCCATTTGTCTTCGCTAAGAGACATTTCGTTTAATATCTCTTTTATGACTTTTTCAGAATCGTCCTCTGCATAAATGGAAAATGACTTGGTGTAACCAATTTTGTCTATATCCTGTCTTAACATTTTTGCGCACATAGAATGGAATGTAGAAATCCAAATCCTATCGCCGAAATCGCACATTTTTTTGACTCTTTCGCCCATTTCCCGCGTGGCTTTGTTGGTAAAGGTTATTGCCAAAATTGAATAAGGGCTTACTCCTCTTGAAAGCAAATAAGCAATTCTATGGGTGAGCAACCTCGTTTTGCCACTGCCAGCACCCGCAGTAACGAGAACAGGCCCTTCTGTTTGTAGAAGGGCTTGCTGTTGTTCTTGGTTAAGTGAAGATATATCAAAGTTATTCATGCCTATATTGTAGCATAATAGTAAAAATTATAAAACTGTTTTTCGTTCAAGTTCGTCATCTAATTTCTTTTTACAAGCAAGATATTTGTCAATAATATCAAGCAAATATTTGTCTTTCATTGATCCTGACAAAGATTTATAATAATCCATATCCATTACTTCACGAATTGGGTTTAATGCATCTTTTTCAATCACTTCTCTCGCTTTTGTTTCAAAGTTTTCATCATATGTTGAAAGTTTTTTTATTTTTATATTAGAACCAAAAACTCTTGATTTATTCTTCATAGAAATACTAGCTTTTGTATTGTTTCCTATCAATCTATTTTTGGCATTCATTGCAAGTTTTTTAAGTTCGTAATTTGACATTTTGTTAATCCTTCTTTTTTTTAATTTTCATCATTTTAAATGACAAAATAGATTTTAAAACAAATGGATTTTTACACAAAACAATTTTTGTTTTTAATTTGTCGAAATTTTTCGAAAGATAACTAATTTGCAAATTCATTTAATGACTTAATTTTTGACAATAAAAAACGCGGAGATTTTTCCGCGTTTACCTAATTTTAACCTCTTTTTCTTGCACGCTTTCTTGCTGCCTCGCGTTTGCGTTTTTTTGCAACGCTAGGTTTGTAGTAGGCTTCTTTTCTTCTTATATCACCAATTATGCCGTCCTTTTGACATTTTCTTTTAAAGCGTTTAAGTGCGCTTTCAAGATTTTCATTCTCGCCAACCTTAACCGTAGTCACTAAATCTCACCACCTTCCGTTTGAATTTAACTGTTTTATTTTAAACTTTTTTTTTGTTTATGTCAAGTATATTGTATATTTTTTTATTTATTACACATCTTTTTCGATTTTTGCCAACGCACCATCTTGAAAAGGCATCTCAATAACTGCCGAATATATTTGACCTATTTCTAAATCTTCATCAAAATAACATTTGATATAATTTTCAGAAAAACCGACACAATATTTGTTTTTCTTTTCTTCTATTAAAACATGAACACATTTGTTTGCCTTAATAAATTCATCTCTTAACTTTTTGTCTATCTCTTGCAATTCCAACGATCTTTTTCGCTTTGTGTTTCCGTCTAGATCCACAAATTTGGATGCCACCGTTTGATCACGCTTTGAGTATGCAAAAATGTGCATACCAGAAAACTTCATTAGCTCTACAAATTTTTTAGTTTGACTAAATTCTTCTTCACTCTCTTCAGGAAACCCCACGATCACATCGGTCGTTATTCCTGCATTAGGAAAATACTTTCTAATTGTTTGACTTGCGTCAAAAAACTCTTTCGTAGTGTAATGCCTGTTCATTCTTTTTAAAACGCTATCACTGCCACTTTGCAAAGAAAGATGAAAATGCGGGCAAAAGTTTTTAAGCTTAGAAAGACCTTTGACAAATTCTTCATCTATGATGCATTCTTCCATTGACGACAAACGAAGACGTTTGCCAAATATGTCAAGTCGTTCTAACAATCTTAACAATCCTTTTTTACCATCAATTTTGTAATCCGACAAATTAATGCCTGTTAAAACAATCTCTTTGACATCGTCATTTAAAAGTTTAACTTCATTGACGATATCTTCTAGATCACGAGATCTACTTCTCCCTCTTAAATATGGAATAAGACAATATGAACAAAAATTATTACATCCGTCTTGAACTTTTATGTAAGCGCGTATTCGAGGTTGACAAGCATAAGAATGCGAAAGATATTCAACAGGTTGATTGTCAATTTTTATTCCGTTTAAATTTAAATCTACTAATTCTTGTTTGTTGCTTGTCCCTTTTATTGCTACAGCATCTTTAAGAAATTGATTAGGATTATGCTCGCTTGCACATCCACACACATATATTTTTGCATCTGCATTAAATTTTTTACATCGAGCAATCATTTGCCTTGATTTTCTTTCTGCTTCGTTGGTAACAGCGCAAGTGTTGATTATGTAAACATCGGCTTTTTCAAGTTGGTCGGTTACTTCACAACCTTTTTTTAAAAGCATTTTCATAAGCACGTCGCTTTCGTACTTGTTGACTTTGCAACCCAATGTAAGTATTGAAATTTTCATTTTTTTCTCCTAATTTTCGCTTAAAACATCTACCATTCCAACAAGAAGTATTGCCGCCGTTTCGGCACGCAAAATTCGCTCTCCTAATGATATGCTTTCAGGGTTAATCTTTAAAATCTTCTCTTTTTCTTTTGGTGAAAAACCACCTTCGCAACCAACTAATATTCCAATCTCTTTTGCGACTTTAAGTTTTGTGAAGTCAAAATTTTCACCTTGCCTTTCATTTGCAAAAAGTTTGGTTTCCTTTTTAGAGAAATCAACAAGCATTTCATCAAAACTTAAAAAGTTGATCTGCATAAAATCTGCTCTCTCACATTGTTTGCATGCGCTCAAAATTATTTTTTCAAATCTTGATTCTTTTTCTTTTTGAATTTTCATTGTTGACCTTTCAGCCTCAAAAATCACCATTTTTTTACAACCAAGTTCAACAGCTTTTTGAATCACAAGTTCGAGATTATCACGCTTTATAGCGGAAAGATAAAGAGTTATGTCTTTTTTAGGGATTGCCTTATTTGTTTGCTTTTTAATTAATTGTGCGACCGTTTCATTTTTACTAATATTTTCAATTTTACAAACATAGTCGTTTCCATCGCCATTAAAAACTAAAATCTCTTCTCCTGTTTTAAAACGCAAAACGTTGCGAAGATGACTGTTTTCCTCTCCGCTAATTATCGCTTGATTTTCTTTAATTTCACCAAAAAATCTTTTCATAGACATATTTTACAAAAAAAAATAAGAAATGGCAACCATTTCCTATTTTTTAGAAAGAAAGTTTTGATATTTTGAATAATTACGAGGATCTATTTTCCCATCCAACTCTTCCAGCATTTTTCGAGTTGTTTTATCAAGAGTTTTAGGAGGCTCGGCCTTTAAGGTTACAAGCATATCACCATAAGTGTCTCTATTAAGATTTTTAATGCCCCTATTTTTTAAACGCATAACAGTCCCGCTTGGAGAAAGCTCTGGAATTGTCAAAAGATAATTGCCTTTTAAAGTAGGAATTTCAATTTTTGTCCCCAAAATCAATTTTGTAAAAGGCAGATATAAGTCAAGATAAACATCCACACCTTTTCTCACAAACAGTTTGTGGGGCATTACAGAAATCCTAACATTTAAATCACCATTCACTCCTTCCCTCAAAGGAGCATTGCCTTCGCCTCTTAATCTGATGGTTTGGCCATCATCTATGCCTGCAGGTATTTTAACATTAACAGTTTTTTGAACACGTTTTACACCTTTTCCATTGCAAGCATCACATTTTTCCTTTATTATTTTGCCAGTAGCATTACATTTGGTGCATCCTGCTTCTCTTATTGTTGTGCCAAACATAGTGTTCTGTTGATAGCGAACTCTACCTGTCCCATGACAATCGGGACATACGGAAAAATTCTTCCCATCTTTTGCACCCGTTCCTTTACAATCATTGCATTTTTCAATTTTAGAAAAAGTTATTGTTTTTTCTATCCCGAACACAGCCTCCTCAAAAGAAAGACTAAGGTTGACGAATATGTCATCACCCTTTTCCATAGCTCTTTGATTTGAACCGCCAAAAGCAGAAAATATATCAGAAAATATATCAGAAAATCCTCCGCCGGCGCCACCAAAAAAATCTCCAAAACCACCGGCTCCAGCGCCTGAAAATTGAGGGCCATCTGCTGAACCAAATTGGTCATAATTTGCTCTCTTTTTGTCATCGCCTAAAACTTCATAAGCTTCATTTATATCTTTAAATTTTTCTGCTGCCTCTGGGGTTTTGTTCAAATCGGGATGATATTTTTTTGCAAGACGACGATATGCCGACTTAATTTCGTCGGCACTCGCATCCTTTTGAACTTCTAATATTGAATAATAATCTTTTTTTGCCATTTAAAACTGTAAAACTCCTTGAATTAAGGCTTATTTATTATCGTCGTCGACTACAACCTCAGGATCTGGGCCATTGTTTCCACCCTGCCCAGCATTTGCGCTAGCTGATTGATACATCTTGCTCACAACACCATTTGAAACATTTGTAAGTTCATCGATAGCTTTCTTAATAACGTCAATGTCGTCACTTTCAAAATCTTTTTTAGCTTTTGCAATGGCTTCTTCAAGTTTTTTCTTGTCTTCCTCTGCAAGCTTGTCGCCATTGTCTTTAAGCATTTTTTCTAAGCCATAAACCATGTTGTCGGCTTGATTTTTTGTTTCAACGAGTTCCTTTCTCTTCTTGTCTTCTTCGGCATGTGCCTCAGCTTCTTTTATAGCTTTTTCAATATCCTCTTCTTTGAGATTTGAAGAAGCAGTAATGGTTATGTTTTGCTCTTTATTTGTGCCCAAATCTTTAGCCGAAACTTTAACTATACCATTTGCATCTATATCAAATGTAACTTCGATTTGAGGAACACCTCTTGGTGCAGGTGGAATGTCTGAAAGTTGAAATCTTCCAAGAGTTTTGTTTTGTGCGGCAAACTCTCTTTCGCCTTGCAAAACGTGAATATCAACACCTGGTTGATTGTCAGTAGCAGTAGAGAAGATTTGTGATTTTCTTGTAGGAATAGTTGTGTTTCTTTCAATTAATTTTGTAAACACACCACCGAGCGTCTCAATTCCAAGTGAAAGCGGAGTTACATCAAGAAGCAACACGTCTTTTACTTCTCCTGCAAGCACGCCCGCTTGAATCGCAGCACCAACTGCGACACATTCATCTGGGTTAATCCCCTTGTATGGTTCTTTGCCTGTGTAAGATTTTACAGCATCAAAAACTGCAGGAATTCTTGTTGATCCACCAACCAAAATGACTTTGTCTATGTTTGATGTCGAAATCTTTGCATCTTTTAATGCTCTTTTGCAACATTCGATTGTTTCCTTAACCAAATCTTCTGTAATGGCATCAAATTTTGCTCTTGTAAGCTCGTATTCCATATGTTTAGGACCGTTAGCGTCTGCTGAAATGAATGGTAGGCTTATTGTCGTTTTTGGAGTAGCAGAAAGATCTATTTTTGCCTTTTCTGCTGCCTCTTTAAGTCTTTGCATAGCGAGTTTATCCTTAGATAAATCCGTTCCATTTTCCTTTTTAAATTCTTCTACCAAAAGGTCGATAATTCTGTTATCAAAATCGTCACCACCAAGTCTTGTGTTGCCGTTTGTAGACAAAACTTCAAACACACCATCGCCTATTTCAAGAATTGAAACGTCAAACGTTCCACCGCCAAGGTCATAAACAAGAATTTTTTGATTTTTGTTTTCACCTTTGTCAAGGCCGTATGCGAGTGCTGCTGCCGTTGGTTCGTTTATGATTCTTAAAACCTCCAAACCTGCAATTTTACCAGCATCTTTTGTAGCTTGACGTTGAGCATCGTTAAAATAAGCAGGAACGGTTATAACGGCTTGTGTGACAGGAGAGCCAATGTAGCTTTCAGCATCAGCTTTTAGTTTTGACAAAATCATAGCAGAAATCTCTTGTGGAGAATATTCTTTCCCACCGAGTTTAGCTTTGTAGTTTGTTCCCATCTCTCTTTTGATTGACATAACTGTGTTGTCACTGTTGACGATTGCTTGGCGTTTTGCAACTTTACCCACCAATCTTTCGCCTTCTTTTGTTACAGCAACTACTGATGGAGTAGTTCTGTCACCCTCTGCGTTTGCAATTACAGTTGGTTTGCCACCTTCCATAACAGCTACACATGAATTTGTTGTTCCAAGGTCAATTCCAATAATTTTTCCCATAATATTAATCCTCCTTTTTATTGACAATGACTTTTGAATATCTGATTACTCTGTTTTTAAATTTATATCCAGCTTGGTATTCCTCCAAGATGATATCGTTTTCTTTGTCTCCAACACACGCAACAGCAATAGCCGTATGCAAGTTTGGATCATATTTTTTGCCCACTGACTCTATTTTTTCTACATCAAGTTTTTTAAGTGCCTCCAAAATGCTCAATTCGATCATTTTAACACCTTCCAAGACTTGCTTGTCTGAAATAGATTTTTCAGCTACTTTAAACGTGTCAAGGCAAGGAAGAAATGCTTCAATAACGCTTATTTGTCCGTCTTCTTTGGCCTTAATCATTTCAAAGTGCGTTCTTTTTCGAAAGTTTTCAAATTCTGCTTGAAGCCTTTGGGCTAGATCAAGATAAAACTCCTCTTTTGATTTTCCAGTGCTTTCATTAGAAGACTTTTCATCTTCATTGTGGTGGGCACACTTACAAGTTTTCTCACCCTCTCCTTCAAGATGCTTTTCGCATTCGCAATCGTGTTTTTTCTCACAATCACATTCATTTTTGTTATCTTCACAACAGCATTCTTTTTCTTTTTTCTTTTCCACTATCCATCTCCTCCTTTTAAACAATCAAGTTCATCAACGAGCAATTTCAAAGCTGCCGAAACCCCACTGTAATCCATTCGTTGCGGTCCTAAAACACCAACTGAAAGCTCTATCTCACCAATTTTTATTGGAACTTTAACTATTGAAAGATCCTCATCGTTTTCAGCGACCGAAATGACAATTGGCTCGTTTCCCTCTCCACTTTCCATAACTTCAATAAGTTCGTCTTCATCATCAAGAATGGAAAAGATATGTTTTGCTTTTTCAATATCTCCGCTCTCTAGAAGTTTTAATGCGCCACTTTTTTCTACATCAAGCATTTTTCTGTTATTAAAACGTCTAAGCCCCTTAACCAAACAGTCGACAATGATTTGAAACTCTTGAATTTCTTCAGTAAGATTTTCATTCTCAAACGCTTCTGTCATTTCACGTATTGTTTTTCCAACAAAGTGTCTTTTAAAAAATCTGCTTGCGTCATCGCATTCACGCTTACTAGCCGTAATATTTAGTCGCTCGTTAATATATCCCGAGCTCGTTCCAATAAGGACCAAAACCTCCTGTGATAAAAGTGGTATGATCTGAAAATCTTTTAAAACCAAATTTTCAACTCCACTTGTCATGACCACAGTTGGATAATTTGTTGCCTCTCCTATCACTTTTGCAATTTGGGTGATCAACTCTGAAAGTGAACTAGTCTTCTTTTCTATTAACGTTCTTACCTTGTCAAGTTCACCATTTGTAACTGACAAATTTGATAAAAGCGACTCTACGTAAAAACGATATCCTTGTGCTGTTGGCACTCTTCCACCAGAAGTGTGAAGCTGTCTTAAATATCCCATAGCTTCAAGTGCGTTAAGTTCGCTTCGTAGTGTTGCAGTTGAACATTCAAGCTCAGCAAGATTTTTTAATCCCCCGCTCGTCACTGGACTGCAAGATGCAATATAGTTTTCAATTGCAATCGTTAGAATTTGACGTTTTCTACCTGAAAGTTGCATCTTTTTCCTCCAAAGTTGGCACTCTCAAACCTCAAGTGCTAGCACTATTATATGCAAAAATAAAAAATATGTCAATCGAAAATGACACATTTTTTAATTTTTTTTAAAAAATTTTGTAACAATTTGTCGATATTATTAAAAATACGAGCATTGTTTTTACGAAAATCAATTCATTAAGAAACTTTTTATTATCATTTCTTCTGCTTGCGCTTTGTTAAGACCAAGCGTCATAAGTTTTGTGATTTCATCTCCTGCAATCTTACCAATGGCAGCTTCATGAACAAGTGATGCTTCATTGCTTTGAGCATCAATTTTTGGAATTGAAATCACACGCGCTTTATCCAAAACTATTCCATCACACTCCACATGTCCAAAGCAACTGGTTTTGCCTATTAAATTCGATTTAAATTCTTGACAACTGCTCCCTTTCGCTACACTGCGACTTACAATTTCAACTTTTGAAGCTTCACCTGTCAAATTGATTTTAAAATTTGACTTTGCCTTCTGTTTGTCACTAGTTAAAAGCTTTTCATTAATTAAAAGCTTCGCCCCATTTTGTAGTTCTGCGTTTGTTTCACGCAAAGTCGAAGACACCCCTTCAATTTGAATTGTTTCAATGCTCATCTCACTGTTTTCTGCCATATAAATATTTGTCACAGGATTAAGAATTCTAGCGCCGCTGCCCTCTCCTTCGCCTAAATGCGTTTCAAGATATTTTAGCTTACTGTTTTTTGCAAGGTGAAATGTGTGAATTCCATCATGACGCGAATCATTACACGTCGAATTGTGAATTCCACATCCAGCGATTATGGTCACATCTGCGTTTTCACCAATATAAAAGCTGTTGTAAACCAAATCGTTTAGTCCACCAATAGTGACAATAACAGGCATATGCAAACTTTTGTTTTTTACATTGGGTTTTACAAAAATGTCAATCCCACTTCCATCTTGTTTCTCTACTATTTCAATATCAGTAGTGCTAGATTTTTTTAACATTTTTCCGTTACGTCTTATGCTAAACGCACCAGAAGGGATCTTGTGAAGGTTGGATATTTTTTCTAAAAGAGCTTTTTCAATATCAGTCATTTTCACCTCTCAATTTGCCACATTTAATTTGTTCTATATTGTTTATAAAACTTTTTCCTTCACCGATTTTCTCAACTTTTCCATTTTTTAAAACGATCACTTGATCTGCGACTTCAATGATTTTACGTTGATGACTTATGATTATGTTTGTGCTCAATTTTAATGAAGAAAAAATCTTTGATAAGTTTTCAAAGCTCCACAAATCAATTCCTGCTTCTGGTTCATCAAAGATGTTTACTTTGCCCTTTCGTGCCATCATCATGGCGAGCTCAATGCGTTTTAGTTCCCCTCCTGAAAGCTTATTGTCCAGTGGTCTGTTGATATAATCACGCGCGCACATTCCCACCATGGAAAGATATTCACATAATGATGCAACATTATTTTTTTCACCGCACGCAATATTCATAAGATCACAAACTTTGAGTCCTTTAAATGTTACAGGAATTTGAAAGGCATAGCTAAGCCCTTTTTTAGCACGCTCATCAATTGTTAAATGCGAAATATCTTCGCCATTTAAAAGGATCCTGCCACTTGTAGGGGTTACAATTCCCATAATGATTTTGGCAAGTGTCGTTTTACCGCTACCGTTTGGCCCAGTTATTACATATGTCCTTTTATCTTGAAACGACAAATTCACATCTTCTAAAATGTGCTTTTTCTTGTCATTTTCGTAAATCGTGTAAGTGATATTTTTTAATTCTAACATGGTTAAAGTTTAACATTTTAAACCGTTTATGTCAACTTTGTTGAATAGACAAAATAGCATTTGTAAAAAAAGTTAAAGTTTAAAACTCGTTTCTTAGTTAAATCTTTTCAGCCACTTCCCACGCACGCCAAACAACAGTCCTCAAATTGCCCACTTTTAATGCATCTCCAACCAAATGCACGTGTTTTGATGGCTTCGCTAAAGGAGTAGGATGATAGCCAATTGCCAAAATCACACTGTCAGATTTTAGCTGTTTTTCTTTTCCATCTTGATCTTTTATCACAACAAACTTGTCTGAAATTTTTGTTACAAAGCTTTTTAAATAGACTGGAACTTTCTTATACTTAAAAAAGTCACGCAAATAAGAAGAGTTGGCAAGACATAAGCTTTTTGACACCATTAGATCTTGTTTGGATTCAACAATCATAGGTTTTTTGCCTTTTAAAAACAAGTCATATGCAATCTCACAGCCACTTAATCCACCACCAATAATCACAACTTTTTCGCCAACTTCTCGCCCTAACAAATAATCGACAGCACTAACGCACTTTTCAGCACCTTCTAATTTGATTTTGTTTGCTTCGCTCCCTGTTGCAACAACGATTTCATCTGCGTCAATAGCAGACATATCTTTTATTTCCGTGTTAAATTTAACTTCAATAGGCAAATTTTCAATTTGTCTTCGATACCAGCCTATCAATCTTTTGTCAGCACTTTTAAATGAAGGTGATGCCGCCGCGATAAAAACACCTCCAAGCTTGTCCGACTTTTCATAAATGGTGACTTTGTGCCCACGAAGTGCTAAAATCCTCGCAGTCTCCATCCCACCAACTCCGCCACCTATTACTGCAACGTTTTTTACTTTTTTTGCTGGTTTTATCTCAAATTTTCCATTTTGCATAGTAAGAGGATTGAGTGCGCATCTAGACATATGTTTAGAATCATGCACCGAAGCACCATTCGCAATACCTTTATAATGTGACAAAGGAAAACAACCATTATGGCAATGAATACAAGGTTGTATATCATCAAAATCCCCATTTTTTAATTTTTTAACCCATTCCCAATCAACCAAAAACTGTCTTGCAAAACCAACGCCATCAATTTTCCCTTCTTTTATGGCTCTATCCGCCACAATTGGCACCATTTTGCCTGCGCACACTACAGGAATGTCAACAAATCTTTTTATATGTTCCACTTCATCTAAATTACAATTATCAGGCATATAAGCAGGTGGATGTGCCCAATACCAAGCATCATAAGTGCCGTTATCACAATTCAACATATCATAACCAGCATCTTGCAGATATTTCACTGCCCTTTCACTCTCTTTTAAATCTCTGCCAATCTCTTTAAATTTTTCACCAGGCATCGCACCGCTACAAAAATCTTTTGTTTTGCTAACAACAGAATATCTAAGAGAAACAGGAAAATCATTTCCGCATTCAGCTTTTATTGCCTTTACAACTGCAACAGGAAATCTAAATCTGTTTTCAAAGTTGCCACCATATTCATCGGTTCTTTTATTTGTGTAAGACGTAGTAAATTGATCAAGCAAATATCCTTCGTGCACTGCATGAACCTCTACCCCATCTACGCCCGCCTCTTTGCAAAGTTTTGCAGTTTTAGAAAAAGCATAAATCATCTTTTCAATTTCTTTTACTTTCAGTGGCCTTGTGTAAACGCCTTCTGCCCAGCGCGATGGCAATTTGCTTGGCGAAGCACAGATATATGACAAATTCATAATAGGTTTCAAAAGCGCGCCTAGAAATCTGTTTTTGAGCATAGGCACAAACATCGTAGGCACAGAAAAAGAACGGCCAAATCCAGCTGTGAGTTGAATAAAAAGCTTTGCCCCTGTTTTATGAATCTCGTCCATATATTTTTTCAACTTTTTAAAAGATCGTTTACTTTTATATAGCCAACTTCCGCCCATTAAATTTCTAAGCGGAGCAATGCCAGGAATGATAAGGCCTGCTTCATTTTTTGCTAAATTCATAAAAAAATTTGCTGCATCTTTGTCAAAATGATGCCTTTCCATCCATCCAAAAAGTGATGTTCCTCCCATTGGACAAACAACAATTCTATTTTTAATTTCTAAGTTACCAATCTTCCAAGGTGTAAAAAGTGCATCAAAGTTTTTATTCATAGCATCTCCTCCATCCTATTCTGTCGCAAAATTATCAAAATATCCCGTAATTAACACGATAGGCGTGCCTTTATCTCCACTTCCACTTACCAAATCGCTAAGTGAACCCACCAAATCGGATATCCTTCTAGGCGTCGTCCCAAGCGCAAGTTTTTCATCTTTTTTAAGCTTGCCTTTTTTTGAAATAATTTCTTTCATTAGTTTGACGGCTTCACTGCCCTTCACTTTTTCCAAATCATTGTCGGCGACAAATTTAAATTTGATTTCATTTGGCGTTCCTTCAAGGCCACTTGTAAAAGCAGGACTTACAACAGGATCAGCAAGTTCCCAAATACCACCAACGGGATCTTTAAAAGCACCATCACCGTAAACCATACACTCCATTTTTATTCCTGTTCTTTTTTGCATTTCTATTTGAAGGTTGTCAACAAATTTTTGACAATCTCTAGGAAAAAGTTTCACACTGCCTTCTTTAGACCTGTTAGATCCTAGCACACCAAAAGTTTCATGATAACCATGTAACAAGGATTTTTTATTTAAAATTTCGTCAAGTGTTATAACGGTCTTAGCGCCATTTGCGAGTAAAAGCTTTTTATTGCGATTTCTTGAATGAATATCTGCACATATAACAACATCTGTATATTTTAGAATTTCGAGAGGGTCATTGCTTAAAATAATTTGCGCTTTATCGCCACAAATTTCCTTATAAGCTTTAATATAATCAACACCTGTAAAAGGATGTTCAACGTTTCCTACCAATTTATAAAATTCATCACTTGTAAAAGTTTTGTCAAAGTTATGAACATTTAATTCATACAACTTGTCAATAGAAACAAGTGGATTGCCAACTTCATCAAAAGGATAAGAAAGTTGTAACACGAGCTCGTCAACTCCCCCAACTATCCCTTCCAAAATTGCTGCAAACCTATTGCGCGATAATATAGGAAAAATCAAGCCCACTTTGCCTTTGCCTACCTTCTTTCGAACATCTTTTGATATGTCTTTAATGCTAGCAAAATTACCCTGGCTTTTTGCAACTACTGCTTCAGTAACTGCAATAATATCGCCTTTTTTTAGCTCAATATTTTTTTCTTTTACAAGCTGACAAACACTGTCAGCAACAATTTTAACAAGATCATCTTTGGGTCTAATTATTGGAGCTCTGACCCCAAAGGCGCATGTACCGTAAGTCCTCATTTTCTACCTCAATTTAATTATAAAGTAAAAAGAAGTTATCTCCAAATGATTTTTTTACTTTGCAAAATTTCAGGCAAATCACCTGCTCCCACAATAAAAATGATGTCATCTTTTCGATATTCAAACAATTTTTCAATCAAAGCGTTCTCGTCAAAATAAAGAACACAATCCTTGTTTTTAGAAATGCCAGACAACAATTCTTCTTCTATTTCAGGAGCTTCTTTTTCTCTAGCTGGAAAGGTTTTAAACAACAAAATCTCATCAAATTTGGTTAGAACATCAATAAAGTCTTTTAAAAATTCTTTTGTCCTTGAATAAGTGTGAGGTTGAAACACACACACTTTTTTGCCTTTCAGGAGTTTGCTCGTTTCAAGTAAGCTGTTGATTTCTGTTGGATGATGGGCATAGTCTAAAATCACTTTAGCTCGCAAAAGAGAACAAACTTTTTCGCATCTTTTTTCTAGCCCCTGAAAACTTTCCAAACCTAATTTTATTTGCCACAATTCGATGCCCAAACTTCTACAAGCCTCAATAGCTACTAAGGCATTTTGTGCGTTATAAACTCCTAAAACGTGCATTCTGAGGTTCATAAGCTTCTTTTTATTTTCATACACATCAAAACATAATCTGTCAAATCTGTCTATTTTTTGCAATCTACATTTTAGCTTAGTTTTTAAAACAACTTTTTCACAATTTTTTTCAAACTTTTTAAAAGATTTTTTTAGATTACTAAAACTTTTAAAATAATCAATATGGTCTTCTTCAATATTTGTTATTACCCCTAGATATGGTTTTAGATATAAAAAATTATCGAAGTACTCACAAGCTTCAGTTACGAAATATTTTTTTTCTGCTATTTGAAAATTTTTTTCATTGCTTTTAAGGAAAGCTCCGACATGCAAGCTTGGTTTTTCGCCTGCCACCTGCAATATGTTGTAAATCATTGCAGTAACTGACGACTTACCATGCGAACCCGCAACTGCAATCACTTTTTCAAATTGATCAGCGATCAAAGAAAGATATTCTCCCCTGCACATACATTTTTTATTAACAGCTTTTGCATGACGAAGAAGCGGAAAATCTAAACTAAAAGCAGACGAATAAACTATCAAATCACATTGATCCACTAAATCGTAATTTAATTCATTACAAACTTCAATGCCATTCTCTTTTAATATTCTATTGTTTGGATTAATATCAAATCCAAAAACTTTATGCCCGCTTTTTTTCGATATAACAGCCAAAGCAGACATACTAATTCCAGATATGCCTAAAAAGAAAATCTTCATGCAAAGATTTATGATGACAAATCAAAAAAGTTTACTAAGCGTCAAATGGTTTTTGACTAATGCCAATTTTATCAGCTTCGAAACGTATGTATTCAGCAATCAATGCAATCAATTCACTACTCGTTGGTTTATAATTCCACTTTACATCAGCATTGAAAAGATTTGAAAGCGCTTTAAAACCTGTTTTGTTGTAACCAATCTCGGTGGAATGTCTCATACTCCTTTCAACAACCATTCCATCAATAGAAAACTCTTCTCCAACTTTTGGATAAAGATCTCGAGTAACCTTTCTTAGTAGCGAAGGTCTGTTGATCACTTTTAAAATGCAAGCCTTTAAACATCGAAATCCTTGCAAATTTGCAGGTATACCAAGCTCAAGCAAAATTTTTGTTACTTCCTCTTTTGAAAATATTTCAAATTCCGTCATAATTCCTCCTTAATCATCCTTATTATACACATTTGTTAATAAATAGCCAACTATTTTTGCATAATTTTGTAAAATTATTTTCGAAAATTTTACAAATTTGTAGAATTTTATATAAATATAATTAATTTTTCTTAAAAAATAGACATAGCTAAACTAAAACGTCGCATAAAGAATTAAAATTAAGAGTTGCAGACAAATTGTAATTAATGTTAATTTTACATTAATTGTCATTTTAGAAATTTTTTGCATAAAAATAATTGACTAAACTTTCGCTTTATGATATTTTAGAAGTGTTAATTTAGACGGTACCATCGCCAAGCGGTAAGGCAAAGGTCTGCAAAACCTTTATTCCCCGGTTCAAATCCGGGTGGTACCTCCAACACAAAAAAAGCCAGATCATCTGGCTTTTTTTAAATAAACTCAGTTTTAGTTATGATTTGCTAGGTGCGTCAATATTGCTCATGATATTGTTTTTTCTTTTCAACACCAATTTACCGTCAACCACTTTAAATTTAAGTATTCTAACCAAACAAATGCTCATCAATATTACACAATCTACCACCTGCGCAATATCCGTACAGAATGGAGAAATGATTATAGTAGCAATAAAAGTTCTCACAACTTTTGCAGATATATCTATTGCCACAGGTATTATAGGAGAATATTCAATTTGAGTATAAACACCCAAAATTTTTTGATATGGATGCGAAAGCATATCTACAATTTGGAAGGCTAAATATATTGTTACCAAAACAAGAGAGGCGCCATATGCTAAAGCCAAAGAAAAAGACACGACCACGCTGCTTAACACAACAATTAGACAAAACAGATATGCATTTTTAAGTTCTTTTTTGTATTGATACCTGTCTTTCGAAAGATCCACTTTGACAACGGTAGTAATTGCATCCAAACAATCCCATTGAGGGTCAGTTGCTAAAGTAACTATATTGATGGCAACTAAGTATTCCTCGCCCGCCGAAAACACAGTTCTTAATCCAAAAAAATATATTAGACACATAAATACCGAAGAAATTAAATCTAACGTATCGTATTTGATATTTTTAACAAAAGAAAAATCTATTTTAAACTTTTTAAATTGCCAAACATACAAAACAACAACATAAACAGTTAAAACACTAAGCGTAATAATAAATGCCAATAATTTGTTAACTAAACATAAAGCTAAAACACTTACCAAACATATGTTAACAACGTTAAATACAATCTGGTGAACATTTGCCATTTTTTCTTTATCTTCAAAATATAATTTTTCTATTATAAAAGAAAATGTTGTTTGAAGAAAATAAAAACCTATTCCATAAATAGCATAATCTCTGTAAGTAGACACATTAAGCCCAAAAAATTCTATGTATTTATCAACGAATATCAATAATATTGCAAAAACTGCAACAGAAAAAATTGTACCCCAGAATACACCATTCCACACAGCATTTGGATCATTTTTCTTATTTGCTCTTACATTTGCACCGGTACTAAACAAAGATTTTAAAAAAGAAGAAATAAACTGTATTGAATAGGTTAACGAAAAAACATTAAGAGCATTCGCATCTTGCAATATCAAAGACAAAATAAACCAACTTAAAACAGGAAACAATGAAAAAACAAACTTCCCACTACCAATATAAAATAATCTTTTCATAATCGTATGATTTATTATAAAACATAAATTATTTTTTTCAAATCACTTTAGATAATTTTATAAATTTTAAAAAAATAGTTGCATTTTTTCAATAAATTTGATATTATTAAAGGGCGTTGAATTAACCTCTTAATACATTCAAAAAATTGGTCTTGAAAATATCTTCTAAAAAACAGTAGATGCAAACATCAAAGTGACCCTATTATTAATATGAATGCAAAGCTTACCTAAACGCTTATATTTACGAGTTAATTGGTAGCCACATAGGACTTAAAGTCCTGTGCAACAAAACAGTGCAAAAACATTGATTACTCGTAAATATCACATGATATATGCTGGTGTGGCGGATGGGGTCCCCAAAAACAGCTTGATGTTTTAGGGGTTCAGCGGCAGACGCATAGGACTTAAAGTCCTGTGCAACAAAACAATAGAAAAACATTGATTACTCGTAAATATCACATGATATATGCTGGTGTGGCGGATGGGGTCCCCAAAAACAGCTTGATGTTTTAGGGGTTCAGCGGCAGACGCATAGGACTTAAAGTCCTGTGCAACA
>CALWEQ010000004.1 GCA_944377365.1 uncultured Clostridia bacterium
TTACTCCTTTTACCCCTAGTGGATGCCCACTCGTGGTCTCATGCGGTATTAGCAGTCGTTTCCAACTGTTATCCCCCTGTGTTAGGCAGATTGCTCACGCGTTACTCACCCGTCCGCCACTAACTTGCTGTCAGCACAAAACAATTTCTCTTTCAGAATATTCCTATTTCAGGCTATTTCTGTTTAAGTTAACCTCTGAAATTGCTTTGTGCTGATAGCAAATCCGTTCGACTTGCATGTTTTAAGCACGCCGCCAGCGTTCGTCCTGAGCTAGGATCAAACTCTAACGTTAAAATATTTTTCGGCTTTCGCCGTTTTAGTACACTTTGATCCTCACTCAATAACTTGTTTAAATTGACTTCTTGTAAAAGTTATTTAATTCGCTTTTTCCTCTTCAATTTTCATGGGTCATGCTGACAAAATTAATGTCAGCATGGTTATTCTATCACAATAACAACTGTTTTGTCAACAGTTTTTATCATTTTTTTTTATTTTTTAAAACTTTTTCTATTAAGCAAAAAGGATTGATAAATCACTAAAACAAAAACACAGAACCTGCGCATTTTTACAATAAAATTGATTATAAAAAATCAATTTCAACTTATAGTCAAGTTATTATTTACACTCAAATGATAGTTTGTATTTACGACATTTTAAGCAATTTACATCATTTTAAATAGTTGTTGTTTCTCTTGATTAATTTTTTTACAATTTAAACAAAAGCATATAAACACAAAAAAACCTTTCTATCAAAGAAAGGTTTTTTATTTTAACTGTTTGCGAGTTGTTCAAGTTTTTTCTTACGTTTCTTTCGAAGAACGAAGAATATGATAAGTGCGATAATTATCAGCAGTAAGACTATACTTACTATAATAACTGCAATCAGCCAATCGCCTTGTGGCATTTCAAACTCGGCATTATCTGTAACGAAACCAAAGACATAATCTGACGAAATATCTCCTTGGTAATCTCTAACAGGTCTTGCTCCAACTATTTGGAAATTTCTATAATAGAATTTACCATTGAATTTATTTTCTTCTGTCCCTATTGGAGACCAGAATTTGCCAGTTAAATCGATGTTGTCGCCAAGAACGTAAACGGCATCTGCATAGTCCTTGCTTCCTTCGACGTTGACCATGTATGCGACGTACGAAAGGTCGCTTGCAGACGAAATAATGTAAGGATCACTGTCCGTTCCAGAACCTGTAAGGTCATAATCTTCTGCGTCTACATAATCGATCCAATAATCTCTTGCAAGATTAATTTGAACATCTGCAGAATTGCCATATTCTGTTTTTGGACTCACAATTATTCGAACTATGTTGCCATCAACCACAGCCTCGCTGTCTCTATCATTGATCAACACGCCATCAAGTCTGTAATTTTCTCTTAAATCTATTCTAAGCTCAAGTGTACTGCCAACTGTTCGAGTGATAGTCACTCCGTTGATTGCACTTATTTGGACTGACGCACCGTTTTCTAAGTAATAAATATTTGCAGCTAAGGTTTTGTCGGTTTCGTCGCCATTAATCACATTTACAGTTATATTGACATCGCACTCTTCATAGGATGCGTAAATGTCAAGATTAATTTTGCCATCTACCACGTCGTTGTAACTTACCCTATAAAGATATCCGTTTGCTAATGGCACAACGTATCCGCCTTTCCAAACAATGGACACGCCATCAACAATGTCTAGGTTAATATTGACTATTTGATTAAGCTTTACATCAAAAGCCTCACCAAAGTTTACCTCTTGTCCTCCCACTGTAACTTTCTGTAATGTCACTGTTTCTGGTGCTTGGACGTTTATAGTCATACTGAAAGTCTGGCTTTCGAATCGAGCTTCAAACTCTGTTGGTTCAATAGGGTCGGTTGAGCTTGCAGAATACTCGAAGTTTGGTTCATATGATATTGGGTTTGGGTTTCCACCTACAAACCAACCAACAAAATTATAACCTGGATCTGCTGTAGCATTAAGTTTTATAGGACTTGTTGTTGGGATATATTCAGTGTCAGCAACTTCAACCATATCAGTTCCATTATAGTAAGTGTAAGTTGCCGTGCCCCCAACAGTCGCGGTAACGGAAACTTTTGCAAAGTAGTTTAGTGTTATGCTTACTAAACTGTAGCCATCATGCTCGAAGCCATCTATTGTTTCAGTTTCAACTCTTTCGGTTCTGCTGGCCCCATTTTTGTCCGTTCGAACGATAGACCAGAAACCAAACCTGTAGTTTTCATAAACTGGTGCTTGCAATGAAATTGTTGCACCATCTCTAACTTCAACAAAAGAAGAATCAGTTGATGACGACCATGAGTTCGCGGTCGTAGTTCCAAGCACCACGATCTTAGCTGCAACAGTAGGTGGCACATTTTCCAATCCTGGAGGAACGACGTCTATTTGCAAACGTGCCTTGTTTATCGAATAGCTTGCAAAAATTCTAAACGTGTCTGTTTTTGCGTTAAAGTTTGCACTAACAACATATACTCCTTCGCTGTTTCTTTGATATCCATTGTCCGTCCAATTCCCAATAGGTTTGAAATCACCGTCGATATAACGCGTTCCAACACCGTTTGCGTATTTGTAGAAGCCTAAAAGTGCAAAGCCATCTCTAGGACTAATCGTTAAACCTGCCGGCAGAACTATTGGTGCTCCGTAGGTAACTGTGAAAGGATCCCCGATTGGTTCTCCGTCCCATCCGACGAGTTGAACATTATATGTTTTTGGTGTAACCAAAATTTCAACAAGTGGTGTCCCCGTATATTCACTGATCTCAAAGCTCAATTGTGCGCTCCAACCAGTTGAAGCATCAGGAGTGATGATTTCTGGATTTATAATCGTTCCTGAATTTGAAGTTATCTTTATGTTGTTTAATGCATTCTCGCTATCAACAAACAATTGTCCAAGGCTTATAGAAGCAGTAACATTGACTTTTCTTCCAGTAATTGCGTTCACAGTGACATTGTGAGAGTTGTTTTGAACTATGTTCAACCCAGCTGAAGTTGTAACCGTGATTCTTCCTGCTTCAAGTCTGTTTTGACCGTCACTAAACACGATGTTTATAGGAGTAGAAATTGCAATAAATCTTGCCTCGATTTGATAGGTGTTTTCTGAATTAAGCTTTGAAATTCGATAAATTTTGTAACCGCTATCTTCCCCTATTGGGCTGAACGTTGGATCTCCAGCAATGTTGTAAAGTGAGTCTAAACTATATCCCTCTTTTGCACTCAATCTTAAATAGAAATTGCCACCGGTATAACTTTCAACATCGAAATCCTTCGCGGAAATCAAATCTTTTGTCGGTGTAAACTTGCCGTTGCTGTAAGAACCGAGCTCAATTGTTCCATAAGAAAGTTCACTAATTTCTTCGCCCGAATATGCAACACCATTGATTCTAACGGTAGGCACTATCTCGACCGACAAATCAACTGCGTCGACAACTAAAATCAAAGTTAGTTCACCCGTTATAGTTGTAGTATATGTGGCATCTTCTCCTTCAGCCGAATCGTCAACAGCACCTACATACCAGCCAACAACCTTGTAACCAGCATCAACAACAGCCTTAACATTGAGCTCATCGTCATATGACATTGTACCATTCCAAGAAGGCAAGTTTTCTGTTCCATTAACATTAATCGTCGCATGTTCATTGCCGTCACTAGCCCTTTCGGTGTATTCAATCTTGATTTCAACATTGTAAGTGTTGTATTGGAAAATCGCTACAAGGCTCACATTGTCTTCCACAGTGAAGGTATAAGCCAAATCAATGCTTATAGGATCTCCCTCAATGGTCACAACGTTTCCATCTTCGTCAATCACTGATGAATCATACCAACCTTTAAATCCATAAACAGGATTGTTATTCACAGCCTTAACTGTGGCATTAGTGAGATATTCAATTTGTTGCGTTGCCTTTTCAACACTTATGCCTTGAACATCTTGCTTAATGTTAAACTCAGAATCAACTGCGACAAAACTTGCGTTAACATCAAACTTAACTTTTGTTGTTTTAATCTCTAAGCCAAATGTTTGAGTATAACCAGAAACAGTAACTTTTCTATAACCAGCATATGTGCCGTCAACTATTGGGGTCTTATCAACATTTACTGTTGCAGTACCCGTTCTCACTATGTTGCTATAGTTGTAACCGTGTAGGTCTTGAATGTAGAACACCAATTCTCCACCAGTTGTAACTCTGACAGTAAATGTAATCAATCCATCTTCGTTTTGTGATGTCCCTGAAAGTCCAGCCACTTTAATCTCATTTTCATTATATTTTACAGTAGCATCATAACTGTTTGCAGAAACAACATCTGCAAAATTGATTGTTATATTATCGTTGAATCCTGTGATAGTAAATTGATTTTCAGCTTTTGAAATTTGCGATCCTGCTGTTACAGTAGCATTGCCTGTAACACTGTAACCAGCTCTTGGAGTCAATGTAACAACGATCGTTTCCTCTGTCGAAGCATTAAATTTGTCACTAGAAATCGACGGAGCTTTGCCATCAACCTTAACTTCATATGTTGCATTAGTAAGTCCAGTGATTGTCACTTCATGAGTCATCGCAGAGATTGTTATTCCAAGCGTAGAATTATTAGTAATGTTTTTTATCGTTCTTTCATTTCCCGTTCCAGTAAGTTCAAAATCTGAATCTGAATAACTTCCCCACTCAACTTTGTAGCCTTTGTTGGTCGTAACTTCAATAGTGTAAGTAATTCCTCTGTTTAATGTAAACTCAAAGATCTCATCTGCTTCGTCTTCGTCAACAACATAACTTGTTCCACTCTGTTCGTTTGTATAACTAATAGTTACATTCGCATTTGAATTTTCAGTGCTGTCTGTCAACGTAACTGTCAGCGAGTAGTCGCCGTCTGTCCATAATGCAACGGCCTCTTTATTTTCTGCCCACTTCCAAACAGTCTCTGTAGTTATCGTTTCGCCTTCGATTTGCCAACCGCTAAACACGTAACCTTCTCTTGTCGGTGTTGGCAAAGTTTTATTTATAACCTCGCCATATGTAACAGTAATTTTTGGAGAAGGCTCACCAAGTGTACCTCCATTAGCGTCAAAGGAAAGTTCATATTGTTTTGCTGTTAAAATTGCAGTAAACGAAATCGTTATATCTTTTGTATAACTTGAATAGATTTTAGTTATTATATCGCTTAAATTTTGTGTGCCCCCAGCGTTGTAATCTATTGTAACCTTCTCGCTGTCTGCATTTTGATAGCTCCAACCAGAGAATGTATATCCGTCAAGCACGGTTCTTGCAAAGTATGTTTGAAGATTTGTTGAGCTTAACTCTTGTGACTCTAAAGTCGTTTGAGCACGATAGCTTGAAACCGTCCAGACATCTTCACCAGTATTTTCAAAACTAATAGCATCTCCGCCATAGTAAGAATCTGGGTCGATTGAAATCTCGATTGTTATGTTCGCTGGTCTAAAATCACTGTCTTTGATTTTGATCCACTTCTCCTCAGCAACTCTATCCTCAACAACTCTAAACGTTTCGCTCGCAGTCCCTATAAGAACATAACCCGAGTTTGCAATGCGAGAAACTGTCACTTCTGTGTAATAAGTGTAAGTGTATGTCCATTTTCCTATTTCCAAATCACTAGGGGTGGTTGAACCGGTCTGCTCGCCACTACCTTCAGTAATCGAAATTTCAAACTTGCCCATGCTAGTAGAATCGTTTATTGTTATTGTGTATTCATCAATGTCCCACGTCGCATAGATCTCTGCCGAATATTGATTTGCTTCTCGCAATGTGTCAACAAAAGCCATAATGTTGTCTGATGATAGAATAGTTCCGTTTTTAAGTCCGCCGATCGTTCCAGAACCATCTTGCACGCCTACTGCCCAACCATTAAAGGTGTATCCAGGTTTTGTAGGACTTGTCAAAATGCTCATTGCACCACTTTCATTTAAATCTTGATTATAATTGATTGTAAACGAAGTTACATTTCCTGTAATAGATGCGTTTTGTCCGTCGACAAAATCATTCCCAAGATCTATATTCAACACTATTTGAGTGTCTGTGATTTCACCTGAAACCGTTTTGTTTGTAAGGTTATAATTGCCTGCGTCGTCTCCGCTTATAGCTATCGTAACATCTTTATCTGTACCTACATTCTTATCATCATAAGTAGCAGAAGCAGTTACAACGTCGCTACCAATTATGCCTGAAATTGAAATTTTTTGTTCAACAACATTGTCATCATCATATGCTTTTGTGATAGGGTCAAAAGTCGCAGTAATATCTTTTGGATTTACAGTGAGAGTAAACTCGTTCGTTGCATTATCATTTCCTGTTACACTGTCCTCAACTGTGTAATAATCTGAAGTCAAATTGATTGCAACGGTGTAAGAACCAACTTTCAAATAATCAGCATTTGAATAACTTACAGAGCCAAGCGAAGTTACGGTTAATTCATAAAGGCTTTTACCAACACTTTCAACATCAACCTTAACGACAATTCCCATCTTTTCGATCAAGGAATTAAGGTTTTTTAAGGTGATCTCATCAAGCCCTTGTTCTCCGTAAACAAATTCGTTGTTTGTTATTTCAACTGAAAGAGTTTTTGAAGATTTTGTGATCGAACCTCTCCCGGTCGAACTTTCAATATAGTAGTTTTTAGCAAGTCCTGTTTCTCCGTCAACAAGTGTAATTCCTGTCAATGTTTTACCTGTGCCAACTGTTGCGTTGTCATACGTTGCAGTAACATTCAAATCTTCACCATCAATCAAATCAGTAATTGTCACTTTATGCCCTAGTGAAGTATCAAACACCGTGTTGCCGTCATATTCTTTTGTAAACTCAGAAAGTGTCAACTTTTTCGCCGTAATTTTCAAAGTAGGATTTCCATTTTTAAAACTAAATCCGCCAGGATATGTGCCATTTGTACCACTTGCTGAAATGGTGTATGTTCCAAAATCTTTTCCAACTTTAAGAGTAAACGTTATCCCTGCAAAAGAAGCTACAGATATTGTTGTAGGATTTTTCTCCTCATTACTTGTTGTAACATCTTTAAAATTAGTCAAATTAAATCTAGCCCACTCATTACCTTCGCTTGTGTAAGCTACAAGTTGAATGTTGCTTTCATTCTCAACCAAATCAACTTTTGATATGTGTTCTTTGCCGTCATAAATTCTACTATCAAAACCCGATGCCAAACTCCACTCTGCTTGTAATGTTAATCCGGCAACTGACGTAATTTCAAACCACTGATTTGTATTTATTAATGTAAGGTCATAATTTTCGTTTGTATAATCAGCTGGCAAGGAAAGTGAATATCTTCCAACAGTTTGTGCTGTTGATGTTCTTACTAATGTCAACTCAACAACATCACCGTTTAATCCAGTCACCTTGACATCAAAAGTTGGATCTTGCCAGCCATAAACTTTTGTGAATAGCACGCCATCCGTGAACCCCGTTCCGTCTGCACGAGTAACGCTTGTTGTCGTCAATTCGAGTTGTGCTTTATTTACTGTAAATGTGAACACTAAACTCTCACTTAAACCATAAACATTCTTAGCCCCATCCTTTAACGAAATTGTGATAGTATAGGTATCAGCATTTTTGATTTCAGAAACGGTTTCTCCGTCTTTTTGAATTGTAACATCTAAAACATATTGTAATGTAGGATCAGTTGAAATAGCACTTAAAGCAATTCCGCCTTCATATGTTGGCAAATTTGGATTTTGAGTATTTGTAAGTGTCACACCAATCTTTATATCGTCTGCAAAATCACCTGTATCATAGGTTGCTGTTGTGGTGCTTGGAGCACTTAACGCAACGGTTGTTTTTACAAACGTGATTGTAAAGCTTGCTTCTTGTGATTGTTCACTATTATTATAGCCTGCTTTTGTTGCTGTAACTTTCACCCAGTAAGTACCATTTGACGTAACATCTTTATTAATAAAATCCTCGACTTTTTCAGCACTTGCAAAAGGATCTCCTTTAAACCATTCATAATTATATGTTATGGTTTCGTCACTATTTGAAATAACCACTCGCTCTTCGAGATCGCTTAAATCAAACGTTTCATTAAGTTTTGCTTCAGAAGTTTGGTCATCTAAATTGATCCCTGTTGGTGTTGCCAAACCGATAACTGCTGTAAATGTTTGATTTGGGTTGCCTGCAACTGTTACAGTTTTTGACGTTTCGCTTGCACCAAAGCCGTCGAAAGTGTAAACATCGTAATCTATTGAGTTGTCATAATTGTCAAAACTTACTGTCGAACCAATAGTCGCAAAGAAACTGCTTGGTATAAATCCAAATGATTTTTTCGCATCTGTTTTAGCATCAAAAGTAACCCAAGATGCATTTGTGTAAACTGCACTGTAAGTTGCACTTTGAAGAAATTCTTCAACCGATACAGGCACAACATTCCCCGTAGTTGAACTTGCCCAATTTGACAATGATTTTAGTTCCGTTGCCAAATCGTTCAAACTTTGATTTTCAATCCATTGACGGAATCCCACAAAATTATAGTTCGCTTTAGCAGGATTTGTACTTGTAACGTTAATAGATGTCACCTGATAATTTGATAAAGTGTTAAAATAAACAATCGAAGGGTTGCTTAAATCGTTTACTTGGAAAAGGAAAGTTTTGTTGTTGTCATAGAAAGCATTGCCTTCACAATAATAATTTGCATTTGTTTCATTGCTTATATTTACTGTAAATGTTCCTGCCGATCCACTAACACTAATCGAATTGACTTTGATCCCGTATCCACTAGGGGTAAGACTACCACTTAATTCTTGATTATTCTCAGTATTAACTGTAAGCTCAACAGTCTGGAATGTCAGTGTTTCGATATTCTGGTCCGTATTAGCCAAAATCTCCAAATCACCGTCTACAAACAATGAAACATCTGCTAACACTGGATCACTATTTTTTATATCTGCTCCATGAGTTTCGGTAATGCTGTAACTTCCACCTTCTTTTCTTGTAAACACGTAGTAAACTGCCGATGCCTTGTCTGCACTTGAACCAGAAACGTAAAGCTCATATGATTTTACTAAAAGTCTGCCTGTTGCACTTTGATCATTCAAGAAAGTGTAAAGGCCCGCATCTGCACTGCTTGTTTCAATATATAAATATGCTTCAGTATATTTGCCATTAGTGTCATCTGTTAAATCTATCGATTTTTCAAACTTTTGAATTTCACCGTTTCCTACAACCTGTGAAACAGGCATTTGTGCTACTGTTATGCTAGGATAAAGAATAGGTGCGTGAATTCCACTCCATTTGTAACCCTCTTGATCAGACATGGCTTGAACCTTTGCAAGATAGTCATTTGTCAAAACGATATAATACTCATCGCCAATTTTGCTTATTCCATCAAAATTAGAATAATCAAATTCAGTTTTTGGCTCAATTTTCAAAACTATTTCATGTCTGCCTGCGTTTGTGTTTTCTTTAATTAATTTAATATCCGAAACAATATTGTCATCGCCTGTTAAACCACTTATTGGAAGAATTGTAAATCTGTCAGATATACTTGCTTGCGAAGTAAATGTGCTTACGATCGAAAGGTTGTCATACCAATAATTGCCAGTCGCATTAAAGTCAGTAGTGTAATTAAACGAACTGCCACCTATTTCAAATATAGCTTTAACATACTTTTCTAGTAAGCTTTGATTTTCGGTTGAACTTGATAAATAACCTTCTCCCCACTCACTAACCAAAGAATTTAATCGACTTTCAATAAATTGAATTTCCTCTTGGCTATATGACGAATTATTGTTTGCAAATTGTGACAAATACTCGTTTCTTAATTTTGCATTCAAAACCAATTGTGACAAGAATATTTTTGCAACATAAGCTTGTTTATCATACTCTCCCTCTCCACTCGAAATCCATGTTTTAAATGTTTCATAAGTGGTTAATGCATTAGATTCAAAACTTGCAATCAAGGCTTCGTCAGACTCAGCTTCTTTAACCATATTCTGTATTGCTGGAATGTTATATAAATATTTTACAACTTCATACAATTGCTTCTCGCCATCGCCGGAAAGCACTCCTGTCGTTATATCGTTAAAACTTAATAATTGGGCTGGCGAAACAACGATATGTTTGTTTGGAACTACGTCGTCTACTGCAAAATCTATCGTTTTGCTATCTCTTAATATAGCTGGTCCAACGCTATCTGTCAAAATTAAACTTGCTCTATAATATCCCGAATCAGCAACATTTTTAACTTTGAGGCTTGTAGCAAGTCCCTCCACTCCTCCTGGCAAAGCTCCCCAATTGCTCGAACCTGTTTTGCTATACTGCCATTCAGTAACAGGGGTAATGCCCGTTTTGTTTTCGGAAATTGTAATAATATTTGTTATCTCTTGCAACGAAGCATTGTAAGTAATTGAAGTGCCGTTTGAATCAAATGTCGCTGTAATAGCGTTATCTGCAAAAACCCATCTAACATACAGTGTAATCGAAGTGCTGTTGTCAAAATCAAATGTTGTAAATGTTTCAGCATTAAATGTTTTTGCCTCGCCTTCTCTACCTATTTCAAGGTCAATGCTTTCATTATCAGCTGATAACAAAACCAATGATTGCAATGTAAAGCCTTGTCTAGCAACCATTCCATCAAGACCTTCGAATGTTTCATTGCCTCCAATACCAGTGTCGTATACTAATGGAAAGGACAATACAGTTTCTCCACCAGCATTTCCACCATTTAAATTAAGATTTACCGTGTATTTTTTTGCAGTCCAAACCGCGGTAGCTTCAACCGACTTGTCGGCGTTTTCACTTGTCCATTTCCAAACAGTTTCACTTGTTATAGTTATAGTTTCACCATCTATTTGCCAACCACCAAAAGTATAACCCGTTCGAGTTGGAGTTGGCACGGTTTGATTAATAGCTTGACCAAATGTAATATTTGCAATCTCAGTAGTTTTTGAACCGCCTTCAAACTCACCTTCGCCAGCATTTAGAACAAGTTTATAGGTGTTAACTTCATACGTTCTAATGAGGTTAAAACTCTGATCTGTTGCTATGTCAGTAATCAACCCTGCCGACAAATTCAACATGTATCTCCCGTCAGCCGTTTTATAATAAAGGCTCGAGGTCTCATCAGTTGGATCTGTCAAGGTTCGATAGTTGCCTAAAACTGAACTTTCAATTACCCAACCATTTGCAGTGTAACCTGTTTTTGAAAAAGCATTAACAGCATCAGTTATGTCAACAGGGATACCAAAATGGTAAGTTATAGGCTCTGCGCTACCCGTTCCTTCGCCTTCTTCAAATCCATCATCAAAGCTTAATGTTGCAGTTTTAGGTGATGCAAGAACATAAATGTTTAGTTTTTCTTTAATGAAAATATCGCTTAATAACTCATCTTTTAACTCAGCCAACTCTTCTGCTGTTAACTTACTACTACTTAGATTTAAAATATTTTGATAACCATTGTAGTTTAAATCTGTCCCGAAATCATAAAAATCGTCGGCATTTAAGTCAGTAAGACTTGCAGAAGATGGGCCAATTATCACTCTTGACAAATTGTAGCCATTATTCATAGCAACGCTGAACGAACCTAAGTCCGGATCACCGTATTTCAATGTTATCGATGCGTTTGGATTTAGTGTAGAAAGCGCTTTTGCCGCGTTCACAATTCCACCGTTATATTCGTAATAATGTGTCGCATCGGCAGGCAAAGAGACTGTTGCCGTTTTACCTGTGACAGCGACGTACACCTCAACATTTTGAGCAGGAGCAATAAATGAAAGCGTCTTACCTGAAATAGTTACAGGACTTCCAAAAATTTTCGTGCTTTCATTGATTAAAACGTAAGCATCTCCGTCATGATAATACCAATCTACGAATTTATAGTATTGAGATACAATGTTATATGTAAACTTCAACTCGTCAAACGGATTATAAGAATTAGCGATTTCATTATTAACAGTAAGAGAGTTTGTTACTACGCTTGCTTTATCAGTTACATTGTTTCCATCTGCACCTGGAATATTTATGTTGAAATCATTCACACCAACTGAACTGGTAGAGCCAGAACCAGCGGTAGCAGTATATTCTTGTTTTGCCCAATAAACCTGGAAATAATAAGTTCCGCCTGCTTGAATACCAGAAATTTTGTACTTGCTCGTTCCTTGAGGAGTGGTTGTAGATGTCTCACAAACGATTGTAACTCCTTTGGCCCCACTCACACCATCGTAATCAGTTGTGATCTTTAATCCGTTTGTTGCACCTGGTTGATCCAAATTTATTTTGTAGTAAGAAGTGTTTGTTATATTAATTTGGATGCCATCTTCTCCTGGCGCGTTCATATTGGTCCAATTTCCATTACCAGTCCATGTGTGTTGTTCGTCGCCATTAATGAGAGTAACTGATCCAGTGTTTTGCTCCTGAGTACTATATCCTTCTTTGTGATTAACAAGGCTCGCCTTAAAAGTTAATGCCTTGGCAGATAAAGTAATACTTGAACCAACTTCAATAGGACTTGTTACCTTAATATTAACTTGTATTGGTCCTGTGGCCCCGTCTACAGCTTGAGTCGATACAGTAAATCCACTGCCGGAACTTGAAATATTAGCAAATCCATATCTTTCATCTATAACTGCAGTCAAAGTATATTCAGAATTTACTTTAACATGAAAAGTCCATGATTCATCACCTTTACCTTCAATACTACCACCACTTGAAGTAATAGTTGAAAAGTTTTCAGCATTGATTGTTATGTCATACACGATTCTTTCAACATTTAAAATTATATTTTCATTTACTACTGCACCGTTTACTGTAAGCACGCCTGACTCAGCATTATACGAAGCTGTGCTTCCTCCTGTTGTCCCTGAAATATTGTAACCTTCTGGAACAGTAATTTTAAATATCAGAACCTCTCCAGACAAAGCTCTAACATCATATTTATTATTATTACTTTGATTTTTGTCATATTCCACATCATAGTTTTCTTCCACACTTGAATTTTGGTATGTGGCTGTTGCAATTCCAAGTCCACTTAAATCTGCTCCAGAATCATTTGTTGCAGAAAAAGTTATGTTGAAATTGACAGGAGCCGAAACCCATTCTGCTTGTAATGTTATATTAACAGTTCCTTCTCCGTCCCATCTTGTCAAAGTATTATTGCCATAGAAATTCTCATTTTCAACTGTTCTATCACCTGCTTCTGTCCAGCTAAAGGTTGCTGAATAGATTTGGTCGTTGTTATATTTTAACCCAGAAAGAGAAAAACCTTCTCTTTTTGCTTCTATCGTTTTTAAGAAATTATCGCCAGAAAGTTGCTTCAACGAACCCATTGCGGTGTTGTAACCAAATGTTCCAACTGAAACTGTCGTGCTATCATATGATATACTTATATTGTAAGACAAATCTTTCCACTTTACATATAAAGGTCCGTCTCCGTTATAGCCAGAAATTGTTTTTATTGGCGTAGTCGTTGCATTCACATCTTCCACGTATCCTGCTGGTTTTTTTCCTGTGCCAACAGGTGCCAAGAATGCAGAGCTCGTCCCGTCTTCACCTAAAATAGTTGGAAGCTCTTGCACATATCTATCTGAAATGATTCCCTTAGTGCTCGCATCGATAACAGCTCCATTTGTGTCTTTTAAGATTCTAACTCCACCAAGGTCTGTTTTTGCTTCATCATCTTTAGAATAAAAGTATCCATTTTCATCATCAGCTATGTAAATGCTCGCTCCCAAAACAGTTAACCCAGAAGTAGCGCCGTAACCGAATTGAAATCCAGAATCCGTTGGCGTGTAATTTTGTGGAGTTTTTAAAGCATAGCTCCACTCGCCACCTGTTTCTGTTGGAGCTTCAGCTAAAACAAAACTGCTTCCACCAAATATTTCAACACCTGTTCCTATTGTCCCAATCGTCTGAAAGTTTAGGGTTTCTGGGATTGTTAAATACTGCCAATCATATATATCAGCAAGAACTGTATTTTTCACATAACCTGCCAATCTACCAGATGTTGCAAAATCTGAATATGGTGGTGTAAATGAGTACTTTCCTATCACCAAATCATATATGGCAGTGACTGTCGCTGGATTATCATCACCAACACACCCAAAAAGGCCCGAATATGGATTGGTTGTGTCAACTGATGACGATGAAACAGAAATCACACCTTGAATAGTGTGGCCATTACCATTAAACTTTCCAACAAATGGATTCGTAGCTGTTCCTATAGGAGTCCACAAAGCGTATCCCAAGTCCAAATCGTTTTCCAGCGCATAATTTCCTGACGCCCAATCAGTCATGCCTTGAGTTATTGCATAAGCAACCCCGTTCAAATGTTCAACAGTTTCTATTTTGTAAAATCCGTTTGAGTCTTGACTTAAACCAGAATTTGTAAGCGACGCTGAATAATTTACCGCAGTCGCAGTCTCGGTTTTGCTCGTAAATCTTCCTGCAATCATAGGCATCACAAATCCTATTCCACAAGTCATAATTCCAAATATAATTGCAAAAATCAAACTCGTCAATTTTTTTGTGCTTGGCATAACATTCTCCTTTGTCGTTAAACCCATAAATCAGAGTTAACTTTACAAGTTAAGTATAGCACAACTAAAAAAAATTAACCAAATAATTCGACGATTTTCCCTAAATTTTTTTAATAATTTTGCTGGCGATTTAAAATATTCTTTTTTTTGTCTTTTAATAAAACACAAAAAAAACCATGTATTTAAAATTTATGTTTTTGTCATATTTTTTTATTTATTTGTAATTTTTATTAATTTTTTTCATTTTTTTTGCATTTTTTTAATATTTTTTTTAATATTATTTGACTTTTTTGTTTTTTTTTGATACTTTCTTGTAAAGAGGTTTTTATGAAAAAAATAATATTAACTGGTGACAGACCAACCGGAAAACTTCACGTAGGACATTATATTGGCTCAATTAAATCTAGGCTTGAATTGCAAAATTCTGAAAATTATGACGAATTTTATGTTATGATTGCTGATGCACAAGCTCTCACAGACAACGCAGGAAACGTTCAAAAAGTAAAAGAAAACATATTAGAAGTTGCACTCGACTATTTGTCGTGTGGATTAGACCCAAAGAAGGTGTGTTTGTTTATTCAGTCCGAAGTGCCAGCTTTGACAGAAATTTCTTTTTATTATATGAATTTAGTCACATTGTCACGGCTTAAAAGGAACCCAACGGTTAAAGAAGAAATAAAGTTGCGTGGATTTGAGGAAAGCGTTCCTGTTGGTTTTTTAACTTATCCTATAAGCCAAACAGCCGATATCACTGCATTTGAAGCCAACATTATCCCTGTCGGCGATGACCAAAAACCAATGATTGAGCAGGCACGCGAAATCGTTCGATCATTTAACACAACTTATGGTGAAACTTTGGTTATGCCTGAGGCAGTGGTTCCTAAATCAAAATCACAATCAAGGCTTGTTGGAACCGATGGAAAAGGAAAAATGAGCAAATCGCTTGGAAATTGCATTTATCTTAGTGATTCTGAGGACACTGTAAAACAAAAAATCATGAATATGTACACCGATCCAAACCATATTAAAATCACTGATCCTGGACAAATTGAGGGAAACGTGGTTTTTGAATATTTAGATGCTTTTGTAAAAGATGATTCATTTGAAAAATATCTGCCAGAGTACAAAAATCTTGATGAATTAAAGGCTCATTACAAACGTGGTGGTCTTGGTGATGTGAAAATAAAGCTGTTTTTAAATAATATTTTACAAGAAATTTTAAGGCCGATTCGCGAAAAACGTGAGGCCCTTGCAAAAGATCCACAAAAAGTTTACAAAATACTGTTTGAAGGATCAGATAAGGCAAATATTAAAGCAAACAAAACTTTAGCAAAAATTAAGAATGCAATGGGAATAAATTATCGAGCAAACATTTAAATTCATTTTCAATAAAAAATTATTAAATTAAAAAAATAAAAAAAACAGGTGATCCTGTTTTTTTTAACTTAAATTTATTAATATCTTAAGATCTTAAGAAGTCTATATTTTTTAAAAAAACAATTTTAACTTCAATTTTTTTCAAGATTTTTAATAAATATTTATATTTTTTACATATTTTTTTATATTTTTTTTATTTTTTAGATAAATTATTTTTTAATAATGCTTTTCTTTGGCCTATTGTTTTGTGTTTTGTTGTTCTTTTCTGCCATGTTTGTTTTGTCGATAAGTAAACAAAGTTGTTCGGCAGACTCCGCAACTTCAAATTTTAATGCTCCTTTGTCTAAAAAGCCCAATCTGACGCATTTTTTAAGTTGTTTAAACAAGTCGTTGTAATAACCCTTGTAATTATAAACTAAAACATTTCTATCATGCTCAAAATATTTTTTTGTTTCAATTAAATACATAAATTCTTCTATTGTTCCTGATCCGCCAGGCAGTACGACAATAGTGTCGCAGTATTTGACAATACCTACCAATCTGCCAGCCTCATCTTCAACGACTGTCAAATCTTTAAAATTTAAATTTGGCAAGTCCTTCCTAAACTTCTTTGGCAAAATCATAAATATGTCTTTTGAATATTTAGAAAATTCATCAACCATAAAGCCCATAATTCCGGTAGACGAACCCCCTTGTGCAATAGTCCAACCCGTTTGTGCAACATGTTTTGCTATTTTACTTAAGTTTTCTACAAGTTCTGGATCGTTTGGCATTTTCATTCCGCAAGCCATAAAAATACGTTTTTTTCTCATTCGTTACTCCTCCGACATATTATATGCATATTATAACATATAAAGAAGAAAAGAAAAAAAACTTTTTAATATTTATTATTTATATAAATAATTTTTACATTGTTTTTAATTATTTGCTTAAAAAATTCATAAAAATTGCATTTTTTGTACATTTTTTTAACATTTTTTAATCTTTTTTAATATTTTTATTTTTTTTAAAACTTTATTCAATTCCAATATGTTTAAAAAAATCCTCAGTCGTATAAAATCCCGACCTGTTATATCTTTTTAATGTTTTTAATTTGCTAGAATCACCTTTTGTAAGATAGTTTAATCCTTCATTACATGTTAAAAATGCCTTAAATCCCAAACTTGACAGAATTTTATAGCTGTCATCAGAATACTTACCAAACGGATATGCGAATATGTTTGTCGTAAACCCACATTTGTCTTTAAAACATTTTTCTAGCTTTTCGACATCATCTGTTAAATTTTTTTTATATTCTTCAAAATTTTCATTCGTTTTCTTTCCTATTCCATACCTGGGCTCAAAGTTGTGCATGTTGTATGTATGGTTTCCTATTTCAAAAAAATCATTTTCTTGCAACAGCTTTATTTCTTCCCATGTCAGATGAGAATAATTGGGATTGTCAAAATCTCCACTAGACGTGCTAAATTCAGTATATGAACCGACTATATTTATCGTCGCCTTAAATTTTAGCTCTTCAAAGATCGGTTTTGCATAGTAATAGTTGTTGTAATGTCCGTCATCAAAAGTTATAACCACTGGCTTTTGTGGCAGATCTCCAGTTCCTTCACAATACTTTATCAAATCTGAAACAAAAATGCTTTCGTAACCGTGATTTTTTAGCCATAGCAAATCATTTTTTAGATCGTCTGGCGAAACTATGTACTCACCTTTGCGAGATTTCAATATTGAATGATACATAAGTATCGGAACCGTCACAACCTCTTGTGCAATACAGTTGCTAGAAGGAGTGTTTCTAAATGAAAACAGCGATACTATCAAAAACAAAATCGACAAAAACTTTTTCATGGTTATATTTTACATAAATAAATTAAAATAATTCATGTCGAAAGATCATTAATTAAAAACATTAAATATTTACGTTTAACCAATTTAATTTAATTGACATATTATCTTAAAAAATGTATTATAAGTTAAAGGAGGATCATATGGCAAAGCAAACTAAAAGATCTACATCAACAAGAAGTTCAAGTGGTGTTTGGGGATTAAACAAAGTGTCATTTTGGCTTATTGTTGCAGCAACAATACTCTACGCCGTAGCATTGATTTTGTCGGCATGCGGAGTTTCGTCAGTTGCAGTTTCTGCCTTACAAGGAATTGCTGCTGCTGCAATGATTATTATTGTTGCAATTTTAGCATGGCGTTATGTTAGACCAAAACCTGCCGTTTGGAAAGTTTTATATTTTGTCTGCTTGTTGATTATAATCGCAGGAATAATTGTTCCTTTGGTTATGGGATAAAACTTTTAAAATATTAACGGTTTAAACAACAAAACAAAAAGTGCTTTAACATTTGTAAAGCGCTTTTTTGTTTTAATAGCACAAAATTAAACGTAAAATTGCAATTTTTTGCAAAATTCAAATTTTTTTATTTAATTTATTTTTATTTTTATGTAAATATATTTTTGCATTATTTAAATTGAACAAAATATATTTTAATCAAATTTCTAAAAATGCTTGATTTAAATAAAAAAGTTGTGTATAATAATTCTCGTCTATGGAGGATTGGCTGAGTGGTTTAAAGCGGCGGTCTTGAAAACCGTTGATGTGAGAGCATCCGCAGGTTCGAATCCTGTGTCCTCCGCCAAACAATTGTCGTTTGAACTCAAACGGCAATTTTTTTAGTTTACGCAAGGACGCTTCGTCCTTATTTTCATCGTCTGAAATCTCGATTTCTTTATTATAAATTACCGTTCCGTTATCGCTATTATTGTTATCATTATTGTCGTCATTATTATCATTTGGGCGACTATATATTTCTTCGGCTGGGTTTAAACTTGTATTGTAAACTATTGTAATTTTGTCATTGTAAAGTAATTCTTTCAAAATAAAATTATTAAAGACTCGTTTTTATCTGTTTTGTTATCAAATTGCTTTCTTGCATATACTTTTAAAAAATTTACAATTTGTTCTTTTTCTAGTGGTTTTATTTGATGATTTTGTTCATATTCAACTTTATCTTCTAGTATTGCTTTTTCATTTTCAAGTTTCATAAGTCTTTCTTGTGTTGACGATGTTATTATTCCTTTTCCCACTGCGTTTAGAATAGAGTCTATTGCTCTATTCTTTTCTTTTAATTCTTCTTGTAATTTAATTAAAACTGCATTGTTTGACAATTCACTATTAAATCTATTCACAACAACTTCTGCAATACTATCAACAACATTTGGCTCAAAAACATATTTCTTTGTTTTTTCAAAAACAAAATCTTCAATTGTATCTTTTTTAACATTATGTTTATTGCATATTGATAACATGTTTTTTTACATAATTAAAACCATACAAAATGTATTCGCCAATAATGCAAAATAAAAAACATGTTCTCTAACTGGTTTTTACATATTTTCAGCCAAAAACATTGTCTTAAATTTTTCATTTTTATTAAACAATTCATCAAAGGTTCCAGAATCAGCAATTTTTCCGTTGTCAAGAAAGAAAATTTTGTCAACGTCTTTTATTGTTGAAAGCCTATGAGCGACAATAATAATTGTACTTTCCCCCTTTAATCCATCGATGCTTTTTTTAATGTCATTCTGAGCGAAATTATCAAGAGAACTTGTACTTTCATCAAAAATAATTATATTTGAATTCCTTAGCAAAGCCCTTGCTATTGCCAATCGCTGTTTTTGTCCTCCCGAAAGCTTAATTCCACTTTCTCCAACTTTTGTTTCTATTCCTTTTGAAAGAGATTCAACAAATTCCTTAAGAGAAGCTTTTTCAATAGCATTAATCAATTCTTCTTCGCTTGCATCTCCTTTAGCCAACAACAAATTTTCTTTTATTGTCATATCAAAAATGTAAGGGAATTGGTTTACCAAAGATATAGTATTTCTCAAAGTTTTTTTGTTTAAGTTGTTTATATTGTGTCCATCTATTAAGACTTCTCCAGAGTCAACTTCGTACATTTTGCTCATTAAGTTTAATATTGTTGACTTCCCACTACCACTTTTCCCAACAAAAGCAACTGTGGTATTTGGTTTTATTTTAAAAGAAAGATTTTCAAAAATTTTATTTTCAGAAACCAATATTTTCTCTTTCTTTTGCAATTCCCCCTTTTTTTCTCCTTCTCCATCATTTGCTGGGTATTCATATTCTCTAAAAGTATACGACACATTTTTAAATTCAATCTTTCCTTTTAAATTTTCGTAATCTTCATTTCCAAATTTTTCTGTAATAAACTCTTTTTCATCAAATAAAGAGAACATTCTTTTTTGGCAAACTTTTATATTTGTAAATGTGTTTCCTAAATTTCCTACATTATAAACAACACTCCACAAGGAATCACGGTTTGAATAAACTATCATGAATGCTGCTAAAGAAATCAGCCCCCTGTCCATAAGAAATACACCAAATAGAATAACAGCAAGAGTACCAATTCCTATAATAAAATTTCTTGTTGACCAAAAATTCATGTCAGTAATATCAAGTTTATATCTGCTAGCCCTGTATGCTTCATAATATTTGTTGGAAGTTTCTGTCAACTTTTCTTCCAACCCAAGCGATTTTATATCTTTTTCACTTCTCACAATTTCTGTAGTTAAAGATTGAACAATATCGTTTTTCTTCCTCATCGCCCATCTGTTCTTTCTTCTAATTTTTACTCTTTTAAATTCTATAATTCCGGCGATAACAGACAAGCAAACTAAAATTATAGAAATCCAGAAATTCAATGTTGTAATATAAATCAACATAACTAATGCAGTTACCAATTCTGTTACCATATCAATTATCGTTGCAAGACTATCCACAATTTGTGCAGGATCTTCAACAATTCTTTGAACAAAAGTTCCTGTATCATGGTCATTATAGGTTTTAGAATTCAACTTGAATGCTTGTTTTGCCAAATCTGAATTTATCGCTGTCATGATTTTGTTGGAATATTTATAATAAATAAGGTTTATAAAGTACCAGCATATTCTTTGAAAAACAGCAATCCCAATTACTCCACACAATAAATATATTGCTTTGATGTAATTAGGAATTGTTATAATCTCAATTGCTTTCGCCAATAATATTGTCATAAAAATATCACAAACAGCAGCAAATAAAGAAAGGATTGTGTATAAAATTATCCAACCTCTATATTTTTTTAAATATTTCCAAATACCATTTACTTTTTTGATTTTTTCTTTTGCCATTTTTTTAAAAACTCTTCCCTGTCAATTATAGCAAAAAAGTATTTAACAGTCAACTTTTGATAAAAATCATTTTTATTTTGTAAATATTAAACTAACAAGAAAAAATTGCCTTTAACAAAATGAAATATAAAGTTACATTCGGCAAATTGATTGGGAACATACTTAATAAATCATCTATAAACGACTTTTCTAATTTTATAGACAACAACATATTTTTTGATATGCCGAACGATTTTTATTTTTTTTCCAAAATGCTACAACAAAACAAGTATTATAATTATTTTTAACAGTTGCGTGTCCTGTCCCTGCAATATGTAATTTCATATTTTCTCCTTATTCTTCAAAGCAATAACCACTACTTACAATTTTAAAACCTAATTTTGAATAAAAGCTTTCAGTGTAAGCATTTTTTTCTGTTGCAAAGCAAATTTCTTTAATATTTTTACTTTTCAAGAATATTAAAATTTCACTTAATATTTGCTTTGCAATTCCATTACCTTTATATTCTTTCAAAGTAGTTACATTGTTTAGAAATGCTGTATTTTTGTCGTATGTTATGCTTGCAATAGATATTGGTTTGTTCCCATAATAAGCCGCAAAATGTTTAATCTTATATTTTTGTGAATGAGTGTTAAATTTTTGTTCTAAGCAAGTTCTATATGTAGGAGACAAATCTCCATAAGGGTCTTCTGGATTATGTGTTGAAAATCCATTCATTATAGTTTCTATAACATCTTCTTTATTGGCATTTTTAATACCAATATTTAACTTACCTTTATAATAAAAGTCCAAGTCATTTACTTTTGTAATAAACCAACTATCTTCACAATAAATTTTATATCTTTTTAAAATCTCTTTTAAAAGGCTGGTTTTAGGATTTAACAGATAAAATCTCGGTATTCTTCTGTTAAATTTAGATTTATATGCTTCAAATGTTTCTTTGTAATTTTTATTTTCTTTAACTAAAATAAATTCCAAATACCATCATCGACAATATCACTATGCATAAAATAGCAATCTTTATGTTCTTCAATTTTATCAATATAAAGTAATGAAAGAGCATTATAATAATTTAATATTTTTTCTAAATTTTTATTCATATTTTATAATAGCATACAATTTATAAATTTGTTTAGTTTTTTTTAACATTTATAAATTTATATTAAAAAATAATAAGTCGTTCTTTACAATAAGTTCAATCTGGATAGTGTTGGAGCCACCAAAAGTTTTTTAACTTTAAATAGATTAAAAAAAAGAAGTTTGATTTAACTTCTTTCATTTTTTATCTTTCAAAGATTTTTTCTCTCATCACCTGCTTCGGAACAGTCGCTACTATTTTTGTTTTTGATCCCAATTCTAATTCGTCCAACCGTTTAGGTTTAGCCATTTTTTTACCGCTGTTTAAAAGCCTCATGAATTGTTCCGGCCTTTGTGGAGCCGCTATAATACTTCTATATTCATGTTCGAGTTGACTTCTATTGATCTCTCTTATATCTTCGATTTTCTTTCTAGGATCTTCATCTTTTCGATATGTACATATATGGTGATCATTCGACAACAAATAAAGATTAAAATATGATGCTTCGGCAACATTTATAGCATCAACTGTGGGCAACTTATTTTCTAAAAAATATCCTTTTTCGCAGTATTTGTCTACAAGCAGATCTACTTTGCCTGAAAATTTAGATTTTGCGTTTTCGTTTATATCAAGCGAAACAATGTTTCTTTCAACAAAATTTTTTACACGGCCGAAATATTTTCCCTTGTTGTTGGTAAGCTCTTTTCTAACGCCCGGTGTTATACAAAAACAGATGTTTGAGTTTCTACTCATTTTTGACATAACATTTCTTTGTAAAAGTTTACCTAATGCGTTAAGGTATTCTCTTTTGACGCTTTTATTTCTCTCCTTTTTGGATTTACAACAAAAAAACGCCATATCAATCACAACACACGTGTCTAACGCGACCAATATAAATTCGCCTTTACCGTCTTTGCTTTTTGCAGGAATTTTTTCTTTTGTTTTTATTTTTTCAACCTTGTTGTTAATTTTAATATTTTTTATCATAATTTTGCCCTCTTAACACTGCACAATTTCCCCATGGCGCTTCTCTTTAACTCCATTAAATTACAAAAATCTTCGTATGACAATTCGTCTTCATCCAATTTTTGGTCAAGAAGCTGAATTATGTTTTCAAAATATTGAATCTTTTTTTGAACAGACAATTTAGTAATATCTTTATTGATCATTTCTTGAATTGATTGATTATAAATTTCCATCGACATCCTCTTTGTAAAGTACTAATAAAAACATAAATTATTTTAATACAATTTTGAGAAATTTTCAACAAATATTTTCAAATTGTTACATCTTTTATGACGCAAACGGTCTTTTAAAATTAATTTAATTGACAACTAAACCCAATTTGATTATAATAAAAAAGCATTTAAGGTTTGCAAGAGTGGCGGAATGGCAGACGCGCTGGTTTCAGGTGCCAGTGACTGTTAAAGGTCATATGGGTTCAAGTCCCATCTCTTGCACCAAATATGCCATTCCGACACCAGTGGCGGATGGGGTCCCCGAAAACACTCGCTGTTTTTGGGGTTCAGTGGCAGACGCGCTGGTTTCAGGTGCCAGTGACTGTTAAAAGTCATATAGGTTCAAGTCCCATCTCTTGCACCAGACAAAAGCCGACATCTTGTCGGTTTTTTTTAATAACATTAAAGGGACTTGAACGGGCGGTAAAGAAAAGTTGTTTATGAGCAAATTTTTCGCTTCAGCACAATGAAACAAAATTTTTCTTGTCATTGCTTTTTGCAAAGCTCGTCCCACATCTCGTGTTAATAAGCAACAGAAAAAATAAAGTCAAATTTTTTAATATTTAAAATATGAATAATAATTTTAGTATTCAATTTTATTAAAAAAGTTATTTGTTATTGTTTAATAACTTTCAATTTGCTATTTATGTTCTTCTAGTAACTTTATTATATATTTTTTGGTCGAACAATTTTGGTTGCGTAAAACATACCTGATGTCTCTTTCAACACTTTCTGCACTAACATTGTATTTTTTTGCGATTACAGGAAACACTTGCTTATAAAGAGGTAAGTGGCTACATTTTGGAAGCGAGAGTATTATAGCATCTATAAGATACTTATATCCCTTCCTTTTTTTATCTAATCTTCTCATTTGTTTTAATATCTCGTTTTCAAAAACCAAAATATACCTCCTTTATGTAACACACTGTTACAAATATTATATTAACTTAGTGCTAGTATAAAGTCAAGAGGAATTGACAATATTCGACAAAAAAGTAGGTGTAGTATGAAAGGTTTAAAAGAGATAAGAAAAAAGAAAGGGTTAAATCAGCTTTACGTAGCAACAAAATTGAATATATCTCGCGAGGCACTTTCCTACTACGAGAATGGAAAACGAGAACCAAGTTTTGCTACCTTAAATGCTATGAGCAACTTTTTTAATGTTTCGATTGACTATTTGATTAACGGCAAAGAATTTGCAAAAAAATAAAAACAGCACTACATGTGCTGTTTTTTTATATGTCATGCTTTTAAACGTGCTCGAGAAAAATTTTGTAAAATTTAAAGCTTTCAAACAAATCAAATTTAGAAATTACTTCCCAAGGTGCATGCATAGACAAAACACATACACCAGCATCGATCACTTCCATACCATATTCTGCAAACACAAACGACACAGTTCCTCCACCACCTGCATCAACCTTTCCCATTTCAGTAAATTGATATTTTATGTCATTTTCGTCCATTAATTTTCTTAAAACAGAGATGTATTCTGGGTTTGCATCGTTAGAACCGCTTTTCCCCTTGCTTCCCCCATATTTACAAAAAGCAACACCGTGATTTAATCTCGCCTCTGCTCTCTTGTTTGAAGAATCTGGCCAATTTGGATCAAACCCCGCAGTAACATCGCATGAAACCACCCGGCTTTTGTTTAAGCATCTTTTGAACTTTAACTCGTTATATTCTCCTGCAAGCGCCATAATTTCAGCAACCATGTTTTCAAAAAATTTGCTTTTCATGCCAGTTGCACCGATAGAGCCTATTTCTTCTTTGTCTGCCAAAACGACCACTTGTGGTCTATCATATTTTGTGGCACTTGTCAATGCCTTAACGCAAGCAAAAGCCGAAGACCTGTCATCATGGCCATAACCAATTATCATACTTCTATCCAAACCAAAATCTCTTGCCTTGCCTGCTGGAACAACTTCGATTTCCGAAGAAATAAGATCGTCCTCCTCTATGTTTAAATTTTTCAAAACATTTAAGAATGCGTCTTTTGCACTGACATCACCAGTTTTAGTTCCTGCAACCAAATCTAGTTTTTCGCCTTGTATGTTGCCTTGCGACGTAGCCTTGTCTAAATGTGGCAACAAGTCAGTAACGCCAAACACTGGGTCGTTTTCATCTTCTCCGATTTGAACATCTATTTTCGTACCATCTTTTTTGCAAACCAAACCATGGAGTGCAAGTGGCAATGCCGTCCACTGATATTTTTTAATGCCTCCATAATAATGTGTGTCAAGCATACAAAATTCACTATCCTCATAAACTGGCCTGTTCTTCAAATCAAGACGGGGACTGTCAATGTGCGCACATAAAATGTTCATGCCCTTTTCAAAATCTACTTTTCCAACCACAAAAGCAACCAATGCTTTGTTCATATTGATTGCGTAAACTTTATCGCCTGGTTTTAATTTTTTTTGAGATTTTATTGCTTCGCCGAGTTTAACAAAGCCCTCTTCGTCCAACAATCTAGAAAAATATTTTATACATTCTCTCTCGGTTTTACAACCGCTTAAAAAATCCTTGTATTCTTGGCAAAAATTTTCTTTCTTTTCTTCTTCTTTTAATATTTTGTTTTTGTTTGTTAAATTAATTTTCCACATAACAACCCCTAATTTACATTTTGTTTTTGCCAAACACGACAATAGTAAGCCAAACTTTAAATAGACAAAATCAAAAATGATAGCACCAAATTCTTTAAAAATTGTAAAGTCTGATGCCTTTTAAGAAAACATCTCAATGATATTATGAGAAAAATAAAATTTTTAATTCTAAAAACTTAAATATTAATTTGTTGTTTTAATAATGGAATTCAACACTAAATGCTGTTGGTACATTTTCGAGCTTCACTGGCTCTGAAATCTCAACACCTGCTATTGCCAAAATATTGTTGCCATCTGCAAGAACAGGTAAAAAATCTCTTTTCCTTTGAGGAATTTTTTTGTCAATCAAAAATGATTTCAGTTTTTTTGTTCCTCCGCCAAATTTAGTAAAGACATCCCCTTCTAATCTAAATCGCCAAAAGGCGCTCTTTGGAACTTTTCTGTAATCGATGTAAATCACACCTTCTCTAGGCGTAAAATCTTTAACACGTTTTACAATCATTTTGCCCATGCCCGGCACATCAAATTCTCCACATTTAAATTCACATTTAAATTCTGGGATTTCAATCTTTTTGTTGAAAAGCGTAATATACTCATAGTCTTTTACTGCCACAACGTCGAAAGGTAACGAAATACGTTTGCCGTTTTCAAAATCTGAAGCAAGAGCCATAATCATGTCGACGTGTTTTCTTTCAAAATCAAATTTAACACCAATCTTCTTAAGGGCTTTTATGATCATCCTTGAAATAATTGGCCTTTTGTAAAGAAAATAGCTCAATGGAATTTTTGCTTCTTTTTCTTCATATATAACAGCATCATCATAAACTTGTGAATTAATAAAATCGTCGTCCTCTTTTAAAGTGGCACCAAATTGACAAACCGATTTTATCACTGCTGGCCATTTCTTTGAAATCTCTGGTAAAACCACATTTCTCAAAAAATTTCTAGAATAATAGTTGTCATTGTTGGACCTGTCCTCAACATAGTCAAGATTGTTTAGGTTTATATAATCCAAAATTTCTTCTTTAGAAGTTGTTAAAAGCGGGCGAATGTACCTGCCGTCTCGAACTGGTTCCATACCTCGTGCGCCTGCAATCCCCGATCCTCTAAAAATGTGCATCAAGATTGTTTCTGCTTGGTCACTCAAATGATGAGCTAATGCCAATTTGTCAATAACGTCTTTTTTGAACAATGAATCAAAAATGGCATAACGTCCTTCCCTTGCCGCCGTTTCCACGCTCATGTTTTTTTCTTTCGCAAGTTTAAGTGATTCTATTCTAAATTTATAGGCGCGAACTCCCATTTGCTTGCACATTTGCACAACAAAATTTGCCTCGTCTCGAGACTCTTCGCGAATGCCATGATCAATGTGAATTGCAATTACTTCAATGTCGAGCTTTTCAGCGTTTTCTTGAAGAAAGTGTAAAAGGGCAATCGAATCGCTTCCTCCACTAACCCCAACACCCACTCTATCACCTGGGCTAATCATTTTGTTTGCTTCTATAAATTTCAACACGTTTTGCATAAAAAACCTCGTGATGAAATTATACACAAAAACACTTAATAAATCAAGACTTATTTTAAAAATATAACATTTTTCTTAAACGTCAAAAATTTTGACAACCATAACTGTCATGTCATCCCGAGCACACCCGTCATTGTTTGCTAGTGCTTGCTGTAAAATTTTGTCTGCTATAAGTTGTGGGTTTTTTGAATAGCATGATTTTACAAAATCTTCAAACGCCCCATCTGTGGCAAAACTGTCACTTACGCCATCGGTAACAAGCACTATGTTGTCGCCAGAACTCACAACAACCTTTTTTGTCGTTGGATTGACTTTGTCAACTATGCCAAGAGGCAAGGCTCCACTTTCAATCCTTGAAACGTTTTCGTTTGACATAATCAAAGATATCGGCGAAGCCATTTTAACAAAATCTGCAAACCCATTTTTCAAATCTAAAACACAAACATCCAACGCGGAAAATTTTTCTTCGCGCTGTAAAGACAAAAGCTTGTTTGCACTTGATAAAACGAGTTCACTATCAAAACCTGCCTTATAGAAATTTTCAATAAGTCCTATAGCTATTTCGCTCGTGTTTTCGGCATCCTTTCCGCTACCCATTCCATCACAAAGAGAAAACATAAAACGGTCTCCGTTTAACCTTTGAACACTGTGACTGTCCCCGCTACGCGAACTGCCCGACTTGGTCTGTTGAGCTATCGCAAAAACACAATCATACTTGGACGCCGTTTTTAAACTTAATGTTGTCCAACCCGGTTTTGTCGATGGAAACTTTTCATAAACCTCCATCTTCGATTTGCAAATTTTCCCAACTATATCTGGTATTTTTAATTTTTCTGCGTCTATGTTTCTAACCACAACTGATGCTTCACTTGTCCTCGCATCTCTTTCAAAAACAATCACATCAGAGCATACTATGTCATTAAACAGCAACTCGTCAATTATTTTTTTCTCTCTACGTCCATCAAATGATATCTCTGTGTCTACCTCTTTTGAAAGGTCTCGCATAATACTTGATATGCCACCAAGTTGCTCAGCTATCAACATCTTAGACATGTCAATGTTGGACAACATTCCGCTGTAAGATTTATACTGCCTTGTCAAACTGTTTGTTGCAGATATTATTCCATTCAATCTTCCACATCTAGAATTTAAATATGAAGGAATATCTAAAAGCGTAATCTTGCCTTTCTCAAAAGCTATTGTAACCATCTCGTCTAAAACTTTCTGTGTTTCCGCTTGTTGCGATCTGTGACATCTTGCCCTGTCTGGACAACTTTCACAATTACGAGCAATAATTTCATCTCTTAATAATTTTTTGACCTCATCTTCGCTCAAGTTTTGTTTTACTAGTCCTCTAAAAACTTTGTCCATTTCACTAAACACATCGGATAATGAACCAAGCCTGCGTTTTAAAACTTCACGATTTCTGTTAACAACATTTTTGACGGCTATTCTGTCGCCTTTGAGGTCGAATACTCCCTTAACTGAATCATACACCTTGTCTGGAATTAAAACAAACACCAAACAACTTATTGCTGTTGGCAAAATCGAAATCCAATTAAAATCGGGATACAAGTTAAACAAGTATCCTATGACAATTTCTGTTAGCAACAAAGATATCACAGAAAAATATTTGCGATATGTTTTAAAAGGTGATATTGAAAGTGCCCACAACATAAATGGCGCAATATAAATAGGATTTAGCGTGCTTAACAAGGTCCCTAATCCTAATATTGCTGCAACAAAAACCGAATAATAAGTTTTTGAGCAATAAGTGATCGCCAGCAATATAAAAGACACAAAAAGTTTTAAAAAAGAAAAACCATATAAATTCACAGGCACAAGGCCCCCTGCAAGCGCCATAAGAATTATGCCACCGCTAATAAGTTCTACGGCAGATAGTCTATAATTAAACCCCCTAACAAATATTGCTTCAAAAAAAGTAAGTGCGCCGAGCATGAACAACACTCCCAATATGCAGGAAGTAACTGCGTAATAAATTGAATTAACGTTTGCTGATGTTATCGAGAAAACGATTGAAGCTGTTTGACTTAAAAAGCAATATATACTCAGCTCCCAAACCGGTAATGGTTTTTTACAAAAATAATGAATGAGATAAGGCACAACCAAAAAAAACACCGAACAAACCGTCCCAATTATATTCGATAGCGAGTAATCAACAACAATGCTCTCAATTAAATAGGCAGGACATACCAGCCAAATCTTTTGATTTGCCCAAACCAGCGCAAACATCATTGAAAACGCAAAAGGAAAGATTACACCAGCAATTGAGGAAAGGGTTAACACAAAAAACAAACCCAAAAATCCTATTTCTAAAAATAAGTACTTAAATTTTCCAAGAACGCCCATATGTTTCTCCTGCAAAAGATTATAAAAAAACAAAAAAAAACTGCTAAAAAGTTTTTGCAGTCTTTTTGTCTTTTTTTTAATTCTTTTGTTGAACAATCATTCCAAATTTTTGTCGCCGACAAACTTTTCAATAGATCTTACAGTTGTGTCTAGGTCAATGTTTTCTATGCATACATCAAACTTATTTTTAAATTTTCTTTCCATATCATATCTTTCCATTCGCACCTTTATCATTTCTGTGCTTTCCCCTCGCCCCTTTAATCTCTGATATAAAACATTGTTTGGAGCGTCTAAAAACACGGTCTTGCAGTTTTCTCTACCTAAATATTTTTGAACCTTTATTGCTCCGTTTACATCTAAATCCTTTATATAGTTTTTTGCTCCAAGCTTTATTTGTTCAAGTGCTGAACGCCTTGTCCCATACATTAAATCTGCGTGCACGTTTTCATATTCAAAAAAGACGCCTTCTTTTATCATTTTTTCAAATTCTTCTTTTGATACATGAATATAAGCATCACGTTCACCTTTGCGCTTTACTCTGGTTGTAACCGCTTTTAAATACTGCAAATTTGGATGCCTTTTCATTAAGACATCAATGACTGAATTTTTACCAACGCCCGAGGGCCCAATTATTATTGTTAACATTTTTCTCCTTTAAGATCAAAATCTTTATCTTATTTTAACATACCAGTTTTTTTGACGCAATCATTTTACATATGAAGATAATCCAAAACTCCACAAGCAACAGCATAACAAATTTCCTGACGATATTCATTTGAAAGCAGTAACTTTTCTTCTTCATGATTGGAAAGAAAACCAAACTCAACCAGTGCTCCCGGAACCTGCGTACAATTTAAAATGTAAAAATCTCCTGCGTTTGCTTGTGACTTGGCATAAGCTATATTTTCATACAAAGCATTTTGCAAACTTTGTGCCAAAACCTCTCCTCCTTGATTTTTCTTGTCAAAAAAAACATGTGCTCCGCGTGAGGATGAAAGCGGAAAAGCATTCATGTGAACACTTAAAACTAAATCAGCAGCACTGTCTTCAATAATTTTTTGCCTTGCCTCCATGTCTGAACGCTTTTTATTTGATGCGAGTGGCGAATATAAACCGTTTAAATCAGTCCTGGTCATAACGACTTTTAATCCCAGCCCTTCACAAATGGATTTTAAAGTTTCGGCATATTCTAAATTGAGTTCATTTTCTGTTATTCCGCTTGATCTGCCGATGCATCCTCCATCTGCCCCACCATGTCCCGCATCAATAACAATGGTGCGCACTATCTTTGGCGAACTTACCGCCCTAACCGCATAGCACACACCAACCACCGAGCAAATCAAAATCACACTCACCAAAAGAACACACAATGTGTGCTTTTTTATTGTTAAAAATTTCATATTGTATTTTATTAAACAAAAATTTTTTATATAACAAAATTAAAAAAAGATGTCACAAAACGTTGAAAACGCAAAATTTCAATGTTAATCTCTTTTTGTTTTAAGAGACGTAGAATAAAAGGAGAATAAAAATGATTAACAACGAACAATTAAATTCGCTTTTTTCTAATACAGAAAGCACAACTGATTATGAAGAAGAAAAGCGAAAAAAGAAACAAAAACTTGTAAGAAATGAATTCGTAAAAAGTGGAAAATATGGAATGCCACTAATCAAGAAACAAAATATAGATTTAAATAAGATTGAGTTATTAAGTTATTTAAAAACAAAAAATGATGATGAAGAAAACAAAAATAAAACAATTCATTTCTTCACTTATGATTGGAATTTTGAAATAGTCTATGAAAAACCTGAACAATCACTTGAAAAACTAGATCAATATTATGCTTTGCTTACTCCTGAATTTAGCACATATAAGGATATGCCACTTGCTAGACAAATTGATAGTGTTTTTAAAAATCGATGGTGCGGTGCTTTTTGGCAAAAACAAGGTATGCTTGTAATTCCAACAATTTCGTGGGGTTCATATGATTGCTTTGATTTCTTTTGTGATGGCGTTGAAGAAGGTTCAGTTGTGGCGGTATCAACATATACGAGAGAAGATAATAAAAAAGGTTTTATGGAAGGCTATGAAATTATGATGGAAAAAATCAAGCCAAGTGCAATTATTTGCTATGGGACACCTTTTGAAGAAATGAAAGGAAATATAAAAGCAATCGACCCATATAACCGAGAAGAACTTATCAAAAAGATTGGACTAAGTGAGTTTACTAGAAAATATTTTGCTGGCGAACTTTATCCAGAAATATAGGAGCAAATTATGGAAGATTTAAAATTAACTATAAATATGCTCCCAAAAGGTGCTTGGAACAACGATTTTAGCAAAACACTGCCTAAAAAAGATTGGGATAAACTCCGCGAATTTGCACTTAAAAGAGCAAATGGAAAGTGCGAAATTTGTGGCTTTGAAACAAACAACCTTGATGTCCACGAAGAATGGGAATTTGATATTGAAAAGAAAACACAAACTTTGAAACAGATTGTTGCGATTTGTTCAAAGTGTCATGGAGTTAAACATTTTAAAAACACTGTTAGACTTGGCTATGGCGAAGAAGCACAAGAGCATTTTATGAAAGTTAACAATGCTTCGGAAATGGAATTTGCAAGTCATCTCAACAAGTCTTTACTTGAATACAATGAAAGAAATTCAGTTTATCGTTGGAAGATAGTCGCAGATTTAGAAA
>CALWEQ010000005.1 GCA_944377365.1 uncultured Clostridia bacterium
AAAAACATTGATTACTCGTAAATATCACATGATATATGCTGGTGTGGCGGAAGGGGTCCCCAAAAACAGCTAAATGTTTAAGGGGTTCAGCGGCAGACGCATCGGACTTAAAGACATGAGCAACAGAAGAATAGAAAAACATTGAATACTCGTAAGTATCACATGATATATGCTGGTGTGGCGGAACGGCAGACGCACAGGACTTAAAATCCTGAGAGGGCAACTTCGTGTGGGTTCAAGTCCCACCACCAGCACCAAATAAAAACCGACATTCCTGTCGGTTTTTTTAATAACATTAAAGGGACTTGAACGGGCGGTCAAGAAAAGTTGCAAGTATGCAAGTTTTCTCCGCCCCGGCGTGATAGCGGAAAGTACTTCTTGCCATGGCTTTCCGCGGAGCAAGTCCCACCACCAGCACCATAGGAAAACCGACAATCAGGTCGGTTTTTTAATAATATTAAAGGGACTTGAACGGGCGGTCAAGAAAAGTTGCAAGTATGCAAGTTTTCTCCGCCCCAGAATTATACAAGTTTCAAAACAGGGCAAATATTAAAAAACTTTATAACCGTAACAATTAGCCTATAGTTTTTATAATAAAAGTTTTTATATACATGAATTTTCCTTTTTATTCTTTTTTAATAAAAGCTCGCCATCTTTTACCTTATATTTTACTATTCTCACAATAATGAATGAACATAATAGAACACATTCTGTTAGATATGCAATATCAGTGCAATAAGCTGATACTAAAAACACCGATATCAAAACATTCACAACTCTTGCAATTAAAAAAATACAAGAAGATAGAAAAACAGAGTACTCTAACTGTGTAAAAGTTTGTAAAATTGAAACATATGGCGTTATAAACATTTCAACTATTTTAAACACCAAATATATTAAAACTAAAATAAATGATGCTTTATATAAATAACCAAGCAAAACCGCAAGCAAAATACTACTTATTGATAAAATTGTGGTGAATAAATAAGCATTTTTTAATTCCCTCTTAAATTGATATCTTTGTTTTGACAAATCCACCTTGGTTACGGTAGAAATTGCACCCATGCTATCAAATTGGGCATCAGTAGCCAAAGCCACAACGTTTAAAGCGGCCAAATATTGATCACCAGCCAAAAAGACAGTTTGAAAACCAAAAAAATATGTTATCGCCATAGAAATTGATGATAACATTTCTACCGCATTATATTTTATATTCTTAACAAAAGAAAGTGAAATTCTAAACTTCTCGAATTGCCAAATGTACAATCCTACAACATAGCACAACAATATAGAAAGAGTTACAATAAACGCAATCATTACATCAGGTATAATAATTGCTGATATACACACTAAAATAAAATTTAGAATGTTAAAAATAATTAGGTGAATATTTGCAATTTTTTCCTTATCTTCAAAATACAGTTTTTCTGTTATTAAAGAGAAAAAAACTTGTACTAAAAGTTGAGCAATACCGTATATAACAAAATCTTTATAATCTCCTATATTTTGACCAAAAAATGCTATATACTTATCTACAAATATTAACGGCAAAGAAAATATAACAATAGAAAAAATAGTACCCCAAAATATACTATTCCAAGTAGAATTTTTATCGTTCTCCTTGTTTTTCCTTATATTAGCTGCGGTTCCAAAAAAAGATTTCAACAATGCCCAAACAAATTGCATGGGATAAATCAAAGAAAATGCATTTACTATTTTACCATTATGCAAAATCATAGACAACGCAATCCACGATAAAATGGGTACTAAAGAATAGACAAAATAGCCACTACCGATTGTGAAAAGTCTTTTCATGTGTTAACCTTTATAAAAGAAATATTTAATAACATTTAGATTAATTTAACATAATATTGTTTAATTTGCAATTATTTTCATTTTGTTTTAACATTTAATCTAACCCTTTTAGTTTTTTATGAAATATATTTTTCAAATTAATAAAAAACAGTTGCTTTATTTTAAATTTTCTGCTATTATTATAAAGCAGTTGCAAAAATCATATGTTTCTCATAAATACTATCAGTATGCGGGAGTGGCTCAGTTGGTAGAGCGTTGCCTTGCCAAGGCAAAGGTCGCGGGTTCGAACCCCGTCTTCCGCTCCATATTAATTCTCAAAAAAGAGAACTTTTTTTATACAAATTAACAAGGATTTTTTTATTCGAACACGCTGACCTTCTACGAGCGAAGCGAGTGGTCAGCAAAGGTTCGAGTGCTGTACTCCAAATGGAGTTCTCAAAAAAGAGAACTTTTTTTATACAAATTAACAAGGATTTTTTTATTCGAACACGCTGACCTTCTACGAGCGAAGCGAGTGGCTTTTTAAAAGATGCTTTAATATCAGGCTTTTAAAACTCTTGAACTATGACAAGTCAAATATATTATTTGATATTTTTTTGATAATTCCGTTGTTAAATCGATGGCATTCTTTAATGTAGCGTCATCAAGGTTGACAAAAGGGTCGTCAAGTACAATAAATGGTTTGACGTCTGTAAAAACACTTTCTACAAGTGCAAACCGTTTGCAAATCTCCACCAAATCTTTTGATCCTTGGCTTAAAAATTGTTTTTCCATCAATCCTATTGGCGTGTCCAATTTGATGTTAAAATCAAAATCTATTTGCATGTGCATGTTTTTATTCGATAAAACTGAAAGCATCTCGACTAATTTTTTTTGCATCGGCTCAACAAATCTAACAGAAATGTTCTGTTTTGCTTTTAAAATAAAATCTTTAACTAGCAAAAGCAAAGAGACTTTCTCTTCTAATTCTTTTTTTTGTTTGATAGCAAAATTTAAGTTGTTTTCTACTACTTCCACTTCATTTATATAACGCAAAATCTGTTCGTTTATATATGCTAATCGTTCTTCTAAAACAGCGATCTCTTTCTCTAAATCAGACCTTTGCTTAACAAATTCTGCATCTGCCTGTTCGAAGTGCAACTTTTGTTTAAGCGAAGAAATCTCATTTTCAAGTTCATCTTTTTTATCAAAATGCTTACGTGTTTTAAAAATAAAAATCAAGCTTAAAATGATTAAAATTACACTAATCGCCCCAAAAACTGAACAAAGTATAACATTTGAATAACTTAATCCACACGCAACAGCAAAAGCAATAAACAAGGCAAAAAATATCGCACTTAAAATTTTATTTCCCTTCGGCTTAGCACTATGACTTTGCTTTGTTATTTTGTCATCTGTTTTAATTGTTTCATTATGACTACGATAATTAACATTATGTTTTAAAGAATTCAACTTTTCTTCACGAACTGAAATTCCCTCGGCGATTATTTTTTTATTTTCTTCAAGTTCACGCAATTTCTCATTTAATGCTTCTTTTTTGTTTTGCACTTGATTTATTTCGATCATCGAAGGAATTTGATTTTTTAAATTTTTAATGCTTTTATCCAATTTGCCTATTGCCCCTTCACTTGCTTGCATATCAGCATTTAAACCATTTGCTCCGGTCAAAAACGCTCTAACTTCATCATTGATTTCGCCTTCCAACTCTCCTTGTCCAAAGAATGTTGTCAAAGAAAATGTATCGCTTCCAACGCCAAAAATTTCTTCACCTAATCTAATCGAAAAATCTCTGCTTATTGACCCAGATTTAACGTCAACAAGCTCAAATCTATCCCCTTCTGGCGTTTGAGAAAATGTTCGAAGAACCTTATAAACCTTGTCGTTGTGTTCAAAAATTATGCTACCACCATAAACGCCACCTTGCCAAGGCGCAAACCTTGACCTTTCTGCCACATAAGCTTTGAGCCTTCCTCGTTTCTCCATACCATAAAACATAGCCTTTAAAAAACAAGCAAATGTCGTTTTTCCCCAACCGTTAGCTTGATTGATAATGTTTATTCCATCTTGAAAAACATAATCAAAATTTGACAATTTTCCAAAATTTTCTATATGTAAACTGAGGAGCTTCACAATTCCACCTCCTCTCCACGCAATGCAGAAATGCCAATTTTTATGCATAGATTCTTTTGACTTTCGGCTAATTTTGAATTTAAAATTAAATTTATCATTTCAGCTTTAAGCGAAAGTGTTTCTTTGCGATATTTTTCAATATCAATTCTTATCTTGCTCTCGTCCAATAATTCAAAATAAAAGAAACTATCAGCAAATTTTGATTTCAAAAGATCAATTTTTTTATCAAAATCTTCATCACATTCCCCTTTAAGAATTATCCTAACAAAATTTTTTTTATCAATATCCTTTGTTTTAATCATAATTTCACTTTCTAGTTGCTTAAAAGAGCTTATATTATCTAAAAATATTTCTTCTTCAACAAATTCTCGTAAAACTTTAAAATCTTTACGCTCCCAACTTATTTTCCCATCTTGAATGTGCATAAGCACAAATCCTCGCTTGTGATCACCAAAACCATATTTCCCACCATTACCAGAGTAAACCCATTCACCTCTATTATCTATCTTACCATTTAACCTCATGTGTATATGCCCCAAAGCAAGATAATCGATATTCTTGTTTTTTACATCTTTTAAATCTAAATTTACCACTTCACCAGATTTAGAAGAGGTCAGATTTGCATGCAACATCATAATGTTAAATTTTTCTTCTTCAAAATCGATGATTAGCTTATTTTCGCTATTTTTTTGCAAGCTTGCTCCACCTATTACCACATCACCCAACTGATATTTTTGAAAATATGTAGGAAAAACAATAAGATTCTTTGGAAGATTTTCTTCAAACAACAATTCATGGTCATGATTTCCTAAACAATAAAAAAACGTGATGCCTTCCGCTGAATTTATCTCATCAGTTATAAATTTAAAAGTGGATTTACGAACCGACATCTTATCGAAAAGATCTCCACATATTAAAACTGCAGACACCCCATTTTCTTTTGCAAAATTTACTAGCTCGGAAAAAAGCTGTAGCGATTCATCACGCAAAATACGATTTTTGTCGTTACCCACCAAATTATAACCGCCATCTAAATGAAGATCAGAAACATGAATTATTTTCATGATTAAATTATATCAAAAACTTGTCCACAAACAAAACAAAAAAACGCCAAAAGGCGTTTTGCAATTTGTTAAAATCTTTGTGGAACAACTGAGCCAGATGCTGTCGGGTAAAGTGGCATATCAAACAAGCCTGGGCAAGCATTCACCCCTGTCCCCGCATGGCAAGGCGGTATAACAGGGTATCCATAAGATGGCACAAGCACGTCAACCACTGCTGTCACTCTCAAAATTACTTGCAAGCAACCAGTAACAGTGAAAGTGTTGTCTGATGTATAAGACCCGATTTCACTTGAAAACACTGCGCTAGCTGTTATGTTAATTGGAGTAACAGAAGGTTGAGGAACATAAAGAATGACATTCTTGCTTACAGTTATTGTCGACCTGCCTGTTCCCAAAACTCCGTTTGCATCACGATAAGTAACAATCACTGGAACTGTAACAGTGGCACTAACATTGGCATAGTTTGGACAACTTTCCAATCTATCAACCACCAAATCACTAACAACTGCACTTTCATTAGGCGCATTAACAGCCGAAATGTAAGTTAGCGGGGTTGCTGGCGAAGCCGGATTTAAATCTGTGACTGCAAGAACAATACCCGTTTCAGTGCTCTGTGACACACAAGCATCAAAAACTTTTGTCGTTTCAATCAAGATTTTTTCACAAATCCCGTTCATTGGATTGCCCATTAATGGGCCCGGGCGACTAGGATTTGTATTATTGATGTAAAAAGACATTTTCCTACCTCCTGATTTGTCTACACATTTTAAGATATGCAACAGCGACAGAATTTGCTAATATATTATTGTTTTGCCTCTAAATAAAGAAAAATTTGTTAAGACTTCGTAAGGTGATTTTTTTGTCCACTTTGCCATTTTGTCTGCATCGTCAAACATTTCAACATCACTACCAACTTTGACATTTCCACCAGTTACATCCACAAAACAGCTATCCATGCACATATATCCAACTATATTAAAAGATTTTTGGCCTATTGTTACTTTTAGTTTTTTCGAACTGTTTCTATCAAAGCCGTCACCATATCCGACCCCAACAACAGCAAGAGTCGTCCTTTTTTTTGCTTTGAAACAGCCGTCGTAACCCGCTTTTTCACCTTTTTCCAACGATCTTATTTGCAAAATTTGTGAATTTAAACTCATTACTTTTTTTAAATTTTTATCTCCATAGCCATACAATCCAATTCCAACACGTAAAATATCGCACGGAAAGTTTTTTGCCCCGCTTCCTCCAAAACTCACATGTAAATTTTTATCTAAAAACTGCCTTGCTTGCAAAAAATCCTTATATTCATTTTTTGAAATAAAGTAATTTGTTGGCGCAGAAAAATGACCAGAAATTCCTGCAAAATCATGATTTTTGACCATTTCTTTTAATGAAGCCATCATTTTGTCATCTTTGCAGTTTATTCCGAAACGATTCATATTTGAACATAACTTAATAAAACATTTTTGAGTAACTTTTAATCTGATAGCTTTTTTTACATCTGCTAGCGAAACTGCTGTCAAATAATATTTTTTTGCATATGAAAAATCAGACACACGATCTAAAACAATTACTCGAGCTTTTGGACATACATTAACCACTTTTTCTGCTTCATCAATGTTTGAAACACCGTAAAAACTAGGTGCATCTTGCAATATTTTTACGACATCTTTTAACCCATGCCCATATGCATCAGCTTTTACAACAGCGCAAACCTGAGGGGCAAAAGAATAAAAATGATTTAAATTGAAAAGCAAAGCTTCTCGCGACAAAAATTTTTTATTCATAAAATTTTTATATTATTTTTTATAAATTTTTGTCACTGCTTTTTTAAAATTATATTAAATTAAAAACTAATTTTAGAAAATATTTTAAAATTATTTTTTTGTCAAATGTTTAAATGCACATTCGCACAATTTTTCAGTGTCAAAAGCAAAAAACTTGTCTCCATTTAAATAAAACAAATATTCAACGTTTCCATTTTTGCCTGTAATTGGAGAATATGTAATGCCACTAATCTTTATGCCAAAGCTCTTCAAATAATCTGCAAATTCCGATAACAACTTTTTGTGAACTTTTATGTCTTTTATAACTCCATTTTTCATTTTTGCAATCTCTCGTCCACATTCAAATTGCGGTTTAAAAAGAAGCACCATTGGTATGTTTGTGCCATATCTTTTTATTATTTCCGGGATTATTAGTTTTAGAGATATAAAAGACAAGTCACTAACAATAAATTCAACATCATCTATCTTTGGCGAGCCCCTAAAATCGCAACCCGACAAGTCTACTACATTAGGATTTGCTTTTATCTTTTCATCAAGTTGATTTGTCCCAACATCTAACGCATAAACCTTTTTTGCTCCATTTTCAAGTGCAACTTGCGTAAAGCCACCTGTAGAAGCGCCAATGTCTAGAACAGTCAAATTTTTTAAACTAACACCAAACATGTCTATCGCGCGTAATAATTTATAAGCACCTCGTGAAACATAATTTTCGCTAGTTTTAATTTCAATTTTTTCGTCGCCACTTACTTGATATGAAGGCGCCTTTATTTTACCATCAACAAAAACCTTCCCCTCTATTATTGCACTTTTAGCTTTTTCGCGAGAGGAAAAAAATTTGTTTTCTAACAAAAATTTATCTAATCTTTGCATATATGTTCAAAATTTTAACACTTTTTTTGAATTTTATCAAGAAAAAAAGCGATTTTATAAATCGCTAAATCATTCTAAACTTATCAAATAATAGTAAATAGGCTGTCCACCAAAAGCCACGGTAACTTCGCACTCTGGGAAAGATGAAGCCAGTTTTTCCTGTAATGATTGCGCTTCTTCCTCTTTTATGTCTTCACCATAAAAGAGGGTTATGGTCATAACGTTGTCATCCATCATTTTAGCAACAAGGTCCTCTGTAGTTTGAGAAACTAAATTACCCTTTGCCAAAATCGCTTTGTCGTCAAGTCCAATAATTTCACCTGTGGTAAGATCAAATCCATCAACGTGCGTGTCCCTAACTGCGTATGTGACAGATCCAGATTTAACATTTTTAATCGCGTCATTCATGGCCTCGGTGTTTTCTTCGACAGTCCCATCTGGATTAAATGCAATGGCAGCTGATATTCCCTCAGGAACGCTTCTCGTTGAAATGACCACCAAGTTTTTGTTTGTCAGTTCATTTGCTTGCTCTGCCGCAAGAACAATGTTTTTGTTGTTTGGGAAAACAAAGACCGTTCTAGCAGGCACTTTGTCTGCTGCTGCCGCGATGTCAGCTGCACTAGGGTTCATAGTCTGACCACCCACTATTATTTCGTCAACAGAAAGATCTTTAAATATTGCCGAAAGCCCATCACCAGGCGCGACAGCAACAATTCCCAAATTTTTAGTTTCTTCAACAGAATTTGCTTTTTTCTTTAATTCCCTGTTTTGCTCTCGCATGTTGTCGATTTTGACATTAATTATTTCACCAAGTTCAAGGGCAAAACCTATGGCACGATTTGGTTCGTTTGAATGCACATGCACCTTAACAAGAGAAAGATCGCCAACACATATAACGCTATCTCCAATTCCCATAAGTTTTTCACGAAGCTTGTCAATGTCCGCTTCCGTTGTCTTTTTAAACATGTGCACGATCATAAACTCAGTGCAATAACCAAATTCGATTTCTTCAAGCTTTGTAATGTCTGCAATTACATCATCAACTGTCTGTGGTTGTTTTTCATCGTCAAAAATTATGTCAAGATTTTCTTCACCCATCAAAAGTTTATAAAATCCGGTAAATATTATTATTATACCCCGTCCACCTGCATCAACTACTCCTGCTTTTTTAAGGACTGGCAACATTTCTGGCGTTTGTTTTAAAATCTCTTCACCAGTTTCTAAAACCTTTTTTAGAAAAGTCTCGAAATTGTCGGTCTTTTTTGCAATGTTGACTGCATTTTCAGCCATAACACGTATTACGGTCAAAATTGTCCCCTCTTTTGGCTTTGTGACCGCTTTGTATGCTATGTTTGCGCCCTCTTGCATAGCTTTTGCAAATGTTTTTGTTGTTATTTCACTGTATTTTGCTGTGACCGAACAAAACCCTTTAAAAATTTGAGAAGTGATAACTCCACTATTGCCTCGCGCACCTTTCAATGCACCTTTAGCAAAAGATGCACTTATTTCATCAACATTTGTGCTTACACATTTTCCAACCTCATTGACAGCGGACTTCATTGTCAAAAACATGTTTGTCCCTGTGTCTCCGTCTGGAACAGGGAAAACGTTTAAAGAATCCACATATTTTTTATTTTGCTCTAAAAGGCTGGCGCCTGCCACAATCATCTTACGAAAAGTAGGCCCATTTATTGACTTAATCATGTTCTCTCCTACACTCTAACCCCGACAACATGCACGTTGACGGAATCAACAATCATACCTGTAAAATTTTCAACACTATATTTTACCGATTTCTTCAACGACTCAGAAACGGCACTTATTGAAACACCATACTTCATTATGCAGTAAACATCAATGAAAATACGGTTGTCCACATTGTGAATTTTAATACCTCGTGAATAAGACTCTTTGTTAAACAATTCTTTTGCGCTGTCTTTGAAAGTTTTTGAAACAAGGTCTACAACGCCATAGCAATCAAGCACAGCAAAACCAGCGACGACACGAATTGCATCATCGCTAATTGAAATATTGCCGTAGTAATTGTTTGTATCAACAGTCAATTTTTTGACTCCTTTTTAACGAGGTCAACAATATTTTACTATATAATAAATTTTTTTTCAAGCATTTTTAACTTATTTAAAAAGTTTAATAAAATTTTTAATAATTTTGTTGCAAACAATATTAGTTTATGTTATAATTGCATTGCTTAATCAGAAATTGGAGGTGATAGTATGTCAAAAGTTTGCGAAATTTGTGGACGTGGAAAGATGGCTGGAAAAAACATTAGTCATGCAGAAAATAAGTCAAATAGAACTTTTGAGCTTAACTTGCAAACCACAACCATAGAGGTTGACGGAAAACAAAAGAAAGTTAAAGCCTGCACAAAGTGCATTAAAACAGCAAGAAAATCAAACTAACCTCTTTGTGAGGTTTTTTTTGACGCGTTTTAAAGGTTTTTTAATGCAACATTTAAATTACACGGCATTTTTTTGTCATACAAAAATAATGCATACGTTAAAGCAATCACCATATGCCAAACGTAAAAGAGCTCTTTAAGCGTCTTTATCGTTTTTTACAAAAGGTTTTAAAAATGGACGCATCCATTTTGGTGCTTTTATGCAAATTATTGTAAATTTTGGATCTTCTTTTTTCATGTCAGTTTTATATGATAATATCAAAAAAATTGTGAAAATTTGATATCATAAACAAAAATGCATATTGACAAAACCCACATCGACTGTTAAAATAGAATTGAGGATAAAAAATGAAAGATATAAACAAACTAAGATTAATTGGAAAAGTTGTTTCTCCACCGGAAGTATACGATGGTGAATTTTCTCAAACAATGCAAAACGATGTGTATTTTAAATCAGTTATGAAAGTTTTAAGGAAGGTAGGAGCAACCTTCATAACTGTTTTATATCCAAAAGAATTGTTTGATTTTATGAAAACAGCTAGTGAATCAAATACAGACGTTTTTGCTCACGGCTCATTGACTTCTTGCTTTGACGACAATCACTTTAATATGCTTGTGCTACTTAATAAAGCTGAATATTGTAAGTATGATTTCACACCTACCAGGGCAAACATGTTTGTGCTTTCTGGGAAATTAATAAAATCCCCAAAATTGTTTGCTTTGCCAAAGAAAAATGCTTATGGCCTTCTCATTAAAAGCTACAATAATGATGGGAAATATGAAAATATTCATGGCTCATTTCAAACACCAAATGGCGCTGAGCCATTGTTAAACGAAGGAGATGACGTCGCATGCAAAGGCTATCTTTATGAAAAAATAGGATCAGATTTCAGATCTTTCTTTCAAAAAAGCGAAAAATACGATCCAGAAAAAAACTTTTTACGCCTAAAATTTCTCTATGTCGTACCGAAAGAAACTTTAACGCGAAAAAGCAAAGATGAATTGCACCATTTTGATAGCAACAATTTTGAAATTAAAAACGTTTTTTACAATCTTTACGAAGAAAAAGATTGCTTAAATAGACAATAATTAAATTTAAATAAAAAAACGGCATGTGCCGTTTTTTTCAAAGCAAAATGCAAATTATTCCGCCACGCCCCTCGTTGACTATTCTGCCCAAAGTTTTTCTCATTTTTTTCTGCGCATCGGCAGGCATCATAATAATTTTTGAATTGATGTTTTCACCAATGAGTTCTGACAGCGTCTTTCCTAAAATGTTGGTTTGCCAAACTGCTTCAGGATTTTCTTGAATTTGCATAGCCATGTCACTTACAAGATCTCTGCTTTGTTCTTCAGTCCCTACAAGCGGAGTAACCTCTGTCGCTACATCTACGCGCAAAATATGAAGGCTAGGAGCACTCGCTTTAATCTTAACACCATATTTTGAGCCTTGCCTAACAAGCTCTGGTTCAGCGATTTCGAAATCACTTGCAGTAGGAGCGACAATGCCATAACCAGTTTCGCGAACTTGCGCAAGTGCCTCTTTAATTTTGTCATATTCAAGTTTGGCAACTGCAAGTTCTTTTATATAATTCATCAGCTCATAATCATCATGAATTTCATATCCGCATTCTTTTGAAAGCACTCGGTAAAACAGCCCCTCTTTTGGTATAACACTAAATTTTACCGTTCCGTCACTCATTTCAACACTTGAAAATGTGATTGGATCGAAAGATTCGCTTTCAGTAAATGCAATTTTGCTTTTATCTACATCTGCTAATTTGTTCATCCCACTTGCAAAACTACGCATTTCTGATGCAATCTCTTGAATGATCTCATCATCGAATTCGAGTGCTTGAAGCCAACGTGGCATTTGAACTTTTATTGAAGTAACAGGAAATTCATACAAAAGCTTTTCAAAAACTTTGTCTATGTCGCTTTCCTTCAAATCAACCGCGTTTAAAGCTATGACTGGAACTGAATACTTTTCTTCTAGTGAAGATGCAAGCTTTTTGGCATCCGCCGAATTTGGAGATTTGCAGTTAAGTGCTATCACAAAAGGCTTTCCACTTTCCTTCATCTCTTTAACAACTCTCTCTTCTGCATCAACATAATTTGGACGTGGAATATCTGTCACCGAACCATCGGTAGTCACAACTATTCCAACGGTTGAATGCTCTTTCATGACTTTTTGAGTGCCTATTTCTGCAGCTTGTTCGAATGGCATCTCTTCGTCACTCCAAGGAGTTTTGACCTTACGTGGTGCATCATTTTCAATATGCCCCATTGCTCCACTTACTAGATAACCTACACAATCAATCAAACGAACTTTTAAATCTACTCCGTCATGAACGGTTATTTTTACAGCTTCGTTAGGAACAAATTTAGGCTGAGTCGTCATAATCGTTTTGCCGTCTGCTGATTGAGGAAGTTCATCAATAGCTCTATCTTTTGAATATTTACCGGTAATGTTTGGAACAACAAGTTTTTTCATAAATTCAGTGATAAAAGTTGATTTTCCCACCCTGACCGGTCCAACAACGCCGACATAAATTTCTCCATTTGTGCGAACACGTATGTCGTCGTATATCTTGAATTTTTCCATATAAGACCTCCAAAGTTACCATAACTTATGTCGCAAACAAGAAAAATATAACTCATTAATAAAAAAAAGAGCGGTTGTCTTACTCGCTCTTAAAAAGTTTGTTCATTTAATCTGCTCATCTTGATTTTCTTTTGATTTTTTAAGTTCTTCTTCTGCTAGTTTTTGCTCTTCTTCCGTAACTATAATTTCTTTTTCAGGTCTGTTTTCGCCGTCTTTCTCATGATCTTTTTTTCTAAAAACTTTGTTAACCTTTTCTCTAAAATTCGTTCTGTTTTCAATCCCTTTAAAAAACCTAACAAAATTTGATCTATGCATAAAAACACACAACAAAAGATTGAAAACTATCAAAATGATGCAAATCCACCACCATAAAGGTTGCACAAGTGCCAACATTATTATCCAAGCCACACCCGAAGAAAAAACAAAAATCATTGAAGCAATAAAGGCATAATCAACAAAATATAAAAATAGTGCACAAACAACAAACATAATAAGTCCAACATACCAAACAGGACTAAACATAAATATTCCTAGCAAGCTCGCAACGCCTTTCCCACCTTTAAATTTATATATTACAGGAAAATTATGGCCTAAAATAATTGCAGTGCCACTTACTAAAAAAGCCAACTGAGAGATGCCATAAGGGGCAAAAATAAAACCGCAAACAAAAGCTGTCACCCCTGCTTTTAAAGAATCCCCAAGTAAAGTTATAATTGCATAGCCAATACCATAAACGCGAAGCATGTTCATCGTGCCTGGATTTCCACTACCCTTTTGCGTAATATCTTCATTTTTTAATTCTCTAGAAAAAATCCTGGCAAAACTTATGTTTCCAATGAAGTAAGAAACAAAAAAAACCAAAATAAGCCAATAGTAAATCATTCTTCCTCCTTAGACTTAACAATAAATTTGATTGGCGTGCCAGAAAAATCTACTCTTTCTCTAAAACGGTTTTCTAAATAGCGTAAGTATGAAAAATTCAAAAGCTTTGGGTCGTTGACAAATAAAACAAAAGTAGGCGGATTGGTTGAGGCTTCAGTGATATATTTTATTTTTGCTTTTTTACCACTTTTCGTAGGTGGCTCAAAACTTAACAAAGCATCAGAAAGCATTTCGTTTAATTGTCCAGTCTTGATTCGTTTAGAAGCATTCTCATAAGCTTTTAAGACATTTGGCATTAAATCACCAAGTTTTGTCCCATTAAGTGCCGAAATAAAAACTGGCAAGTAATAATCCATGAATGCCAAATCTCTGTCTAAATCTTTAAGAATGTCATTTCGATTTCCTGAAAATAAATCAATTTTGTTTATGGCGACTACGCTAGGCTTTCCTGCCTCATGCACATATCCAGCGATGCGCACATCTTGTTCTGTCAATTTTTGGTCAGCTGAAAAGACTATTACTACAACGTCTGCCGTTTCAATAGCTTTCATCGTTCTTAAAACGCTATAACCTTCAACAGATTCTTTTTCTACGCCCCGCGACCGTCTAAGCCCAGCCGTGTCGACCAAGTAATAAGTTTTTTTGTTAAACTTAAAAGGCGTCATTACAGCATCTCGCGTTGTCCCCTCAACATCACTAACAACAACCCTTTTTTGACCAAGAAGTCTGTTTATAATACTGCTTTTGCCGACATTTGGCCTGCCAACTATTGCGATTTTAATTGTTTCGTCCTCGTCGCCCTGTGCATCTTTAGTAGGAAAATATTTAACAATTTCGTCAAGAACATCTCCAACACCTTTTGATTGTTCGCAAGACAGTGGCAACGGCTCTCCAAGACCAAGAGAATAAAAATCATAAGTGTCAGCTTTTTCAAACCGATCGAGTTTGTTTACTACTAAAACAACGGGAGTTTTCGACACTCTAAGCTTTTTTGCGAGCATTTCGTCTGCAAGCGTAACACCTGATTTTGCGTCGACAAGCATAACAATAACGGTGGCAATTTCCATAGCTATTTCTGCTTGTTGAGCAATTTCTTTTTGAAAAACATCACTGCTTTTAGGGTCAAGCCCCCCAGTGTCTATAAGCGTGAAATCTCTGCCTGCCCATTCTGCATCGGCATAAATCCTGTCCCTCGTTACACCAGGGGCATCATCAACAATGCTAATTCTTTTGCCACAAATCTTGTTAAAAAACGTGCTTTTTCCGACATTTGGTCTGCCAACTACAGCCACAATAGGTTTATTCATGAAAATATTTTATCATAACTATAAAAAAACACCAAATATTATTAAGCGATAAACAGTTTTACGGGTTTATTTTATAAAGCAAAATTAACATGAATTATTTACATTTTTTATTTAATTAAAAATTAAAACTGGAAGCTTTCTACAATAATGACAATTTAGTCATACAATATTTCAAAAATGATTTTACAATTTTCTAAGATGAATGTTTCTTAAAACGTATCAATTTAAGATTAGTCATCTTTTAAGGATTTTTATCGACAAAAAATTTCTTTCTATTTAGGCTAAAATTATTTACATCTATTACAACCACGACATGATCTAGATTTTCTAAACAGTGAAATTATTTTGATCACGCAAATTATGATTAAAACAAACAACAGTAAAAATAGTACAACTTTTGTGCCACCAAATTTTTCAAAGGTAAGTGCAACATTATAGACAAAAAGTGTAGTCAAATATGCCAAACAAAATTGCACTATTACAGCGAAAAACGTCCACTTTCTGCCAATTTCCTGTTTTAAAACAGCCATAGAAGACAAACAAGGACAATACAAAAGACAAAACACTAAAAATGAAAGCGCAACCGACGGTGTGGCGAAAAACACTACACTTTCAGGATTTGAAAGCGATAAAGAAATTTCGCCCATGTTGGAAGCCAAATTAAACATAGCGATTGATGAAATGACAACTTCTTTAGCAACAACTCCTGCTATTAAAGCACTTGCAATTCCCCATGAACCAAAACCTAGCGGTACGAATATTGGAGCCAAAATTTTTCCCAAACTTTCAAGCATACTAACTCCGCCGTCTTTTGTCACATAACCGAATGAAAAGCTAAAATTCCCAAGCAACCAAACAATGACGTTCATTGCAATGATAAGTGATCCAACCCTTATTAAAAATGTTTTAACATTGTCCCATAAAACGTTAGTCATTCTTTTTATCCCACCAAAACGATATGGTGGAAACTCAAGGATAAAAGATTGTTCCTTGCTTTTTAAAATTGTTTTTTCGTAAATATAACTTAACAAAAGAGCTATAATTAACCCTAAAATGTAGAGCCCTAGGATTACAAAAACGTTGTTAGCACCAAAAAAAGCACCACCAATAACTACATAAATTGGAAATTTGGCACTACAACTCATGTACGGTGTCAACATCGCCGTCTTAATTTTCGCCTTTTTATCATCCATGTTGCGTGCAGTCAATATTGCTGATGTTGAACAACCAAAGCCCATTAAAAGCGAATAGACGCTTTTCCCGGAAAGCCCCAACTTACCAAACAAATCTTCACAAGCAAATGCAACTCTAGAAAGATAACCACTGTCTTCTAAAAATGATAAAAACAAAAACAGTAGTGCCACTTGTGGCAAAAAGGACAGCACCGTGCCGACACCACCTATTAATGCTTCCGATATCAATCCATAGACCCAACTTCCTTCACCAAAAACTGAAGCTGAAATTTGATTGACAAATCTAGCGATTGTGTTGTCTAAAAGGCTTGTCAATCCTTCTGAGAGCCACTTGCCTATTGAAAAAAACGTAAAATAAAACACTCCGCAGAGTATCAATAAAAACAAAGGAAAAGCCAAAAACCTATTCAAAACTATTTTGTCAATCTTACTTTCGCCATAAACTTTCCCAGAATGTTTCACGCATTCCGATTTAATCTTTTCAATAAAATCATATCTGGTTTTTGCTACAATTTGTATGGAATTTTTAAACACATTGTCAACATTTGTGTTCACTTTCAACAGTCCTATTACGTCTTCATCCTTTTCAAGCAACTTTATAGCATAAAATTCTTTTCTGTCCACCTGAATGTTAAAAGGCAACATTTTCGCAAGTGATTGAACATAACTAGGCTCAGGCGCAATTTTGTACGGTTGCAACAATGCTTTTTTTAAACTTTCGATATTGTCACCAGTCTTAGCATTAATAGAAAAAACAGGTATGTTTAAAATACTTGACAGCTTTTTGCAGTCTACCTTACAAATTGGACGTTTGTCCATGCAATTCACTACCAAAACAACGTCTAAACCATACTCTAAAAGCCCCAAAGTTAGCGAAAGATTTCGTTCTATGTTGTTTTGATCACAAATGTTAATTATTTTTGTTTTGTTGTGCGCCTTAATATAGTCTATCGCAACTTTTTCTTCATAGCTAAGTGCACTTAATGAGTAAATTCCAGGCAAATCAACCAAACGAAAAGTTTTGTCAAAGCACGAAAAATTTTTACCCTTTTGTTCGACAGTAACGCCATGCCAATTCCCAACATGTTCGTTAGATTTTGTCAAAAGATTAAAAAGGGTCGTCTTGCCTGTGTTAGGATTGCCCACCAGCAAAATTTCTTCAAAGGGTTTAGCTTCGTAAAAATCGCATTTTTTCATTTTACCATTATCCCACTTGCAATGTCAGATTTTAGTGTCAATTCATAGTCTCTTATTTCAATTAGCAAAGCTTTTTTTAACAAAGATTTTGCTTTGACTCGAACACTTTGCCCCATAGTTAATCCCAAGTCGCACAATCGACGCAAAATCTTATCAGAAAGATTTTGATATCCACAAATGTATAATTTTTCGTTTAATTTTGCTTGAGTCAAATCCAACATAAAAAATATATATTAATATATTTAAAATTTTAAAACCTTTGAAAAAATTTTGTTGCTTTTTTTTGCTATATGTGGTATTGTTAAGCAAGGAGAAAACAAATGAGATGTATATATTGTGGAGGAGAAGAAAGCAAAGTTTTAGATTCTCGCTCAAATTATGAAACAAATTCAATAAGAAGAAGACGCGAATGCCTTCGTTGTGGAAAACGATTTACAACTTACGAAACAGTTGAAGTTATGCCAATTTTAGTGATAAAATCTGATGGAAGCAGACAGCCATTTGACATAAACAAAATCAAAAACGGCATTATAAAAGCTTGTGAAAAAAGACCTGTTTCGCTTTCACAAATAGAGCAGGTCGCTATGGACATAGAAAAAAACTTACAAAACAATTTTTCACAAGAGGTAGCCTCATCAAGAATTGGTGAACTTGTCATGGAAAATTTGAAAAAGTTGGACGATGTCGCTTATGTTAGATTTGCCTCAGTTTACAAACAATTTAAAGATATCGAAAGCTTTAAAAAATTGCTACAAGATTTATAAAAAATTAAGTTGCAAAAAGCAACTTAATTTTTTTTATCGCTTAAAATGTATGGGTTTTGATTTGGCGAGCCTCCGTAAATTTGCACAAGAATTGCATCTTCTCCAACTTTCACTATTTGATTAAGTGGAATAAAAAATTCTGCACCTGACTTAAAAACGTTCCAAAATGATTTTTCTCCAGGGACGATTATCCCCGTCACACAGCCATTCGAAAGATTTAGAGCTACATCTATTATATGCCCTAACCTGCGTCCGTCAACAACATTGACGACTTCTTTACACCTTAATTCCATAAATGAAGTTTCCATTGATTTAGATATATGAGATTATATCTTTCAAAATGACAATTTTCGACTTAACCGTCTATTTTTTCTTTTATGGCTTTAAGTGCATTTTTCTCAAGCCTTGACACCTGCGCCTGAGAAATGCCAACCTCCTCACTGACTTCCATTTGGGTTTTTCCAATATAATATCTTAAAATCAAGATTTGCTTTTCTCTTGGGGCAAGTTTTTTTATGGCGTCCTTTATAGCTATCTTTTCATAAAGACTTTCATCACTGTCTTTTAAATTAGAAAGTTGATCTTGCAATTCGATTGTGTCTGCGCCGTCCGAATATACGGGATCGGACAAAGAGATAGTGTCACTGATAGCGTCCAAAGCAAAGGTTATAGTTTTTGCTGGAACATTTAAATAACTTGCGATATCTTCAACCGTTGGCTCGACTATACTTTCTTTTGAAAGTGTTTCTTTTGCCTGCAAGGACTTGTATGCTATATCCCTAAGAGATCTAGAAACTCTTACAGAATTGTTGTCTCTTAAAAATCTGCGTATTTCCCCGACTATCATAGGCACTGCATATGTCGAAAAACGCACATTTAAGGTTTCATCAAAATTGTCTATGGCTTTCATAAGCCCGACACAACCAACTTGAAACATGTCATCGGCTTTATCAGATCTTCCTGAAAATCGTTGAACTACTGACAGAACAAGCCTTAAATTTGCAACCACAAATGCTTCCCTAGCAAACTCATCTCCAGATTTGACTTTTTTCATAAGATTTAAGATGTCGTCATTTGACAGCTTTGGTAAATATGCGGTGTTTATACCAGAAATCAAAACTTTGTTGGACATAGATTAATCCTCCAACAAACATTTTCTCCTAAACAAAAACTTTTATTCTTGTTAAAATATTTATGACAAAAATCGCCAATCAAACATCTTTTTTGCTAAATTCTATTAATTTTTGCAGAATTAAACGTCAAATTGTTAAAAATTAAGTTTTGACAATTCTTTTTTCATTTTTACCAAAATCTTTTTTTCTATTCTAGAAATATAGCTTTGACTTATTCCGAGTTTGTCTGCGACTTCTTTTTGAGTAAGTTCGTCTTTCCCTTCTAAGCCAAATCGCAATATCATAATTTCTTGTTCGCGCCGTTCAAGTCTACTTAGTATTTGCCAAATTAGTTCTTTGTCCGCAGAACTATCCATCGCAGTTGAAATTTCATCTGTTTCGCTAGCCATAATGTCCGCTAGAAGAAGCTGGTTGCCTTCGCCATCCTCTGACAGCGGTTTGTCAAGACTGACCTCACCTTTGACTTTTGAAAGCTTTCTTAATTGCATTAAAAGTTCGTTTTCAATGCATCTTGACGCATATGTCGCAAGTTTGATGTTTTTATCGCTACGAAAAGTCTTAACCGCTTTAATAAGTCCAACCGAACCTATCGAGATCAAATCTTCAAATTCAATGCCAGTATTCTCAAATTTTTTTGCGATGTAAACTACAAGGCGTAGATTGTGCTCGATAAGTTTTTCCTTGGCAAATTCACTGCCCTGCTCTGCTTGCTTGACCAAAATGCGTTCTTCCTCTGCATCAAGAGGCAATGGAAGTGCTTCATTTCCACAAATAAAACAAACAATTCCCTGCACCGATGAAAAATTTTTTTTACAAAATATTTTCCAAAAGAATGATTTAACCAAATATAAAAGATGTTTCATCTTCCCTCCAATTAAGCAAGACTGCTGTGAAGCAATACCCCCGAGTTTAAATTTCTTGAAAAGTCTGCCATGCTAAGCCCCAGTAAAGTGTTTTTAAATATTTTGGCGTGCTGTCCCTTTTCAGAAATTGTAAGCCTGTCTGCCATAAAAACTAGCATTTCACCGCTTGACAGCGCTGAGCCGACATTTACAAAATGACCATATGGAAGTTTTTTTGCTTTTTCCTTTTTTAACAAAAAATATAAATAGTCTTCTCCCACAATTTTTTGAAAAACTTCTTTTGATATCAGCACAATTGGCGCAGATGTAATTGGGTCATACAAAACATTTCCCGTATCAAAATATCCAATCTCTTCGACAACCTTATCTTTACATTTTATTTGAACACTACACGTGAAGCTGTCTATAATCCGTTTTTTTGATAATTTTCCGAGAAGCAAAGAAACAAAAAAATATACTACTGCACTGATTAAACATATTAAAAACGTGCTCAGCGAACCAAACCAACCGTTTATCATATAGCATGCTCCGCCAAAAACAAAAGTTAAGAAAATTAGACCGAATCCATAAAAAAAGAAATCTTTAAAAGTCTTAACAGGAAAACTTATGCTTGTCATGATTATGCCAACCAAAACGGTAGCAATAATTTGAACTAAAACAGGAAAATTAAAAAGTGGCATGACAATAGCCATTATGCTTGCAAACAAACAACTCACAAACCACCATTTTGGTTTGACTTTAAAAAGCTTTGCGCAAGATTTGATGATAAAATAATTTATTACCATGTTTACAACAAGAGCATATTCAATGACTATTTCCATCACGCCTCCTTTGGATAACGCAATTTTAAATTATGCAACGAAAAAAACATAACAATATTTTCGCGAGTTGAAGTAAATAATGTTCCATTTTGTAGAATTAAACATTTGTACAACAAAAAACGCCTTTGATATGGCGTTTTTTAATACATCTATTTTACAAAAATTTTAATAAGCAAAATTTTAAGACACGAAATCAAAGATAAGGCAACTTGTTATTTTACTTATTGAAAAAGTCTAAGTTTATTAAATGTTTTGACAAAATAAGAATATTATTAAAGAGAATATTGTTTATGAAATTTTTACTTCTTTTTGCTTCTAAGTTGTCTTAACCAAGCAGGTACTGAGGCGTCTACATCCACTCGTGAAGAAGCCACATTGTCGTCCTTTTTAATAGATACTTCTGCTTTTTGTTGCTCTTGCATATTTTTAAGTGAGCCAAGTCCTTTTACTCCTTCTTTTTCTGCAAAGTCAGGATTAAAATCTCGCGCCTCTTCAGCATTTTCATCTTTAGGTTTTTCTTCTGGATTTGGGAAACCTGTTGCAATTATAGTAACTTCAAGCTCGTCATTCATATCCATGTCAATGCTATTACCAAAAATAACAACACAACTTGGGTCAATTACTTCTTGCACAAGCATAGCAACCTCACTAACATCTTCTTGTGTTAAATCTATGCCACCTTTTACGTTCAAGAGCAATCCTTTTGCACCTTCAATAGTCGTTTCAATAAGAGGGCTAGCAACTGCCTGTTTAACGGCTTCCAAAGCTTTGTTTTCCCCTTTACCATGACCTATGCCCATATGTGCAAGTCCTTTGTTTTGCATAATAGTTTTAACGTCAGCAAAATCAAGGTTTATAAGTCCCGGTTTTGCGATCAAATCTGATATTCCTTGAATGCCTTGACGCAAAACATCATCGGCATATCTAAATGCTTCCAAAATAGGAGTCTTTTTAGGAACGATTTGGAAAAGTCTTTCGTTTGGAATAATTACCATTGTGTCAACATATTTTTTTAATTCTTCAATACCCTTGTTTGCATTTTCTGCTCTAACTCTGCTTTCAAAAGCAAAAGGCTTGGTCACCACTGCGATCGTAAGTATTCCCATTTCTTTTGCAATTCTAGCCACAACAGGTGCTGCACCTGTTCCAGTTCCTCCGCCCATACCAGCTGTGATGAAAACAAGATGAGCTCCTTTAAGCATTTCAGTTATATGCTCCTTGCTCTCCTCTGCCGATTTTTGTCCTACCTCAGGTATACCGCCAGCCCCAAGTCCTCCTGTAAGGCGCTCACCAATTTGCAATCTAACTGGTGCTTTGCTTACTACCAAGGCTTGCTTGTCGGTGTTTACTGCAACAAATTCAGCTGAATCAACACCTGCTTCTATCATTCTGTTGACAGCGTTGTTGCCTCCGCCACCAACGCCAACGACTTTTATTTTAGCGAATGAGGTTACATTATTGTTGTTGTTTTCCATTTTCGTCTCCTATTTAAAAAAATTATAATTGATTTTCACATATTTTGCAAGCAAATTTGCGTTTAATCACAATTTTTAATTGCAAAGTCTGCCACCGAATATATCACTGCTTCTTCTGGTTTGTTTAAGCCTGGAAATGGCACTTTACCAAATGCAATGTTTTTGCTTATGCATTTTGCAAGAAAGTCTTTTCCTCCTTTGATTTTGCTTACGCCTCCTCCTATCAAATAAATAGGCATATAATTCACGAGCGAAACACCTTGCATTATTAAGCATTGATTGATAGCCGAAGCAATCGTTTCAAGACGATAAGAAACCACTTTGTTTGCATCATCTTGAAGCACTCTTTCCACTTTTCCTTCTGCTGTGATTAAATCATAATAATCAAGTGGCTGTGCTTCTACAGATATTACAACCATCTTTTTTAATCTTTCGGCATTTTCAAAAGAAAGATCAAATGCTTCTGACAAATCGCTAGTCACATGGCCACCACCTATAGAAAATGAAGTTAAACTAGTTAAGCCATTTCCTTTTACATAGGCAACGCTCGTTGAAAGATGTCCAACATCGACAACCAGCGCTCCCTCTTCTCTTTCTTCTTCTGGAACAACACAAAGTGCTGAAGCCAATGGCTCACTTATGTATTCAACATTTATGAAACCAAGGTCTGCTAAAATGGAATTAAAACTTTTTATTAATTTCGTTTGACAAGTAATAATAGAAAACTCTGCGGACAAATTTCTGCCTTTCTTGCCGATTGGATCTATCATTTTGACATCATCAACAAAATATCCTAAAGATGAAGAACTTACAATCTCTACTTCTGGAGATTTAATTTTCTCTAATACCTGTGCGTTAAGTAGATCCAAATCATTTTTTGTAACTTTTCCCAACCCCTCTACATTTATTGAAGATGATGCGAGTTGAACGTTGGTCATTTCAGCTGGCAATGCAACAAAGATTTTTTTGTAATATTTATTTCTAACAAAATCAATAGAATTAAAAAGGTCAAACATTACTGGCGCCAACTTTGACGGCTCAACAAATTCTCCTTGATAATATCCGTCATAATTTTTTACCGCCAGATCCTTTACAAACAAAGAATTATTCAGCCCAGGCCTAGCAACTATAACCCTAAGCTGTGATGATCCTACTTCTAAAACTACAACTTGTTTTGTTTTCATTTGTTCACCTGCTTTTATTTTAAACTATAAATATTAATTTGTCAAACAAAATTTATAAATATTTATTTTTTTGCATACATTTTCATATGCTCACTTTTTCACCTTGATATGTTAAATAAAAATAACATGTTTGTCCCTGTTGAGCAGAACCAATATAATTGTTTATGTGAATTTGGCTTGATTTTACGACATCTTCGTCAAGCACGTTTGTTAAAGAATAAATTTCGCCTAGCACAGCATAAAATTTTGCAAGTTTGTCTTCTAATAGGTATGAATAATTGTGTAAAAACACTTCTCTGCCAGAATATAAAGTCAGTTTCAAGCCCATTTCATTTGTATGATATATTTCATTTTCACTTTGAAAAAACTCAACACTTTTAAAAGTCGACAGGGCTTGCTCAGGCGTCCTGTTGTTCGACAAAACAGCGTCGTAAAATTCTTTTAATCCTTCGATTTCTGCAAAATCACCTACCGATAAATTAAATTCGCCATCCAACGAGATCAGACCGTCAGCACTATCACAATCTTCTAAAACTTTTAAATCTTTGTCAAGTTTTAAAAATGAGTCACCACTTTTTATAGCATAAAACCCCGTTCTCTCTGCCAAATGAAAAACTAATGTGTAAGGAAATTTTGTTTCAATATTTATTACTTCCATGTATGGATAACTTTTTTCAAGCTTGTCCGTGATTTCTTTCTTGTTTAAAAACATAATATTTTGACCTTTGCTTAAATTTGATGTTTTTAAAATTTCTTCTGATGTATAAGTGTTTTCAGCGCTTGTCCGCATATCTATTTCAACTTTTTGAACTGTAAAAAGAGTGAATGACAAAATTATAATAGTTATGACTACCACTAAAACACAGCTTAAAGCGATTATCCACTTTTTTTTCAATCTTCCACCCTTTCTATATCTGCGCCTAAAACGGACAGTTCTTTTTCTATTTGATGATATCCTCTGTCGACGTGTTTAGATCCTGAAACCGTTGTATATCCTTCTGCCACCAAACCCGCAAGTATTAAAGATGCAGTTCCTCTTAGTTCCATTCCACTCACAGAAGCTCCATAAAGTTTATCAACGCCTCGAACAAAAGCAACCCTATCTTTTATATGTACGTCTGCTCCCATCTTAACAAGTTCTGGCACATGTTTAAACCTTGATTCAAAAACATTTTCGCAAACCATACTGCTTCCCTTACTTATGGTTTGTAAGGCAAGAATTTGAGCCTGCAAATCGGTTGGCAGACCAGGATAAACAGAGGTTTCGATTTTCCCCAAAGACAAAGGCTTTCCATCTGCTTGCACCCTAATTTTATCACCTTTAGCATAAATCTTGCAAGCAGTTTTATCTAGTTTGTCTATCAATGACGCGAGATGCTCTGCTTTTACCCCTTTAAATGTAACATCACCGCCACACATCGCAGTTGCAATAATGTAAGTGCCCGCCACAATTCTATCTTTAATAGGGTCATAATCGCCCCCTGTCAGTCTTTCTACCCCCCTAATTATTATTTTACCCGTCCCAGCGCCAGAAACTTTTGCGCCTAGCTTTATCAAAAAGTTTTGCAAATCGACAATCTCAGGCTCACGCGCAGGGTTTAAAATTTGAGTTTCTCCTTTAAGAAACACGCTTGCCATCATCAAACTTTCAGTTGCTCCAACACTTGGAAAATCCAAAACAATTTGACCCGCACTCATCTGTGAGGCATCACAATAGATGTAGCCATGCCTTTCACTCACTTTAACACCGAGTTTTCTAAACCCAGCCAAATGAATATCAATAGGCCTTGCCCCTATCTCACACCCACCGGGATAAGCTACTCTTGCCTTTTTAAATCTGCCTAAAATCGGCCCAAGCATAAAAATAGAGGAGCGCACTTGTGAAGCCAATTCGCTTTCAATGTTCCAAGAAGAAATTGTTGATGGATCTACAACCAAATCAAAACCTTCTTTGTTTATGTTTGCTCCCAAACATTCTAATATTTTGCACATGCTCTCTGTGTCTGAATAATAAGGATAATTATGTAAAACAATTTTATCATCACAAAGCACGCATGCTGCCAGTATCGGCAAATACGCATTTTTGGCAGCCGTAATGTTTAACTCACCAAAGAGTTTACGCCCGCCATGAATTAAAAACCTAGCCATCTTTTCCTCTTTTGAATTACTTTTTTACTCACAATCTATTGTATGTAAATATAAGATAGTTGGTTCTTTTAAATAAGAAATTCTGTTAAAAACAAAGGCTTTTAAATTACTAATGTCAAAGTTTGAGATTTTAAAAAATTATGCTTTAATTTATTTATTAACTGAAAATTTAGATATGCTCTCTTTAACTTTCTTTTCGGCAAATTTTAAAATTTTATCATTATTCGCCACAATAAAATATTCAACGCCCTTCAATTTTTTGTTTACAGTCGGCAAATTGTTCTCTTGGCACATCAGCATACCTGGCATTAAATCCCACTCGCTAATTTTGTGTTTAACAACTATATACGCACCAAACCCTTTGCGCAGTATATTTGCAAATCCCCAGCATGAACATCCCATCATACGAATATTTAAAATATTTTTATTTAACTCAGACATAAAAAACAATATAATTTCTTTTAAATTATCATTATGAGGCAAAGACGGAATATCGATGAGCGCTTGCCTTAAATCAATGTCTTTTTGGGTAACAACTTTCTTACCATTTAGCAAAACCCCATCACCCCTTATGCACGTGTAAAGCTCATCGTAATATGGCAAATAAATCATTGAAAACTTGGTTTCACCTTCATTAAAAAAAGCTAATTGAATGCCACATTCTTTAAAACCATTAGCGTAATTATGCGTTCCATCAATAGGGTCAATTACCCACGTTCTATCTTCTAGTTTTGCATCATTACATGTTTCTTCGCTCAAGATATTATCATTAGGAAAATGTTTTTTAATAACGCTAATAAAATATTTCTCACATTGCAAATCATTGTCTGTAAAATAATCGAAATCTGCTTTAAAATTAATATTTTTACTGCCCTTCAAAAAAATCTTTTTCCCTGCAAATTTAATTGCCTTTTTAATAATATTAAATTCTTTCATAACCTACTCCCAGCATATATTAACACAAATTAAATTTTACAACAAATCTTTAAATTAAAGATATAAATCAAATCATCTCTTCACCATAACTCCTTCAAGCTTTTATATCTCATTCTTTTAATTTTTTCTTCAATAAATGCTTGCTGGTATAACCCCGTTGCTGAAATTAAACCATCCAGCACGATTTACTTGCTCATAGTAAACTCACGCACCTTTTTAATTTTATCTTGAAGATTTATTCATATTATTTTGTAACATAATTGTATAAAAATTTAATAAGATCAATCATTGCCTCATCATAGAGTTCTTTACTTTCATTTAAACATAAAATTTTATTTTTAAGATTTGGCAGTAACTTCATTATCTCATTTAATTTATAATCGTTTTTTAAACAATTTTTCCATCTATTTATTCCTAAAAAAGCAAGTTTGTCTGCATCTTTTAAAATTTTTCCTTCAATACTTTTGGGTTTCATATTCCATTTATGAAATCTTATAGCATTGTTACATTTTTTTACAAAATTTTTGTCATATTTCTCTTCTTTTAATACTTTTTCTAAAAGTTGTGAACTAAGAAGTTCATGCCCTTTATCTTGATGCAATCTTCCAACATCATGCCAAAATATTGAAATGACTAAACAATCTAAATCAGCTCCATAGTTGTTTTTGTCTATTATTTTTTGTGCAAAATCAAGTACATCAAGCGTGTGGCCATAACAATGCTCAGGATCAGTTATTTTTTTTAATTGTGATATCGCCACTTTAATTACTTTTATATGTTTATTTTTAATATTTAAAAAATTAATGTTTCTCATAATTTTAATTATATCTTTATAATCAATAAAAATCAAGTTTTTTTTGTTTTAATTCTTACTCTGCCTTAAAACATTCAAGCACACCCCAATCCCTGCCATAAACATCATGACCGATGTCCCACCACTTGAAATGAATGGAAGTATCAACCCTGTTAAATAAATTGAGCCTGTCACAACAAGTTGTTACACTATAAATTAGCAAAATTTCTTTAAGTTAATTTCAAATTTTTATTAAATAATCTGAATTTTTAATCTTATCCTCATTCATTTTTGTTTCAATTCCTATTGTTTTCATTCCTAACTCATGAGCTACATCAATGGTCGATGCCGAGTCCTCAAATATTACAATATCACAAAAGTCAACATCCTTAATATATTTTGAAAAATTTTCAAGAAAATATTTTTTCGATATTTTCATTTCAGGCAAGCAAAATATTCTTTGAAATTTATTAAGAATTTTTTTAGATTTTAAAACATCTTCTAATATCATTTTGCACTGATTGGATAATATATAAAATTTTTTTTGCTTGTTCTTCAATTTTTCAATCTCAAAAAAATAATCAAAAATCTCAACTTTATTATCTAGCAACAAATCTCGGGCCACAATTTGCTTTTTTAGTACAACATCATTTATATCAAAATCCACACCATTCTCTTCCTTAAACAAATTATAAATCTCCTCGTCGTTTTTCCCTAAATACTTTTGAAAACTAATGTTATCTAAACGAACTTCTCTCTTCAAAATTGAAGACATAATCATGTTATGAGCATTAATATGATAAGGCTCCGAATCTATCAAAGTCCCGTCAAAATCAAATATAAAACATTTGCAATTTTTTAATATTTCCAACATTTGTTTATCCATAAATCTCACCAGTCCGAATCAATAATATCCATGGTTTTTTTAGTATATCACAGTAATAAAAAAAAGCATACAATTTGAAAACAATTTGTGTACATTTACTTTTTATTAAATATTATTCTTATTACTCTGCCAAAGCACATTCAAGCACACCCCAACACCTGCCATAAACATCATAACCGATGTTCCACCACTTGAAATAAATGGTAGTGGCAACCCCGTTGGCGGGATTGAGCCTGTTACGACTGCAATGTTTAAAAGTGTTTGAATGGCAATAACAAAGCCTACACCTGCCGCCAAAAGCGCCCCAAAACGATCAGGTGCATTTAGCGCTATTTTAATTAATAAAATTATCAAAGCTAAAAACACTAATATTAAAGTGATGCAACCAATTAACCCTAATTCTTCACCAATAATCGAAAAAATAAAGTCGGATTCTGCAAAAGGTAAAAACAAGTATTTTTGTCTAGAATTAAAAAGCCCAACCCCAAACCAACCACCAGAGCCAAGTCCATACAAAGATTGAATAAGCTGAAATCCTTCACCTTGTGGCGACGCCCAAGGATTGATAAAAGCGAAAAGTCTTTTTAATCTGTATGGTTCTGTTGCAATCAAGATCGGAACCAATGCACCTGCTGGAATAGAAAACATAATGGTATGTTTTTTGCTTATGCCCCCAATAATCAGCAAAAACAATGTGGTAAATGCCAAACACATAGTAACCGACATGCTCGGTTCTAACATAACAAGCGCACAAAAAACAAGCGCAACAAAGACCACCGGCAAAAGCCCTTTTAACGTTTTAATTTTGTCGTGATTTTCTGATAGATAGGCACTTGCAAAGATTATTAATGCAAACTTAGCAATTTCTGAAGGCTGAATAGATATGCCAAAAATTGAAACCCACCTTTTAGCCCCGTAATTTTCGACGCCAATACCAGGAATAAAAACTAAAACCAAAAGAATGACTGTGATTAAAACCAGCCACCATTTAAATTTTTTAAGTTTGTGATAATCAAAAAAAGATAGAGCGATCATTAAGGCGAAGCCTAAAACCACACCAAAGATTTGCTTATACAAGAAAAACGCGTCGTTGCCGTAATGGTAATTTGCTGAATAACAACTTGCAGAGTAAACCATTATGCAACCGAAAATGCTCAATCCTAAAACAATAAAAACAACAAGGAAATAATTGCTTTTAGTTTTCATTCACTAGCTCCGTAAATATCTGTCCACGAACGGCATATGATGAAAACTCATCAAAACTTGCACACCCTGGTGACAAAAGCACAACATCGCCGTTTTTCGCCTCCTCCTTTGCACACAAAACGGCTTCTTGCATAGTTGTAAAATTTTCGGCGCAATAATTAAATTTTGAAGCAACGTTAAAGATTTCTTCTCCTGCTTCACCAAAACAATAGCATTTTTTTATTGTAGGATTTTGAGAAAAAAGCTTTTCAAAATTTAGGCCTTTATTTTGTCCCCCTAAAAGCAATAACAAATTTTTTGCATTTAAACTTTCTATCGCCATTTGCACGCATGCAATGTTTGTCGCTTTTGAGTCATCGACAAATATTACTCCATTCTTTTGACCAACATAGCTCAACCTGTGAGGCGCTGGCATAAAACTTGCAATCGCCTCTGCTATAATTTTAGGTTTGATTTTAAATTGCGAAGCCATTGCTACCGTTGCCATAACGTTTTGATAGTTCTTTATGCCCAAAAGTGGCACTTGACTTAAAGATATAACTCTTGTTTTGCCGAGATAAATACTTCCATTTTTGATATAAACACCTTTTTTTAATGGATTTAATGAAAAAAAACAAAGTTTTTTAGGTAATTTTAGTTTCATGACGTATTCGTCATCTAAATTTACAACACCAACCTGTGAAGATTTGTAATTTTGAAAAATCTTATTTTTTACTTTTAGGTATTCTTCAAACGAACCATGCCTGTCTATATGATCCTCTTGCAAATTTAATACGCAAGCAAGCTCTGGCGAGAAAGCCTTTGATGTTTCCAACTGAAAATTAGAAACTTCGCAAACAATAAAACTTTTTTTTGTCGTTTTTCTTGCAATGGCGCTTATTGGCAAGCCTATATTTCCACAAACAAAAGTCTCTTTACCTGCTCTTTCAAAAATTTTACCAAGCAAACTTGTGGCCGTCGTTTTACCATTCGTGCCTGTTATAGCCAAAATGTGTCCTTTGCAAAATTGACTACCTAAATCGAGTTCACTTATAACAGGGATTTTCTTTGCAAGAAAGTTAGACAAAATGCTATTGCCTCTAACCATTACGCCTGGGCTTACAACCACTAAATCATAATTATTTAAAAGAGGTTGGTCGTCAAAGCAAAACAAACCCCTATCTCTTTTTTCGTCATCATAAATGCTCACACATGCACCTAAGCTGTGAAGAAGCTTGCCTGCAGCCTGACCACTTCTGCCCAGACCATAGACAAGCACCCTTTTGCCTTTAAAATTTTTCATAAAAACCTCTTTGTTAGAAGTATAACTCCATAAAAAGACAGCTTGCGCAAACAAGGCTTGTCACAATTATATATATTGTAACAATTCGGTTTTCATGCACTCCTTTTTTTTCAAAATGATGATGAAGAGGTGCCATTAAAAAGACTCTTTTTTTAGTTTTTTTATAGTAAACAACCTGTATGATGTCGCTTAAAGCAGAGAGGACAAACATTATTCCCATAAGTGGCAAATAAAGGGCTTTCCCGGAAAAGAGCGCCAAACATGAAATAAATCCACCAAGCGCCAACGACCCTGTGTCGCCCATAAAAATTTTTGCGGGATATGTGTTGAACGCAAGAAAAGCTAAAATTCCCCCACAAACAGCAAAAGACGAAAGTGCCAAATTGTCAAACCCACTTATTGCCAAAATAGCACCAAAAAACAACAAATAAATTAAACTAACCCCTCCTGCTAGTCCGTCAAGACCATCTGTCAAGTTTACGCTGTTTACTGTCGCTAAAAAAACAAAAATTGCAAAAGGGATAATTCCCCAGCCTAGATTTATGCTTAGTCCAAAAAAGTCTAAGCTTGTCCCAACTCGATAATATATCAAAAAGGCAATCATAATTGCAATAGTAAATTGACCTATGAGTTTTTGATAAGGTTTTAAGCCTTCGTTTTGGTGAAAATGGATTTTAATAAAATCATCTAAAAAACCAAGCAAACCAAATGCGACCATGACTAGCAAGCTTGTCCATGCAAAAAAGCTGTCCTGCCATAGAACGACTGAGCAACTTGCCAAACTTGCAAATATGAAAATGATACCACCCATAGTCGGAGTTCCAGATTTTGACGAATGACTTTCAACATAATGCAAAACAGTTTGTCCCAACTTGTGCTTGCGACAAACGGATATCACAAATGGAGCTATCAAAAGCCCCACTAAAGTAGCACAAACGAAAACAATTAATATTTTTAAGCTTAAATTCACTTTTCACCTTTCCCTTTTTGAAGCAATCTTTCCACAACCTCAAAATCATCATATGGCACTTTTGTTCCAGCTATGTCTTGATATTTTTCTCCACCTTTGCCCGCAATAATCACAGCATCATCTTTTTTTGCTAATGAAAGGGCTACTTTTATAGCCTTTTCACGATTTGGCTCAACGTAAATTTTGCACTTTTTGTTCACCTTTTTAAGAATATCTTTAATGATTAAATTTGGATCCTCAAATCTCGGATTATCGCTTGTCAAAACCACTTGATCGCTTAAAGTTGTTGCAATTTTGCCCATAACTGATCGCTTTTTTTTATCACGATTGCCACCACAACCAAAAACTGTAATCACATCACCTTTCGCGAGTGGCTTGACGTTTTGTATAAGATTTTTTAATCCATCTGGTGTATGGGCAAAATCTATTACAATTTTTTTATTAAAAGTATTTTTAACATTAAAGCGACCCTCAACTGCATTCATGCTTGAAAGACCTTTAATTATATGATGTGCATCAATATCTTCACATATGCACACGCAAACACTTGCCAAGGCATTTAGAATGTTGTAAGAACCACTTAATTTGATTTTGCTTTGAAAAGAAAATTTTGGTGTATGACAAAAAAACACATTTTTGTCAAAACTTGAACTTAAAACTTTTGCATACACTTCATTATCAGAATTGAATCCATAAAACATTGTAGGCAGAGCGACTTTTCTAGTAAATTCATTTCTTTTTATGCAATCGCCACACACAACGGCGCGCTCAGTTTGACTAAAAATTTTATACTTTGCTTTTTTATATTTTTTCATACTTTTAAAAAAGTCAAGATGATCTTGCGTTATGTTGGTTAAAACTGCAACATCAAATTTTACTCCAGCAAGTTTTTCAAGAGCCAAAGCATGCGCAGAAACTTCCATAACTACATACTCTGCTCCTTTTGCATAAAAAAGAGCAAAAAGTTTGTGTAAAACATTTGGATCAGGAGTTGTTAAACCGTCAGTTTCAAATCTTTCGCCTTCAAAAAACGCTCCCAAAGTCCCAATGACAGCCACCTTCTTTTTCGCACTTTTTAAAATGTTAGCAATAAAATTAGTGGTTGTAGTCTTCCCGTTTGTCCCAGTAACACCTATTATTTTCATATGATCACATGCGCACCCGTTCTTTTCTTTTTCTATTAGCGCCCAAGTTTTTCGCGCATTTTTGACGACCACGCAACAATCCATCCCATAACTCTTTTCTGCTAAAATCAATTTTGCGCCTCTTTTAAGAGCTTGACGGATTTTCTTTTTCCCGTTCTGTTTTTTCAATAAAACAAAAACATCACCACGGCAAACCTTCTCACAATCAACACAGATATTCATATTTTTGAACTTTGCAAAATCAAAACCTTTCATTAATAACCCCTAAACGTTTTTAAAACTAATTTTTATTTATTTTTTTGCATATTTATTCATTTGCTGACTTTGCTTAAAAATGTCTAATGCATTTGACTGATACGAAAATGACAATTGTGTTTTTTCTTTGAAATATGATATTGTGTTTTCGACCAGCTCAACAACCGTTTCTCTCGTATTGCCAAACAAATATCCTGCAAGTGATCCTGGCACAGTGTTAACTTCGTTTACATAAAGCGCATTACCCTCCATCAACAAATCGACTCTTACAAGCCCCTCACATTCTAGTTTTTTTGCAACTTGTAAAGAAAGTTTTTGCAATTCTTTTTCGAGTTTTTTAGATTTAACTTCAAAAGAACAAGGCTTCTCATTTAAATACTTTTCATCAAAGGAATAAAATTTTTTACTCTTTATTTCTTGTGGTTTTGAAAGAATGTATTTATCTCCAAAAACCATCACAGCGCAATTAAATTCTCTTTTATTTTCTATAAATTTTTCAAATAACAACTTATTATCATACATTTTTGCACTTTCTATTGCTAGATCTAATTCTTTTTCATTTTTGCATACTGCTATCCCCACACTGCTTCCAAGTCGCGCAGGCTTGACAATAATAGGAAATGAAAGCGATTTAAACAGACGCTTTTTGTCTATTTCATCACTATTCATGCACACGCCTTCTACGACAGGCAATCCATAATAAGAAAGCAAGATTTTTGTAAGATTTTTGTCATAACATACGGCACTTGACGTCAGATTCGGACAAGTGTAAGGTATGCCAGCCATTTGCATAACACCACTTATAGCACCGTCTTCACCATTAGCACCGTGCAAACAAATCAGTGCCACATCGGGCTTAAAAGTTTTCTTTCTATGCTTTTTAACTAAAACACATCTGTTGTTAAAATCAATCAAAACCTTTTTTGGCTTTTTTGCAAGTGCAAAAAAATTTGCATAAATATTAATATCATCCGCGTTTTCGCAGGTCCACCATCCACCATCTTGATCTATGTAAACTGCGAAAGTTTTAAACTCATTTCGCACCGCATTCATGACTTGCAGACCAGTAATTATAGATATGTCTCTTTCAACACTTTTCCCACCATAAATAAGTAAAACTTTTTCCATTTATTGCCCCTTTATTTTATATTGTCTGGAAGGTCGTTTTCAAAAAGCACAACGCTTCCTTTTTGCAAAATATTATGCAAAATTTCGACTTGCGTAGATCTGCTTTTAGCAAAATGAATTTTTGCTTCTTTAAGTCCTCCAGCTTTTGCTCCCATATATAGTGCCGTTTGATTGACCTTGTTCATAATGATAAGTTCGTCACAAACACTAGCTATCATTTTGCCAAATTTATAATTTAATTCATATTGCCTTTCTCCCTGCTCTATAAACCCTGGTGTAATCACAATTTTTTGCCCATTAAACATACTAACCACTTTTAATGCTTGCTCTGCCCCATTCAAATTAGAATTGTAAGAATCATCTATAATAGTGGAAATAGGTGTTTCGATAATTTGCAATCGATGTGGAAACGGTTTTAGTTTTTTTGCGACTTTTGCGATTGTTTGCTCATCGACTCCCAATATATATGCCATAGTAGACGCCAAAACAAAGTCATTTAAAATCAACTCTCCAATAATTTGAGTTTTAATTTCAACCGTTTTTTTGCCTAAATGCAACTTAAAGCGACTTCCCGCAGGCGAAACACATAGATCTTCTAAATAAGAAAAACCTTGCTTTTGCAAGCAACACTTCTTTTCACCATGATATTTGTCATACAACTCACAAGTCAATTCGTTTGAGCAATCAAACACTATAAAGCCACCATTGCACATATGCTCACATAATTCATACTTGGTTTTTTTTATTTCTTCAACACTCTTAAACGTTTCCAGATGTTGTTCACCAATTGCAGTCATTATTCCGTAGTTTGGTTTTAACATTTCCATCAATTCTGCGATGTCTCCTCTCTTACGTGCCCCCATTTCGACGATTAAGATTTCATCATCGTTTTTCAAAAATTCGATTGCAGTTTTACACAGTCCCATAGGAGTATTGTAATTTTTAGGAGTTGTGCAAACAGAAAATCTTTCTTTTAAAATTTGATAAAGAAAATTCTTTGTTGAAGTCTTACCAAAACTACCAGTAATTGCAATTTTTATTCCTCGAAAATTTTTTAATATATTCTTTGCTTTGTTGACATAACACTTTTTAATAAAATTTTCAAACGGCAACAATATTAAAGCGCACAACAAAAACAATGCTTGCGCTACTATCAACTCAACTACCATGCAAATAACAATAATCCAAAATTGTTGTATAAGCAAAAAAATCAAAAGATTAATGCTTAAAAGCAATAAAAAATATAAGACTATTGTTCTTAACATTCTTTTAGTAAACATCAACCTATTTTTACCGCCAAACTGCTGGGGCATATCAAAATAATGAGTGAATTGAAAAGCTATATTGTAGCCCGACAGCTGTAAATTTTTCGCGAAAGGATAAGAGATTAAAAAGAAAAAGATGCTAAATAAAATTGCAAAAAAAATGTTCATTTTTTCTCCTTTAAAAATTTTAATAAAAGTTCAACAATTTTAATTGGCCTATCTTCAAAGCAAAAATGCCCTGCATGCTCGACTACTTCTAATGTTGAATTCTTGATTAGTTTATTTAAACGTTTTGCCATATATAATGGGGTTACTTCATCTTGTTTACCAAAAATTATCAATGTAGGAGCTTTGATTTGATAACAATACTCTTCTAAAAAAGTGTTTACTACACTGACAAATGTAGATCTGCACTCTGGGTCTAAAGCACGGTAATCACTCGATCCAGCGTTTTCTTGTAATATGTTTAACAATTTAAAAATTTTATACTTTAACACACTAAAATGGTATTTTAAACTTCTTTTTGGCTTCATGCCTGCACTGTCTAAAAGTATGAGCTTATTTACAAGCTTTGGTGTTAATGATGCCATTATTAGCCCTATTCTGCCACCAAAGGAATGCCCGATAACATTGCATGATTTTATATTTAAATGCTCACATAATGATATGACCATGTTTGCATAAGTAAATATAGTCCAACTTTTAGGCATCTCGCTTTTCCCAAACGGCGGGAGGTCGATTGTCAGCCATTTGAATTTGTTCAATTTAGATTGAACAAAGCTAAAAGCATCGCCATTTTGACCCCAACCATGCAAAAATAAGCAAATTTCTCCTTTGCCTGTTAATTTGTAATGAATTTTGACTCCACAATAAACAAAAAACACATGATTATTTATGATTTACAACCTTTTGTTGTCACTTTCATATTAAAAACATTTTGTTTTTTTATAAAAATTTGCTAAAATACTTTCAAGGTTAAAAACCAAAATTAAAAAAGGAAGGTATACTCACTTGAAAATCACAGACGTTAGACTTAGGTTGGTAACAAAGGACGATTCAAAATTAAAAGGAGTTGCTTCAATAACTATTGATGACTGTTTTGCAGTTCATGACATAAAAGTTATTGATGGCAAAGATGGTCTTTTCATTTCTATGCCAAACAGAAAAAGACCTGACGGTGAATACAATGACATCGCTCATCCAACAAACACTGAAACAAGAGAAGCAATAAAAAACGCTGTTTTATCCGCTTACGAAAAAGAATTAAACAAAGCCGAATAATGTTTAAAAGCATTTTCTAGTTTGTCAGGTGGCAAAAATTTCTATTTGCTTACTTTTATAGTGTAAAAAAAGAGACTCATTAATGAGTCTCTTTTGTTTTATTAAAATTGTAAAACTTGTTTTTTTAATATTCAAAAATGTTTTATATTTTAAAGCGGTATTTTATGCTACTTGCGCAATCTCATCTTTTCCTACACCTTGATCGGTCTCAGCCCCACTGTCAGTCTCACCCAATGTATCTTCTGTGCTGTAATCAATCTCATCGTCTTGTGCTTGATCGTTTGGAGTTTCTTCGCCAGGCACTTTTGAGTCAGAAACTTCTTCACCAGGCTCTTGTGTGCCTACGTTCTCCCCATTTGATGTCTGGTCAGTTTCATTCCCATCTTCATTTGGGGTTTGGTCTGTAATTTGCGTGTCATCGCCAGAAACATCTTCGCCTGGATTTTCTTCGCTAGGTATTTCGGGATTAGCAACATCGCCTCCAGGAGTTTGCTCTGGATTTGTCACATCTTCACCAGGAGTTTGCTCTCCTTGATTAGGCGCTTCGCCTTCCACGTTTTGCCCATTTTGTGCCGTCCTTACTTGCGCGTCATAGCCTACTGCGTTCACCGGCAAAACATAGTAATTGGTATCTATGCCGTCTGTCGAGCTTATACTCCAAACTTTTTCATCAAATCCTGCGCTTATCAAAGCCATTCCATTGCCAGAAACTTCTGAACTTGCAGCTAAAATTCCATCTGTTTCTTCACCTTTAAAACCTTTCCACCACCAAACGAAATAAGCTTGCATTTCTGCGTTAGTTCCATTTATGATTACATAAGGAGCCAAATGTCCATTAACTAAACCCGTTTGCAAATATAATGGAAACATTTCTAATATATCAGATATGTTTATGTTTGAACCAGATTGATTGTCATTTAATGAGCCATTTACGCTCCCGACAATTATAGAATTCTTAATTGTCCCAAATTTATCACTACTAAGTCTAAATGCCGACATCGTTTCAGCATAAGTTTTCCCCTGACCTGAAAATGCCACGTCGATATAGCTTTTCTCAATCAAAGAACCTTTTCGAAGATAAACAACCATGCCTGTCTGCACGTTTTTCCCATTTATTGTTGTGGCAGACATGCTATTTCTAATTGTTCCATTAAGTGTTACTGCAAACCCGCCAGCATAATTTCCAATGATTTCAACTGTTTGGTCAAGATAACTTTCTTCTATCAAGCCGTTTACAATTCCAGCAAATCCACCAACCGTAGAAGCATTGATGATAATAACCTTAGCAGATGAATACTTAACAACAGTTCCCTCACCAACAAAACCTGCAATTGCCCCTGCAACAATATTTTTATTTTCTAATCTAAATTGTATGTTGTTTGCCTGATCTCCAACTACCGAACTTTCTATTTGGCTTCCTGCTTCTGCTTGATAACCAACTATGCCACCAGCATATGCAACTCCGCTATATAAACTAGCTGAAATTGTAAGGTTTTTATCTACCCAAACGGATTTGATTTTGCCAAGATTTAGCCCTGTCGCTCCCCCGACATATAACGTGTCATTTTGCTCTGCAACTGGTGCTACAATCGAAATACTCCCAGCATAACCGGATTCTATCGTTCCGACATTTTTACCAACATATCCACCAACGTACATTACTGCACTGTTTTCTTCTTTAATATTAATATTTCCACTTGTTCCAATCAATTTTTGTGTTAAAAATTCAGTATCAGCAAATATGTCTGCAACATTTATAGGCTCATAAGTAGGAGCAACGGGTTGCTGATTATTATTAGAAGAATCACCATCATTTGTAGAACCTTCTTCATTTGCCACACCCTCGTTTTGCTCACCATCGTTTTCATTTCCACTATCTGTTGAATCATTTGTTGTTTTTATGCTTGATACGCTCGACAGCCCACTTAGTGAAGCACTCTCCTCTGAAGCGATATAATAAAGCGTTTCATTATAAACATTATAACCGTTAACTACAAACATTGCGTTGCCCTCTGCATCGACGATAGCACCGGCATTAGCCAAAGGCAAATAAAATTCTCCATCTTTTTCATACAGATCATATGGAAGAGAATAAAGCATGTTTATATTACAGTTTAAAATTGAACCACTATTATAACCTGCAATAGCACCAATATATTTTTCACCTGTTAAGTTGAAATTGACAACTGTACAGTTTTCTATTGTGGCGCTATCATTAAAACCGACAATCCCTCCTGTTATCGGGCCACCATTAATCGTGAGGTTGTAAACATAGAGTCCTTGAATCTTTGTCGTTACGCCTGCTGTATATGCAAAAATTCCAACATAATCATCATCGCTTTCTATTTTTACATTCCTCAAAACAATCAAACCACCATCTTCTGTTAATATTTGTCCCATAAACGGATTGGTCTTTGTCCCTATTGGTGTCCAGTTTTCATTTTTTAAATTCATAGAAATCACATCTGTAACTAAATAAGTAGTGTTCGAAGATGGGTTTTGACGCATTTGATTGAATGCTATTTCCAATTCTTCTTCAGTTTTGATTTCAAAGGTCTCTCCATTTAATGGAAATTGTTGATATTCAGCGTTTTTATTGATGAATATTTCATTTTGTGAAATAATCCAAATGTTGCCACTGTCTTTTTCTGTGCCTACATCCCATGTGCTTCCTTCGTGTGACGTGAATGTTTGCGCGTCAGTAACAACTGAATGTGATATTTGGTTTACAAAATACCGTGCTTGGGATGGATTTTCATTTGATATTTTTACTGTATCCAAATGAATATAATAAGGAGACAAATTTGATTCTGCAATGTAAAGAATCATATTATAATTTCCTCGTGCATTGTAAACATCACTTATTCCATAATACGCACCAAACACGCCTCTAACTTTTGATGTAGTGTTTCTAACCCCTGAGATATATACAAGACAATTTGCCACGTAACTGTCGTATGCTTCTCCATCAACAACATCACAATTTGATATGCCAGCAACACCACCGAAATAAGAATAAGTGTCATCTACTCCATCTGCTACTGCAATATTTAGTTCGCTTGTTTTTATTTTGCAATTGAACACGACTCCTCCGTCGTTATATCCAACCGCTCCGCCAGCTACCCACTTTGATGTGATTGAAACATCAGATGTACACATGTTTATTTGTGCATAATTCGAACTTCCCGCTTCATGCTTGTTTAAACCACAAATTCCACCTGTATAAGCCATTTCAGCTTGAGAATTTACCACTTTGCTGTTTTTAATTTCACATTTTCCAATTAAGCCATAGTTTACACCAGCGACTACACCAGCATAGTTGTATTCGCCAGAAACGGTTATATTTTCAAAAACAACATTTTCAATTCTTCCAGTGCTACCAATGCCAGCAAAAAAGCCACCTACAGCAACATCTTGAACATAGCCTTGTTGCGTAACTTGTGCATTTTTAATTGCGTAAGAGTTGTTTCCACCACTAAGCGAACCTGTAAACAAAGCCAAACTAGCCTTGCCATTTTCAACAGTTACTCCTATTGGAAGCATTTCTCCACCAACATCTATATCATTAGTCAGTTGATAGCAGTCCGTGAGCGCCCATTCTCCATTGCCAACCTTTTTTAAATCGTCAACATTTCTAATATACCATGGAGACAGCGAAGTCCCATTTCCTACATAACAAGAAACGTCAAAATTAGAATAATTTTCATTTGATGAAGTAAATTTTATAGTTACAATTCCCGCCTCATTTGCAGTGATTGTCCAATTTTCCAAATCAACAATCATATCAAATTCGCTTTGAATGCTATAAGTAAAATCAGTGTGAGGTGAAGGGTTTTTATATTCTAATGGAATAGGCAGTGTTTCGCCTATGTTCATATAATAGACAGAATCATCTGCAATTGTTGAAGTGATTTCTTCGTCATTTCTAACTACATAATAAATTGTAATTCCACAGGTTACCACAACAATTGCAACCATAATATACATAAGAAGCTTTTTCATAATTCCTCCGTCTAGATTATATCTTATCTAGAACAGTTTGTCAATACCGATTTTTTGAATTCTTACAGCTTTTTATGATAACTCAAAATTATTTTCTCAAATCATTAATAATATATTTTTAAATGATAATCACAAAATATTATTTACACGTAAAACCTAAACTGTTGTTGAAATCATTACAAAATTTTTGCTTTCTTGAAATTAAGTGTTTAAAAAAGCATATCGTTTTGATATGCTCTTGTTTTATAAAAGTTTGTTGCCGTCAGCGGTTTTTACAACTTTTAAAACATTTTCTTCTTCGCCCGTTGTGGCATTAAGATAAAAATAATACGTAGCTCCATTCTTTTCACATTCGTATTCAAAACATATTATTTCTTTGTTGTAATCGATCGGAGCAAGAACTGTTCGCATATTTTTGACTGTCATTTGACTAGGCAACCTGTCTTTAAACGCACTTGGAGAAAGCTTCGGTGTTGAAAGATTGCGATCTGTGTGGTTCATAAAATAACTCGTCGCATCATATCCTATCACCGTTCCGCTACCAAGATCGACTTTGACTTTTACTAAATCAGGATATAAAACTATGTTGCTTTGCATTGGAGCGAGATTGTAATACATGCAATTTTCTAAGCCATCTTTCCAAACGATTTGTGGATCATTTACACCATTTTCTTTCGCAAAGTCAACAGCAATTTTTTGAGCAGATTGCTCATCAATGTTTTTTTCTCCAGTTTCACTGCCTCTGCCACTGACGGTCAAAACGTGACCGCCAATTTTAGAAACTTGAACAAACAATTTTTGTGAATCGGTGTTGACAACGTTATATGTAAAAGTTTCAAAGCGCGAATTGATTTCACCTGCATAATCGATAGTTGCCACATTTTTAAAACATCTTTCAATTTCTGTTTTGCATTCCTCTTTGTTTTTTCGTTCTCCTGAAAGCCCTTTAACAGTTTTATCCAATGTCGAATCAGAAAACGGTCCATCGTAAATCATCACTGGATAATCCATGTTGTCTCCCTTAATTTTTGACATTTCAATTGTAAAATTGTTGTAATCTCCGTCCAACATTAAACTTTGATTTAAAATAGAATAGTTGTTTTGAACTTTTTTTGAAAATTCATTTATTTGTTTTTTCATGTCCTTTACGCTTTTGTGAAGCTTGTCTATCGTGTCAAGATCAGTTTGTTTAAGGGCCTTGCCTTGCACTAAAGAATCCGCAAGGGTTTGTGAGTAACCTCCAAGCTGATTAATAAATTGCACACTCTTTGAAAGCGAATTTCTTGAAATTGGCAAACCTGCAATTGCATTTTGAGCAAGCTTTGAATTTGAAGCAATTTCACTTAACATCTTTTTTTGATATGTAGGGCTGTTGGATGCAAGCACTTTGCTTAATTTTGTTTCAACATTGTTTACGCTTTCAACAAGATCATACATGTTTTTTTGATAAACATTTTCAAGTTGAACTTCGTAATTCATTCTTTGTGATTCGCTTGTCCCAAATGCAACCGCCAAGCAAACAGTTGAAATTCCTAAAACTGCTGTCGCAATTGACAAACCTATAACAACTTTTTTTGAATATTTTTTTCTTTTAGGCTCACTAGCCAAAATGTCTTTTTCTTTTTTCATTTAAATCCTCCTATATTGCAAAAACGTGTTTGCCTATTGTTACAACAGTAGTTCTTGAAAATATCCACTCGCTTGTCGCTGTCGTAGGGTTGTAATAATAAAGACAACCATATGTAGGATCCCAACCATTCATAGCATCTTTTGCTGCACTATATGCTGTGCTGTTTGGCTCGAGGTTTATCTGTCCGTCATGCACTGCGGTAAATGCCCAAGGCTGATAAATCACCTCCGCTATTGTATTTGGAAATTGTGGACTTTCTACCCTGTTTAAAACAACTGCTGCGACAGCAACTTGCCCTTCGTATGGCTCGCCTCTAGCTTCTGAATAAACACATTTTGCAAGTAAGTAAAGATCGCTCCCTGATTGCGCGACTTCTTCTGAATTTAAAGTAACGCCAAGTGCTGATGCGGTTTTTGGCCCTACTATTCCATCAGCTGTTAGGCCATTTGCTTTTTGAAAAGCAATAACGGCACTCCTCGTTCCTTGTCCATAAACGCCATCAACACTACCTTTATAATAGCCGAGTTCTTTAAGTTTTTGTTGAATTGCTTTGTTTTCAGAAACCGTTGTGGCAACGCAGACACCTATCCTATCCGAACCTCCCAATGTTGTCTTAGCAAACGCTACAGGTGAAGCTAGCATGATGACGCCCAAAGCAAGCGACATGATTTTTGTTTTCATTTTTCCCCCTTGATATTGCAATTAACTTAACACAAAAAAATTAAGTTACACTATTAATTATTTCCCAAATTTTTGAAATATAAACATAATTTGTCGAATTTTCACTTTTTGTAAAACAAAATGCCGGATACACTAGGCACCACCAATTGTCGCCTTCGCCAGAACCTAAATCTAAAATTACTGCTTCATATTCACCAGCAGGAAGTGTTATGTCATCATACACGCGAGTTGGAAATTTTTCTGTGGCAATGCGCGTTTTGCCTTGATAGTCAAAACCTTCGCTTTCAAGCACTGCATCTGCAACTGCATTTAGATATGAAATGTTGTTTTCAATAATGTTTTTTGCTTCTTCTTTCGTTTTAGCTTCGCTTAACAATGGTATGAGACTTTCCACTATCGCATCTTTAACCAAATATTTAACTCTTTGGTCATCCACTGAATTAGAGTTTGCGCGAATGTGTATTCGTAAATATTCTGTTTGGTTTTCTTGTGTAAACAGTGGTGCACAAGCCATTAAGGCTCCTAAAATGAAAACTGAAATTATACAAACAATCCATTTCATAAAAAAACTCCCTTTTCAAAAAGGAGTTTTGACTGGAAATAAGTTTTAAAGTCGCTTTTTTTTTAAAATTTTAAGGTTTTTTTAAGTTATTTTGTTATTTGGCTTTTTGATAAAATATCAAAACGTCGCTATTCGATTGCAATGGAAAAGACAATTCTGGGTTTTGCCTAGCCACATCACTTTCTCTAACTCTGCTAGATTTTGCAACATCCCAAAGCGTGTCGCCCTCTTTAGCAAACACTACTTGCATTGCACAATCAGGGTCAGGCAATTTCTCTCCAATATCAGCAGAAGATATCACCGCAGACACATCGTCATCACTCAATGAAACAATAGCTTTAATTTTTGCATCGAAGAAAAGCTCTCTTCCTTTTTTGACAACGACATCAACATCTGTCAATACCGCATCAACATTCAACATCGTCTCATCATTTGCTTTTGTTTTGTCGGAAATAGAAAAAGGAACTTCAATTTCGACAGAGCTAATCGAACTGCTCTCATCATTTAAATACACAACACATGTTTTTGCTATGCCATCAATAGTAATCTCGCCATTTTGTACTGAGGCGTTTGTAATTTCTGCCGAACTTCCAAATGTGAATAGTATTTTATCAACACGAGGTTGGCTTTCATCCAATGTTAATGAACCATCTATTTTGCCATCAACAAATTCCAAAGGCAATAATTTTGACATGTTGAAGCTCTCAGTAGAAACTTCCATTTCATGAGTTAAACTATATAAATCTTCTATGGTTTTAATGGAAATTTCCTCATAAGCGAGCGCAGTAATGCTAAATGGTACGTTTATTATTATTTTTGTTCCTCTATCTTCATCTTCAACTTCAACTTTTACATCAGAATTTAAAATTTTTGCGAAGGCTTCAACTAAACTCTCTCTCGTCGCTCCTTCAATCTCTAATTCCTCTTTGAATGAATCATAAAGTTGAACTGAATCAAATCTATCATCCTCATCAATAAACAAAACTTTTGTAAAAATATCGCCACTAACAGAGACAAAGTTTATACCAGCTTCCGTATTTTTGACAATGACCCCTGTCTCTGTCCCTAAAACCTTTTTAACTTTTTGCCTATGAGAATGTTCTAACGTCTCGTTTGCTTGACTTGTTGCACTCCCAATAAATCTTACAACGGATATGTCTTCTTCTTTGACACAAACATCGTCGTCTGCTGTCGACAAAGCATTGATTTGTTCGCTCGAGATCAAAATGCCGGATTGCTCAAGTGTAATGCTTATTCTAGCTTCTGAGCCAGAAACGGAATCAATGTTGTAGTCAATAACTCTCAATTTTATTATTGCTTTTTCTCCAGCGCGAATTGAATCATCGGCGAATTTTGATGATATTGGGCACGATGAAAAAGCACTGGCTACTTCGCCGTTTTCAAGGCTGTAAATCATGCAGATGTCTACATGTCCCGTAAAACTAACGTTACCCTCGCTTACCTCTTGATTGTCATCAGTTGCAAAGATAGAAACCGCTTGCACCCTAGCTATTTCTCCATCAGCGTTTACGACGCAATTGACGCTAATTTCGCCTTTTGGTAGGTGCGTCTTTCTAACAACCTTAAAATTATTTGATTCAAACGACATATATTTCCCCCTAAATTTTGTTTACGCTAGTATTCTATTAATGAAAAATGCCAAGTATTCCAAATGTTTAAAAAATTATTTTTTTGTCAACAATCATGTCAAGCGAGGTAAAAATGAAAAGACCCACCGATCAGTTGTTAAATGTTAAAGAAAAGATTGCCTCATTAAAAGGCATGGAAATAGAAATGAGCATAAATCGCGGAAGAAAAAAGTTTGACAATGTCAGTGCAACCGTAGCAGATGTCTACCCTAGTGTTTTCACGGTAAAGATAAAAGGAGTTAAACAGCCATTGCAAACATTTTCTTATTTTGACGTGCTATGTGGAAATATAACAATTCAAAGCAGTTAAATAAAAAATTCACCTGTTTTGTTTTGATTTTAAAAATTTTGTTGCTATAATTTTCTTATGAATGAATCTGTAAAGATCAACAAAAGAAAAGCTTTGCTTTTTAGCATTTATCGAGGGCTAACAGCCGATTGGTTTTTTATTTATGCAATTGACAGCATTTTTTACAGTGAAGTAAAGATGATGTCTTTTTCACAAATTTCTTTAATTGCGACAATTGCATCATTGAGTTACATTTTAATTTGTTTGCCAACAGTCAGATTAGTAAGAAAAATTGGAACGGTGCGCTCAACGCAACTGGGGACTGCTTTATTTTTAATTTCAGCCGTCATGATGGTGTTTGATCCCATTGTAATCTACATTTCACAACCTGTTTTTATGTTTGGAATGGCATTAAAAAATTCCAGCGATTCAAAAATTCTAAAAGACAACCTAAAAATGTATGGTCTTAGTAAAGATTATTCAAAACACACGAGCATTTCCAAATTTATATGGACATTTGTAAATGCCATTTCCACTATTCTATCTGGATTTATGTTTGATCTATGGCCATACTCACCAATAGTAGCAAGTTGTGTTATTATGTTAATAATGTTAATTTTATCGTTCTTTGTAAAAAATGAAAAAGAATCATTTAAAAAAGCAAACAATTTGCCTCCTCATAATGTTAAAATTGAAAAATTTGAATTCTTTAAACTATTTAAATATAGGACAACATGGCTATTGTTTTTCTTTGCAATATTCTTTTACGGTTTTGTTGCTGGAGGAATGGATATAGCAAAATTACCATTTCAAGAGTTAAATTTTTCTACAGTAACGATAACAACAGTTTGCTTGATAGCTTATTTTTTAAGAGCTATCACTGCATTCGCTTTTGGATTTATATATGAAAAATTGAGATTTAATTCGATCTATATTGTCATATCATTATGTTCAATAGGAGCTTTAATGCTGGGGCTTGGAGGTATTTTGTCCGCAGGCACAACCGCATTAATCATAATGGGAATTGGAATTGCATTGCTTTACTCTTCAAGAGACCCGTTCAACTTGATACGAGAAGATTTTGTTATGAACAGCAATGGCCTGACAAAACGACAAACATTGTTACAGATTACTTCAATTGGCTCTTATTTGGGTAGATTAATAATAACTTTAGTAATCAGCATCGTTTTAAACTATCAGACAATATTTACAGTCTTTTTACTTCTTCTTGCTCTAACTCCTTTTTGCATAGTAATTTCAGTGCTTTTAAGAAGAAAACAAAAAATAAACAAATATGAAATGTTTTATTAATACTTTAAAATGATATCCACAAAACATTAATATATTTTAGATTATAATAAATAATAAAATACAAAAATATAATTAAAAATAAAATATAAAAACGCTTTTAAAAAGCGTTTTATTTTTGGCACTTTAATTTTTTTATAGCATTATTTTTGTCCGACGAATTGTAAACAAAACTGCCACTAACAAGAATGTCCGCTCCAAATTCTGCAAGAAGTTTGCAATTTTGATCATTGACTCCACCATCAACTTCTATTTTAAAATTTAACCTGTTTTCTGTCCTAAACTCGTTTAATTGCGACAATTTTTTGTAAACGTCTGTTTGTAATTTTTGTCCACTTGCACCTGGCTCGACCGACATAACCAAAACAATATCAGTGCCATATAAAAAGTTTTTTATTTCTTGTATTTGCGTCTTTGGTTTAAAACTTAATCCGCATAAGCACTTTTTTGACTTAATAAAATTTAAGGTGCCAATTATATCGCTTTTATTTTTAAATGCTTCATAATGCACCGTGATAATGTTCGCACCTGCTTCAACATATTTTTTTACCAAATCTTTTGGCTCGTCCACCATAAGATGTACATCCAACATTATCAAACTTGAATCATTAATATTTTTAACAAGTTCCTCATCAAAATTTTGTTTTTCAACAAATTTTCCATCCATGATATCGCAATGAAGCATATCAGCTTTGTCTTGCATGAAACGTGCATATTCAATTATCTCCTGAATGCTATTTATTGGATCTGTGGAAACAGAAATGTCAACCTTCTTCTTCATATTATCTCCCCTTGCTGTTCAAAGCATTAAACAACTTTACATAACTATTATATCTTTTCTTATCAATTTTCCCAAAATTTAACGCACTTTTAACGCCACATTTTTTTTCTGCAATATGATTGCAAGAAGCATATTCACACTCGTCAATAAATTGAGCAAACTCATCAAAACACCTGTCTAGCAAATTTTTGTCAACATCAATAAGACTTTCATCAAGTTTTGAAAAACCCGCTGTATCTGCCATATAATCATTTTTACCGACATTATATAAAGTTACCATTCTTGTGGTCTGTTTGCCTCTGTCAGTTTTAACTGAAAGTTCTCCTATTTTTTCTCGTTGTTCACCTAAAATTGCATTTATTAGTGATGACTTTCCAACTGCGCTTTGCCCTGCAAAAGCACAAACGCCTTTTACGTGTTTCAAAATTTGTTTTACATCTTCATCTTTCGCGCTAACAAAACAAATTGGAAGAACATTTTTATAAGTTTTTTGCAAATCTTTTTTTAAATCTTCATTCAATATGTCTTTTTTGTTGACTATCAGAACAGGACTTATGTCATTTGCCTTACAAAACGTAATCAATTTGTCGATTAAATAAAAGTCTGGCTTAGGTGTGCTTGCTAATACAATAAACATTTTGTCAAGGTTTGCTATTGGAGGTCTGACTAGCAAGTTTTTACGAGGCAAAACCTTTTCAATCGTTTTTTGTTTTTCATCGTACTCAACGACGTCTCCAACAAAGATTCCATCATTTTTCAAATTTTTTCTTGCCAAAAAAGCTTCATCACCGATGAAAAATAAATTGGCATTTTTCTTTACTACTAGACCCGTTTTCATGACTCCTCCGCCATAACTTGTCTTCTAAGTTGTCCACAGGCGCCACTTATATCCGCGCCCATAGTCCTTCTTTTAGTAGCATTAATTTTGCATGAAAGAAGTCTATCTAAAAACAATTTTACTCGTTTTTCATCTGATCCCAACAAATTTTTTTCTTTGACATAATTTAGAGGAATAAGATTTACTAGACATGGCAACCCTTTCAAAAGCGAAGCCAACTCGTCAGCATCTTTTAAACTGTCGTTTTCACCTGCAACAAGAGCATATTCAAACGCAAATCTCCGTCCAGTTTTTTCAAAATAATATTTACATGCTTTTATGATTTGCTCAATCGAATAAGCTTTTGCAATAGGCATAATTTTTCGCCTTTTTTCATCACTTGTCGAATGTAAAGAAATTGTGAGATTTACGCAAAAACCGTCATCAGCCAACTGATAAATTTTTGGCACAAGCCCGCAGGTTGACAAAGTGATATTCCTTTGACTAATGTTTATACCTTCATTGGACGAAACGAGTTTAAGAAATTTTGTGACATTTTCATAATTATCAAGTGGTTCTCCCATTCCCATTAAGACAATGTTGGTCACTTTTCGATTTTTTACATTTCCGCCTTGGTCCCTGTTAACACACAACACCTGTTGTAAGATCTCTCCGGCGCTAAGGTTTCTCTTAAGTCCGTTCATCCCCGACGCGCAAAAAGCACATCCCATGCGACAGCCAACTTGAGTTGAAACACAAAGAGTGTTGCCATATTTATATTGCATGAAAACGCCTTCAACGATTTCTCCGTCAGAAAATCTAAAAATGTATTTTGTCGTGCCATCCACACTTTTTAATTTCCTTAAAATACAAAAACAAGGATAATCTTTTGCAATCTTATTTTTAAAAGAAGCTGAAAGATTTGAAATTTCTTCAAGATTTTTTGCCTGCAAAAGTGCATCAAAAAGTTGTCCACCTCTGAACGCCGGCTCCCCCAACTGCTTAACATATTCAATTGTTTGGTTCTTATCAAAATCAAGAAGCATCATTCACCTTCAACAAGCCATGATATCCATTTAAGAATGCATTGCCACTCATCTTTTTCCCTGTTGGCGAGATTAATTCTAAAATCTCGACAGCTCCGTTTTTGCAACCTATCACAAAACTTTTCTTCTCGTCTAAAACAGTGTTTTCATCACATTTTTTTTCTGAAAGTTTCGCTTTTAAAACCTTTATTCGATTTTTGTCTAAGAAGAAAAAACATCCAGGATTGTGAGCCAACCCACGCACCTTGCCGTATATTTTGTCGGCCTCATCATAAAAATCTAAAAAGCCATCTTCTTTTTTTATCAATTTCGTAAAAGTAGGCTCTCCTATCTGTTTATGAAAGACAACTTTTTGATTTTTAACTTTATCAAGTGCCTTTAACAACAATTCACAACTAATCTTTGACAATTTTGTTTCTAACGACACATAATCGTCGTCATCATCAATTTCAACACGTTGCTGTTCAAGAACATCTCCCGCGTCCATTTCATAAACCATGCGCTGAATTGTAACGCCAGTAAATTTTCGATTTTGCATAAGCGCGGTCTGGATAGGTGTAGCGCCTCTTAAATCGGGCAAAAGTGATGGATGAACATTTATGCCAAACCCAAGATTTAAAAATTCTCGCGACAATATTTGTCCAAATGATGCAGTAACAAAAAGATCAAAATCTAATTTCTTGATTTCTTCAACATGCTGATTGACTTTTTCAAATTGTAATACCTTGATCCCTTTTTCTAATGCAAACACTTTTGCTTCTGGCATATGCATCTTGCCTCCACGATCAGCTTTGCGATCTGGTTGACAAATGACAGCGACGATTTCATGCCTCGCTTCATACAAACTTTCCAAAACGTTTCTAGCAAACTGTGGCGAACCCAAAAACAAAATTTTCATTTTTTACCATACTTTTTAAAATATTTTTCATTATTTTTACTTTTATCGACATAAAGTATCCCATTCAAATGATCTATTTCATGGCTTGCACATCGTGCGAAATACTTTTCTCCGCTTATTTCAATATTATAACCATATCTGTCCTTTGCCTTTACAGTAAGCTTTGCAGGTCTTTTTACGATGTCCGAAAAATTTGGAACGCTCAAACACCCTTCTTCTTCCTCTTGCTCCCCTTCACTGGCAATTATTTCAGGATTAATCAGCTCATAAAAACTTCCACCAAGATCCATTATAACAACCCTTTTAAAAACTCCCACTTGTGTTGCTGCAAGTCCCATGCCATTATTGGCATACATCGTATCACGCATATCTTCTAACAATTCAAAAAGGTCGTCATCGAAATCAGTGACAGGTTTTGCAATCTTCCTTAATCTTTCGTCTCCATACTTTAAAACTTTTCTTTTAGCCATATTTTCTCCTTAACTCATGCTTTCTGGATTGACTTCAAAAAACACACTAGACTTTAAATTTTGGTCAGTACATTTAAAAATTTCATTTTCTATCTCATCGCTATTTGTCAACAGCAAACGTATTACGACTTGATATCTATAAGAATTTTTGATCTTCTTAATTGGTGATTTCATTGCGTCCATGTATATTATGTCATCAAAATATTTCTCCCGCACTTTTAATAGTTTATTATAACACAATTTAAGTTCATCGCGAACAACATTTTCATCTGGGTGAGCAAATAAAATACGAATAATTTTAGAAAAAGGTGGAAAGACAGCAGTTTTTCTTAAATTTTCTTCCTTTTTAAAAAAACCTTTGTAATCATAATTAGCTGCAAATCTGTAAACGTAATGTCTTGGCGAATAAGTTTGCAAAACAACCTTACCTTCACTTTTGCTTCTACCAGCTCTACCTGAAACTTGCGTAATAAGTTGAAAACATCTTTCAGTACTTCTATAATCACCACGATACAAACTTTGATCGGCATCTATTATTCCAACCAAAACAACGTCTTCAAAATCATGCCCTTTTGCAATCATTTGTGTCCCCACCAATATGGCAGGTTTACTCTCCCGAAATTCACTCAAAATCTTTTCGTGCCCGTTTTTTCTTGAAGTTGTGTCATTGTCCATTCGCAAAATTTTAACGTCTGGAAAGATCTCTTTTAATTCGCTTACAACTCGTTCAGTCCCCACTGCGCCCTGCTTAATTTTATCGGAACCACAATTTGGACACCGATCAAGAGCCTTGTACTGTTTTCCACAATAATGACATTTCAATCTGTTGTCTTCGCGATGATAAACAAGGTTTACGTCACAAGATTGACATTTCGCAACGTATCCACACTCTCTACACATCATAAAAGAAGAAAAGCCTCGTCTGTTAATAAAAATCATGGCCTGCTTTTTTTCGTTTACAACATTTGCTAAATCTGAAATTAATTGAGATGAAAATATTCCGGAGTTGCCCGCTCTAAGCTCATTCATCATGTCCACAATTTGTATTTTAGGCAACTCCTTGCCATTCGCTCTCTTTGGCATTTCAATCAATTTAACTTTCCCTTGTTTTGCCTGCTCATAAATGTCTACACTCGGAGTTGCACTGCCTACAACAAGCGGGCAATTATTATATTCCGCCCGAAATTTGGCAATCTCAAAAGTGTCATATCTTGGATTTGACTCAGATATGTAAGATTGTTCATGTTGCTCATCAATGATTATTATGCCGACTTTGTCAAGTGGCGCAAAAATAGCCGAACGAGCACCAACCGCCACACTTGCCTCTCCTGAAAACAAACGTTTCCACTCATCAAATCTTTCCCCCGCCGAAAGACTGCTGTGCAAAACCGCAACATTATCTCCAAATCTAGATTTAAAGTTGGCCATTACCTGAGGCGTCAGAGATATTTCTGGCACAAGCATAATTGCATTCTTGCCTTTTTCTAAAACACGTGAAATCAAATTCATATAAACTTCAGTTTTTCCACTTCCGGTAACACCATGTAAAAGATAAATGCCGTTTCCCCCTACAGACTGCACAGCATTTTTTTGCGAATCATTTAAAACAACCTTTTTCTCTTCTTTTTGAATTGAAGCTGGCTTCCTTAAACATCTTTCTAATTCGACTTTAACAATTCCTTTTTCTAACAAAGCATTGACCGCACTTTGTCCAAACTGTTTTTTTAAATCCGATAATTTGATTTTAGGAATTTCTAATAAAGCTTCAACAATTCTTTTTTGGACTTTTGCATTTTTCAATAGCTCTGGTGAAAAGTTTTTCGAAAGTGTTGCCCATCTTATAAACAATTCACGAACTTTTCCTTCCCTAATTTCACTTGGAACAAAAAGTTTTAAAACACTTGTCAGTCTTAAATGAAATTTGTTGCACATGAAATTCATTAAGCTTAACATTTCCGATTTTATGATAGGTTCATCATCTAGTTTTGCAACTATGTCTTTTACTTTCTTTTCATCAAAAGAGGTGTTTTCTTTTAAGTCAACAACAAACCCTTGCATCATTCTAGCACCAAATGAAACTAAAACGCGATCTCCCTTTTGAATTTTTATATCAGGTGGCACACGATAATCGAAGACTTTGTCTAGTGCCTTTGTGTCCTGATCAATAATAACAGATGCAAACATAAAATCCTTAAAAAAATCTATTGCTTTTCAGCAATAGAATTATAACATAAAACACAAAAATTGTAAATCCTAAAAAACCTTGTTAAATTTTAGAAAGTTTAAAACAAAAATTAGACATGACTTGGCACAACTTTCTTTTGAAACACTTCTTCACAAGCAAGACTAATAGCCTTCTTGTCCATATTTTCGAGCTCCAATCTGTGCACGGTTGCGATTTCTTTAGCTCTTTTTGTTATAATTGTGCAAAGCACATATCTGTTTCCTCCAGCGTTTCTAACCAAATCATCAATTGGCGGTTCTATCATCATAATATTCACCTCAAAAATAAATTTACTTGAATATTTTAACACAAACATTAAAAAAAGTAAAGCATAAAAATGATGTAAAAGTTTAAAAAAAAGAAAAAAGTAAAAATTTTTAACATAAAAATGCATAAAAAATTTAACAAATTACTTTAAAAATAAAAAAATACTGACTTTTTAGTCAGTATTTTTATTTATTTTCTAGGATTTTTAATGTTTGCTTGTGCTGCAGCAAGTCTGGCAATAGGAACACGGAAAGGTGAACAAGAAACATAATTCAATCCTGCGTTGTGGCAGAATTCAACACTTGATGGATCACCACCATGTTCGCCACAAATTCCAAGTTTAATGTCAGGTCTTGTGCTTCTGCCAAGGTCTGCCGCCATTTTTACAAGTTTTCCAACACCATTTTGATCTAATCTTGCAAATGGATCGCTTTCAAAAATCTTCTTTTGATAGTAAACATCCAAAAATTTTGCTGCATCATCACGACTAAATCCGTAAGTCATTTGTGTTAAATCATTTGTTCCAAAAGAGAAGAATTCTGCCGTTTTCGCGATTTCGTCTGCTGTAAGAGCAGCTCTAGGAATTTCTATCATAGTTCCAATCTTGTAGTGAAGATCAGCTTTTTTCTTCGCAATAATTTCGTCAGCCTTTTTAGCAACTATATCACGAACATATTTAAACTCTTTTGCATCACAAGTAAGTGGAATCATTATTTCAGGCACAATGTCATAGCCTTTGCTTTTCTTAACTTCAATAGCTGCTTCAATAACTGCTTGTGTTTGCATCTCTGCGATTTCTGGATATGTTACTGCAAGACGAAGACCACGATGTCCCATCATAGGGTTAAATTCATGCAATCCAACGACCGTCTGTTTCAAGCTTGCAAAAGACAAGCCCATTTCTTTTGCGAGAGCTTTAATTTCATCATCAGTATGAGGCAAAAACTCATGAAGAGGTGGATCCAAAAATCTAATTGTAACAGGTTTGCCTTGCATAGCTGTATAAAGACCTTTAAAGTCTTTCTTTTGCATAGGAAGAAGTTTTGCTAACGCCTTCTTTCTCTCTTCGACTGTTGTTGCTACAATCATTTCGCGAACTGCCATAATTCTGTCAGTTTCAAAGAACATATGTTCTGTTCTGCAAAGTCCAATACCTTCTGCCCCGAAATCAAACGCAACTTTTGCATCTCTTGGGTTGTCAGCATTTGTGCGAACTTGAAGTTTGCGATACTTGTCCGCCCATTGCATAATTGTTGCAAATTCGCCTGAAATTTTTGCTGGTTCTGTGGCAACGGCACCGTCATAAATTTTACCAGTAGAACCGTCAAAAGAAAGCAAATCACCTTCTTTAAATGTTTTTCCGCGCAAAGTAAATGACTTTTCATCATCAGCAAACTTTATGGCACTGCAACCTGCAACGCAAGCTGTTCCCATACCACGAGCAACAACGGCTGCATGAGATGTCATTCCGCCACGTGCTGTCAAAATTCCTTGAGAAGCTGCCATTCCTTCGATGTCCTCTGGAGAGGTCTCTAAACGAACCAACACAACTTTTTCTTTCTTCGCAGCCATCTCTTTTGCACGCTCTGCTGTAAAGCAAATTTTTCCACAAGCAGCTCCAGGAGAAGCTGGAAGCGCTTCTGCCAAAACTTTTGCTTTTTTAAGCGCAGCAGCTTCAAATTGAGGGTGCAACAATGCGTCCAATTGTTTTGGATCAATCATAGTGAGTGCTTCTTTTTCAGAAATCATTTTTTCGTGAACTAAATCAACGGCTATTTTTAAAGCTGCCTTTGCTGTTCTCTTACCATTTCTAGTTTGAAGCATGTAAAGTTTGCCTTTCTCGATAGTAAACTCCATGTCCTGCATGTCATGATTGTGCTGTTCAAGTTTTTTAGCTATATCCACAAATTGTTTGTAAACAGCTGGATTTTGCTTTTTAAGTTCTGAAATAGGCATAGGTGTTCTTATTCCCGCAACGACATCTTCGCCTTGTGCGTTCATAAGGTATTCACCATAAAACTCATTTTCACCTGTTGCAGGGTTACGGCTAAAAGCAACACCTGTTCCGCAATCATCTCCCATGTTGCCAAACACCATGGATTGAACGTTGACAGCTGTCCCCCATTCATAAGGAATGTCATGCATTCTTCTGTAAACATTTGCTCTGTCATTATCCCATGATCTAAACACAGCTTTAACAGCTTCAATTAATTGAACTTTTGGGTCTTGTGGGAACTCTTTGCCAAGCCCTTTCTTGTAAAGATCCTTAAAAAGTTTTACGATTTCCTTTAAGTCATCAGCAGAGAGGTCTTTGTCAAATTGAACATGTTTTTTCTCCTTAATGCTGTCAAGAATTCTTTCATATTTAGATTTGTCTTGCATCATTACGACGTCAGAAAACATTTGAATAAATCTTCTGTAAGAGTCATAAGCAAATCTTGGATTTCCTGTTAAAGCAGCAAGTCCTTCAACAACTTCATCGTTGAGTCCTAAGTTTAAGATTGTGTCCATCATACCTGGCATTGAAACCCTTGCCCCAGAACGAACAGAAACGAGAAGTGGATTTTTCTTGTCTCCAAATTTCTTTCCAGTGATTTTTTCGAGTTCACTGAGTTTGGAATTGATTTGATTGATAATTCCATCATTGATTTTTCTTCCATCATTATAGTATTGAGTGCAAGCTTCAGTGGTAACAATAAAACCTTGTGGCACAGGCATTCCAAGTTTTGTCATTTCAGCAAGGTTAGCCCCTTTACCGCCAAAAAGCGCTTTGTTTTTCCCATCAGCTTCTTTGAATGCATAAACAAATTTTTTCATAAAAATCTCCTTTTTTGTGTTACCTAAGTAGTATACAAAAATCGCTAGTTTTTTCAAAATAATTTTGCGATATTTTTACCATTATTTTTAAATTTTATTATTAAAAATAAATAATGTAAAATTGAAAAAATATTATATAAATGTTAATATTTAGAAATGATTAATTTAAGATTACAGTAGAAATAATCATTGTCTATAATAAACATTTGTATATTAAGCGTATTCTCATCTTCTGCAAATAAAAAAAACTCGGACAAACCGAGCAAAAGCTGGGGTGGCAGGGTCGACGCGTTAAGAAAACTTGCCTGTGTGCAAGTTTTTAGCCAAAGACGGGAATAAACTCGCTTTATTCCCCGCCCGAAGGGGTGAACCGTAGGTTCAAATCCTGCAAATAAAAAAACTCGGACAAACCGAGTATGGCTGGGGTGGCAGGATTTGAACCTACGAATGCAAGAGTCAAAGTCTTGTGCCTTACCACTTGGCGACACCCCATCAATTTAATTTAAAGTAAAAAGTCAATTTTGATCGCCACGACGTTATCTATGAGCAAAAGGTCCGGAGGAGATTTTGCGAATGGCCAAATCTCACGCACGCTCCCTTGCTCGAGATTTCGACCGGGACGTTCCGGGTTCGTCCGCAGGATGCGGAGCAAAGTTTGAAAAACTTTGCAAGCACCGGGTGGGCAAAATGCCATGCATTTGGTGGCCCACCCGGGGCTCGAACCCGGGACCCCTTGATTAAAAGTCAAGTGCTCTACCGACTGAGCTAGTGGACCATCTTCGGTAATAAATATGTGCAAATTTCACTGCAGTAATTTGCATTGGCTGGGGTGGTAGGATTTGAACCTACGAATGTTGGAGTCAGAGTCCAATGCCTTACCGCTTGGCGACACCCCATCAAGTGGCGTCAAATTAAATATGGGGTGATCGAAGGGGATCGAACCCTTGACCTCTAGAGCCACAATCTAGCGTTCTGCCAACTGAACTACGACCACCATATGGTGCTCCCAGAAGGATTCGAACCTTCGACCTCTGCCTTAGAAGGGCATTGCTCTATCCAGCTGAGCTATGGAAGCCCGTTGGAGCGGGTGAAGGGAATCGGACCCTCGCAACCAGCTTGGAAGGCTGGGGTTCTACCACTGAACTACACCCGCACGCATTTTGGCGACTAAGTAAATATATCACAATCACCAAAATTTGTCAACGGTTTTACATAATTTTACAAATCCAAAATCAAATTCTTTTAAGAATGATTTTACCACCTTCCATTAGGACGGCAATAGGCAGTTTTTTAATTCTTATTGCTTTAATTGTGGCAAGAGCAAATTGATAAGCAATTCTTAGTTCGCGAGAAGTTGGTTTCGATCCTCTTTGTAAATAACCAACAACAAAAGCCCGTATTTCCGCAGGTTTAATCTTTTCACTTATCGTTTTACACAATTTGTTGACATCAACAATGTTTTCTCGCAGAATTATAGAAGTAGATTTTTCTTTTGAATAATTTTTTTTAATTGCTTCTATGATTTTTTCTTCGTCGAGTTGACTTTCTTCCGCTATAACAATGTCTGGTTTTACGAGTCTAGCTGCAGTTTTTGCTATGTTTCCACTGTGTCTTCCCATCGTTACAAAAACACAACTTCGTGAAAAGGCCTCCATGCTAGGCATAACATTGTTGTAGACGTAACAAACACTTTCAACGGCTGTGTCAAAGCCAATAGAATAATCATTTTCTTCAACATCATTATCTATTGTACATGGAACGAACACCGCTTTAACTCCAGCTTTCTCCATTTCGACAACCGCTTTTTGAGAACCATTCCCACCAAGCACAACAACAGCATCATATGCTTTTGCATTTTCAACAGCCTTTTTAAAGACGTCTTTTTCTTTAAACTCTGGAAATCTTGCGGAAGTAATGCAACATCCTGCACTGTTTGCATGTTTTAAAGTGTCGAAGTATTTTATTGGATAAATTTCATTTTCATAAAGTCCTCTAAAGCCCCTTTTGCACGCATAAAGATCCTTCCCAAAATGTTGAGCGAGTTTTGAAATGAATTTATTCATTCCAGGCGCATCTCCACCACTTGCCAAAATTAAAACTTTCATATTTCTCTCCTTTTATATAACTACATATTTTTTGGTGCCCAAACCTTGACGTTGTCAACTCCGAGCAAACCATAAAGTTCATTTAACAGATAATTTCCCGTTTGCACTTTTTGACGAAAGGCAAAAGGCCTGTTTGTTGATGTGCATTTTATAACTACCTCTGTGTCACCTGGATATGACTTTAAAACAGAAGTAACTTTTGTGAAAAGATCGATGTCTTTTGTGTCAAGTTTTAAGTATAATTTTTGATCCTGCTCATGCTTTGATTCTTCATGTTTCCTTTTCCAAGGAATTATTTCTTCCGCTGTTACACTAGGAGTGCCATTTCGCATAGAGATTCGACCTTTTACTGTTATCAGCGCTTCCTCGTCGATAAAGGTTTTAAATTTTGGATAGACATTTGCAAATAATGAAACTTCAATAATTCCATTTAAGTCTTCAAGTTTTATGAAAGCCATCTCCTTTCCATCTTTCATAATCTTTCTTTTTTCTGTTACAATGCCACCGCAAGTTACTTTCATACCATCGTAAACTTGTTCGTAAACTGCTTCATCTTCTAAGCCTTCGCTTTCTTCATCTCCTAGTTCTTCCTCCTTTGGAGCAAGCATGTCAGATGTGAGGTTGAATTTTTCATAGTAATCCATATAATCGTCAAGCGGATGCCCTGAGATGTAAATCCCTACAATATCTTTTTCAAACTTTAATAGCGTTTCTTTGTTGTATTCTTTTATGTCTGGCCAATCAAGGCTGTTGAATTCTTCTTTCATTTCAGAAAATGAATCAAACATAGAGAACTGACCAGTCTTTTTGTTTTTGCTATCTCTAATAGCTCTGTCAACAGCAACTCCGTAAACCGCCATAAGTTGTGATCTAAATTTTCCAAAACAATCAAAAGCACCACTGACAATCAAACTTTCAAGCACACGTTTGTTTAAAACAGGAATAGTAGCACGAGAAATAAAATCTTCGAAACTTTTAAACTCCCCACCGTTTTCTCTTTCCTTTATGATTTCATCTATAACGGTTGAACCGACCCCCTTTAAAGCTGCCAGTCCAAACCTGATGTTTCCGTTTTCTGTCTTAAAATAAGTTCTTGATTTGTTTATATCAGGTGCAAGCACTTCAATGCCCTCTTTTTTAGCAAAAGCTGTGTATTTTTTTACTTCATCTAGGTTGGTTATCCTATTGTTAAGAACAGCTGTCAAAAGTTCAACTTCGTAATAAGTTTTTAAATAAGCGGTTTGATAACCAAGATAAGCATAAGCGGCAGCATGGGATTTGTTGAAAGCATATTTTGCAAATTCTGCCATCTTGTCGAAAACCTTTTCTGCGACCTCTCTTTTATGGCCTAATTTAACTGCTCCTGGGATGTGCACTCCCGATTTTTCGTCATCATATCCATCAACAAACTTGACTCTTTCAGCAGCAATTTTTTCTACTTGTTTTTTACCCATTATTCTACGAATGTTGTCCGCTTGCCCCAGTGTAAAACCAGCCATAACCTGAGTGATTTTCATAACTTGTTCTTGATAAACGATGCACCCATAAGTTACGTCCAATATGCTTTCTAGACAAGGGTCATCATATTTGACAGCGCTAGGATCTTTTTTACATCGCACAAATTCTGGAATTGAATCCATTGGTCCTGGTCGATATAAAGAAATGCCGGCTATAATATCGTCCATGCAAGTTGGCCCCAAATCTTTCATAAATCGCTTCATGCCCGCACTTTCAAGTTGAAACACTGCGTCAGTCTTGCCTGCAGAAATAAGCTCAAAAACCTTTGGATCATCATATTCCATATTGTAAAAATCGATTTCTAAGCCATGATTTTCTTTGACATAATCAAGAGCTTTTTTGATATCAGTCAATGTTACTAGCCCAAGAAAATCCATTTTTAAAAGGCCAAGATGCTCTATTTCAATCATGTCAAATTCTGTAACTATTTCATCACCATTTCTTGCGAGTGGAACAAATGTGTCAACTGCCTCTGGGGCGATAAGCACACCGGCCGCATGCATACCGCAATTTCGTGGCACGCCTTCAACCTTTATAGCCATGTCCACCATTTTTTTAATTTGAGGGTCGTCTTCATAAGCCTGCTTTAATTCTGGAATGACAAATTTTTCGTATTTTGGATCCTCTTCTCTGCCGAAGTAATATTTTAAAACTGGTTCGTTCTTTTTTAAGCCATCTGGTGGAAAGTTTGGAATCTCTTTTGCAAGTCTATTGACGTCAGCAAGAGGAACCCTTAAAACACGCCCAATATCACGTAACGCGTTTTTTGCTTTCATCGAACCAAATGTTACTATGCCGGCAACATGATCGGCGCCATATTTTCTCTTAACATATTCGATGACTTCACTTCGCCTATCTTTACAAAAATCGACGTCAAAATCGGGCATTGAAACACGCTCTGGGTTTATAAATCTTTCAAAGAACAAATTATATTTTATGGGGTCAACTTTCGTTATACCAATGCAATATGCCACCAAACTCCCCGCACCCGAGCCACGTCCTGGCCCTACTGGAATACCATTTTGACGAGCATAATTGATATAGTCCCAAACAATCAAGAAATATTCAACAAAGCCTTGCTTTTTAATTAGCCCTAGTTCTTCTTCCATTCTATCAAGAAGATTTTGCGTTATGTTTGGATAAAGCTTTTTTAATCCTTCATATGCCATACGCCTTAAATATTCATATGAGGACTCTCCTGTTTCAGGAATGTAATTAGGAATATAATTCTGCCCAGATGGAAGCCCATATTTTCTGTCTATCTTTGAATTTTCAAACATAGATTTTGTTTGAATGATAACATCACATTTGTCAGCAATCTCCAAAGTGTTTTCAAGGGCCTCTTCAAAACCAGGCAAAGCTTCCAGCATTTCCTCGTAAGTTTTATAATAAAACTCATCAGTGGCAAATTTAAGCCTGTCAGTTTCGTCAACGAATTTATGCATAGCAACACACATCAAGGTGTCTTGCAATTCACTGTCTTCACGATTTAAATAGTGAACGTCATTTGTCGCAACCAATTTAATGCCCAATTCTTTTGCAAGTTTAGTCTGCCCAAGAATGACTTCTTTGTCTTCTGGCAAATTGTGATTTTGAATTTCAATATAAAAATCATCACCAAACAGATTTTTAAACCAAATGGCAAGCTCACGCGCCTCGTCAAACCTTCTTTGTAAAATAAATTTTTGTAGATGACCCGCCAAACAAGCTGAAAGGCATATAATTCCTTCATGATATTTTTCTAAAAGTTTGTAATCTATTCGCGGTTTGTAGTACATTCCCTCCACATGAGCAATGGAAATTAATTTCAGAAGGTTGTGATAACCTGTGTTGTTTTTAGCAATCAAAATTAAGTGCCCCGTGTCTTCTCGTCCGCTTTTGTTAAGATGGTCTTGACATATGTAAAATTCGCAACCTATTATAGGCTTTATACCTGCTTCAATGCAAGCTTCATACATTTTTATAGTTCCAAACATATTGCCATGATCAGTCATAGCAACTGCACGCCAGCCACGTTCTTTGGTCATTTTTACAAGCTTTTTTATCCTTGCTAAACCGTCAAGCAAGCTATATTCTGTGTGAACATGCAAATGGACGAATTCTTTCATTATCTCTCCTAACTTAATTCTTTTGCAATTTTTAAGAGCTTGTTAAGTCTATGATTTAAGCCACTTTTTGAAAGTTTTATTGATGAAAGTTGTAGTAATTCATCTAGGCTCTCTTCGGGGTTGGCTAGCCTTAACATAGCCACTTCTTGTAATTCTTCACTTAGACTATCGAGACCGATTGTTGAAATGATTGTGTTTATTGCAGAAATTTGCTTTAAACTAGCGTCCACGGTCTTTGATATGTTTGCGTTTATGCAGTTGACTTGTCTGTTGACTAAATTACGCTTTTCACGAGTACTTATTTCAACTGAAAGCGCGAGCACACTTTGATTTGCGCCCATCAAAGCCAGCAAATCTTTTACAGCCTCTGCTTCCTTAAAGTATAACACATAAGTGCTTTTTCTAGTAATAAGTTTTGACATTATTCCAAATTCAAACAATAAACTTGACAAATCACTTAAGAAATCATGATTTTTAGAAGAAAATTCTATGTGATAACCTGTTGAACTTGCTTTTTGCAATTCCGACTCGCCAAGTTTAATCGCAGATGTTCCACAGCCAATATAAGCTCCTCTAATAAAAGCTTTCTTTGTCTCATCGCTACAAACGATGTTGCTGTCTATACCAAAGTTTAATGACAACTGACCCCCATCAACATTTGTTATTCCACAGTCTTGTAAAATTTGTTGCGCACTTTTTTTGGGAAAAGTAATTCGATAATAAGTGGTTTTATTTATGACATAATCATCTTCAACATCAAGTTCTAAAAAATCACCATAGAGCATATGACAAAGTTTGTTTAATAATGGGTATAGTTCGTTTAAATCTGTCAAAACAGATATTTGCATTCCATCGCTACTTTTGCTCAATTCTCCGCATCCATGAAAAAGCCCCGATAAAAATGCAAATGCTGTGTCAGCATTTTCTGTCGAGTTTTTTATTAGTTCTAATTTTGTTTCGCGTGAAAAACTCAATTTTGACCTCTTTTCTTTTGAAATAATGGAAGCTTGTCTAAATTTACAATTAAACTTGTTGGCAAATTCAGCCTGTAAATTAAATTTATCGCCCTGTTGCACTCTCCCACTCTTTCTGGAGAATGAGCATCAGAATCTACGACAAATTTCACTCCTTCACCCGCCATTGTCAGTATTTCATCGTCAGTGAAATTAATGTGTTTTCCATTAAGTTCGATTAAAACGCCTTTTTGCTTTGCAAGCTTTGCCACTGCAAGCGTGTCAGTAGGACAACCAAAATTCAAATGAGTGATTATGTCAATAGGGTATTTGTCTAATGCTTTTAAGAATGCAGATGTGTTGCGAGCGATTCTACTTTCACTAGCCCTATATGGTGAACAAAGCATATTTACAGCCTGAAGTTGTAAAAAGTCTTTCATTGTTGGTGTTTTTACAAGCTTATGAAAACCCATCAATATTATGTCTAATTCATCATAATCTGATTCTTTTAAATCTACCTGTCCATCAGTTGAAATCAAATTTGATTCAACCCCCAACAATATGTCAACACCTGTAACTTCTTTAGCGTTTAAAATTTCTTCTCGCACCTGAGGAATAAGTTTCCTGTTAAATGAAAAAAACATGTGATTAAATCCATGGTCAGTAATTGCGATTTGTTTTAAGCCTTTTTCTGCAGCAACAGTGGCATTTTGTAAAATTGTGCCTTTTGCATGATTTAGTCTTGAATAAATTGTATGAGTGTGATAATCGCCGTGTAAAATCATAGAAACCTCTCAATTGATTTTAGTATATCAATTTCGCACAAGTTTTGCAAGCAACGTAAAGGATATTAAAAAAATATCTATTTTACAACAACAAGTTCTCTTTCAAAGTTGTATCCTCTTTTTTTTGCATAATCCTCAACATAATTAATTAAAAATAGCACGTCATCACTTTTTGCTTTGTCAAAATTCACAATAAAACCAGCATGTTTATCAGATATCATAGCCCCGCCTTTTTTCAAACCTTTAAGCCCCCACTCATCTATCAATTTTGCAGGTAAGAAATATTTCCCTCTTTTAAAAACACTCCCCGCAGATGGCAAACCATAAGGCTGGCTAGATTTTCTTTTTTCCATAATTAATTTTTGTGATGCTAAAATGTCTTGTTTTATCCCCTTTTCTAATGAAAATGTTGCCGACAATAAGATTTCATCTTTTCCAAGCGGACCCTTTCTATAAGAAAAATTAGTAGGTGATTTTTCTATAATTTCTCGATCCTTTAAAATTTTTATTTTTTTTACAAATTGGCAGATTTCACAACCAAATGCTCCCGCATTCATCATTATTGCGCCACCGACAGAACCAGGAATACCAAACAAATTTTCAATACCCTTCAACCCGTTTTCGGCACAATATCTACATAAGACGTTTAAATTTACTCCTGCATCACAATGGATTTCGTTCTCTCCGCAAACAGAAATCGTGTTTAATAATCTAGTTGAAATTATTTTCCCATCGAATCCTTCATCATGAAACAAAACATTGCTTCCATTGCCTAAAATGAAAAACTTTTTTGATTGATTTTTGCATAAAAAGATCTCTTTTAAAAATTCATTTTCTGTCTTAGGAAAACATATGGTTTTTGCACAGCCACCAATTTTAAATGTACAATATCTTTTTAAAGAAACATTATATTTTCTTATCATATTATTTTATATGATTAAAAACAGATTAAATAAACTGGAAATTAGAACAATATCATTAAAATTGCATGTTTAAAAAGTTGGCGGACAACAAAAAAAATTCTTTCGAATGAAAGAATTTTTTTCTAATCGTCAAATAATTAAACAAGCTCAACGATTGCCATTTCGCTTGCATCACCTTTTCGCTCGCCAAGCTTAATAATTCTAGTATATCCACCACCTTGACCAAGCTTTTCAGCGCGTTCTGCATATTTTGGAGCATAAACGTTGAAAATCTTTTCAAGAAGTGGATGATTAATCCCTTTTGTTCTATCAACAAATGCAGTTTTTGCTTCTTTTTGACCACGTTGTTCTTGCCTGTCATAAACATATGCCATGATTTTGCGTCTTGCTGCAAGCTTAGATGGGCCATCGTTGACAACTTCTTTTCTTACTTTAACGCCTTTTTCATCTTTGATGTCTTTTTCAACAGTAACGTTGTCCTTATAAGTTTTAATTGCAACAGTCAAAAGTTTTTCAGCTATAGATCTAACAGCTTTAGCTTTTGCCAAAGTAGTTTCAATTCTGCCAAGCCACAAAAGATCTGTAACCTGACCTCTTAAAAGAGCATCTCTTTCTTTTGACGGTCTGCCGAGTTTATCGTTAGCCATTGTCTTCTCCTTTTAATCTTCGTCTTTTCGAAGTGAGAGCCCATAACTTTCAAGTTTTTGAATTACCTCATCAATTGATTTGATGCCTAAATTCTTTACTTTAAGCATGTCGCCCCTCGATTTTTTCACAATGTCCTCAACCGTGTTTACACCTGCTCTTTTCAAGCAGTTGTAAGACCTAACGGAAAGATCCATTTCTTCAATAGGAAGTTCTAAAATCTTAACTTGCTTGTCTTCCTCTTTGGAAACCAAAATTTCAACGTTTGCCATGTCTTCACACAGTTCAACAAAAAGGCCAATATGTTCTGTCAATATCTTTCCAGCAAGACTGACAATTTCAGTAGCTTTTATCGTTCCATTTGTTTGAACTTCTAAAACGAGCTTATCAAAATCAACACTTTGACCAACACGAGTGGCTTCCACATTAAAGTTTACTCTTTTTACAGGTGAAAAGATTGAATCCATTGCAATGAAGTCAATGTTGTCAAATTTTGTTTTGTTGATATTGCTTGGAACGTATCCTCTGCCGTTGCCTATCATAACGTCCATATCAAGCACAGCGCCGTCATCCATCGTACAAATATGAAGGTCTGGGTTGAGAATTTCAACCTCGTCATTTGGTTCGAAATCTTTTGCTGTAATCTCTCCAGCCCCAGTCTTTCTTATTCGAAGGAAGGTGATAAAATTTCGGTCACTATTGTTTGTTTTAACATAAAGAGACTTTAAGTTTAATATGATGTCAACAACATCTTCTGTAATTCCTCTAACTGTTGAAAATTCATGAGCAACACCTGCAATTCTTACAGCTATTGGTGCTGATCCAGGAAGTGAAGAAAGAAGGGTTCTTCTCATGCAGTTGCCAAGTGTGATGCCATAACCTTTTTCCAATGGCTCCACTGTAAAGCGAGCAAATGCTCCTCCTTCTGTTTCTTCGCAAACGATTTTTGGTTTTTCCATTTCCATCATAATTTTTATCCCTCCATTATCTCGAATAGTGCTCGATTACAAGTCGTTCTTGCAAATCTGCATCAATATCTTCTCTTGTAGGCAATGCTAAGATTTTACCTTTAAGAGTTTCTGTGTTAAATTCCAACCATTTTGGCATAACAACTTTCAAGCCCCTAACTGACTTAATAGGTTGTTTTTCGAGTTTGCTTTCTTTGATTGAAATCTCATCACCAGCTTTAACGATGAACGACGCAATGTCAACGCGTTTTCCATTTACTGTAATCAACCCATGATTAACTAATTGACGAGCTTGCTTTCTGCTACCTGCAATTCCCATGCGATAAACGACGTTGTCGAGCCTTCTTTCAATAAGGGAGAGCATGTTTTCACCAGTTACGCCACGCATTCTTTCAGCTTCTTCATAATAAGAGCGCATCTGGTTTTCAAGCAATCCATAAATTCTTTTAATTTTTTGTTTTTCGCGAAGTTGCGCGCCATATTCAGTAAATGTAACTCTTCTTTTTGAGTTGCCATGTTGACCAGGAATGACAGGTCGTCTTTCCATAGCGCATTTTTTAGTAGTGCAACGTTCACCTTTGAGGAAAAGTTTGCACCCTTCGCGTCTGCACTGACGGCAGTCTGGTTCAATTCTTCTTGCCATATGCTTTTCTCCTTTTAAACTCTTCTCTTCTTAGGAGGTCTGCAACCGTTGTGCGCGATTGGTGAAACGTCCTTGATGAGAGTCACATTAAGGTCGCAGTTTTGAAGCGAACGAATTGCTGCCTCTCTTCCGCTACCTGGTCCTTTAACATAAACTTCCACGGAATTAACTCCATGATTTTTAGCCACTTTTGCAGCTTCTTCAACGCAAGTTTGAGCAGCAAAAGGTGTGCTTTTTTTCGAGCCTTTAAGGCCTAATTTGCCTGATGAACACCACGACAGAACATTGCCTTCAGTATCAGAGAATGTAACAATAGTATTGTTGAAAGAAGTCTTGATATGAACTTGTCCATGAGCGATGTTTTTTGATCTTCTAGTTTTTGCTCTTGTAGAAGTAGGCTTTTTAGTAACTTTTGTTTTTGCCATCTTTTATCTCCTCTTATTTTCCCTTCTTTGATGATCCAGCAACAACTTTTTTTGGACCTTTTCTAGTTCTTGCGTTGTTGTGAGTGTTTTGCCCGCGAACTGGCAATCCTTTACGATGACGCAATCCACGATAGCAACCCATTTCATTTAGTTTTTTAATGTCTAAGCTAACTTTTTTACGAAGGTCACCTTCGACCATTAAATTGTGCTCGATGTAAGAGCGAAGTTTAGCAACCTGATCATCGGTTAAGTCCTTAACTCTCAAATCAGGGCTAAGTTTTGTTTTTTCACAAATTTTAGATGCGGTAACAGGGCCTATTCCATAAATGTAAGTAAGTCCTATTTCCAATCTTTTTTCTCTCGGTAGGTCTACACCTGCGATTCTTGCCATTTTTTTCCTCCAATTCTTAACTTTTAGCCCTGAGTTTGTTTGTGTTTGGCGTCCTTAGGGCAAATAACCATAACTTTTCCATTACGTTTAATCACTTTGCATTTGTCGCAAATAGGTTTAACGGAAGCTCTAACTTTCATGATTTTCTCCTTCTTAACCCTTGTCTCTCCAAGTTATTCTGCCCTTTGTTAAATCGTAAGGGCTCATTTCGACTTTTACTTTGTCTCCTTCAACAACTCTGATGCAGTGCACTCTAAGTTTTCCAGAGATATAAGCAGTTATGACATGACCATTAACAAGACGAACTTTGAAGGTTGAATTAGGCAAAAGCTCTTCGATCACGCCTTCAAATTCAATTACATCTTCTTTTGACATATCGTCTCCTTTTGAGATTTTAAAAATTTTCTGATTTCTGCATCAATTTTGATGTCATTAGCCTCAGCGATAAGGCTCTCAGAAAAAGATTGTTTTGAAACTTTTTGAATATGTTTCAAATTTTTCTTTTTTGGTTTAAAAATTGAAATGCGTTTTCCATCTGCTATAAAAGCAAATTTGTTTTCCAACTTTATCACCACAAAGATTTCGCCTTTTTCTTTTCCAGCTAAAGCTAGAACGATGTCTCCTGTTTTCATATTCACCTACAAGGTCAAAATTTCAACACCATTTTTTGTAACCAAAACCGTGTTTTCATAGTGCGCTGATGGTTTGTGATCACGAGTTACTATTCCCCAACCATCTTGTAGCATTGCAATTTCTTTTTTGCCTAAGTTTATCATAGGTTCTATTGCAAGGCAAACATTTTCCACGACTATCGGCCCGTCAGTTTCTTTGCCATAGTTGGGAACATTTGGACTCATATGCATCCTTTTCCCAATGCCATGTCCCACAAGCTCCCGCACCACACTGTAACCATGTTTTTCAGCATATACCTGTATGGCATGCGAAAGTTTTCCAAGTCTTTCCCCAACTTTCAAATGACGTATTCCCTCAAAAAAGCACTCCTTTGTAACTTCTATTAGTTTTGCTTTTTCTGAGGATATTCTCCCAACAGGAAAGGTTCGTGCAGCATCTCCATTGTAGCCTTTGTAAATCACTCCAACATCGATACTGATTATATCACCCTCTTTTAAAACGACATCTTTAGAAGGAATGCCATGCACCACCATTTCATTGACTGACGCACAGATGCTCGCAGGAAAACCTTCATAACCCAAGAATGAGGGTGAACCACCACAACTAATTATAAACTTTTTTATCATAATGTCAAGATCTAACGTGGAAATGCCAGGTTTAATAAGAGTTTTTGCATAATCGAGCGCATCTCTCGTTATTTGCCCAGCCTTTCTCATCAACAAAATTTCTGGTTGAGTTAATTGAATCAAGCTTTCGCCTCCAATTTTGATAAAAAAGTTTTTACAGGTGCATATGTTTCTTCTGGCGAACCAGCGCTAGAAACTGTCATCACCTTGTCACCGTAGAAGTTTATAAGTGGTGTTACGCTTTTTTTATAAACTTCCAGACGATTTTTTATTGCCTCAGGTTTATCGTCATCACGCTGAAACAGTTTTTTGCCACATTTTCTACAATCGCCTGTATAACCCTCGTAACTTACATTGTCAATGTCTCCGCAAAAACTGCATATTCTTCTGTTTACCAATCTTTTTTCAAGTTCGCTAAATGGAAGTTCTATGCTGATTACTGCATCAACATCAGTAACGTTTTTAAGCATTTCGGCTTGATCTAATGAACGTGGAAAACCATCTAAAATAAAACCATTTTTGCAGTCGTCCTTTTCAAGTCTTTTTTTCAGCACTTCAAAAGTGATTTCATTCGGGATGAGTGACCCACTAGCCATAAGCTTTTTAACTTTTTCTCCAAGTGTACCGCCTTGTTTAGCAATCTCTCTAAACATATCTCCCGTAGATATTTGTGGGACTTTAAAATCTGCGGAAATTTTTTTTGCCATAGTTCCTTTGCCACTTCCAGCAGCGCCTAAGAGAATTAGTTTCATTAGATCCATCCTTTTAAAAATGTGAGCGTGGCATTATGCCACATATGCTTGACGGCGGGAACTTTTCATTCCCACCGGAAAAGCTGTGTTAATCTAAAAAGCCTTTATAATTTCGCATAAGCATTTGAGCTTCAAGTTGTTTGTCAAATTCAAGCGCAACGCTGACTAAAATCATAAGACCTGTCGAGCTGAACGCATTGATCAAAATGCCCCAACCCACACTGTCGCCAATCGCCTTGAATGCGAGCGAAGGTATTAAGGCAATAAGGGCTAAATATATTGCACCAAAGAATGTAATTCTTCGTGATATTTTTTTAAGATAATCTGCTGTTGGCCTGCCTGCTCTTATCCCTGTGATAAATCCGCCTTGTTGCTGTATTCTTTTGCTGATGTCTTCTGTGTCAAAAGTAATCTGTGCATAGAAAAATGAAAATGCCAAAATCAATAGTGCAAGTAAAACTATATATAACCACGAACCTGTTCCAAGCCATTCTTGATACCAAGTTGACTCTGGAGCAAAAATTGAAATTATTAGTTGAGGGAAAGTTAAAAGTGCACTTGCGAATATGATTGGCATAACACCCGAGCCATTCACTTTAATAGGAATAAAAGTGCTTTGTCCTCCATACATTTTTCTTCCCTTAATTTGTTTTGCGTATTGAACAGGGACTCTTCTTTCCGCTCCATCGACAAACACGATTAATGCGAAAATTGCAATTACTGCAACAATATAGAGAACTATTGTCCAAACGTAAGTTATGTCTTGACCTACAAGCACAACTGCTTGAGCAAAAGATGCTGCCGAAGTAGAAAGAATACCAACAAAAATCAAAAGGCTCATGCCGTTGCCAATGCCTAAATCGGTTATTCTTTCACCAAGCCAAACAGTAAACATACCGCCTGCCACAAGAATTAGCACAACGCCTGCGCCTATCAACCATGTTGGAGCCCCAGCCCAAAGAGCATTGTTTACATCGAGCCCTTCACTGTAAGTAACAACAATACCGATGGCTTGTGCTAAGGCTAAAACAAGTGCTGCAATTCTAGTGTAAAGGTTGATTTTTTTCTTACCATCTTCTCCCTGTTTTGCAAGCCTTCCAAGTTTTGGTATAGCAACCGTCAAAAGTTGAATAACTATGCTAGCTGTGATATAAGGCGAAACGCCAAGAGCTAACACTGAACAGTTTTGTAAAGCATTTCCACTTATCATGTTCATGATGCCGAAAATACTGAATTCACCTGAAAGGTTAGTATTCTCTGCAGCCAAAATTGCAGATATATCGAACCCCGGAACTGGCAACCAACAACCAAGTCGATAAATTAAAAGAAGAAGTAAAGTGAGCAACATCTTTCTTCTTATATCTTTAATTTTGAAAGCATTGACAATGGTTTTAAACATTCGCTTACTCCTCTATTTTTCCGCCAGCTTTTTCTATTTTTTCTCTAGCGGTCTTTGTCACTTTATTTGCTTTTATCGTAAGTGGTTTTGTAAGCTCTCCATCACCCAAAATTTTCAAGCCGTACTCTTCAATTTTGCCAATGAAACGATTTTCATAAAGAAATTCAATATCTACAACGGTGTTTGGCTCTAAAACTTCCAAATCACCAACGTTAATGGTTGAATATCTTTTTCTGAAATTGTAATTATTAAATCCGCGAATTGGAATTTTGCGGATAAGAGGAATGTTTCCACCTTCGAATCCTGCTTTTACTCCACCGCCACTTCTAGCGTTTTGACCTTTTTGGCCTCTGCCACTAGTTTTTCCAATACCGCTGCCGATACCACGACCAATTCTAACTTTTTTTGTTCTTGACCCGTCAGCTGGTTTAAGATTTCCTATTTGCATAGCTTCCTCCTACTACTCTTCAACTTTAAGCAGATGCTTAACGGCGAAAATGCTTCCTCTAACGCTAGCGTTGTCAGGCAAAACGCGTGTTTGCCCAAGTTTTTTGAAGCCAAGCGCCTCTATAATTTTTGCTTGTTTCTTGTTAAAGCCGATAGTGCTTTTTATCCAAGTAACTTTAATTGTTTTTGTTTTTTCAGCCATGATCGAGCCTCCTTAAATTTCCTCAGGATTTTTGCCACGACGCGCCGCGATTTCTTCTCTTGTTTTAAGAGAAGCAAGTCCATTCATCGTTGCTTTAACAGCATTGATCTTGTTGGTAGATCCGTGTATTTTTGTAACAATATCCTTGATGCCAGCGAGTTCGATTACCACACGTGCTGAACCACCAGCGATGACACCAGTACCAGGTTTAGCAGGCAACATCAAAATTTCTGAAGAACCAAATTTTCCAATGGTTTCATGTGGAATGGTTCCATCAACGATTCTAATTTGCTTCATGCTCTTTTTTGCTTCACCAGTGGCTTTGTCAATGGCTGCTGGAACTTCTGCAGCTTTACCAATACCGATGCCAACCTTACCTTTTCCATCACCGACAACAACCAATGCTGAGAAACGAAGGGTCCTTCCGCCTTTAACAACCTTTGTAACACGACGAACGCAAACTAACTTTTTGTCAAATTCGCTTTCTTCGCGAACAGGTCTGCGGGTTTCTTTTTGCTTAGGTTCAAATTTTTTGTCTTTTCTTGTTTGTTTTTCTTCCATTTCCCCTTCCTCCTAAAACTTTAAGCCTGCGCTTCTAGCGCCTTCAGCCAAAGATGCAATTCGACCGGTGTAAATGTAACCACCACGATCAAAAACCACTTCATTAATTTTTGCTTTTACAGCTTTTTTGCCAAGTTGTTCGCCAACAATTTTGGCTTGTTCTGACTTTGTCTTGCCAGCAAGGAGAGGCTGAATATCTTTATCAAGTGAAGAAGCTGAAACAAGGGTAGCACCTTTTGAGTCATCGATAATTTGAGCATAGATTTTGCTTAGACTTCTGTAAACGCAAAGTCTTGGCCTTGAAGATGAGCCAACGATGTTTTTTCTTACTCTTTTATGACGCACTTTTCTTTCAGTGTTTTTATCTTTAACGCTTATCATATGCTTTCTCCTTATTTCTTACCTTTGCCTGATGTTTTTCCGACTTTTCTATTTACCACTTCATCGCTATATTTGATGCCATAGCCATGGTATGGTTCAACTGGTCTCTTGTCACGAAGATTAGAAGCAAACTGACCAACTTTTTGTTTATCAATGCCCTCAATTTTGATTTCTGTGATGCTTGGGCACGAAACTTTAAGGTCTGGCCAAATTTCAACTTCGACTTGATGAGAAAGCCCAAGGTTCATAACAAGTTTGTTTCCACTTACCTGTGCTTTATAACCTACACCGTTGATAACAAGTGTTTTTGTGAAGCCTTCGCTAACCCCTTTGATCATATTTGCAACAATAGCTCTATATAATCCTTGCATAGCGTCAGTTTGCTGTTCACTGTCATTTTTAACGAAAGTTATATGTCCATTTTCGATATGTGGTGTTACGCATGAATTAATTTCTTGTGAAAGTGATCCCTTTGGACCTGAAACCGTAATTTTTCCAACATCTAAGCTGACATTGACACCCGAAGGTATAGATATTGCTTTATTACCAATTCTTGACATACCTTACCTCCTTACCATACAAACGCAAGGACTTCACCGCCGACGTTTAGTTCGCGTGCGACACGATCAGTAACAATGCCTTTGTTTGTTGAAATAATTGCTATACCAAGCCCGCTTATAACTTTTGGAAGCTTGCTTGCTTCTGAATAAATTCTGAGTCCTGGTTTTGAAATTCTTTTAAGACCTTGAATAACGCTATTTCCATCAACATCATATTTTAATGTAATAAAAATATCATCGAATTTACCGTTGTTTTTAATTTCAAAATTTGAAATATATCCTTCGTCAAGGAGAATTTTGGCTATCGCAACCTTTTCTTTTGATGCAGGAACAGTTACATCAGCATGCTTTACTTTTAAAGCATTGCGAATTCTTGTTAACATGTCTGCAATTGAATCTGTAGATAACATAATTTCCTCCTTTACCAACTTGCCTTTTTCACGCCAGGTATTTCACCTTTGTTTGCAAGTTCTCTGAAACAAACTCTGCAAATGCCATATTTTTTAAGCACGGCATGAGGTCTGCCACAGAGCGAGCAACGCGTGTAAGCGCGAGTAGCATATTTTTGTTTTTTCTGTTGTTTTTGAACTAATGCTTTTTTTGCCATATCATCACCCCTTATCTACTGAAAGGCATTCCAAGTGCCTGTAAAAGCGCTTTTGCTTCTGCATTTGTCTTCGCCGTAGTAACAAAGCAAATGTCGAAGCCTCTCACTTTTTCCACTTTGTCATAGGAAATTTCTGGGAAAATCAATTGTTCCTTAATGCCAAGTGAATAATTTCCTCTGCCGTCAAAAGCTTTCTCTGAAACACCATGGAAGTCTCTCACTCTTGGCAATGCAATAGCAACTAACCTATCAAAAAACTCATACATTTTTTCGCCACGCAAAGTAACTTTTGCTCCAATCTTTTGTCCTTCACGAAGTCCAAAGTTTGAGATGGATTTTTTTGCTAATGTAGGAATTGGTTTTTGTCCTGTGATTACAGCAAGTTCTTCAAGTGCAATATTAAAACTTTTTGAGTTGCTTTTTACATCACCAAGCCCAGCGCTAACAACGATTTTCACAAGCTTTGGAATTTCGTTTATGTTTTTATACCCAAACTCTTTTTTAAGTGCAGGCACAACTGTCTCTTTGTAGAGTTTGACCATTCTGTTTTGTTCTTTTGCCATTTTTATCCTCTCTTACTTTGACTCAGTTTTCGACTTTTTTTGTGTTGTTTTTTCCGCATCACCTGATTTTTTTACATCTGACGCAGATTTTTGTGCTTTGTTTTCTTCTGTCTTAGAAGCATTTTTTGTTGTCTTTGTTTTAGCAACAACTTTTTCTGCCTTTTGGCTTTCTTCTTTGTTCGCGCCTTCAACTGCTTTTTCGTCTTTTTTTACAGTTTTTTCAGCTTTTTTTGCTTCTTTTTTTACTGTTTTTGCAAATTCTTTATCTAAACTTGCTCCACATTTTTTGCATATGCGAACATTTTTGCCGTCAACAACTTTGTGTGAAACTCTCGTCGCTTTGCCACATTGTCCACAAATCACTTGAACGTTTGACGCATCTAAAAATGCAGGTTTTTTGATTATTCCACCTTTGTCTTGTTGTGACTTTGGCTTTTTGTGTTTTGTAACAATGTTTACTCCCTCAACAAGCACCTTTTTATCCTTTGGGTTTGTTTCAAGAACTTTGCCAGATTTTCCTTTGTCTTTTCCAGCAATTACTAAAACAAGATCGCCTTTTTTTATGTTCATTTTCATCACAATCCTCCTTAAATAACCTCAGGAGCAAGGGAAATAATCTTCATATACCCCTTATCACGAAGTTCACGAGCGATAGGCCCGAAAACACGCGTTCCTTTTGGTTGTTTTTGGTTGTCGATGATAACTGCGGCATTGTCATCAAAACGAATGTGCGAACCATCTTGTCTGCGAAGACCTTTTGCTGAACGAACGATAACCGCTTTAACCACATCGCCTTTTTTAACAGTTCCGCCAGGTATAGCTTTTTTAACAGAAGCAACGATAACATCACCAATGTTACCACTTCTTCTGAAAGACCCTCCTAGCACTCGAATGCACATAATTTCTTTTGCGCCAGTGTTATCGGCAACTTTTAATCTAGTTTGAGGTTGAATCATTTTCTATCCCTCCTTACTTAGCTTTCTCGATGATTTTAACAAGACGATAGTACTTGTCTTTTGAAAGCGGACGAGTTTCCATAATCATAACTGTGTCACCTATTCCGCATTCATTTTTTTCATCGTGAACTTTAAATTTCTTGGTTTTTTTAACGACTTTTTTATAAATTGGATGGTTGACTCTGGAAACAATTTTTACAACGATTGTTTTATCCATCTTTCCAGCGCTTACAACTTGACCAATTCTTGTAAGTCTTGAATTTCTATCTTCCATCCTTTCCTCCTGTCTCTGCTATCTGCTTTTCTCTGATAACAGTTTTTACTCTTGCAATTTCTCTCTTCACGTTTCTAATTTGAACAGGACTTGCTAAATTGCGTGAAGCATTTGAGAAACGAAGATTGAAAAGTTCCATATTCAACTCTTTAAGTCTTGCGTTGAGTTCGGCAGAACTGAGTGATTTTATTTCATTAATTTTCATCTTTGTCACCACCTTCTACTGCTGTAGCACCTTCTTTTCTTACAAATTTTGTTTTGCAAGGAAGTTTGTGTCCAGCAAGTCTGATAGCCTCACGAGCAAGTTCTTCTGAAACCCCTTCGATTTCAAAAAGAATTCTTCCAGGCTTTACAACTGCAACCCAAAATTCAGGGCCACCTTTACCGGAACCCATACGAGTTCCAAGAGGTTTTTTAGAAACAGGTTTGTCAGGGAAAATTTTAATCCAAACTCTTCCGCCACGTTTAATATGACGTGTCATAGCAATTCTGGCCGCTTCTATTTGGTTCGATTTGATCCAGCATGGTTCGAGAGCCATAATTCCATATTGACCGTAAGCAACAGTGTTGCCTCTAGTAGCTTTTCCTGTCATTCTGCCTCTGAAAACTTTTCTTCTTTTAACTCTCTTTGGCATTAACATTATTCTTGCCCTCCTTTTTCGGTAGCTTTAGCAGGAAGAATATCGCCTTTGTAAATCCAGCATTTTACACCAAGTTTACCGTAATCTGTGTAAGCTGATGATGTGCCGTAATCTATGTCTGCTCTAAGAGTGTGAAGAGGAAGGTTTCCTTCCAAATAATTCTCTGTTCTAGCAATAGTACTAGCTCCATCAATAACGCCACTTACTTGAACTTTGCATCCTTTGGCGCCCGCTCTCATAACTTTTTGCAAAGCCATTTTCAAAGCTCTTCTCCATTGAACACGTTTTTCAAGTTGACTTGCGATGCTTTCTGCAATCAAAGTTGCGCTAAGGTCTGGCTTTTTAACCTCTTTTACGTTTATTATAAGGTTTTTAATAGGACGAATAACTTTTGTTACGTCTTTTTTAATAGTTTCAATTCCAGCACCTTTTGCACCAATTATCATACCAGGTTTCGCTGTAAAGATATTTACAACGAGTTTGCCTTCCATTCTTTCGATTGTGATGTTGGCAATTGCGCAATTAGCATATTTTTGTCTTAACAATTTTTTAATTTTTTGATCTTCAAGAAGGTTTGGAGCAAAATCTTGCTTCTTTGCGAACCAAGTTGAGTTCCATTCTTTGTTTATTCCGAGTCTAAGTCCGATCGGATTAACTTTTTGTCCCATAATGCTCCTCCTTACTTTTTCTCATCAAGCACAATCGTGATGTGCGATGTTCTTTTTAAAATTCTGCTTCCTTGACCTTTAGCCTTTTGAGTAATTCTCTTTAAAACAGGTCCAGGTGTCACAAACGCTTCTGCTACAAAAAGGTTGTCCTTAACTAGTCCTTTGTTGTTTTCTGCATTAGCTATTGCGCTTTTTAACACTTTTAAAGATGTTGACGCTGCTGAGTTTGTCATATTTTCCAAAATTGCACATGCCATTTGGGCATCTTTTCCTCTAACGAGATCTAAAACAATTCTAACTTTTGAAGGACTCATCCTAATGTATCTTGCTTTAGCGAAAGGTCTAACATCTTTTGTTTTAGCTCTGTTTTCTGCTTTTTGTCTTATTCTTGTTGCCATTTTTCACCTCGCCTTACTTTTTGGTAGCAGTTTTAGCTGCTTTCTTGTTTGCATGGCCCTTAAATGTTCTTGTAGGAGAAAATTCGCCAAGTTTGTGCCCAACCATGTCAGCTGTGCAATAAACAGGAACATGTTTTTTACCATTGTAAACTGCAAATGTAAATCCAACAAAGTCAGGATAAATGGTTGAAGAGCGTGACCATGTTTTGATAGGTTTTTTCACGCCTGATGCACTCATCTCTTTAACTTTTTTTACAAGTGATGGATGAACATAAGGTTTTTTAATTTCTTTCTGCATGTTTTATCTCCTAATTTACTCTTTTAACCATCAAACGGTTAGAAGGATTCTTTCTCTTTCTAGTTTTAAGACCAAGTGCAGGTTTGCCCCATGGAGTCATAGGTGACTTCATGCCGACTGGGCTCTTTCCTTCACCACCACCATGTGGGTGATCGTTAGGGTTCATAACAACACCACGAACGGTTGGCCTAACGCCCATGTGACGTTTTCTGCCTGCCTTTCCAAGTGAAACAAGTTCGTGATCAAGATTGCCAACAGTACCAATGGTAGCACGGCAAGTGAGCAAAACTTTTCTCATTTCACCACTTGGCATTTTAAGTGTTGCATATTTACCTTCTTTCGCCATAAGCTGAACTGTGCTTCCTGCACTACGTGCAAGCTGTCCACCTTTTTTTGGTTGAAGTTCGATGTTGTGTATTTGACTTCCCACAGGGATTGCTGAAAGAGGAAGAGCATTTCCTACTTTGATTTCAACATTTTCGCCACTCATAAGCACGTCACCAGTTTTTAATCCGTATGGAGCGATGATGTATCTCTTTTCTCCATCGGCATAACTAAGAAGTGCTATATAAGAGGTTCTGTTTGGATCGTATTCGATTCCAACAACCTTTGCTGGAATGTTGTCTTTATTTCTCTTAAAGTCAATAATTCTGTATTTCTGTCTGTTTCCGCCACCTTGATGACGAACAGTTATACGCCCTTGTGAATTCTTTCCTGCATGTTTCTTTTTTACATCAAGGAGTGATTTTTCAGGAGTTTTTTTAGTAATTTCATCAAATTGAGCTACTGAATAAAATCTTCTTCCAGGCGATGTAGGTTTTGATTTTCTAACTGCCATTTCAAACCTCCTCCTTATGACAAGCTCTCAAAGAAGGCAATTGGTTTTGATTTTTCAGTAAGTGAAACGATCGCTTTTTTGTAATCGCTTGTTTTACCAACAGTCCTTCCTGATCTTGTATTTTGTGTTTTAATGTGTCCTTTGACAACTGCCGTGTTTACCTTTGCCACTTCAACACCGAAAGCTTTTTCAACGGCCTTTTTGATTTCAGTTTTTGTTGCACGTTTATCAACAATAAATGTGTAAACTTTTGCTTGAATTCCCGCATAACTTTTTTCAGTCAAAAGCGGTTTTTTAATAATCTCATATGCTTCCATTATTCTGCGTAAGCCTCCTCTATTTTTTTAATAGCGGATGAAGTAAACAAAACATTTTTGTTTGCAACAACATTGTAAGTTGCCAAACTGTCGATATCAACAGCTTGAAGTGATTGAATGTTTTTTGTTGCTCTGGTAGTTTCAGCTGAATTTTTGCTTCCAACCACCAAAGTTTTTCCGCTAAGCCCGAAAGCTTTTAAGAATGCGCTTGCGTCTTTTGTTTTTCCACTAGCAATTTCGAAATCTTTTAGTATAATCAAATTGCCAAGTTCAAGTTTTCGAGAAATTGCAGTAAGAAGAGCAAGCCTTTTTGCTGTTTTGTTCATTTTCTTAGAAAAATCTCTAGGTTTTGGTGCGAAAACCACCCCGCCACCAGTATATTCAGGAGATTTTGTAGAACCGTGACGAGCGCGCCCAGTCTTCTTCTGTCTCCAAGGTTTTGCCGCATGACCACGAACTTCACTTCTAGTCAAGGTGCTTTTTGTCCCCTGTCTTTGATTAGAAAGATAGTTTACAACTGCCTCATGAACAAGAGGTTCGTTGTAAGGAAGTGCAAAAAGATCATCAGCAAGCTCTATCTCACCCACAACTTTTGCGGACATATCATAAACTTTAACTTTTGCCATAATTGCCTCCTTAAGCCTTTTTTGCTTCGCGGATGGTTACTGTTGAACCTTTTGGCCCAGGAACGCAACCTTTAACGAGCAAAATATTTCTGTCTGCATCGACTTTTACAACTTCAAGATTTTGAATAGTAACTCTCTCGCATCCATATTGTCCTGGCATGTGTTTATTTTTAAACACTCTAGACGGAGTTGAGTTAGCTCCCATTGAGCCTACTTCACGATGAACAGGCCCCGTGCCGTGTGTCATTTTTAAACGGTGTTGGTTCCATCTTTGAATAACACCGGTGAAACCTCTACCTCTTGTAATACCAATTGCGTCAACTTTGTCGCCCTCGGCGAAGATTGAGCATTTGATTTCTTGCCCAACTTGATAATCTGCTGAGTTATCAAATTGAAGTTCTCTTAATATTTTGGCAGGTTCTACATTTGCTTTTGTAAACACGCCAAGTTTTGGTTTTGAAAGACGTGATGCTTTTTGTTTTTGAAAACTAACAACAACTGCGTCATAACCATCTCTTTCCTTTGACTTGATTTGAACCACATTGCAAGGGCCAGCTTCAATCACAGTCACAGGAATAACAACTCCTTCTGGTGTAAAAACTTGTGTCATACCAAGTTTTTTTCCAACAATTGCTTTTTTCACGAAGTGCCTCCTTACAATTTAATTTGAATGTCCACACCTGCTGGAAGGTCGAGCTTCATCATAGCGTCAACCACTTTGGTGGATGGACTGATAATATCGATAATTCTTTTGTGAGTCTTTGACTCGAATTGTTCACGACTATCTTTGTCCTTATGAGGTGAACGGATGACAGTAACTATTTCTCTGTCAGTTGGAAGTGGAATCGGCCCAGCCACTTTTGCGCCATTCTTTTCGGCAGCGAGAATGATTCTCTTGCATGCCTCATCGATAAGCGAATGTTCATAGGCTTTGAGCTTGATTCTAATTTTCTTTGATGCCATATTTTTTCCTCCTTGTCTTGGCTATAACCACCATTTTATCACTGCCACTGAAACTTTTTGGATTATCGTACACGAGTCCGTGTGTTTCATGCTGTAAGGCAATAAAAAATGTGATAATTTGTGGTCCGCTCGCAGTCATTGCCACGAACTTGTCCGTTTAAGTTCTCTTTGATTGCCAGTAACCAAAGTAACCTCAAACATCAACCCATATTTCACAGCGTAATCATTATAACAATTCTCAATTTGTATGTCAAGCATTTTTTAAAAGTTTTTTAAATAAAAAAAGCAAACCCAACAGCCTGCTTTGCTTTTTGTTTTTTAAATTAAAATTGACTATTTTATATTCCTTTTTTAGTAGTATCAACCCCCCCAATGCTTGTCAATATGATTTTTGTTTTTTTAAAAAATTATGCTGTAAAAAATTTACAGCCAAATCTCCATTCAAAATTTTCGATAAGAAGGTTAAGTGCTTTTTGCTCTCCACCCCCGCCTATTTTTACACTTTTTAATTTTTCAAAAGGGGTTTGCTTAAATATTTTTAATGCTGAAAGCACAACTGGGCTAATTTCAATTGAAGTCAGCTGTTTGCAATTAGCACACACAATCTCACCATATTCAACATTTAAGTATTTTTTTCCCGTAAGTTTGGATTTGCAACCTGAACAAGTATCAAAATTTAAAGTGTATCCAGAGTTTTCAAATACTAAAATCAAAAATTTAATTAATGCATAGTTTTTAGGAGAATCTTCATAACAAATTGCTTTAAGAGCTTTTAAGGCTTGAATAAAAACAAATGGGTTTGACTCTTTTGAGGTTTTGTTAAGGACGTCTAGTATCGAACATGCTTCGTAATACTTATCCAAATCTCTTCTTAACTGCGAGAAGGAATCAATAATGTTTGCCTCGACAACGATATTGCCATACTTACCCTCTTCCAAAACATATTCTGCAAAAGTAAAAAGCTCTTTGGCTTCTTTCAATTTTGCCTTTTCTCCTTTGACCCCCCTAAAATAGACAAAAAGCTTGCCTTGTTCTAATGTAAACAGAGTGACAAGCTTGTCCTTTTCTTTGCTGTCTTTTGCGCCAATAACAAGCGCTTTAACTTTAGTTTTTGCCATTATCTTCCCAGTTCTATTTCTCGCTTTTTGTTGTTTTCACGTGCGCGCTCTTCTTGCATAAAAAGTGACATAAAACGCATATCTCCCGTTTCCTTAAAAATCCACCAATACAAAGATTGATAATTGTTAGCGAAATCTTTCTCCATCATTTTACGCCTCCTTTTATGTAATTAAATTTTCAACGCACTTCCTCCTTTGCTTTAAGCGCAAATTTTAGAAAGCTTTTATTATTTTGCTTCCTTACAATCATATTATACAACAACGCTTTAAAAAAGAAAAGGAATTTTGCAATTAATTCAAAAGTTTTGTCACCGTCAAAGTTGCATTTAAAATAACGACGTCATCGTTAGTCTGATTTAACATTTTAATAATAGAATTGCTCGACGCAGAAACAATTACGCTTGAAGAAAAAGTTTTTAAATCGCCATTTCCACTTTGACTGATGGATGAATATGGGAGAATTTCTCCATTTAATTCTAATGCAATTTCAACAGGATTTGCGTTAGAATTTACGTTAACACTGTAATTTACGAGATAATTTCCAGATGTAATGTTGATTTCACCCGATTGGCTTTGACTGACCGCACTGCCTTCTTTGGAAATTAAATTAAAAGGAATCTGGCCTAAAGAAGAGACTTGTTCGTTTTGCACAGCAAAAAATCCCCATTCCCCTGACCTTGTTGGGTTTACTATGTTGTTTCCACCCACATTTGAGCCCGTGGTGCCACAATTAAATATTGGCCTTGGATAATAAGGCCCTCCAAAACAGCCGTTAAAATTGTCATTACAAATTGCCATTAATTTACTCCTATTTTTATATATTCTTCTAAAACACAAAAAGTGAAAAAAAACGAGGCAATATACCTCGTTTTTTCTAAAATTTGCTTTTAAGTTGTTGCGGACAATTTTTTAACTGTCAAAGTCGCATCTCCGTTTTCAGGTATTGTTATAGTTGCGCCACCAGGAGCGGTAGTTGAAGCAATTGCTAAATCGATTTGATCATTTGCCTCCAAAGTGACAATAACAGAATTTGAAACATCCACCACGAATGTGCCTCCCGTTGTTGTCTCCAAAGCGGTTTGCTCAATAGTAGAAGAAGCTATAGGAGTTGTGTTCTCTCTCGCAGTAACATTAAACGTAAGTTCCTGTGTCGAATTGACTTGGATATGATAATTAATTTCATAATCACCTGCTTGCAAAACTGTTATTTGGTTTGATGAAGTGGTTGTGTTCAAGAGTGGCATTTCTGTGTTTAATTCCACTTGAACATAATTGTTTTCACTTGTCAAACTTGGAGTTTGCTGAGCATTGTTATACAAACCGCCATAGGCAGCAAGCCCCGCACCAGAAGGACCCGTTGGACCAGTTGGGCCAGTATCACCAGTAGCACCTGTCGCCCCAGCAGGTATGCCAAAGTCAAATACTGCCGCCTCTGTTGACCCACTGTTAGTTACTGTTGGGTTAGATCCTGCTGGTAAAGAAGAAACGCTTCCCACTGTTATCGTTGCAGCAGTCCCAGCATCTCCTGTTGGACCTGTAGGACCCGTAGGACCCGTTGGCCCCGTTGGGCCAGTCGGACCTGTTGGACCTGTTGGTCCTGTATCACCCGTTGGGCCAGTCGGACCGGTATCACCAGTAGCACCAGTAGCACCAGCAGGTATACCAAAGTCAAATACTGCGGCATCCGTTGTTCCACTGTTAGTTACTGTCGGATTAGATCCAGCAGGCAAAGATGAAACACTTCCCACCGTTATAGTAGCAGCTGTTCCAGCATCTCCTGTTGGCCCAGTCGGACCAGTTGGACCAGTAGAACCTGTCGCACCTGTAGGTCCAGTTGGACCTGTAGGACCAGTAGCTCCTGTATCGCCCGTTGGACCAGTCGGACCAGTATCTCCTGTAGCACCTGTCGCGCCCGTAGGGCCCGTTGGGCCTGTTATGCCGGTTGCACCCGTTGCACCTGTCGCTCCCGTTGCACCTTGTGGGATAAAGAATGTCAAATCGGCAGTCGAACCCGTTCCACTTTGAACAACTGACGCATCACTTCCAGCAGCCAAAGTAGTAGTCCCGATCACTTCAATCGTCGTGACAGTAGCACCTGTAGGTCCAGTTGCCCCTGTTGGCCCAGTTGCTCCCGTTGCTCCCGTTGCACCCGTTGGCCCAGTAGGTCCTGTCGCCCCTGTTGCACCTGTAGGTCCAGTAGGACCTGTAGCTCCTCTAGGCCCAGTAGGACCAGTTGGGCCTTGAAAGCCTTGAGGACCAGTTGGGCCCGTCGGACCTATTTGCCCCCCAAAATTTGGTCTACAACAAAATTGTCTAAAATCTCTACAACAACATCTAAAATTGTTGCCTCTATATAAGTTATAAAACATATATTTTCCTCACATGGAGTTATTACGCTCCATTGCATAGTATGTGATACAAAAAAAATATGTTAATATTACATTAAAACTCATCAAATCTACTTGTTATTGTAAACATAAAAACAATCGTTTTTATTCTATTTACTAAACAGCTTACTGATATGTAATATAAAATAATTTTAAAATTTGCACTGCTTTTATAATCAAAATTCCAGCATGACATTTTAACAAAATTAAATATTTTTTATAATTTATTATAATAGCAAATAAATGTTTCAATTTATTAAATTCGTTTTTTTATCTGCTTGTTTACCAATAATAACCAAAAATTTTTGTCTTTATTTTATGTAAAAAAAATTATGCCCTCTGTATGCTTACGGTTTTTAAAAAACACTCTTGATCAAATTTATCTCAATCGCGTATAAACTTGCTTACAAAAATGCGATATGCGAGAATATAAATCCGCAAGACATAGCTATTTATTATGCTTTTGTTGTCAATAATAACAAAAAAACACGGCATCGCCGTCTCAAAATAATAATAGCGGAGTTATATCGTTGCAAAGGCGAACTTGCTTGCAAGAGTGAGCCAAAGCACGATATATCTCCCACCAGCTATGGCGCTTCGCCATGTTTTTGTCATCTTTGATGACAAAAAAAAAGCACGGCTTCTCGCCTCAAAATAACAATAATTGCGGAGTTATATCGTTGCAAAGGCGAACTTGCTTGCAAGGGTGAGCCAAAGCACGATATATCTCCCACCAGCTATGGCGCTCCGCCATGTTTTTGTCATCTTTGATGACAAAAAAAAAGCACGGCTTCTCGCCGTGCTTTGCTGGTGGGAGTTATAGGGCTCGAACCTATGACCCTCTGCTTGTAAGGCAGATGCTCTCCCAGCTGAGCTAAACTCCCATTTTTCGAGTGCAAGTATAATATAACAAAACTTTTGCACTCTTGTCAACTGTTTTTTTTTATTTTTTAAAAAAAATCTCGAATTTCGAGATTTTTTATTTATGCAACTTCTTCTGCAAAAATTTCATCCAATTCTATTGTGATCGTGACAGTTTCTGAAAGTTCGTTGCCGTTGCTTGTCAAAACATCAAACAAGTCTTTAATTGTACCATCTGCCCATGATGTTTCGTTTTCAAAATATTGGTTAATCTTACTAATTCTGTATTTGTCTTTTTGATAGGTTTCAAATCTATCACTTACAACTATTTCTTCTATTGTATCTAGCATTGTGAATGTAAAATTGTCCTCAAAACTTTCATTAGATGGAGCATCTAATTCAACAACAACCTCTTTGACATCGCAAGTCCAATTTACATTTGCTGGAACAATTATTGTGTCATTAAGATAATTTGATGCATTAATAATTTTTAATTCTAAAAGTTCATTCATAATCTTGTTGTTAAGGTCGGCGTCAGCTATTTCAACGGTTTCTCCATTTAAAACAACTGCGCTGATTGAATAATATGCCCTGCTTGGATTTAAACTTTCGCTTAGGTTTACTCCTGTGTTGTAAGTGTATTGAATTTGTCCAGCGGTAACGTATGTTGAAGCTGGAACATCCAACAAGTAATTGTAAGAAGCATAATCAACAGTTTTAGCAGTTAATGTTAATTCAGTTCCGTCAATTGCTGGCATTGTTGTAATGATTTTATCTTCCTCTGTTGGATCTGCCCAACCGATAAATGCTTGTGTGCCTTCCATTGCAGGAACAGGCAACAATTGTCCATAAGTGTAAAAACTGTTTTGAACACCCTCAACACCTGCAAAACTAACATCATATTTTGTAGCATCAAACACTGCTGTTATTTTTGTGTTTTCTGCAACTTTAAAAGAATAAGAAACCTCGTTTTCAATAGCTTCAGACGCTGTTGACCATTCACCTTCGTTTCCAGCAAACCAACCCTCAAAATCATATCCAATTGATTCAAAAGTCAATGTCACTGTAGAGCCTTCTTTTACTCTCAACTCATTTGTTTCTTGGCCGTTGATTTTTATTGTAACATTGTTGTCTATAGCTGTTTTGGACAAATAGCGCACATCAACACTTACATCAGCGCCCACCCCTCCTGCGATCAAGATTGCGGCACAGACTGTTGTAACAACAATAGTAATAGCCAAAACAACATAGATCAAAATTTTCGTAAATTTTGTAGACATAATCCCTCCTGTTTTTTGATATTATATCACCTTTTTAAAAATATTTCAATACCTATTTGCAAATTTTTTTTAATCTTTTAAACTTTTTATACCTTAAAACGCCACGTCATCTTATGATATAGCGCAATAAAACAAACTCAGCTGACATCATTACAAACACAAATTTATAAATTTTTATCTGTTTTGAAGCACAAATGATACTTCCCAGCAAACTTAGTTTGCATCGCTATTGTATTGCTTACAAATTAGTCTTGTTATTAAAATTTAACAAAATTCCTCTCTTATTTCTGATAGTCTAGCAGTGTTAATTAGGGCCTGCCCGCATCACCACGCATCACTCCCTGCTCGGTGATATCTTCCCGCCGGGCAAACTTAGTTTGCATCATTATTAACATATCTTTCTATTCAATTTTAATCTGTATTTAAAAACAAAAAAGCGACCTCGTGCGGTCGCTTTAATGATAGCCTGGCAGTGTTCATTAGGGCTTGCCCGCATCACCACGCATTGCTCCTTGCTCGGTGATATCTTCCCGGCCGGGAAGAGAGAACACTTTTGTAAAAACAAAAAAGCGACCTCGTGCGGTCGCTTTGATGATAGCCTGGCAGTGTTCTATCTTCCCGGGCCGTCGCCAGCCAAGTATTTTCGACGATGAGAAGCTTAACTTCTGTGTTCGGAATGAGAACAGGTGGATCCTTCTCTCTATCGCCACCAGACATGGTATAATCACAGGTTTTCCTGAAATTACCAAAGATTTTAAAGAGCTTTAAGAGCCCTGACAACTACATAACAGAACTTATGCTTAAATCCGTGATCAAGCCCTCGACCTATTAGTATCGGTCAGCTTAACACATTACTGTGCTTACACCTCCGACCTATCAACGTTGTAGTCTACAACGGGTCTTACTAACTTGTGTTATGGGATATCTCATCTTGAGGTGGGCTTCAC
>CALWEQ010000006.1 GCA_944377365.1 uncultured Clostridia bacterium
CTTGCTTTGCGTAAATGAGCCCATCTTGCAAGGTTACTATTTCTTCATCTTCTATCACAAACGTTATCGTCGCTTCACTGTCAGAGCATTTGTATGTAATTGGTTTTACTTCGTCAACTTGCATCGATATTTCGTCAACTGCTATGCTTAGACCTGTAGACTTAGGTTTTGACAACATGACACATATTATTGCTATCACACAACACAAAATTGCCATCACTGCAGAAATAGTTACCACTATCCTCAATTTCTTCGTCATATCTAAATCTTATACCTATTTTTGTCGAAAGACAAATGTTTAAATCGATTTTATGCTAATTTTTGCATTAAAGAAATTTACAAAATTTAATGTGTGCAAAGGTAGTAAGATTTTAATATGGTAAGTTTATATTTTTAATATAATGTTTTCTAGCTCCGCAAGATATTCATTAGCTTTTTGTTCATCTGAATGCTCTATCATGATCCTAATTTTAGGCTCTGTCCCACTTGCTCTGACAAGAATTCTGCCTGCTGGAGCTATACTGTTTGATATTTGTAAAATTTTTTGAGATAAAAATTCATTGTTTAAAACTTTTAACTTGTCTTCAACGATTACATTTTTATTTTTTTGAATTAAGAGTTTTGCATCAAACAATTGTCCCAGACTTTTGTTTTTTTCTTTCATAATCGTAGCGATGCGCAATGCAGAAAGAACTCCATCTCCTGTGTTAAGAAAATTTTTTATAATGATGTGTCCAGATTGCTCACCACCGAGCGACAAATTCATTTTTTCCATGGCTTCAATCACATATTTGTCTCCAACATCAGTCCTAATAAGATTTATCTTTTTTTTGTTCAAAGCGATTAAAAGCCCTGTGTTTGTGTTGCTTGTGCCAACAACTGTGTCACCATTTAAAAGGCCTTGCTCATGCATGCTTACTGCCAATATATAAAGCAACATATCTCCATCAAAAATGCGTCCTTTTTCATCAACTGCAATAACCCTATCCGCATCTCCATCAAAAGCAAAGCCGACGTCTGCTTTTTCAATTAAAACTCTTTTTCTTAAATTTTCTATAAAAGTTGAACCACATCTTTCATTAATTTTTAAACCGTTGTTAGAACATGCTGTTTTTATCACTTGTGCGCTCATTTTTTTAAAAGCTTTTGGAGCCAATTTATATGATGCACCGTTTGAGCAGTCAAGCACAATTTTTAAGCCTGTTAGATCGCCTGCGCATGAACACAAATAATTGAAATAAAAATTTTGTAAACTTGTTTGCTTTTTATATTTTCCAACACGCAATGATGACAAAACTTGTGGACATCCAAAAAATCTTTCTAAATCTGCCTCTTCCTTTTCATTCAACTTTTTGCCGTTGCGATCAAAAATTTTTATTCCATTGTATTCGCGTGAGTTGTGCGAAGCAGAAATCATAACTCCATAGTCAAATTTTTTTAACTTAGTCAAGTATGACACGCCAGCCGTTGGCAAAATGCCAACATCAAAAACACTCGCTCCGCCTTTTAGAGCTCCAGTTGCTAACGCACATGTCAAGTAGCTTCCACTTTGACGGGTGTCTCTTGCAATTAAAACCTTTGCTCCGTTATTTTTACGAGCAAGAGCGTTTCCCACCATTTGTGCAATTTGCTCGGTAAGGTCATTGTTTACTATCCCACGTATTCCATCTGTACCAAAATATATTCCCACTGTTATTTACCTCTCTTTAAATATTTTTCAGCTTTTTTTGGTTTAACCTCTTGCCTGACTCTTCCAATGACAAAATCGCTCTCGTTTGTAGAATTTGTTACAGTGGTTCCAGCACATATGTATGATCTTTTTGCGATGTTGACAGGAGCAATTATATTGCAGTTGCTTCCAATAAAAGATTCATCACCCACACGACTACGATTTTTTTCTTTCCCATTGTAGTTTGCAAAAATAACTCCACACCCAATATTGACATTTTCGCCTATATCTGCATCGCCAATATACGCAAGATGGCTTGCCTTACTGCCAAACCCAATGCTCGAGTTTTTAACCTCTACAAAATTGCCTATTTTCACATTGTCTGCAAGCATAGTGTTAGGTCTTAAATGCGCAAAAGGGCCTACTATGCAATCGCTTCCTATCATGCTGTTTTCAACGACGCTACTCTCAACACAGCTGTTGTTTCCAATAGAACTTTCGCAAATAATAGAGTTTGAACCAATTATTACGTTGTTTCCGATTTTACATTTCCCTTTTAAAACGACATTTGAGCCTAACATCACGTTGTCGCCAAACTCGACTTCACGAGAAATTGAAACTGTTTTTGAATTTATCATTTTTACTTTCATATTCCCTCATAAAAAAATCATCGTCGGTTTTAAATATGCAATTTTTGTGATAATTGTGATTTTCTTTGACATTTTTAGAAAAAGAAAGTATAATTTGCCTAATTTGGAGGAATTTTCATGCTGATAGCATCAAATGAAACTGTTTTGACAAAAAAAGATGTTTTGCGTATGCAAAACTTATCTATTTTGAAAAGTTCTTGGATGGTTGCAATATTTGCAGTTGCTTTTGTGCTTCTCGCCTTTCGAATTCAAAACGGACAGTTTGTGTTTGAAAGCGTTTTTTTTGTTGTTCTAGGCGCAATAACATTGCCACTTTATTTTGTTGTTGTAAAACTATTAATGGCAAAACAAAACAAACGCATTCCTGAGCTAACAAAATATGTATACAATTTTTTTGACGACCACATAGATGTAGAGGCGTCAAGTGGCGGAATGTCTGAAAAGCTTACAGTTAGACTAAGCGACATAAAAGGTTATAAGTCATCAAAAAACAGATTTTTGCTGGTTATAGACAAAAATATTACGCTTTTTATAAATAAATCAGGTTTTAAAGACACGACCGACCAAACAAGGTTGGAAAAACTGTTTGAACTAAAAATTGTCAAAAAGAAAAATTAATTTATTTTAATGAAACAAAAAAGATAGCGGGCATCGCTATCTTTTAATTTTGAAATCATAAATTTGTTTAAATTTTAATCACGTTATAAGATAAAAAAGTATTTAAGTTTGGATAACTAATTGATATGGTTGCATTAATAAAATCCTGAAGGACTATCATTGTCAGCTCTTTATATATCTTCCCTTCTGTTGTGTATAGCTTCGGTTCTTCGTTTGATATGTTCGTTTCAAACATTAATATGTCGTCTTTTACGTATATCGTGTT
>CALWEQ010000007.1 GCA_944377365.1 uncultured Clostridia bacterium
TTGAATTTATAACCATAGACAAATTTACTAAGGGAAGTAAAGAACCCCGAAAAATCCATATTTACTATAAACTCATAGACAATATAAACGGCATAGATTTTAAACGCAATAAACAAAAAATTGACCGACTATAGTTCGTATTTACTACAATAACAGTTTACAACTCTGTTGATAATGAATATATACGAAATACAACTGACAAATTAAATGAAAAGATAAAGGAATTAGAAATGTATCTTGATGATCAAAAAAGGCATGAAGATCTTGAAAATCGCAAAAATGATTTGATATCAAGAATGACAGATGATGAATATGACGATCTGCTTAAGCAATTACTTGAAGAACGAAAAGAAAGAAAACGCAAACAAGAAAAAGATTTTGAAATGTAGTTATTATTTATACAAAATCCCAAATAATATGATATACTCTCATTAGAGGGAATATATTATGAAAGTAGTAACTATTTGTGGAAGTATGAAATTTGCAAAAGAAATGCAAAGAATTGCAGGCGTATTGGCGATAGATAAAGGCTGGTGTGTTTTACAATGTGTTTATGATTTAGATTTTGCAAATTTAACAAGCGAAGATTTGAATTCGCTAAAAAATGAACATTTAAAAAGGATAGAACTTTCAGATGCAATTTATGTTGTAAACATTGATGGATATGTTGGCAATTCTACTAAATTTGAAATTAAATACGCAACTAAACTAGGTAAAGAAGTTATCTACCACGAATTTAATTTAGTGGACGAGCTTAATAAATTTAATCCATTTAATGAAGACGAAAACGATAATGTTAAAAAAGTTTTAGACTTTTTGGCAAATAATACAAATTGTTACGATAGGTCTAATTTAAAAGGTCATGTAACCGCTGGCGGACTTGTTGTTGATGGTAAAGGCAATGTATTATTAAATCACCATAAAAAGACAGGAATGTGGTTCCAATTTGGTGGACATAGTGATGGCGATACTAATTGCATTAATGTCGCTCGCAGAGAAATAAGCGAAGAAGCAGGGATTTTTGATTGTAAACTTATTTCAAACAACATATTTGATGTCGATGTTCAACAAATTGCTTATAGCATAAAGAAAAACGAACCTGAACATTTCCATTATGATATAAATTTTTTGTTTTTAGTTAAAGATAAGTCTTTTGAAATTTCAAATGAATCTACTGAAATTAAATGGGTATCTATTGAAGAAGCAAAAAACCTAATAAACAAAGAAGATAAAGCAATGCAAAGAATGCTCAAAAAATATGAATTGTATTGTAACCAAAATTAATGAAAAGGTCAAAACATGAAAATTTTAGAATTAGAACAAAAATATTATGAACAAATTAAAGATTTACTTGTTGATTTGCAAAAGTATATTATTGAAATTGACAAATACAATCTTAACATTATTTCGCAAGATTATCGAGAAAAATATTTTGAATTTATGATTGATGACTGCAAAGGCAATCAAGGGAAGACATTTGTTGCAATAGATAGAAATAAAGTTGTAGGTTTTGTTTCAGGCTTTGTTCAAGAATATGACGAAAGAGATAGGCTGGACTATTCTTGTCCTAAAAAAGGAATAGTTGCAGAATTGATTGTTGATAAAAACTGCCGAGCAAATGGCATTGGAACAGAATTATTAAAGTATATTGAAAACTATTTTAAATCTATTGATTGCGAATTCGTTCAAATTGATGCGTTTGCCTATAATGAACACGCAAAAAAGTTTTATTATAAAAATGGTTACGAAGATAGAATGGTAACAGTATTTAAAAAATTGTAAAATTTACTACACTAGTTTACACCTATTACACTAGTTTTAGGGAGATTTAGAGCGAATTAGACCGAGAGTTTAAAAATTTAACTCTCGGTCTTTTTTTATGCAAATTTACTACACTTTTTGGAGCAGTTTACTACACCTATTGTGTTTTTAGCAAAAAAATGAGCAAATATTTTTGCAAAAGAAAAACCCTTGAAAGTGCCAATTTTACTAGGGTTTCAAGGGTTTTTAATAATGGAGCTGGTGACGGGAATCGGACCCGTGACCCCCACCTTACCAAGGTGGTGCTCTACCGCTGAGCCACACCAGCATAGTGCTGTTTTTGAACGATTTTTGCGGTGAAATTTTGTGGTTAAAAAGTGCTGTTTTTGTTTTACCAAGGCGGTGCACTACCGACTGTGCTACATTAGCATATGCAATTTTTATTAAATTTTCAAGTGCTTTTTGATGTGAAAATTTGTGCTATTTTAAAATTACCAAGGCGGTGCTCTACCCCTGAGCCACATCAGCACGAACCAAATGTTCGACGACTTTTTTTGGGTTTTTTAGTTGTCTTAACTTGCCATTTTTATCTTACTAAGACGGTGCACTACTTACTTAATCAAATCAGAATGTGTGATTTTTATTAGATTTTTAAGTGTTTTTACGTGCGGATTTAGGTAACTTTGAAATTACAATGTTGTTTGTTGTCTGAAGATTTAAAGTTGTAAGCTTATAAATAAATAGTGCTCTTTAGTTAGTAAGCTTTTTAAGTTTACTAAATTAATTCTTTTTTGTCAATCATATTTATAATATTTTAATTTAATAATTTTGTATAACAGCTTGAAAAGAGTAACGATATTCTGTTGGTTTAGGGGAAAATAAAGTATTAAAAAAAATGCGATTGTATTGTTTTTTTTGTAAATAGACAAAAAGATAGTAAAAACAAAATGGTGTACGAGTGGTTAAAAATATTTAGAGAGTCAAAAATTTTTTTATTTTTAGGCAGATAAAGACTCATTTAAATAAAATTCTTTGTTAAAAAAATGTAATTGAATTTTTGATGAAGGTCTGAAATAAGTGTAGGAGAAAAGCTGTATAATAATCTGGCGTAAACGTTAATATGAGCCCAATATCATGTTTTGTAAAGGCACAATTATACTACGATCTTTGCTATCAATTACAACTTGACCATGGGCTAAAACGTCAGCTTTCTTAATATCTTTTGCAGATTTATAATTCTATTCAAAATCTTTACCATCATCACAGCAAGCCCATGTGCATTAACAACTGTGCCTTTAATATTATACTTCTGCAAACAAGTAATTGTAAAAAGATGTTTACCATAAATACTACTTGAGCGTGTTCTTCAAAACCATCTTCATTAATGTACTTTGTGAAGTTATAATTCCATTTGAGATTTTTACTATCAATTAAAATTTTCCCATAAGTTTTTACATTTATAGTTATAAAAACACAATAAGTTAATTACAAAAAGCCATTAAGCAAATCTAAAATTTAATATATTTTTTTGACTAGTTGTCGAAATGTTCTTTATAAAAGGCAAAAAAAATGGAAAAAAACAAAGAAAATTATCGGATTTTAAAAAAATATTGCAATTAGGAAGATTTTATAAAATATTAATTAAAGCTTGTAAAAAAAGTAGACAAAGACATTAAAAAACAGTTTAAAATTTTTTAGAGATATGATTATGAGATGATAAGAAAAAAAAGTGATATATGTTTAAAGAAATAAATTGAGCATATAAATTGCAACAATATATGTTTTGAATAATTAATAGTAAAAATAGTCAAAATAGACAAAAATTGTATTAAAAGCGCTTGAAAATTGTTTGGTGTTGTGTTATACTTTTAAAGTAAATGCTTCGCAGGGCGAAGCTTTAAGGGAGAAGTATGTCACTACTTGGGGATATTTTTACAAACCTGACAAATTGGATCAGAAATTGGGACAGAGTAGTCTTTATTATTGTAATGATCGTTTTTACAATTATGATGCTACTATTGTTAATAAATTTGATTAAGGGTTTTATTGGGTCAAAACCAAAGTTTAAATTTTTATCTTTTTTTCTTTTAGCAATTATAGTGGGTTTGACAATTTACATATGTTTAGCAAGATAAAAAGGAGTATCGTATGAACATTTCTAAAATATTAGCAGATCAAATTCAAGCAGATTGGATTACAACATTTCTTCCTATACTTAGATATGTGTTGTTTTTTATTGTTATTGCATGTTCGATTATTGTTATTATCACAGTTTTATTGCAATCGAACTCTTCAAATGAAGGAAATCCAATCACAGGCATACAAGAGAGTTACTACGCAAAGAACAAAGGTAGCACGCGTGATGGAAAGTTAAAGCTTACAACTATAATTTGTGCTTGCATAATTATTGTGAGCGTTATTGTTTATTTCATCACAGAGATAGTTAATAAATCATGATTAAAGAAAAAATAAAAGAATTAATGATGAAAGATAGTTTGGTTTATTCAAAACCAGACAATCTTTTTTTGTTTTTAGCAGAAGCGTTAAGCGTTTCAATAGACAAGATTAAAAATGAAACAAAAAAAATGTTGGCCAGCGGAGAAATCTTTGAAATACGAAAAGGGAAATATCTAGTTTTGCCATCAAGGGGATATGTAAGTGGAAAGTTTTCAGGTTCATCAAAAGGTTTTGGTTTTTGCGATGTGGGAACCGAAAACGACATATTTATTCCTGGCAACAGAACTTTCGGAGCAATTGATGGAGATGGCGTTATTGTAAAGCTGTTTTCGATTAATGACGGCAAAGAAGGGGAAGTTGTTTCAATCTTTTCTCCTGTTAAGAAATTGGTAGGCAGAGTTGTAAAGATCAATCGCAATTTGTTTTTAGAGCCTGACAATGAAAAGATTCCATTTCGCATTCCTCTAATAAAATCAAAAATTTATAGCAAGCAAAATGAAAAAGTTGTTATAAACGTAATTCGTAAAAAGAATGGCAAAATAAGTGGTGAGGTCATTGAAACACTTGGTGATGCTGATGATGTTAAGACATTGGAACTTGCAATAATCAGGCAACACAATCTTTACGAAAATTTTTCTGAAAAAGTCGAAAAACTTGCAAATGATTTAAATAGACCTGTTTCTAAACAACAAAAAGCGGGGAGATTGGATCTAACTAAAATTGTAACATTTACAATAGATGGTGAAGATGCCAAAGATTTTGATGATGCAGTATCCATTGCAGAGCTTCCAGGCGGAGGTTTTGAGTTGGGAGTCCACATTGCTGATGTCGGCGAATATGTTAGGCAAGGTTCACCTATTGACGAAGAGGCTTTCGATAGAGGTACAAGCACCTATTTTCCAATCACAGTGTTGCCTATGTTGCCAAAATCGTTGTCGAATGGTATATGTTCGTTAAATGAAGGGGTTGAGAGACTGACTTTGTCTTGCATCATAAAGCTAGATTGTGAAGCGAATGTTTTAGATTATAAGATAAAAGAGTCGGTAATTAAAAGCAATGCGAGGTTGACTTACAATGAAGTATATCCAATTTTAATTGGACAAGACAGCACTGAAAAAGCCAATAAATTTAAAAAAGAACTGCTTTTAATGGGCAAATTAGCAAAAATATTGCAAAACAACCGTGAAAAACGTGGGGCGCTCGATTTGGATATTCCAGAAGCGGAGTTTGTTTTTAATGCCGAGGGATATGTTGTTGATGTAAAAAAGAGAGAACGAAATGATGCGCATAGGCTTATTGAAGAGTTTATGATTCTTGCGAATGAGGTTGTTGCAAAACATTTTAACATTAAAAACATTCCATTCGTATACCGCGTTCACGAAAAACCAACGGTAGAAAAAGTTAAAAGCGTTTTAGATTTTTTAAAAGGGCTTGGGTTTGCTGTCCCGAAAATTCCACAAAAAATTACTCCTAATTTTATAAAGAAACTTATTGAACTAGCAAATAAAAAAGATTACAGCGAAATTGTTAATAAAATTATATTAAGGAGTATGCAAAAAGCAATATACAAAAATCAAAATTTAGGACACTTTGGTTTGGCTTTAGAGTATTATTGTCATTTTACTTCTCCTATAAGAAGATATCCTGATCTTACAATTCATAGAATAATCAAGGAATATTTAAAAAATGATGGGCATATTTCATCCGAAAGAAAAGAGGAGTTGGAAGGATTAACTTACGAGAGTGCCTTGCAAAGTTCAGAAGCTGAACGCAATAGCGATAAAGCCGAACGCGAGGTTGACGATTTATGGAGAACTTATCTCATGAAAGACAGAATTGGGGAAGTGTTCGAAGGAATAATAACAAATGTCACAAATTTTGGTATATTTGTTGGTTTGGACAATAGTGCTGAGGGACTTGTGAGAATTGAAGATTTACCAGGCGGAGGATATTTGTACTTCGAAAAATCTCTCGAATTAAAAAATCAATCCAAAAGATTTAGGATTGGGGATAAGGTAAAAGTAAAACTCATAAACGCTAATGTTTTTACAAGAAAAATTGATTTTGAACTTGTAAAATAAGTTGTAATTTAAAAAAAGTGTAAAATTTGCAAAAAAAACGCTAAATTTTAAAAAAAAATTAAAAAAGGGTCTTGAAATATATTTTAAAAGGTGTTATAATGAATAACGAAATGAGGGTGATAACCACAAATAAAAAAGCATTTTACAATTTCTTCATTTCAGATTTGGTCGAAGCTGGCATAGTGCTTAAAGGTAGCGAGGTCAAGTCAATACGACAAAATGGAATGAGTTTAAATGAAAGTTTCGTTATTGTAAAAGACGACGAAATGTTTCTGAAAAACGCATACATTAAAACGTATGAACACGACAAGATTTCAAAACTGGATGAGCGAAGAACAAGAAAATTGTTGCTTCATAAAGCTGAGATCGAAAAACTTTCCCGAAAGGTTCAAGAAAAGGGATTTTCACTTATGGCTACCAAAGCTTATTTCGACAAAGGGAGGGTCAAAATAAGTGTGGGTCTTGCAAGAGGCAAAAAACTTTACGACAAACGTGAATGTAAAAAACAAGACACGATTAAACAAGAAATTCGCAGGGTCGTAAAGGAAGGGGGGCGATAAGGCTTCGACGGGGCAAGGGAGAAAGTGCACAGCGTGTGGTTTTGATGCCAACCTAAAAAGTGTCAAAAAAATAAACGCAAACAAAACTTATAAGACTAGTTTAGCTGCTGCTTAACAGTCCGTTGATTGTTCGTTCCACTTTGCGAGCAAATCGGCGTCAGTTAAAAGTGGGCGTTAAATTGGTTGGCTTTTGACCAATTTAATAAGAAAAACAAAAGCTAGCGAAATTCAAATTTGTTTGTTTTAAGGATTTTGCGAGACAATTAAAACAAACTGCACACGGAGAACAGCTTTTAAAACTTGTTTCGGACGTGGGTTCAATTCCCACCGTCTCCACCAAAATTGGTTTTTACAGGTGTTTCCTGAAAAACATATAAAAATAATAAAAAAGAGGTGAATTTTATGGAACAAATTATACTTCAAGTCGTAATTATTCTTGGAATAATCATAGCCGGAGGGTTTTTAATATTCTTCCTTGGCGATCTTCTTATGTCGATTGTTGATCCAAAAAGAGAAAACGAAAGAGTTAAGGCAAAAAAGAAAAATGATGTGAAAAAGTTTGCTCAAAAAGTTGAAGAGCTTCCAGAAGAAGTAAAAGAGGAAGTGTTAAAAAACGAAGATGTAGCAGAAGTTATGGCTGAAGCTAAAGCTATTGAGGAGCCTCAAGCAACTCAACAAAGCGATGAAATTTCAGTTGAAGAGTACAAACCAGCATCACAAGTTGTTGAAGAAGATGCACAAGAAGAGCCAGAAGATGATGAGCAAGCTCGAATTGCTGAAGCACGCGCCGCTTTGGAAAGACGTAAAGAAGAAATACTTAGACGTATTCAAGCTCAAATGGAAGATGATGACGAGGAAGAGGAAGAAGACGAAGAAGAGCAAGCTCCAGAAGCAGATGAAGAGATAGAAGAAGACGTCGTAGAAGATGCTGAAGAAAACAATGAAGATGAAACAGAAGAGGAAACTGTTGAAGTAGCTGAAATAGAAGAATCAGAACAAGAGAAACAGTTAAGAAAGGAACTCGAAGAAGCCAAGCAGGCACTTGAAGCTGAAAAAGCACGTTATTCAGAACTTGCTAAACAGATTGAACAAGCAAAAGAAAGCGAAGCAGAACAAATCGTTTCAAAGCCAGCTCTTCCAAAAGAAGAATATGAAAAACAACTTGAAGAGCTTCAAGAAAGACTTTCTGCAAACGAAAAAGAACTTCGCGCTTGCAAGCGAGAATACTTGCCTTTAGCAAAAATCAAAAAGACTCTTGAAAGAGACGAGAAGAAACTTCGTAGGAAAGAAGCAGCTGTTGCAAAACAACAAATGATGGTTTATGGAGTTAACAACTATTCGGACATCGATGAAGAGAAAGCTAAAAAGCTTGCTGAAGAACTTGATCTTTATGATGGACTTAAACTTTCTGTTCAAAATTGTAAAGATGTTATGGAAAACAACAAAGATCGTTTCCCAGTGCTAGAAAAAATGTATTTCATCTTGAAAGCACAAAACGAACAGCTTAAAAATGACATTTTGGAAGCAAAACAAGCAATCGAAGCTTACGACGAAGAAGAATAATTTGTTTTAAAATAAAAAGCCGAACTAAACCAGTTCGGTTTTTTTATTGTTTGCAGGCTTTGATTGTGATATAATCTTAATAGCAAAACACGATGAAAGGAGGATTTGAAAAACATATGAAAAAAATGGGGATAATTTCAGCTATTAAGATTTTGTGGAAAATAGGAAACGTAAAAGACAGGCTTTGTTTTGTCGGTTTGCTTTTCGGCGGAATTATCCGAGCAATTTCAACCTTGATTATACCTCTTGTCACCGCGTGTGTTGTTTCAAAGCTTTCGGGAGAGCCGGCGGGAATATTGTGGTTTTATTTTCCAGATGATTTGAGCTTGTTTACGGTCATTCTCATCTGTTTTGTCATTTTGTTTGGGTTTAAATGGTTTGAGTCATTGGTTCGCGCGGGTGTTAGAATGTTTGGAACGAACATGAAAACCAAAATGAATGTCAATTCTGTCGAGCAGTTATTGCAATTTCGCAAAAATTTTAACCTTGACATGTCTAGCGGTGAGGCCAGCTATATTATCAAAACCGCCAGCGACAATGTGGATGTGTTTATCGAAAGAGGGTTGATCGAAATTTATTCACCAATTATTGCAAGCATCTTTGCGTTCGTCTATATTGGCACTTTAAATCCAATCACCTTGGCGGTTTTGCTTGGAACAATTTTGCTGTTTGCTTGTGCGATGTTAATGAGAATTTATTTTGATGGAAAAGTTTACAAAAAACTTGAAGGCATAAATGGAAAGATCAACAACCATGTTTTAAATGACATCAAAAACCTCTCTTTCATAGGTTTTGAAAAATCGCGAGGGATTGAAATATCCTTTTCAAAAAACTTAAACAGAGAATTTTTTAAAACTGACAAAAAGAGAATTTTGACATATATCACATATTGGTCCTTCATATATTTGGTGGAATTTGCCTCATCTGCGCTTGTTGTGTTTTTTATAATAAACAGAAATGCAGAAAACACGGCGATTTTGTCGCTGCTTATAGTCGTGATTCCATATTTGATTCAGACTTTTTCATATCTCGACAGTCTTGGCGCAATAATTGGATATTGCCAGAGATATGGCATCGCGATATCACGAATAGAATTGATCAAAACCCTTCCAAACGATTTAATCGTAAACGAAACGCCTGCAATTTCAGATAGTCTAATCTCAGTGAGCAAATTGCCAGATGACGTTAAAATAGAAACGCTGGAAATAAAAAATTTAAAAGTTGGGATAGGCGTTTTTGAACGAGAATACAATTTTTTGTTAAAGAAGGGATGCCTAAATTGCCTGATTGGAGAAAGTGGAACAGGAAAGACGATGCTCTTCAAAGCTGTTCTAGGATTGGTAGAGCATGACGATGGTTATCTTATAGTCAATCAAACCTACAAACTCAATAGCTTGTTTTTTGAAAATGAAAAAGTTTCAATAGCCTTTCAAGAGCCAAATCTTTTCGACAGAAGCCTAATCGAAAATATCGCTTATCCGGAAACAGAAACCAATGAGAAATTGTTGAAAAACATAAAATATTTTTCTCTTAAAAAACTGTTTAAACAAGAAAAAGAAAGAAAGGAAAGCATAAACAGCCTGTCCGGCGGAGAGAAGAAAAGGTTAAATTATGTTCGTTGCATCTCAAAAGATGCGCAAATATATTTTATTGATGAGCCGACTAACGACCTTGATGACGAAAATGTGAAAAAAGTTGTAAGCATGCTTGACAAACTCAAAGATGAGGCCATCGTTGTTGTCGTTTCACATGACAGCAGGGTGATTTCTCGCGCAGACAACCTGCTAACACTTTAAAAGCAAGTTGCAGCAAAATTTCGTCAACTTTAATTGAAAGACTTTCATGCTTGCCAATTATACGATCTGTCAGCTTTTTGCTAAATTTGAGCCAACAAAAAACCTGAGCTTTTGCTCAGGTTTTTTAACACAAAACAAATTAAATCAAATTTTCGATTACTTAAGTTCAACAGTTGCACCAGCTTCTTTAAGCTTTGTTTCGATTTCTTTTGCTTCAGCAGTTGGTACGTTTTCTTTAATTGTGCTTGGAGCTCCATCAACAAGAGCTTTTGCTTCTCCAAGTCCAAGTCCTGTAATTTCTCTAACAACTTTAATTACAGCAATTTTGTTTGCTCCAACTTCTTTCAACACTACGTTGAATTCTGATTTTTCTTCAGCAGCAGGAGCAGCAGCTGCGCCAGCAGCAGGAGCTGCAGCAACAGCAACAGGAGCTGCTGCACTAACTCCGAACTCTTCTTCAAGAGCTTTTACAAGTTCACTTACTTCAACGATTGTAAGTTTTTTGATTTCTTCAACAAGATTTTTAATATCTGCCATGATTTTTTCCTCCTAAAATTTATTTTTCAGCGATAGCTTTTAGTGCAATCGCAAGTCCCTGTGTAGGGGCGTTAAGAACTCTAACAAGCGCGCTTGCAGGGCCAAGTAAAGTTCCAAGCAATTTGGCGATAAGTTGATCTTTTGATGGTAACTTTGCCAATGCTTCTATGTCCTTGCTTTCAACGAAGTTTCCGTTAATTAATCCAAATTTGACGTTAAGCTTTTTGGTTTTTTCAACGTAGTCGCAAACGATTTTTGCAGGTGCGACTTCGTCGTCATATCCAAAAGCGACAGCGCTTGTGCCTTCAAGATATTTTTCGGCACCTTTGATTCCGAGTTCGTTAAGTGCAAGGAGCATCAATCTGTTTTTGTAGACTTTGTATTCTGCGCCGTTTGCTTTAAATTCTTTACGCATTTTTGTGTCTTCTTCAACAGTGAGGCTGTTGTAACCAACAAAAGCCACAGATTTAGCTTTTGAAAGTTTTTCTTTTATTTCGTTGACAACAGCTTTCTTTGCTTCTAAATTAGCACTCATATTTCCTCCTTTTTTTTGTTTTGTGTTTATCTAAAAAAAATCTCTTGCGCCAAAGAAAAAGGGCAAGAGATGAAAATTCAACCATACCTTTTTCCTCGGCAAGCAGCCAATCTGGCATTTACGCATAGCACTTGCTGTCTTTGGAAAGATTTATTTTAGACTCCTATATTATAAGCTTTATGCTAATCATTGTCAACTATTTTTCATAATTTATTTGACTTTTTTTTTAGTAAATGCTAGAATTTCAATGATTTTAAAGGAGCAATTATGGATTTTAAGGGTATAGAGAAAAAATGGCAAGACAAATGGGCAACTGACGAGCATTTTAAGGCAGTTGATTTTCATCCTACAAAACCTAAATTCTATGTGTTATACGAGTTTTTTAATATAAGCGGAAATCTACATATGGGGCACTTAAAAGGCACAGTTCCTGCCGATGCACTTGCTAGATACAAAAGATTTAAGGGATTTAACGTGTTGTTTCCTATAGGTGGAGATGCATTTGGTTTGCCAGCTGAAAATGCTGCTATTAAAACTGGAATAAATCCACGCGATTTTGTTGAAAAAGGTATGAGAACAGTGCTAGATCAGTCAAAAAAGTTGGGATTATCTTTCGATTGGGACAGGACGATATGCACAAGTGATCCAGAATATTACAAATGGACGCAATGGATATTTTTGCAACTTTTTAATCACGGCAAAGCTTACAAAGAAAAAGCCAAAGTCAATTATTGCCCAAAATGCAACACTGTTTTGTCAAATGAAGACAGCCAAGGTGGGAAATGTGATAGATGCGGTTCTGCTGTCATTCAAGAGGAACGTCAAAGTTGGTTTTTAAAAATGCGCGAATACAGCGACAAACTGCTAGGAAACGTCGATAGAATTCAAATGGCTGAAAATTTGAAAGAAGCACAACGCAATTGGATTGGGAAAAGCGAAGGAACTGAAATTGTATTTGATATTTTTAACGGGAAGGGAAAGGTTATTGGCAAATTGCCTATTTACACAACTTGTGTAGAGACCGTCTATGGCATCACCTTTGTGGCAATAGCGCCTGAAAAGGATCTTTTAGATGAAATAAAAAGCGATATAACAAACTGGAACGAAGTTGAAGAGTATCGCAGAAAAACAGCTCTTAGAAGCGAATTCGACAGATTGAGCGACCAAAAAGAGAAAACAGGTTGCAAAGTAGAAGGAATTTATGTTGTAAACCCCGTAAACAATCGAAAAGTTGATGTTTATCTTGCTGATTTTGTGCTTGCAAACTATGCTACAGGTGCCGTTATGGCTGTTCCATCGCATGACCAAAGAGATTATGAATTTGCGAAGAAGTTTAAAATTCCATTTATACAGGTTATTGAAGGGGATACAACAAAAAATGCCGTAGAAAAGGGCGAGTATTTGCCTAAGAATAGCAGACTTATAAATTCAGCAGAATTTACTGGCATGACGGTTAAAGATGCTAAATTAAAGATTGCAGAAAAGTTAATTCAAATGGGAGTTGCTAGTAAAAAAATCAATTATAAGATGACAGATTGGGCTTTTAACAGGCAAAGATATTGGGGAGAACCTTTCCCAATCGTAATTTGCCCTCACTGTGGTGAGGTCGCTTTGGATGAAAAAGAGCTACCTTTGGTGCTTCCAAACGTCAAAGATTATTTGCCTGATCAAAAAGGTAATTCACCGTTGTCTAAAGCAACTGATTGGGTGAATTGCAAATGTCCAAAATGTGGAAGAGATGCGAAGCGCGAGACTGACACCATGCCAAATTGGGCAGGATCGAGCTGGTACTGGCTGAGATATATTGATCCTCATAATGACAAAGCACTTGCTGATTTTGAAAAACTTAAATATTGGGGTGGAGTTGATGTTTATACAGGAGGAACAGAGCATATAACCAGACATGTGCTTTATGCTTTCTTTTGGCAAAATTTCTTGTATGAAATAGGCGCTGTGCCTTCACGAGATCCTTTTATTAGAAAAATGGGCAGTGGACTTGTTTTAGACAGTGAAGGGAAAAAGATGAGCAAAAGCTCTGCAAATGGTGTTTCTCCTATGGAAGTAGTGGATAAATATGGCGCTGATGTAACTAGAATGCATTTACATTTCTTGGGAGGATATGAAGACAACACACCTTGGACTTATGATGGGATTAAAGGCATAACGTCTTTTCTTGACAAGGTTTGGGCATTACAAGACATGGTAAAAGGTGATGGAATATCAAATGAACATCGTTATGAACTTGCAAGTTTAAACAAAAAAATCAGTGATGATTATGAAAACTTAAAATTAAACACAGCAATTTCAGCATTGATGATATTTGTTAAAAAAGTCAAAGAGGATAATTTTATAACCAAAGAGGAATTAAGACAATTTTTGATTATGCTCAATCCATTGGCTCCACATATAACAAGTGAAATATTTGAAAGAACGTTTAAATCTCAAATATTGGATTGTGCATGGCCTGAGTATGATGAAAAAGATTTGGTTAAGTCTGAAGTAGAAATAGTTGTTCAAATCAACAGCAAGATTATTGCAAGAATAAACATACCTACAAACGCAAGCAAAGATGAAATTTTGCAAATAGCTAAATCGGATACTAAAGTAGAAACAGCTCTTCAAGGCAAAGCGATAATTAAAGAAATAGTCGTTCCTGGCAGAATTGTAAATATAATTGCAAAATGATTAATTTTTAAAAACTTTCCTATTGAATTATATTACAAAACATTAAAACATATACTTAAAAGTAATTGACAAAATTCGAATATTTTCGCAAATCGTGAACTTGTCAGTATTTATTAATATCAGTTGACAAATTTCTTAATATGTGATAACCTGTAATAGGAGCTAGTAAATCAAGAAAGAATGACATTAAAAAGATGGAAATATAATTTGTTAATGATCATACTCATTGCTCTTATAGGATGCTATATGGGCATGAGTTTTTTTGTTGACAATGACACTGCTATTGGGCTTCAACAAGGTGGGTCTGAGCAGATTGACGCTAGTGATGATACTGAAGGGGAAATTGTCATAGGTGATGATGACAAAGATGAAGATGACGACGAAGAGTTTATCATGCCAGCGGGTGCATTAGATGCAGTTTTGGTAGGGCTTAATTTATTGAACAATGGAAGCGGTTATGAAAGTTCAATAACGCAAACTATGTCAAACACATCTATGGGTATGACAGTTGTTCAAAATATAGTCGGAACAATAAAAAAAGGTGTGAATTCAAATGGGGAAAGCGTTTCCGTGGAAAACTTCTTTTTCTATTCGAATGCCACAGGTATTGCTGCCAACCAAGTTGCAAATTATTACCGAGGTATTTATGTAAACTATGACACAGGATCTGCACAAGTTGCTATAACTCCAAATTACAATTATTCTAGTCAAACATATGATCTTTCTGGAGCTACAAGAAATGATCAGACGACGATTGATTCAGTGCTGTCTGAATTTGGAATAATTCAGGGTGAAGGTTTTCCCCTTAACATCACAAAAAGCAATGCGGTTATTACAAATGATGACAACAAAAGTAAAACAACTCGTGAAATTACAATTTCTTTACAAGCAAGTTCACTTTCCCAAGGATATAAAAATTACTGGCTTTCAAACGGACAGCTTGAAAATTTAAGTTATGGCAGCAACACGATTTCTGTTACTTTTAAAATTCAAAAAAAGACAGGGGCTATAACTCAAATCATTCGAAATGAAAATTTTTCGGCAAAATTAAATTATTCAGGGCTAAATGTTAACGTTGAATCTAATGTGAGAACAATTCAAAATTTTACTAAAGTAGACAGCATCGTAAATTTGGCAAACGCATTATAATAAATTAAAAAGGATGGACAAGCAGAAAGTTGAATAAATCGAAGGGCATAAAATTTACAATATTAACGATTTTCGTAGTAATGCTGATAGCGACATATTTAGGCGTCGGTATGATTTTTATGCCTTCTGCGCAGGCGAACAACACAGTTGTGGAAGACACGCTTGACGGGTTGCCAACAGGGGACGAAGAGGACAGTGGAACGACTGACAATTATGATGATGACGAGGAGATTATTCTGCCTGTTGATCCACTTGCTTTAGTAAATTATGCATTAAATGATTTGCGAAACAGTGCTGGCTATAAGGCGGACATCAAAATAGATTTTAACGCAACAGGAAGCTGGGGTAGTTTGGCTGAACTAAAATTACAACAATTAATTAAAGGCAATTTGGAGCACAGTAATGGTAAAAGTTTGGAGGAGCTTTACTTTTACTATTATAAAGACAGTGTTAGTCCATTTATGTTAAACATGGGATATATTTTAGATGAGTATCGAGCTATATATTTAGACTATGATCCAGCACCAGACACTGTTTTTCCTGAAACAGATGAAACAACAGATTCTGAACAAGAAAACACTATTTCCTATCTAGTTGGAACAAAAAATTGTGATGCGTCAACAGAGACCTATGATTTGTCTGGAGATGATACTAGATTTGAAGTAAAATCGTGTTCTGATATGCTTAATCAATACAAAATTATTTATTCTTTGCCATTACAAATGGTTTTTACTTCGTCTAACAGTTATTGTTCAGGATATCCAAGTGAAACAAAACTTTACAAATCAATTCAAATAAAAGTTTATAATTCTGCTATCCCTTACGAATGTCGGGCTTATTATAATGGGCTAGTTGGGGATATACCTGTTATTGATCAAGGCTTTTTTAAGGGATTGACTTACACATTTGTTATAAATAAAAACACAGGTGAATTAGCTCGCATGATTGTTCAACATGACATTCAGGGTGGGGTCAATGTTTTGGGCTCCGAAGCCAAAGTAAAAGCGCTTGTCCAATATCAAATTGATTATCAAATAATGGACAAGGTTTTTGAAGTCAGCAGACCTTTTGAAAGCTCTACGAAATATCAAGATTATATTTTACCAGAAGAAACATCAATTGACGAAAATCAATAAATAAACATATGATTAAAAGAATAAAATACTTAAAAGGATAACAAATTAAATAGCATAAGATGATTTCCAAAAGTTTAAAATTTACTATAGTAACTATTTTTGTTTTGGTGCTGATAGCTGCATATCTTGGTGTTGGCATGTTTATTGTTCCATCAACACAAGCAAATAATGAAGGAGCAGTTATAGAAGACCCACTTGAAGGGTTGCCAACTGAGGATGAAAGTGATCAATCTTTCAATGATACGGAAGAGGACAATGAAATTATTTTGCCTGTCGACCCACATGCTCTCGTAAATTATTCACTAAGAAATTTATACGACAGTGCTGGTTATAAAGGAAAAATTAAAATAAATGCTCTCATAACGGGGGGATGGGGTGGCAACGTAGGCTTAACTTTGCCTCAACAAGCGATTGGAAATATCGAAAACAGTGGAGGAGAGTCTTTAGAAGAATTGTTCTTTTATTATGATGAAAATGCAGTTAGTCCTCTGTTGGTTAAACTTGGCGCAGTAATGAATTATTATCGAGCAGTGAGCATCGTTAACACTGGCTCTACAACAAATTCATTTTTTGTCAAGACAAATTCCAGCAATGCACAAGAGCAGAAATACGATCTTAATAACAGTTCTACTTTCGAAGCATTGACTCAGGAACAAGCATTACAAAAAGTTCCAATACTTTATTCTTTGCCACTTAATATTAAACTCACAAGTGCAAATAGTTATTGTTCAGGTTATCCTAGTGAAACAAAACTCTATAAAACTGTGCAAATAAAGCTTTATAATTCTGCAATTACCTATGATATTTTAGCTTATTATCATAGTTTTACTTCATATATTCCGGTTCTAGATCCAGAGATGTTTAAAAGCTTAACCTATACGTTCGTGATAAATAAGAAGACGGGCGAATTGGAAAGGATGATGATCCAACATGACATACAAGGGGCAATTAATATAATAGGGCTTAAAGCAAACTTTAGTGCGTTAGTAAATTATCAAATAGATTACGAAATATATGACGAACCTTTTGAAGTTAGCAAACCTTATTTAAAATCACAAAAATATCAAGAGTATGTTAACGGTCTTAAAAAAAATGTTGCTTACATCAAAAAAGAAAGTTAATAAAAAAATGCGCTTAATGCGCATTTTTTTTCTTATGATTAATTTTCTTCTTCGTTTTTAACTTCTTGTTCTTGAACGCTTTCTTCAACAACTGCTTTGCTGTCATCGTCCTCAATTTCTTGACGGTTATCTTCACTAGTCTTTTCGTTTAAAGCTTCATCGCTTGCCTCATCAGTTTGTCCAACAAAGGTTTCTTCTTCTTGATTTACAATTTCCTCAATTTGATTTTCTTCTTCATCTTCAGCGTTGTCATAATTTGCATTTTTTCTTTTAATTAAGTAGTAAATCAAGTATGCAATTCCGTATGCCAATCCCATAAGTCCAGCTCCGCAAACGATCGAAATCAAGAAAATGTAAAGTTCGTTTGAATTTAAAACACCTAAACCAGCAAACATACAAGCAAACCACATAATGAATGTTATCATAGGTGTTACTATTGTAAATAGCACCTTTACAAATGGTGATTTAAATTTGCTTGTGTGCATGAGTGTGTAAAACACAATTGCCAATGTTAAGATTGAAAAAACTATTGCTAAAGCTAATGTTGTTTTTTGAAAAGTACTTAAAAATTCCATAATCTACCCTCCGATTTTTTACATTGTAACACAAAAAATTAATTTTGTCAATATTAAAATTAATTAATTTTGTTTGTTAAAAGAATAATTTGTTGTATAATAACATTGTGAGTAAAAAAAATAAGATTCTAATTATTGCGTCTGTGTTGTTGGTGGCGATAGTAGCTACTACAATTCTTGTTTTGTGCTTAGTAGTCTTTAAACCAGAGGATGGTAAAAAAGTAACAGTTTTAAGCTTGGGCGAAAAAATTTATGTTCAGGCTGAAGAAACGAACGAGGATTGCTCTTATAGATTTAAATTTAAAAATGGTAACGTAGAAAAGTTTTATGATTCTAGCACAAGGACTCTTGACATAACCGAACAAATTTGGCAGGGATATATCGCAGTTGGACAGCCGTATGATATTTCAGTTTGCTATGTGGACAGTGGTGGTGTTTTAACAGGTGATTATGGAGAGTCAATATCACACACTTTTTCATTGCAACTTGGAGCTCCTGGTGTGATTTTAAACGAAAATCAACTCTCGTGGGAAGCTGTGAGGGGAGCTGAATTTTACACTATTCGCTATAGTTATGGCGATCAAATCATGTCAATTACGACGGATCTTTTAACTTTTGATTTAACCTCGTTGCATGGCGGAACACGAACCGTGAGCGTTTTTAGTTGTTCGTCAAATGTCAATTATCGAGAAAGTGCCCCTTCAAACGCCTTTACGCTTTTAGTAGAGCACGAACTGCCAGAATTTATTTCTAGTAATTTAAATACTCAAACTTATGTGTTGACAATAATAGGCAAGGAATATTTCGAAAATGCGATTTTGTTAGATAAAGATGGAAATGAATTTTTGTTAAAAGACTTAGATTGCAAAAAAACAGGATCAAATTATGTTTCTAATATTAATATTAGAGCATATTACAAACCAAATGTAAGCTATTTTGTCAAACCACTTGCAGACATTTACAACAGTTTCAGTGGGGAAGCAATTTTGGTTAGGACGCAAGCATAAAATAAAAAATTTTTTATCATACTACTTTTGTGGAAGGTAGTATGATTTTTAATATAGAAAAACAATTAAACAGTTTAAAAAAAGAACTTAACAATTCTATAGATGTTTCAACTAGAATGATTAAAACAGCTACTTCACAAAAGGTTGGCTTAATTTTTTTGCGTAGTATGATTGACAACCAATTGTTTTTAGAAGCACTTTGCAAGCCAATAACAGATTCGACAGAAAAATTAAACATTGATAATCTTGCATCTAAATTTGTCAAAGTAGGAGATGTCCAAAAAATCGACGTAGATGATGCGTGTGAAAATGTTATTAAAGGCTCAGTTGTAATAATAATTGAAGGTGAAAACAAGATGCTGTCGGCAGATCTTCAAAAATTCCCAGCACGCTTGCCTGCTGAACCTCCAACATCTGCCGTAATTCAAGGGCCAAGAGAAGGTTTTGTTGAAGACATCAAAACAAACATAACTCTTTTGCGACGAAGATTTTATACAAAAGCATTGGTTCTAAAAGAATTAAAAGTGGGCAGATATTCACAAACAAAAATAATAATTTCCTACATAAAAGGTATAGCTGACAAAAAATTAGTGCAAGAAATTATCGAAAGATTAAAAAAAGTTGATATTGATGGAATTATCGACTCTCAGTACATAATGCAGTTTTTAGAAAAAAAGCCTCATTCATTATTTAAACAAGTTGGTAGTATTGAAAAGCCTGATATTGTAGCTTCGAAAATGCTGGAGGGTAGAGTTGCAATCATAGTCGATGGTTCGCCGATAGTTTTGACACTTCCTTTTGTCTTTTTAGAAGACATTCAATCTAGTGATGATTATTATAATGCCTACATTTATGGTGGATTTATTAGAATTGTCAGAATAATTGCTATTATCATAGGATTGCTTTTGCCGGCTACATATCTTTCATTAAGAATCTTTCATTCAAATGTTACTCCAATTAAATTTTTAGTGACGATAACAAACACTACTAAAGGTTTACCGTTTACACCTTTTTTTGAAATGATTTTTATCAGCCTGTTGTTTCAAATTTTGTATGAAGTCAGTCTCCGTTTGCCTAGTTACTTAGGATTAGCAACCTCGATAGTAGGAGCATTAATATTGGGCGATACAGGAGTTAAGGCTGGTTTGATCTCACCACCAGGAGTAATCATAGTCGCATTAGCGAAAATTGCATTATACACAGTCCCAGAGCAAGCATATCAACTCACAATATTGCAATATTTATTTTTGTTTGTTGGTGGATCACTTGGTATGCTCGGCATAGTGGGATTAGTCATTTATTTAATCACTTATATGGCGTCCATAGATTCATATGGGGCTCCATATCTCGCTCCATTTGCCCCAAGAATTGAGCAGGATTTGAAAGACGCAGTACTTATGACAAATATAAAAGGAATGAAAACACGACCGCAATCTTTTAAAAATAAAAACCGTACGAGGCAAAAATGAAAAAAATATCTTCTAGGCAGACAGCTGTCATAGCTTGCGTTTTATTGTTCGCCAACAAAATACTGGTTTTACCGTCTTTGCTTTATGAATATGCAAAAGCAGATGGCTTATTTGTCATGTTGCTTCTTTTGTTTGCGGAATTATTGTTGCTTATGATTTTTTTTAGACTAAAACACAAATTCCCAGATTCAAGTTTCTATGAAATAATTAAAAAAAACACAGGCGCGTTTTTAGCAAAATTAATATTTTTTTTGATAATTCTTTATTTATTTTACAAGATTTTACTTGTTTATAACGTTTCATATATGTATTTTCGTGCACAAGTTTACCTTGACGCAGGTTTTTACACTTTCGTTTTGGTGTTTTTGTTGGTTTGCAATTCTTGTGTAATGAGAGGCTTAAGATCACTTTCAAGATGTATGGAATTTTTCTTTACTTTCATAATCGTTTGTTTTATATTTTGTCTTCTTCTTTCAATAGCTAATTTTAATAAGTTTCCTATATTTTTTGACACAAACATATTAAAATTTATGGAAAGTGGTTTTAGACATATTTTTTGTTTTGGGGATATATTGTTATTGTTTTTACTAATGGACAAAATTGAGTTAGACAAGAAGGGTGAAAAGCAAATAACAGTTTATGTTTTGACAACTATTTTACTAATTTTAATTTTATATCTGATGTTTTACAGTATATTTAACTACACATCCTTCGTTCATAAAAACGCGATTTCTGACATAATAACTTTCTCATATAGATTTACAGATTTAGGCAGATTGGATATGGTTGCGATAATCACTGTAATGTTTTTGTCGCTTTTCCAAATCAGCATTGCTCTTTATGTATTTTGCGATTGTTTTGTTAAATTGTTTCCTCCTTTAAACAAGGTTTACGGATTGGTCGCCTTTGATTCAATGTTTTTGTTGCTTATATTTATTTCAAGCATTGATTACATAAGAATAACTTACTTTGGCACTTTGGTTATGCCTTATTTTGCTTTAATTTTGCAATATGTTTTGCCAGTAATTTGCTTATTTTTTACGATAGGAGGAGGAAATGAAAAAAATAAAAGATAGTATAAAAAGGACTCCTATGCTTTTAGCTTTAGTTTTAATTTTGTTTTGTTTTTTCCCTAGTGCGATAATAACGCCTTCTGAAAGTTCGGTCAATGCAATAGTAACTGCAGTTGGTTTAGATAAAAATGATCAAGGGTATGAGGTAACACTCATGACGTTTTTATCTCATCCAAATCAAAGTTATTCCGAGCAGTATGAAGTTTTTTCAAGCTCTGCGCCATCAATAAGTGAAGCATTTGAAAACGCAAGTTTACAAATAGGCAAAAACATTTCTCTTTTTCATGCACATACAGCAATAGTCAGCGAAAAGTTGTTAGAAGATGACATAGTTTCATCTCTTGATTATCTTGGCAGAATAGCGTCTTTGCCACAAAGTTGCGTTCTTGTTTCTACGAATGTTACAAGCAAACAGTTTTTGGAATTTATACAAGAGCTTGACAAAGAATCCGACATTAATTTGGAAGATCTTTTGTTTTACACATCAAATTATGTCCTTTGGAAATATACTACTATTAATTCATTTTATGAAGGATACTATTCTCCTGTCAAAACATCTATTTTAGGGCATTTGACTATAACCGAAGGAGATATTAACGGAATACCTATCAAAAATGTAGAAAATGTTGTTGGATTTGGCGAACAAGGAAAAAGTGGAGACAAAAATTCAACAAATGAAAATTCAAGCGACAAAGCATCTAATAATGACACAGACAAACCTCAAGGCTCTACATCTCAAGCAAGCAAAGAAACAGAACAACAGCCAACTGAAAATTCAAAACAAATCCAAATCATAAACGACGGCAGTAGCCTATTAATTAAAAATGGAAAAACACAAGCACATTTAAGCAAAGATATTCTTAGTGGCATTAATTGGCTCAATAGCGCAACAACAGGCGAACTCATCACATTAGAAGATGTAATAGACGAAAAGTTTGAAAATGCTAAATTGATTTATAAGGTTGAAAATCAACAAATTTTGGAAAGATTTGAATTTGAAAATGGCATTCCAGTTTACACGGCAAATTTAAAACTATTTGTGTCTCTTTTAGAAGCCAATGGTTCAAAAAAAGATATGTTGCAAAGCAAAAAAACTGCATATATAAGTGAAAAAATTAGAAAACTAGTTGAACAGAAAGTTAAAAATGAAATAAGCACCTCAATTGATTTCATCGCTACTCAAAATTGTGACGCAGTTGATATGTATGAAAAATTCTATACATCAAATCGCGAGCAAACAAAAAAATTTTTACAGACTCAAGACATCCAGCCTGATGAATTTTTGAAAAATGTCGTATTTAAAGTCATAGTTTCTTTGTTTCCTGTCTAATAATAGTTTAGTATTAAAATCAGTTGGAAAAAAAAAGATATTATGTTAAACTAACTAACGATAGCAACATTTAAATGCTATCAACATTTATGGAGGTTAACTTGGAAGAGAAAAAAGGGGGATTCAAAATATCATATTTGGTTCTCACATTAGTTGTTGTGCTTTTGTTGTGCTTTTTGTTTATTGACACATCAAACCCTGGCAAAAGAGTTGAATTAAGTGATGTCGATGCATTCATCGCTGGAACATATAATGATGAACAAACTGGTGAAAGAAATTTGCAGATGGCAGAACTTTATTATTATGATGGAACTGGTTATATTTTAGTTGTTGACAGCAAAAATGTCGATGCATTTCCGACCAATTCTGATTATTATTTTGAATATTCATCCTCAAATGATATAAACAGAATAATTGAAAAAATTGACATCATGAATGATGAAAATGCTCAAAACGGAATAGAAGTAGTCATATCTTATGACACAAATCGTCCAAGCGAAAATTGGTTTTTAAGCTTCTTGCCAACGCTTTTGATTATAGTCTTTGGCTTTATTATGGTTTGGGTGCTTTACAGAATGATGGCAAATTCAAACAAAGGTGCGTTAGGGTTTGGCAAAACTAGAGCAAAGGCATATGCTACAACAAAAGTTAGATTTTCAGACATTGCAGGTGCTGATGAGGAAAAAGCTGAGCTCGAAGAAATAGTAGAATTTTTGAAGAATCCAAAAAAATTCACCGATTTGGGTGCGAGAATACCAAAAGGCATTTTGCTAGTTGGAAATCCAGGGACTGGCAAAACTTTGCTTGCAAGAGCTGTGGCTGGTGAAAGTAATGTGCCTTTCATTTCAATCTCAGGATCTGACTTTGTTGAAATGTTTGTCGGAGTAGGGGCATCGCGTGTTCGTGATTTGTTTGATCAAGCTAAGAAAAACAAACCGTGCATTGTTTTTATTGATGAAATTGACGCTGTTGGAAGGCAAAGAGGAGCAGGGCTTGGCGGAGGAAATGATGAACGTGAGCAGACTTTAAACCAACTGCTTGTTGAAATGGATGGATTTGAGCCAAATGAGGGGATTATTGTCCTTGCTGCGACAAACAGAAGCGATGTTCTTGACCCAGCCCTCATGAGGCCAGGCAGATTTGACAGACAAATTTATGTTAATATTCCTGATGTAAAAGGAAGAGAGGGGATTTTGCGAATTCATGCCCGCAACAAGCCACTCGACGAGTCAGTTGATTTTAAAACGCTTGCAAGACTAACTACAGGATTTACAGGTGCAGACATTGAAAATATGCTCAATGAAGCAGCTATACTTGCTGCCAGAGCAAACAGACCAACTATTCATATGAAAGACATAACTGAGGGAATAAATAAAGTAATTATGGGCCCACAGAAAAAGAGTAGACTTGTCACAGAAAAAGATAGAAAAATAACAGCTTATCATGAATCAGGTCACGCTATTTTAGGCAAACTTTTAGAAAATTGCGACAACGTTCAAGAAGTGTCAATCATACCTAGAGGAATGGCAGGTGGCTACACAATGCAAAGACCAGATGATGATGACAGCTTTGTGTTCTATTCAAAACTTGTTGATGACATTGCCATGTCTATGGGTGGCAGGATTGCAGAGGAGCTCGTATTTAATGATATAACTACAGGAGCATCGAGTGACATACAACATGCTTCAAAATTAGCGCACAAAATGGTGTTTGATTGGGGTATGAGTAAATCATTGGGTTTCATATCGCTGTCTTCTCAACAAGAGATCTTCGTTGGAAGAGATTATCAAATGAAAAATGATTTTTCAGAAAAGCTTGCTTCTCAGGCCGATGAAGAAGTTAAAACTATTTTGGCTGAAAATTATGCTCGTGCTAAAAAGATTCTTTCAGAAAATCGCAACAAACTTGATGAAATGGCAAAATTGTTGTTAGAGCGTGAAACCATTTATACTGCTGAAGTTGACATGATTATGGAAGGAAAAAACGCAGACGAGATAATCAAAGTTATGGAAAAGCAAGAAAAAGAGCAAAAAGAAAAAGAAAAAAAGCTTCGTCAAAAACAACTTGCTCAAAAGATGTTAGATGATTATCGTGTCAAGATCGAGGAAGGCAAGAAACTTATGGACAATGGCATAATCACAATGGATGAATATGCAGAAATTGTTAAAGAATACGAAAGCCATATTGAAAAGATAGAGGCAAACACTAAAAAAGAAGAGTTACCTGCAGAAACAAAAGAAACCAAGAAAAAAGTAGCTAAGAAAACTGAAAGTTTAGAGGAGAAAAAGCCAAAAAGGGTTAAAGCTACTACAACCAAAAAATCAACAAAAGAAAAAGAAGAAGGAGAGGATAAATAATGCCAAAAAAAAGCTTGATTGTTGATGAAACTGTGGCATTAAGGCAAAAGAAAACAACTAAAATAGTTGCGCTTTGCCTTTTAAGTTTGGTTTTTGTAATAGTTGTATTAGTGGTAATCGCAGCATGCATTAACACAAACTTAAAACCAAATTTTATTCAAGACCCTGACAGAATTATAGTTTACAATCAAAATTCAACATATGGGCAATTTTCTAAAAATGCAAGTGTAGAAGATTCGCGATATGATGAATTTATGAATATGTTTAATGAAAGTTTTTCAAATAATTATTTAGTTGCTCTTTTTAGTGGTAGCTTAGGTGGTTACGAGATTGACAAAGAAAGTGAAAGAACAAAACTTTCTGCAATTCAGGAAGAACTACAAAAAGGTTTTTATGTGCAGTTTGTTTACACTGAACCTCAAACCCTAAAATATTCAAACGGCGACATATACAACAGCATTTACGCAAGTGCAACACCAATTGAATATACATCTTTATATTTTACATTGGCAGAAGTTGATGATTTTGCTACTCTTGACATATATGTTAGTTATAAGGCAAACAATGATTCGTATGTAGTAAAAGTTTCTCAAAAAGCAAACTTGTTCAACATTTATGAAAACAGGCTACAATTTAGAAGTTAAACCAATTTCTATTAAAATTTGATTTTAATTTAGGAATAAAAAAGGATTAAAGATTGTAATCCTTTTTTTATTTTTTAATATTATTTTAATAATAAAATTGAGAAGTAGAGTTAAATTTAGTTTAAAAATGCCAAAAGTAAGAGGGCTTAAGTTTTGTTAAAAACAAATTTAAAAAGAAAAGCTAATTGATTAAGCCATAATTTATTATTCAAATTTCTATAATCATAATATAATTTTAAACAGTCAATTACATTCATTTAAATCTTAAAAAACAAGATTAATTAAAAAAAGCATGTAAATCAGTGCTGATCATGCCTTTTTAATATAATATCGTTAATTATTATGGATTATAAGCCGATGGACGCTCTTTTTCAATTTTTGCTCTTACTGTTTCTGTTGTAGTAGTTGTTACTTTTTGTGGAGGAATGAATTCAACATCATTTTCTGGTAGAGTCATTCCTTCGCCAAGTTCTGCTGTTCCTTCGACGATTATTCCGTCCTGCGGAAGATATAAATCGTGCCTTATTTCTTTTTCTTCAACAAGTTCGTCGTTCATATAATATTGAACATAGCCACGCGATTCATAGCCCTCTCTTGGATAACGAACGCGATAATATTCGCCTTTATATATAACTTTGTCTGAATATTCGCCATTTGTGTCGGCGATTATCTTATCACCAGAGTGAGGCAAAACCTTAACAAATTCTGCACGCGTTTTAATGGATTTTCCTTCTTCGAGCTTTGGTCCATAAATTTCTACATACACGTTTGTGTCGTCATAATATGTTTTAAAATAAATCGGGGCTTCAAGTGAGTTTTTAAACACTAAATCAGAATAACCTTCTGAAACCATTGCATCAAATGAAAGCGGAACGTAGCTTGCGGGGATAGAGTGATGATTTGCTTCTATGACTTCAACATCGGCAAGCACTAACGCGTTGTAAAGTGTTGTTGATGCTTGGCATACTCCACCTCCTATTCCTTTAACATAAGCTCCGTTTAAAATAACATTTGCACCTTTATAACCATTTTCTTCCGTTCTGGCACCTGTTATGTTGTTGAAACTAACTTCTTCTCCAGGCATAAAAACTTGTCCATTAAAAGAATTTAAGGCTCTTGCTACGTTGTTTTTTCTTTCAGGGGAGGAAGAGGCATAACTGGTTGAGAAACTTGAACGCATGGCAATTGAAGAAAGAACAGCATTTTCGTCAATTTTGTAAGGTAATTCAATGATTGGTATTTCTATTTCAAGATTTTTTTCGTTTGACAATCCTTCATCAATTAAGCTTAACAATTTTCCACGATCAACCACAATCGATTTTTTTCCTTCACTTAAAGAAAACATCGGATCAGCGTTTGGATCAAAAATTATTTGAGGAGGCTCTCCTTGCACTTCAATTTCACTAGCAATTTGTTCAATTTTTTCTTCTAGCCCACCGAGTACCGTCTTATATGAAACATTTACATTCAATCCCTGTTTTTTTACTCTATTTTGATCTTTATATCTTTGTAGGAAGTTTCCCACGTGCCCAACTTTTATTGCTTCACTTAAAACAGGGCCAACCTCATCTTTTATTTCGAAGTCATTTCCTGCAAAGCTCCATGATTTATCATTATAAGTTAAAGTTAGTTTTATGTCAGATCTAGAAGACAACAATGAGTAAGAGATTACGTTTTCTGCTTGTGATTGTGTCATGCCAGAAACGTCTATTCCGTTTACGGTTGTGCCTGGTAGGAAGGTGTCGTTAGTTGATCCGTTGTCAACAAAATAAAATTGACAAAAAAGAAGCAAGCCTACTGCTAAAATTGCAGTGCCAATTCCCCAATAAATGCCTGACCATTTTTTCTTTTTTACATTCGATTTTTCTTCGTTCATAAGTTTATTATGCTACATGAGAAAAAAATTATCATACAATAATTATTTTTTAAAAAAAATCTGACGCACTTGTCAGATTTTGTGATAATGTTTTTTACCGATATATTTCAGCAATTCTTCGCTTGTGTTTGGACATTTTCCTTCGAAAACTTCGCTAAGTGCATCTAAAAGCACTTTATCATACATTTTGGAAGGCAATGAAGGAAATGCTTTTTTTAGATCCTTCTTTGAAATTTTTAAGTCGCTTACACTTATTACAAGCTTATGAGAGATTATATATTTGTAAAAGAAGTTATACTTTTGTGCGAGGTATGAAGACTTTTTAAGCAAAAGTTTGTATATTTCTGGAAAATTTTCAAAATATTTAAAAAAGTATGCTTTGTTTTGTAAATGGTTTAATGCATCATAATAGCCCGACAAAACATTTATCATATGATTGAGTTGTTTTTTTGTCAATCCTGCATCATCAAGCAGTTGGGTCAAGAAGTATGACACGCTTGCTGGTTTAACAGTGTCGACAAGATCTATCGACAGACCAAGTGCACGGTCGTCGCATCTTGCGACCATTTTAAATTTAATCTTGTTTACAGGCAATCCTAGTTTGTTCCAAACATTAAGTTTATTGTAAAGTTTAAGTGCTTTTAACGCAGTCTTTGTCGAAGGTTGTTTTAGTAATTTTTTTATTTCTTCGACGACTTTATTTTTAGACAAATCCTTAATTAGATCGGTGTTTGACAAAGCAACGCAATATGTTGTTTTTTCTATTTTTAAACCATATTCGCTGGCAAGACGAAGCATACGTAATATTCGCAATCCATCGCTTTTTAAAATTTCTGGACTTGTTGCTCGAAGTGTCTTTTTTTGTAAATCATTAATTCCATTTAACGGGTCAATTAGCTTTTGAGTTTTTAAATTGTAGTATATGCTGTTTGCTGTAAAATCTCTGCGTTTGACGTCATCTTCTATTGAATTAACAAATTCTACTTCATCAGGGCAATGGCCTTTTTTGTAAGTCTCTTTTCGAAATGTAGCGTAGTCATAACTTTTGTTTCCGCAAACAATTTTGCATGTGCCAAAATTTTTATTTTTGTATTTTAACAAGAAATTGCTATTAGCTAATCTTTTTTCGAGTTCGTCGAGAGTTAGAGGACTGCACAAATCTTCTTCTTCACATTTTAGTCCTCAAATTCTGTTGCGCACAAAGCCACCGACGATATAAAAATCTGTGCCAACGAGTTTCGCTAGCTCCTTAACATTTTGACTTGGTTTAATGTTAATATTCATAAATCTATCGTAACTTATTATAATAATTTTGTCAAGAAAATTAGCATTTTATTTGACAATTTATTAATAAATATGTATTCTAAAAATGTGAAAAAGAAAAATACTGAATTTGAATTATTACGTTATCAAACGCAAAAAGAAAATGGGCTTAATGATCAACAGATTGCTGAAAGATTACAACATAAATTGACAAACACATCCAAGGTAAAATCTACGCGCTCATATTTTTCTATTTTTGTCAAAAACACTTGCACATATTTTAATTTAATTTGGCTTTTTATTGCTGTTGCTTTGATTTTGGTTGGTGCATATGCCGATTTGTTGTTTTTGGTTGTTATATTTTGTAATACAGCCGTGGCTATTATTCAAGAAATTCGCGCAAAAATAACTGTCGAAAAGTTGTCGCTTGTGGCAATGCCAAAAACTAAAGCTGTCAGAAATGGAGAGGAAATAGAAATAAAAGCTGAAGAGATTTTGCTAGATGATGTCATCATTCTTGCAAACGGTGACCAAGTGCCGTCAGATTGTGTTGTGTTAGACGGGAATGTAGAAGTAAATGAAAGCTTGCTTACAGGTGAATCAAATCCAATAAAAAAAGCTGAAAAAGATGTGCTTTTGGCTGGCAGTTTTCTAGTTTCTGGCAAATGTTATGCTAGAGTTGAAAAGGTTGGGAAAGACAATTATATTCAAACAATCGCTGCTCGTGCTAAAAAATTTAAAGCACCTGTTTCAAATTTGTTTAAAGACATAAATTCACTGATTAAATATATTGGGATTTTGCTTATTCCTCTTGGAATACTTACGATTTTAAAAGAACTTTTCTTCTTAAATAATGACATTGTCGAAACTGTTACAAACACTGCTGGTGCACTTACTGGCATGATACCAGCTGGTATGTTTTTGCTCATTACAATCAGTTTGTCAGTGGGGGTTGTCAAGCTAGCCCGTAAAAAAACCTTGGTTAAAGATTTATATTCCATCGAAATGCTTGCGAGAAGCAATGTTTTATGTCTTGACAAAACTGGGACAATCACAGATGGCACAATGAACGTTGTCGAAGTGGTGAAAATTTCAGCTAATCAAGAATTGATAGAGAAGGTCATTTCAAACGTTTTAAGAGCACAGGCTTCAAACAACGCCACGGGTGTTGCATTGGTAAAAAAGTTTGGCATAGCAAATGATATGGATGTTGAAGAAGTGGTGGAGTTTTCGTCATCTAGAAAGTTTTCTGCAACCACATTTAAAAATGGAAAAACTTATTATCTTGGTGCTCCATCGTTTGTAAAAGCAAAATTGAACCAAAAGCAAAAGTTGACTTTACAAGAAAAATTGGAAAAAGGTTTTAGAGTTATTGCGCTGACAGAAGTAAATCAGCCATATGACGAAAAGGTCGGAGCAATCTCTGGAAAAACACTTGGCCTTTTTGTTTTGGAAGATCACATTCGTGATGATGCAATAGAAACAATAAAATGGTTTAAAGAAAATGATGTAGAAATCAAAGTCATTTCAGGAGATGACCCCTTGACTGTTTCGAAAATTGCGAGTCGTGTTGGTGTGGAAGGAAGCGATAAGTACGTCTCTTTAGAAGGCATGTCACTTGATGAAGTTGAAAAAATAGCAGACGAATTTTCAGTTTTTGGAAGAGTATCTCCAGAGCAAAAGTATGTCATAGTCAAAACATTAAAAAACAAAGGAAAAGTTGTGGCTATGACAGGAGATGGTGTAAACGACACTTTAGCACTAAAAGAAGCAGATTGTTCTATCGCAATGGCGGACGGAAGTGAAGTTGCAAGAAATATTTCTCACTTAGTTTTGATGAATTCAAATTTCACATCATTACCAAGTGTGGTTAAAGAGGGCAGGCAAGTTGTAAACAATGTTCAAAACGCTTCCTCGTTGTTTTTAATGAAAACAATATTTGCAATAGTTATGTGCCTTGCAACGATCTTGTTTGTCGTTCCTTTCCCATATCAAACGAAACAACTGTTTTTGCTTGAACTTTTTGTGATAGGAATACCATCTTTTGCATTGACCTTTCAACCGAACACTGCACTTATTCAGGGGAATTTCATACCACAAGTATTAAAAAAATCCTTGCCAAGAGCGTCAATCATTTTGTTTGCTGTTTCATCAGTCATAGTTGTAGGATCGGCACGATTTGATTTGCTTTCTGCTTCTGAATATGACACGCTTATTACGTTGACTCTTACGTTTTCTGGGTTTTTAAATTTGATTTGGTTGTGCATTCCTTTAACAAAATTAAAGGCTGTGACAGTGGCGCTTTCTTTTGTTTGTTTGCTTGTTGCTTGTGTAGTGATGCCTGAATTTTTCAAAATGACCAATTTTTCATCAACAGTTTTAATTACCTTTGCTATCATAATGGGCGTGTGTTTGATCGCGATTGCGATAGGCGCTCTAATAGAATGGAGAATGCGAAAAAAGAATTTGAACAAAGTTTACAAACAATAAAAACTCGACTTTCAGTTTTTGATTGTTTTAAAAAAAATAGTAAATTCTAATTAAATCATGAATGCAGACTGCTTGTCATTTAAAATTTATGACAAAGGCTTTTTATTGAAGTGAATTAAATTTAATCTACTTTTATTTTCATTATGAAACAAAAAAATTAAGTTAGTTTTTTTGTCAACAAAAGAAATTAAATTTAATCAAAAATGAAAAAGTTTGTTATTTGTTTTAAGATAAGTAATTATGAAAGTTGTTATAAATTCACACTTTAACAAAATAAATAAGATTTTTTTATTAGCTTATGTAAAAAACAAAAAATATTTAAGTTTTAAATTTTCAATGTTGAGTTAAAACAACCAATTTAGTTGACAAGATTTTTCTTAATAAGTATACTCTAAATGTTAAATTTTATTAAAGGAGTAAAGTTATGAACGAAAACGAATATAACAAAATGCCTTTAATTGGCGATCCAGCACCAGCTTTTAAAGCGGTAACAACACAAGGCGAAATAAATTTTCCAAAAGACTTTTCTGGGAAATGGGTGATCTTATTTTCACACCCAGCAGATTTTACACCAGTTTGCACAACCGAATTTATGACATTTGGTTCTATGATAAACGAATTTAAAGCACTTAACACCGAACTAGTAGGCTTATCAGTAGATTCACTTTATTCTCATATAGCATGGTTAAGAAAAATACAAGAACTTGAATGGAATGGTAAGAAAAACATTAATGTGACTTTCCCATTAATAGAAGATATTAAAATGGAAGTTGCAAAAGCTTATGGTATGATACAACCAGGTCAGTCAACCACGCAAGCAGTAAGAGCAGTGTTTATTATTGATCCTAATGGAATAATAAGGACAATTCTTTATTACCCTCTTTCAACTGGAAGAAACTTTGATGAGATTAAAAGAATAATTTTGGCTTTGCAAAAAGCTGACAAAGATGGCGTGGCTACACCAGCAGATTGGCGACCAGGAGATGATGTGATCGTTCCAACAGCAGGAAGTTGTGGCGTGGCAAAAGAAAGAATGGACAACCAAACAGCTGACCAATATTGTTTGGATTGGTTTATGTGCTTTAAACGTGAAAAAGGCAAAACAAAAAAATAAGATTCATTTTGATAAAAGATTAAAGAAAGATTAAACGTCAAAAATGAAATATAAAAATTTTTAGTTTTAAAAAGTTTTTTAATTACGTATTTAAAAAAATCATGCGAAAAGGTTTTAACAAATTTTTTTAAAACTCTTGCAATTTTGACCTAAATTTGTTAAAATGCTTTCGCATCAGTTTGGCCCATTGGTCAAGTGGTTAAGACGCCACCCTCTCACGGTGGAATCAGGAGTTCGATTCTCCTATGGGCTACCAGAAAGCAACATAAGGTTGCTTTTTTTTAAAAAGGTTGTGATGATATGTTTGTGCAGGCATACAATTCGCCTATCGGCAAAATAAAACTTGTTAGTGATGGGAAGGCTTTGACGGGGCTTTCGTTTGAAGATGAATTTTTCGAGACTAAATCATGTTTTGTGCTGGATAAAACAAAAGTCTGGTTAGATGAGTATTTTTCTCTAAATCAGCCAAAAGAAAAAATTAAAATAAAACTCACAGGCACCGATTTCCAAAAGTTCGTTTGGAAATTGGTTATGGACCTAAAATATTCGCAAAGTAAAAGTTATAAGCAATTAGCTGATGAATACTTTGCAAAAACAGGCAAACATGTCAGCCCTAGAGCAGTAGGCAGAGCAGTAGGGGCGAACAAGATTTTAATAATCATACCTTGCCATCGAGTGCTTAGTTCAAGCAAACGTTTGACAGGTTATTCGGCTGGCATAGACAAAAAAATTGGCCTTCTAAATTTAGAAGGCATAAAATACAAGTTTTAATCAATTTTTTTCTGCAAAGCCCAGTGAAATAAGTATAGCCCTGTTAATTTCTCTCATTTTATTTTCTTCGAGGCAAGTTATTTTTTCTCTAAGTCGTCGTTTGTCTAAAGTACGTATTTGTTCGAGCAGAGCCACAGAATCCTTAGGCAAATGGTATTTTTCGCTGGGAAGATCAATATGTGTAGGCAGTTTTGCTTTTCCAAGTTTGCTGGTAATTGCTGAAACAATAACCGTTGGAGAATAGCGATTGCCTATGTTGTTTTGAATGATTAACACAGGACGAACACCCCCTTGTTCGCTACCAACAACGGGACTTAAATCAGCCATATAAATTTCACCGCGTTTTACGTTTTGTTCCTCCATATTCTCCATTCCAAAAATCGTGTAAATCAGCCCTTTCTAATTCTTCTAGTTCTTTGCGGACCTCGCTTGGCAAAATAAAATCTCTACCTGTTAGCAGTTTATGACAATTTTGCCCAGAAGTTTCCTCGCACGCAAAATTCGAACAAACGTGGCAAGTTTTGTCAAGCTTTTGAGATGAAAGGACATTATTTTTCTTATTTTTGTGTTTTTCAGACATAATTATCACCTGCTTTTTTAATTTTTAATCGTTATTAGAGTGAGAATTTTGACGTTTTATATTCAATTTCATTTTGCGAATTTTATTGAATTTTGTAAAATTTGTTAAGAATGAAATTTAATGTTGCCAATCAACCATTTAAATTAAATTTTAGGCCTATGGTTGTAGTGTTTTTAAGCTTTTTGTTTGGAATAGTTTCTGCGCGTTATCTTTATGGCGGAGAATTGTTTTATGTAATATTAGTAGTTCTTTCTTTAGGTGCAGTTTTAATTTACGGATTTTTAAGAAAAAAATATTTGTTCTTAATTCTTGCAGTAGTTTTTTTCTTCGCAGGAAACGCTGGTTTTTTTATTAGTTACAATTCTTATTCAGCAGTGGACTATCAAAATGTGTTTGTAGTTGGCAGGGTAAACGATAAGATTGAAAGAGAAGAAAATTACTATAGTTTGATTTTAGAAGACGTTTCTGCAAATGAAGAGCAAATAGGGAATGTAAGTTTGTATGTTTGGTCGCCAAAGGAAGAGATAAAAACAGGAGACGTCCTCTTTTTTACAGCAGATTTAGATTCGATTAAAATTTTTACTCTAAATTCTTTTAACACATGGGCTTTTAGAAGAAACATAACGCACAACTGTTTTGTAGAAGGTTCAAAAATACAGCTTGTAAGTGGAGAGGCAAAATTTGATGAGTCGGCAAGATTACGGATCAAAGATTTGATATATTCAAACATGAGTGAAAAAAGTGCAAGTGTTGCATATGCCCTTGTCACAGGAGATCAAGCCCTAGTGCAAACTGACGTCAATCAATCTTACAGGGATTCCGGCCTTATTCACATACTTTCGGTGTCGGGTTTGCACATTACCTTTTTAGCAACTCTTGTTGCATGGATATTAAAACTTTTAAAGGTAAATCGTTATGTAAATTTTGGAATAACATTTTGTATTTTTTTGATGTATTCTTATATTTGTGATTTTTTACCATCTGTTGTTAGGTCGGTTATTATGGGGCTAATTTTTATAGCATCTGGGCTGTTTGGAAGGGCATATGATGGTCTTTCATCACTTTCAATTGCTGGAATATTAAATTTGTTTATTTCTCCTCTTTATGCGTTTGATGTTGGTTTTCTGATGAGTTATGCTTGTGTTGGTGCAATTTACATTTTACAACCTATTTTTTCAAAGTGTTTAAGAAAGATTTTTCCAAACAAAGTTGCCGATTTGTTTGCGCTTTCTTTTGCGACACAAATTGGCATACTGCCATTTTTGGCATCGTTTTTTAGTACGCTAAATTTATTGAGTTTTTTTAGCAATTTAATTGTTGTGCCAATTTTTGCAATACTTTTCCCCGCCCTTATAATTCTTGTGTTGCTAGCTTTATTGATAGCACCGGCTGGTGTTTTGCTTGTAGGAGTTGATTGGGGATTACAAATTGTGCTGGTGATTGCAAGCTTTTTTGCCTCAACCGATCTTCAACTATCGCTCAATGCACTTGATCCTATTGCAATAACGTTGTTATATATGGTTTGCATTGTTGCTAGTTACTTTTTTATGGCATCAATAAGAAATAAATATGCCGTGACGGTGTTACTTTCAACGTTGTTTGCTTTGTTTACATTGTTGTCTCCGCTATTTTATACTCGGGGCAGTCAAGTCAGTGTTATAGAAACATATGGTTCTTACAATATGGTTGTAGAATCAAAATCTGGTCAAACATTATGCTTGGGAGAGCCAGTTTTTAAATTAAATGATTATTTTAAAGTAAGTGGTTTAAATCATTTTGACTACGTGCTTGGAAGCGTTGTGCAAGTTGAAAACGCAGAAATTTTGCCATCTGGTGAAGGTCAAGCAGGCGATTTTAATTATAAATCTGATGGGGGCATTTTTGTTGTGGAGTTTGATGGCATTAAAATTCTCTTTACAAATGACGAATCAATAAGTTATAATGATAAAGAAAAATTGCGTGAAATTTTAGCAAAAGAAAGATTTGATTTTGTGTTCATCAAAGAGTATGATTTTCCTATCTCAAAAACTTACGTTGCAACTAGCGATAAAAAAGGTTTGTATGCAGACATATCACTTCAAAATTTAGGCAATTTTACTTACAATTTCGAAAAGAATTTTGCTTGGGGGATTGATTGAAAACTTTAAAGAAACGTTTAAATGAAGGTATTGCAAGCGTCTACATTGTTCAGGGCGATGACTTTTATTTGTTTGACAAAGCCTTAAATATGATTAAAAACGCATGTAAAATCACTTTGGAAGATTTTAATATTTCCAGTTTCGACAGTGAAAACTTTTCTTTAGAAAAAATTTTTGAAGCAACTGAAATGTTGCCAATGGTTGATGCCAAAAAACTTGTCGTCATTAAGGGTGGCAATCTTAAAGAAAGCGAAAAAAAAAGAATGGAGCAAATGCTATTAAAAATTCCAAAGACTACCTGCGTTGTTGTATTGGATTACAACAAAACCTTCGACTTTTTAAAGAAAAGCTTTACGTTTGTTGATGCAAACAGAATGGATAGAGAAACTGTAAAAAAATTAGTAAAAGCATATTTAGCAAGGCAAAACAAAGAGATAAGCGCTGACGCACTTGACACACTAATTGATTCAACAAACTGTTATTTGACGAGAATAATGATGGAACTTTCAAAGCTTTGTTGTTATGATTTAGAAAACACTTTAATAACAAAAACTATGGTTGATGATGTGGTTGTTAAGGATATTGAATATTCAGTGTTTGAACTAACTGAAGCATTATCAAAAAAAGATGGGGACAAGGCTTTAAAGCTTTTAAATTACATGGGAAATGACAACGGTGTTTTTTCTTTGATAGCCAACCATTTTAGAAGGCTGTTTTACTCTTCTATTTCTGATTTAAGCAACAGTGATCTTGCCAAATTGCTTGGGGTTAAAGAATATGCAATTTTAAAAGCAAGGCAACTTGCAAAAGGTTTTTCTAAAGCGCAATTGAAAAAGATAAATATGCTCTTTGAAGAATATGATTATATGGTAAAATCTGGGAAAATGTTGCTATCAAATGCTTTGCATCTTTTGGTGTTTAATATAATATATGTGTGAGGTGTGGAGATGTTTGGACGTAAGCCTAAAATAGGAATTGTTTTTGGTGGCGGAGGCGCTAGAGGATTTTCACATATTGGTGTTGTGAAAGCACTACAAGAATTTGGCTTGAATTTTGATTATATTGCTGGAACCAGCGCAGGCTCTATTATAGGGGCACTTGTCGCGGCAGGTAAAAGCTGGGAAGAAATTTATGCCGAAGCAAAAAAATTAAAAACAAAAGATATCAGAACAAGCAAGTTGCCACTAGTGCCATCAAAAACAGATGGCATTCAACTTTTAATGAAATCAATATTGGGCGATATAAACATAGAAGATTTAAAAACTCCTTTTTCTGCTGTAGCGGTAAACATTAAATCCACAAAAGAGGTTTGTTTGTCGCATGGCAATTTAGCAAAAGCAGTGGCGGGTTCATGTTGTGTTCCTGGTGTGTTTGTGCCTGTTGAATTTGATGACATGCTACTTTGTGACGGAGGATTGCAGAACACCATTCCAGCGGACATTCCTAGATACTTTGGTTGTGATTATGTAGTAGCTGTAGACTGCCACAAAGAGCGAACTTATGGCACAGATTCACAAAAGCTTTTTGACGTGCTTAGTTGTGCAATAAGAATTTTGATGAAAAGTAATGCTGTAAAAGGTTATGTAAATGCAGATGTGGTCATTGCCCCGGAAACTAAGAGGTTTAAAGCGACAAGAGCCGAAGGCATAGATGAAATGCTAGAAGAAGGCTACCGTGCAACAATAGACGTAATCCCACAAATTATGAAATTGTTTAAAAAAGGGAAGCCTTTTAGACTAAAAAAATATTCTGATCCAAGTGAGATTGATTTTGTATGAGGAAATTAAACTTTAAATATTTTTCCAAAAAATCCCTTGTTGTAAGGCTTACACTTAGCGCTTTGCTAATAGCATTTTTAATCTTGATTTTTCTGTTTGAAAGCCAAATTTCTAGGTTTGTTTACAAATGGGACGAAAATCAAATTAATTCGACTAGTCAAGTAAGTTTTATTGATGTTGGGCAAGGTGATGCAACTTTGCTTGAATTTTGTGATGGGAAAAAGATGCTTGTCGATTGTGGTGCTAAAAGCTCTGCCGATGAACTTGTTGCTTATTTAAAGAATAGGCAAATAAAAACGATTGACTATTTTCTTGTTACTCATGCAGACGCCGATCATGTTGGCGGAGGTGTTGCAATATTTGAAAATTTTGATGTTTTAGAATTTTATCGACCTATGACATATTCATCGTCTGAAGAAAAAATTGAAGATTATCCAGTTCATGACACGATTGTTTATGACGATTTAATCAAAGCATCAATTGATGAGCAGTGCAAGATGTTTTTTACATCAAATGCGATTTCGTGGGGGAGTGAAAACGGAGATTATTTTGTGCAAGTGCTTTATCCAGACAAAGCTTATGACGAAAATAATGACAGTTCCGCTGTAATAAAGGCAACAATCGAAGATGTTACATATTTGCTTATGGGTGACGCAGACATAGGCATAGAAAACAAATTGATTGAAGAGTATGGCGCGGAGCTTCACTGTGATGTTTTAAAAGTAGGACATCATGGTTCAGACACATCTACTAGCGAAGAGTTTGTTAGAGTTGCAAGTCCAAATTATTCAATAATAAGCGTTGGAGAAAACAGCTATGGGCACCCAACACAAGAAGTTCTTGATATTTTAAATAACTTTGGTAGCACAGTTTTGACGACATTAGAAAAAGGAGACATTCTTTCTTTAATCGGCAATGGTCGCATGCAGATCATAGGAGTTGATGGAAAACACATCGATCTTGCTATGATAACAGTGATAGTTTGTTTAATTGTCCTAGCTTTGTTTGGTATACCAGACTTACCAAAAAGGCAAGATAAAACAAATAAGAAAAATTAGTTTAAATTAATTTGGTAATAATTTAAAGTATGGTAAAATGAATGTATGAAAAAATTGGGATCGAGTATATTGGTGCTTTGCCTTAATGAGAGTGTAGGTTCGGGTCTTTCGAAAGAATTGGCAGATTTTTTAGGGCTTCATTTTGCAAACGCAAAGCATATAGTTGAGTATGATCTTTTTGACTCTGAAGACATGATTAAAAAATGTGGAATGGCCTATTTTAAAAAACGTGAGAAGTCATCTTTAAAATCTCTTTCAAACTTTGAAGATTCAGTAATATTTTTAAATTACGATTTGTTTGTAAACAATCAAACATCATTCAAAAAAATTAGCCCAAAAATATATGTAAAAATTGCAAAGCGAAAGCTTGACAAAAAAAATGATGTGATAAATTTAATGGCCTATGAAGAAAGAGACAAGCTTTTACAAGAAAAAGCTGATGTAACCGTTGAGGTTTCAGGCGAAAGCAAGGGAGCTTTAAACAAAATTATTAAGGAGTTGAAACGAAATTATGAAAAAAATAGTTAAAAAATCTATAGATTATTTGAAAGCGCTTACCGCAGAAATGGTCTCTAATGCAAAGTCGGGTCACACAGGGACTGCACTCGGAGCTTCGTCTATTTTGTTTGCACTTTTTAAAGACCATTACAATTTTGATGTTTCTGACACTGATTTTTTAAATCGTGACCGCTTTGTTTTGTCAGCGGGTCACGCAAGTGCACTTTATTATAGCTTGCTTTCAATGTTTGGATTTGACGTTTCACTTAAAGACTTGCAATCGTTTAGAAAATTTGGTTCGCCAACCACAGGTCATCCAGAATTTGGGGTTATTGGTGCAGTTGAAACAAGCACGGGACCTTTGGGGCAAGGCGTTGCAAATGCTGTTGGCATGGCGATCGCGGAAAGCTTTTTGGAAGAAAGATTTAATGCGATAGGCTTTCCGATCATAAACAATTACACTTATTGTTTTGCTGGTGATGGCGATTTAATGGAGGGAGTAGCATTAGAGGCATGCTCTGTTGCAGGAAGTTACAATCTAAACAAGTTCATCTTGCTTTATGACAGTAATGATGTGACAATTGATGGAAGGAAAGAACTTTCTTGTCGTGAAAATGTTTCCAAAAAGTTTAAAGCGATGGGGTTTAAAGTCATAACTGTTAAAAAAGGCAATAACTACGGTTCTTGTACGCGTGCAATTGCCAGAGCAAAAAAATCTAAAAAGCCTACAATTATAATTTTTAAAACTACAATTGGCATAGGAACAGAACAACAAGGCACGAGCGCAATGCATTCTCATCCGCTTTCGGCTGATGAGCTAAAAACATTTAAATCAAAGTTAGGTATAAAAGAAAGCTTTTTTGTCCCAAGCGATGTGCGTGATTTTTGTTTACAATCCACAATCGCTGGAAAGCTTGCGCATGAAAAATGGAATCAAGATTTAGCCGTTTATGGAACTACTCATCCTGAATTATATAAAAAATTGTTAACCTTTTTTGATAGCAAAAAAATTGATTTTGAAAAACTTGCCAGCAATGAAAAATTTAATGAATTGAGTATGCGCGATATAAGCAGTTTAATGCTAAACGAATTATCAGAAAAATTTCCACAAATATTAGGAGGCTCGGCTGACGTAGCATCATCGACGAAAGCATTTTTAAAAGACGGTGGAGATTTTGTCGCGGGAAACAAAAGAGGGAAAAATCTTCACTTTGGAATTCGAGAGCATGCGATGGCTGGAATCAACAATGGAATAGCTTTGTATGAAGACTTTTTACCTTTTGATTCAACATTTTTGTCATTTTCAAACTACATGATACCAGCTCTTAGGATGCGTGCCATGATGAAACTTCCTGTGCTTGACATTTTGACACATGATTCTGTTTTAGTTGGAGAAGATGGGCCGACTCATCAACCAATAGAACAACTCGGTCAGCTTAGAAGCATCATAGGCCTCAACATTTTTAGGCCATGTGATGCAAACGAAGTTGCGGCTGCATACAAATATTATCTAACTGAACGTCAGCCAGTGACTTTAGTTCTAGCAAAACAAAAGATTGAAGCCAGTGGTTTAAGTTCTGTAAAAAACGCGCTTATGGGAGGTTATGTTTTAAAGCCGGCAAGCAAACCCAAAGTTGTGTTTTACAGTAGTGGTAGTGAAATTCCTCTTTCGCTTGCCGTTGCTAACGAACTTGAAAAAATGCACATATCATCAAGTGTTGTCAGTATGCCTTGTATGTCGATTTTTGATGCACAATCCGAATCTTATAAGGCAAAGGTTCTTCAAAAAGAAGCAGATTTGAAGGTTGTGATAGAAGCATCAAATGATCCAAGTTGGTATAAGTATTTATCAGAAAAAGACTTAAAGATAGAGGTGGAAAAATATATGTCTAGTGCTGATGGCGCAACAATCTATCAAAAGGCAGGTTTTTCTGTAAAACAAATTTTACGAAAAATTCTTAAAAAACTCAAAATTTGAAAAATGACAAAATAATTTAAAAATATTCAAAAATCTTATGTAGGCATAATTCATATAAATATTAGAATATATTTTGAAGTAAGGAGTGAAATTATGTTTACAAAGAAAAGTCTTGTTTTATCGAGCGTTGAAAATGGTTCTGAAAAAGCTGTGTTAACTTTAGAAAATGATGGTGAAATGATTAGCGGGCGATTGCGACTTTACAACTTTTTAAAAGAGCCAGACGGCATTCTCAGTTTGGGGTTTTTGGACGAAAACAAAGTAAAAAAATGTGGGCTCGCACGAGCTGGAAATATGCTTTACACATTTAAAACCGATTCTAAACTTGCCGATGTGTTTTCATGCGCAGTTGTAAATTTTTTAGGTGCAAACGTAAAACCGTTGTTGTTTGGAGCAAGTGATGGCAGTACCAATATAGAAGACATGCTTTTACGTTTAGAGGAAGATTTGCTAGACGAAAAACCAAATGTAAAAAAAATTGAGCAAGCACTTGACAGAACGGGCATAGATTATGACGATGAAATAAAAGCCGAAATAAACGAGGCTCTTGACAAAGAATTTGAATGCAATGACAAATGTAAAAATTGTAAATACAAAAATTCTTTTTTTTCAATTCAGCAAGAAGAAAAAGCAGATGAAAAACCATCTTTTATTGGCGACATAAAAGGGCAGATTGATGACCTTTTTGAAAACAATCCAAAAGAAAGCTTTTTGGAGGAAATGATTCCAAATTCTAAATGGGTTAGAGTCGAATTTGATGGCGAAGGTGATTACTATATTCTCGGTTTAGTTTATGAAAATTCTAAAATAAAATATGTTTGTTATGGAGTCCCTGGTGTCTATCAAAAAACACCACCAAAACAGCTGTCGGGCTATCCAGTTTGGTTTCCTCTCGACAGTGAAAAACGTGAAAGTTTTGGTTACTGGTTGACTTATCAAGACGCAGAAAGTGGAGAAAGCATAAAAGCAATATTAGATTAAAAGGAGAACAAATGAAAATATTTGCAATTATTGGTCTTGTAATAATTGGCTTGATGCTCCTAGCCATGATAATGTATTTGGTTGTCGGAAGAATTTGTTTTAAAATAGCTTTCGCGAGAAAAAGTACAGCGAGCCGAATAGTCAACAAGGAGATGAACAAAGTCATTGAGCAATATAAGATTGATTTTTGTTGGTGGGAAAAGTTTTCTTTCGAGACTTTATCAATAAAATCAAGAGATGGTTTGAAACTTATCGGACATTTTTTGCCTAACAATTCAAACAAACTTGCTATAATTGTGCATGGATATGGTGCAGATTACAAAGAAATGCAACAATATGCGAAGTATTTTGTAGAAAAGAATTATAATATTTTAGCAGTTGAAAATCGTGCCCATGGCCAAAGCGAAGGGAAGATGATTGGAATGGGCTGGCTTGACCGACTTGATGTTGTTGATTGGATAAACTTTATGATTGAAAAAAATCCCAATTATCAAGTAGTCCTCTTTGGTTTGTCAATGGGTGCGAGCACGGTTTGTATGACAAGTGGAGAAGCATTGCCATCAAACGTAAAGGCTATAATTTCCGACTGTGCTTTTGACAATGTCTTCGATGCGTTTAAATACGTTTTAAAGAAAAGAGCGCACCTTCCATCTTGGCCGTTAATGAATGTTTTTAATTTGTATATGAAAAATGCTTACAATTACGACATGAAAGAGGCAGATGCAAAAAAAATGCTAAAAAAATGCAAGGTTCCAATTTTATTTATTCATGGAGACGCCGACGATTTCGTTCCAACTTACATGGTGCACAAACTCTATGAAAGCACAGACGAAAGATTAAGAGAGCTTTTCATAGTTGAGGGTGCAGGGCATGCGCTCAGTTATCCAATCGCTGGAATTAAATATGAAAAAAAATTGAACGACTTTTTGACAAAAAACTTAAAATAATTAAATATAAGATTTGCAACTATTTTTAGTTGCCAACGTTTTAAAGCAAAAAAGATAATGTAATCCTAGAGAAAACATTATCTTTTTGTTTTTTTATGAATTTAAATGCTTTAGTTTCAAAAATTTTTTAAAATTTCATTAGCCTTGATTATAAAATAAAAAACATAAATTAGATTAGATTTTTAAGTTTTAAATTAATTAAAAAATTTAAATGATTAAATTTAATCTTTTGGTGAGGTTCTTTCTAAACGTTTTAGTGCTATATAATTGTCTTTTGCTCTATCTTTTGCCTTTTTAAACAGCCGTTTTGCTTTTGTTGGATTTTTTTCATTTAAAAGAGCAAATCTCCTTTCACCTAAAAGGAATGGCAAAAACTTGTTGTTGATTTCGCCTTTATCAAGTGAAAATCCGTTGTTAGGGTGATAGCGATAAAGCATCCAATAACCAGCATCTACTGCTTTTTTCATTTCGGTAAGTGATTTTGCCATATCAAAACCTTGATTGACACACGTTGAATAGGCGATAATGAGGCTTGGGCCGTTAAATGCTTCAGCTTCACGAAAAGCTTTAATGCACTGATTCATGTCTGCGCCAATTGCAACTTGTGCGACATACACGTTTTTGTAGGTCATAGCCATTAACCCTAGATTTTTTTTGTTTGTCTCTTTTCCAGAATTTGCTAGTTCAACACACGCGCCTGCAGGTGTGGCTTTTGACGCTTGACCGCCGGTGTTTGCATAATTTTCATTGTCCAAAACGAGTATGTTTACATTTGCGCCTGACGAAAGGACATGGTCTAGCCCACCAAAGCCAATGTCATATGCCCAACCATCTCCACCTATGATCCAAACGGATTCTTTGGAGTTTCTTAAAGTTTTTGCTAGTTTTATTCCATATCCAAATTCTGCATTGTCTTCAAACAAACTGTTCGCCCATGCTGGACCCTTGCCATTTTCATTTTTAGAAAATGGGCAAGAAGGAAAACTTCCACTGTAAATGCTTGAACAACCTGTTGCGTTTGCAATTACCATTTTTTCACCAAAAAGCATAGTCGCAAGCTTGATGTATGGCGTTTGACCACAACCAGCGCATGCACCTGGAAATTCAAAATAATTTTTTTCAAATTGCAATCCTTTTACAAGGTATTTAGAAAAAGGGGTAGATTTGATTGTTTTCAAATTTTTGACTATTTCATAATTGTTTTTTTCGTTGTCTAACACTTGTGATGCACTTTTCATTATAATAGCTTTACCTAAAGCAGGGCATATTTCTTGGCATAGCCCACAACCTGTGCAATCTTCTGGTGAAATTTGAATTCTGTAATAACCTTCGACTCCATAAGCCTTTACAAATGGCACACCTTCGGGCTTGTTTTTTACTAAGACTGCTTTTAAAGCACCATGAGGGCAGGCGAGGACGCATTGGCCACATTGTATGCATTTTGCACCATTCCATTGAGAAATGTTTTCAGCTATTGCTCTTTTTTCGTATTTTGAAGTGTCAGTTTCTATTTTTCCTTCACAAGAAAAATTTGAAACAGGCAATTCGTTAAAATCTTTTGAAAACCTAGTAGGTATTATTTCAGGTGAAGTTTTAATAGATTTTAAATCAACTTTTTCTATCAAATTTTTTGCTTCATTGACTGCAAGAATATTGTTTTCAACAACTGTTTTACCTTTTTCACCAAACATTTTTTGCAATTCAGATATTAAAAGGTTTTCATAATTTTTTAGCAGTTTTGTGCTTGAAAACAGTGCACTAGTCATTATCATGTTTATTTTTTCTTTTAGTCCATGCCTGTTTGCAATTTCGTGACCATTTATAACAAAAACATTAGCATTTTTTTCTAGTAAAATTCTCTTGTATTCATTAGGCAAAACTTTTGTCAATTCATTTGGTTTAAACACTGTGTTAAAAATGACGGTTGCGTTGTCTTTAAGCCCGTCAAGGCAATGATAACGGTGAACAAAAGAGAAATTGTTTATCATAACAATGTTTGGTTGATGACAAAGATAGGTGCTTAAAATAGGCTCTTTTGATATGCGCAAATGAGAAACAGTCAGGCTACCAGATTTTTTTGAGTCATATTCGAAATAACCTTGAACATAAGTTTTTTCATCCTTCCCAAGAAGTTTTGTAATAGTTTTGCTTGCCGAAACTGATCCATCAGACCCAAGACCAAAGATTTTAATTTCCTTGTGAGGAAGAGAAGGCAATAAATTTTTTTCAGGCAAATTTGTTTTTTGCACATCATCAACTATGCCAACACAAAAATTATCTTTCATCTCATTAAAATTGTTCCAAACGGCATTGGCCTGTTTAGGAGAAAATTCCTTGCCACCCAAACCGTAAACGCCACCGCATATTTGAACATTTAAATTCGACACTGCATTTTTTACGTCTAAAAACAAAGGTTCTCTGCTTCCACTTTCTATTGTTCTATCAAGAACAATAATTTTTTTGGTGGTCTGTGGTAAAGCTTTTAAAAAGGCTTGATTATCAAAAGGTCGATATAATCTAACTTTTACTACTCCGCAGTCGTTAGGAAGGCTTTCAAGCATAGTTTCACTTGCAGAACCCATCAAAACTACTACGTTTTTTGCTTTTTTGCTTCCAAAATAATCAAATTTTTGATATTTTCTTTTTGTTATTTTTGCAAACTCGTCAAAAACCTTATCACAAGTTTTGGACAATTCGTCATATTTATGCTCCCTAGCCATTCTATTTTGAAAAAAAACATCTGGATTTTGTGCAGTCCCAAACATAAAAGGATGATTTGAAGAGAGCTTTGCATCAGGCAAGGACTTTATTGGAAAGAGTTTTGCTATGTCCTCATTAGAAAGCAAATCAATTTTTTGATATTCATGACTAGTTCGAAAGCCATCAAAGAAATGTAGGATAGGTAGAGATGCATAATGAGCGAGCATATGCGCACACATTGCAAAATCTTGAGCTTCTTGAACATTTGACGAACAAAGCATGCTAAATCCACACATTCGAGTGCTCATGACATCAGAATGGTCGCCAAAAATTGAAAGCGCGTGCGAAGCGACTGCTCTGGCTGCAACATGAATGACAGCGGGCAAGCATTCTCCAGCCATTTTATACATGTTTGGAATCATCAGCAAAAGGCCTTGACTTGATGTAAAACTCGTTGCCAAAGCACCGCCTATGAGAGCTCCATGCAAAGCTCCAGCCACGCCAGCTTCAGATTGCATTTCAACTGTTTGTGGTTGTGAGCCGAATATATTTTTTTCACCTTTTGCCACTGCTCGTGAGCAATATTCAGCCATCGGTGATGACGGTGTTATTGGATAAATTGGAATTAATTCACTTACAGCATAAGCAATTCTTGCCGCAGCAGTGTTTCCATCCAAAACAATTTTTGCCATAAAAAACTCCTTTATCTAGTCAATTATATAATAAAAATAAAATAAAAACAAAAGATTTATTTGCTTTTAAAAATGAAAATGTTGTATAATTTTCGTATGCAAAGAATAAAACTTAAAATTCAATACGATGGCAGTGATTTTGTGGGTTGGCAAAAGCAAAGAACGGGCAGGTCGGTTCAACAAGAAGTTGAACGCGCAATACAAACGCTCACATCTGAAAAGGCAAATCTTGTAGGCAGTAGCAGAACAGATGCAAAGGTTCATGCGGTTGGACAAATTGCACATTTTGACACAAATTCTTCAATTCCACCCCAAAATTTTAAATTTGCACTAAATGATCTTTTGGCTGATGATGTAAGAATTGTTTCATCGCAAAAAGTATCACCAAAATTTCATGCAAGATTTGACGTTAAAAAGAAAACATATGTTTATTTTTTGTGTAACAGCAAAATTGAAAACCCCATTTTAAGAAAGTTGATGTGCTTTGCAAAATATGAATTAGATTTAGGCATAATGCAACAATGTGCTCTACTTTTTTTGGGGAAACACAACTTTAAAGGTTTTTGCAACTCAAAAGCACAAGTGAAAACATTTGAGCGCACCATAGAAGCTTGCTCTATTAAAAAAAACGGCAATGTTTTTAAATTTAGTTTTACAGGCAATGGATTTTTGCAACACATGGTTAGAATTTTGGTTGGCACTTTAGTTGATGTTGGCAGAGGCAAACTTTCATTGCAAGATGTAAAAGAAGCTTTGCAAAATGGAGATAGAAAAAAAGCAGGAAAAACGATGGAGCCACAAGGGCTTTATCTTAAAAGGATTTACTATTAATGTTAAAAGACAAAGAGTTAAAAGAAAAATGGTTTGACTATTTTCAAAAAAATGGATTCAAAAGAATTAATGGATATTCAATCATTCCACAATCTGACACAGGTGTGCTTTTTACGACAGCAGGCATGCATCCTCTTGTACCTTATTTGCTAGGAGAAAAGCATCCAGCGGGCAACAAAATTGTCAACATTCAAAACTGTTTAAGGACAACAGATATAGATGAAGTTGGGGACAACAGTCATTTGACATGCTTTGAAATGTTGGGTTGTTGGACTTTGGGAGAATGCGACAAAGAGCATATGATAAAACTAAGCTATGATTTTTTTACAAAAGAATTGGGATTAAATAAAGACTCTGTTGCAGTCAGCGTGTTTGCCGGCGATGAAAATGCACCTAAAGATGATGTTTCTGCAAAGGCATGGAAGGAAAATGGAATTGACAAGGTGTTTTTTTTGCCAAAAGAAAACAATTGGTGGAGCATAAGTGGAGGAGAAGGCCCATGTGGTCCTGACACGGAAATGTTTTTAGTAAAAACTCAAGCACCATGTTCAAAAGATTGTTCACCAGCTTGTGACTGTGGCAAATATGTTGAGTTTTGGAATGATGTGTTTATGGAATATCAAGTTAAAAAGTTGGGAGAGAAACCAGTTAAACTTGACAAACCAAACATTGACACAGGCATGGGTTTAGAAAGGACATTGATGGTGATCAATGGTTATGAAAGTGTTTATGAAATAGATGGATTAAAGCGTGCTCTTAATCTAGTTAAATCTAAGAGCAAAATTCAAGATGAAAGAGCTAGCAGGATTATTGTCGATCATATTCGTGCTACGACTTTTGTTTTGGGCGACGAAATTGGCGTAACACCTAGCAACATTGGAGCAGGTTATATTTTAAGAAGATTAATACGAAGAAGTTTGAATTTTGCTAGAAAATTACAACTAGATGAAAACGTTTTACTGCAACTAGTTGATATGTTTGTTGACGAGCACAAGGACTATTATCCTTATTTAGAAAATAAAAGAGATTTTGTAAAAGAGGAACTAACAAAGGAAATACAAAAATTTTCTAAGGCTTTGGAAGGTGGTTATCGTGAATTTGAAAAAGTTATCGCAGGCATAGAAAGGCACAAAGAATTTGCACAAAAGAATGGCGAGAACGTGGAGAACATTATTAGTGGTAAATCTGCTTTTAGGCTTTATGACACATTTGGATTTCCATTAGAACTGACAAAAGAAATTGCAAACGAACGAGGCTATGGTGTTGATGAAGAGGGTTTTAACGAGATGTTTAAAAAACACCAAGAATTGTCTAGAACTACTAGTGTTGGTGCATTTAAAGGCGGATTAGCCGACAATAGTGAAAAGACGGTGAAATATCACACTGCTTGCCATCTTTTACTTGCAGGGCTTAGAAAACTTGATGCCAATGTCGAGCAAAAGGGATCAAATTTGACACCTGAGAGGTTGCGTTTTGACTTTAATTTTCCTAGAAAACTTGAAAAGAGCGAGTTGGAATTTTTAGAAAAATTTGTCAATAATGCTATTAGCCAAAATTTGCCAGTAAGTTGCGAGGAAAAAGATTTAGCACAGGCATTAGCTGAGGGGGCAGTTGGGTCTTTTAAAAACAAGTATGGTGAAAAAGTTAAGGTTTACACTATTGGAAGTTTAAGCAAGGAAATTTGCGGTGGTCCACACGTGGAAAGTACTGGTTGTCTTGGAAGGTTTAAAATAGTTAAGGAAGAGAGTTCTTCTGCTGGTATAAGACGAATAAAAGCGATATTGGAATAAATTTTCTTGATTTTTTAATTATATTTTGTTAAAATAAATTGAGTGATCTTTTTTGGAGGAATTGATGCCAGAAGATAAGGTAAAAAAAGGTTTTTTCTTTTATTTTAGTTTATTTTTAATTGCGATAGTTGCAACATTACTCGTAATTTTTGTTGTAATGCTTTTTATGCCAGGAAAATCTATTTTAGGGTTGCAGTATTTTACAAACAATTCGGTTATTAAAGTCGAAACAACGACTGATCCCGGTGCAACCAAAATTGACTTTTCTAGCTCAAATTTTAATTCTATCGAGATTAATGCGGGTTATTCTGAAGTTGTAATCCAAGACAACAATGAATTTGAAGAGGAAGGAATTTATTTGGTCAACACTTCTTGTGGTTTTGTTAAGTCAGCAGATGCAAAAAATTTTGAATACAGCGTTAAGCTAGAAGACAATGTTTTAAAAATAAATGTTGTCGAGCAACCAGCCTTTTTATACTTTTCTAAAAACTCGAAAGTTGTTATTCATTTGGCAAACAGTTTGCAAAACCCATTTGAATACAAGTCAATAACGATCAAGACAACAGATGGAAATGTCAACATAGGAGGCAAGACTGTAACAGGGTATTCTCGAGATTTAAAAATATTAAATTTGGATGTGGAAACAAAATCGGGTAGGATTTTATTTTCATCGCATTGTCCATCTGCTTTTAACGACCTTTCTCTTAAAAGCGAATCTGGTGAAATTGCAAGTTCACGTGAAAGAATACAAACACAGTCATGCAGATTGGAAACAAAGTCCGGAAACATGTCATTTGCTTTTATTTCATCAGTGGACGCTTTGGTGCTAAACAGCGAATCAGGGCGATTAAACTTCAGTGAAATTTCCGCAAACACTAGTTCAAATTTTAAAAATGCTTATGTAACTATTGGGCAAATGTATGGCTCATGGGATTTTTCTTCTTCGACTGAAATGGATTCAAGTGTTGTGAAAGCAGACATTATAAGGGGCGCTCTTATAGTTCCAAAAGGTGAAAACTCACGTTTTGAAATTGGAAAGGTTGTAGGTTCTGTAAGTATCACAACAACTACAGGTGATGTAAGCATATTTTCAAATTCTTCGACAGGAAAGAATATGACGAGCGGAATTAGTTCAAATTCAACTATTAAAACGTCAAGCGGGAAAATAGAAGTTGTTGTAGCTGATGGTGCTAACGGCAATATCAGTTTAGAAACACAAGACGGTGAAATCAACGCTTTTGCTACGAGCAATTTTGCTAACATTTCACTAAAAAATGAAAAAGGGACAACAAATGTAAATCTTCCAAAGAGCACAAGCGTTAAAATTGAATTTAGCCTATTTAACAATCAACAGGGTGAGTTTTCTTTTGATAAAGTCAACTTCAATAGAGATGATGTAAATCTTGAAAATATAACTATTGTAAATGGAGGGAAAAATAATTTACAAATAGCAAGCAACAACACAGTGAATTTTGCTTGGAATTAGTTAATGTTGCAAAGATGTTAAATTTATTTTGTAGAAATTATTGGAGGAAAATATGATATTAGACAACGAAAAGATGCAACTAAAAACTTTAAAAGAAAATTTTGTGTTTTTAAAGGAGTGTCTTTGACCAAGAAAAATTAGAAAAAGAATGTTCTGAATTAAAAAAACAACAATTATCACCAGATTTTTATTCAAATTCTTCAGTTGCCAAGGACGTTGGAAAAAAACTGCGTGAAAGAGAAAACAAACTTGAAAAATTGAAATCGTTAGAAAAAAAACTCATTGACATGGAAGCAATGATTGAACTTTGTGAAGCAGACGATGATTTGGAGCTTTTTGAAGAATTAAAATCATCGTTAAAATCTTTTGAAAAAGATTGTGAAAATTTAAAAATTTTGACATTGTTATCAGGAAAATATGATGGCAACAATGCAATAGTAACTATTCATTCGGGTGCTGGAGGAACAGAAGCACAAGATTGGGTTCAAATGCTTTTTAGAATGTACTCAATGTATGCAGAAAAAAATGGCTTTAAACTCAAAGTTTTAGATGTTTTAGATGGAGAAGAAGCAGGCATAAAAAATATAAGTTTTGTAATTGCTGGCGAAAATGCTTATGGATATTTAAAAGCGGAAAAAGGAATTCACCGTCTTGTTAGAATTTCGCCATTTGATGCAAACGCCAGACGTCATACAAGTTTTGCGAGTGTTGAAGTTATGCCAGAGCTCGAAGAAGCCGATGATATCGAGATTAAGCCAGATGATCTTAAAATTGACACGTATAGGGCAAGTGGTGCTGGTGGACAGCATGTTAATAAAACAGAATCAGCTATAAGAATAACACATATTCCTACTGGGATTGTGGTTGCGTGTCAAACCGAAAGATCTCAAATACAAAACAAAGAACGAGCGATGAAGATGCTTTATTCAAAACTTGCAGAAAAACAGGAGCGTGAGCAATTAGATGAGTTGTTGTCTATAAAAGGCTCAATCAAAAAAATAGAATGGGGCAGTCAAATCCGATCATACGTTTTCTGTCCTTACACATTAGTAAAAGATCACCGAACAGGATATGAAACAAGTGATGTTCAGGCTGTCATGGACGGCGAAATACAAGATTTTATACTAGCATATTTGCAAAAGATATAGGAGCTTTATGAAAAAATATATGGCGACAGAATTTAAAAATTTAAGGTCAAAGCAAGATTTAATTATTCTTGCTATTGAGTCGTCATGCGACGAAACTGCAGTTAGCGTTGTAAAAAATGGAAGAGAAGTGCTTTCAAATGTCATTTCATCTCAAATTGACATACATCGAAGATTTAGTGGCGTAGTGCCAGAGATAGCTTCAAGAAATCACTTGATGGCAATTTCAAATTTATATGATGAGTCGCTTAAACAAGCGAATATTGAGCCCGATCAAATAGATGCAATAGCTGTAACTTATGGTGCTGGACTCATGGGGGCACTACTTGTAGGAGTCAATTTTGCAAAAGGTTTAAGCTATTCATTGCAAAAACCTTTGATAGCAGTCAATCATGTTCATGGGCATATTGCATCAAATTACATTACTCACAAAGACTTAAAACCACCTTTTTTATGCCTTATGGTCAGCGGTGGCCATACTGCCATTTTAAGAGTCAGCGATTACACTAAATTCAAAATGTTAGGAAGCACGGTCGACGATGCCGTAGGCGAAGCTTTCGACAAAGTGGCAAGGGTTTTGTCGTTGCCTTATCCTGGCGGGCCGGAAATCGACAAGCTTGCTAAACAAGGCAAAAACAACATAAAATTCACCGTGTCAAATTCATTAAAATCGACATTAAATTTTTCTTTTAGTGGGATAAAAACTGCTGTAATAAATTGTGTTCACAACAAAGTTCAAAAAAATGAAAAGGTTGAAAAGGCCGACGTCGCTCGTAGTTTTGAGGAATGTGTTACTGATGAATTAACTAGCAAGGTAATGCGCGCAATGGAAATAACTAAAATGAAAAAAGTGGTAGTGGCAGGTGGAGTTGGCGCAAACAGTATGTTGCAGGAAAAATTAAAAGCAGGTGCAAAAAAAATAGGAGGAGAAGCATATTTTCCTGAGCTTAAATATTGCACTGACAATGCAGCTATGATAGGCTCTGTCGCTTATTATTATATTAGGAAAGGAATAGGTAAAGCAGAATTAGATTTGACTGCAAGACCTACTATTGAATTATGATGCAAAAGATTAAAGAATATTTCGCGAATTTTAGTTTGCTAGATTGGGTGTTGTTGGCCTTTGCGTCGCTCTCAATCACGATATCATCAATTTTATTAAAAAGTTCAGCTTTGACTATTGTTTGCAGTTTGACAGGAGTGATTTACGTCATATTATGGGCAAAGAGATATAAAATTGCCTTGATTTTTTGTTTAGTCTATGTCTCACTCTATATTTGGCAATCCGTCAACTATCAAAATTGGGGAGAAGTTATTCAAAGCGGTTTTTCATTAATTGTAGCTATTGTTTTAATCTTTTTGTGGCTTTTTGGGAAAAACAATGACAACAAAAAGCTTTTTTCTGCAACGCAAAAATTATGCTGGCAAGAATGGGTTGTTGTAAGTTTTGTGGGAATAGGAATAACTATTGGCTATTATTTTTTATTAAAAGAACTTAATACTCCAAGTTTGTATCTCGCGACTTCAAATTTATCTCTATTGACAATATCTTTGTATTTTATGATTAGACGGCATTATGCTATGTTTTTGTTTTTTCTTTTGTCAAACCTTTTGCAAATTTTTATTTGGTTAAGGCCTGTTTTTACAGGTTCAAATATTGGAATTGAAAGCATACCATTGATTTTTTCATTTTTTACATTTTTGATTTCCAATGTTAGAGGATTTTTTGAATGGAGGAAAACTATGAAATTTTCCAAAACAGAAATTAACGAAGAACTAAACAATGAAAAGAAACATAAAGGAGAAATTTAATTTATGGAATTGTTGTCACCAGCAGGAAATTATGAAAAATTTTTGACTGCGCTCGCCTATGGTGCAGATGCAGTTTATTTGTCGGGGAAAGATTTTGGATTGCGTGCTTTTGCTGGAAATTTTTCTAATGCAGAACTTAAAAAAGCATGTGCATATGCTCATAAATTAAATAAAAAGGTCTATGTGACAATTAATATTTTAACGCGTGACACAGATTACAAAGGCATAGAAAAATATCTTGACTTTTTATTAAAAATTAATGTTGATGGCATAATTGTTTCTGACTTAGGTTTAATCGCTTATGTTAGAAAACATTTTCCTGATATTGATGTTCATGTAAGCACACAAGCGAATGTAACAAATCTTCAAACGGCATTGTTTTTGGCTGAACTTGGAGTAAAGAGAATAGTGCTCGCAAGAGAACTTTCTCTTAAAGAGATTTCAAAAATAGCGAAAGCACTTGCTGGCAGAGTAGAGATTGAATGTTTTGTGCACGGAGCTATGTGCATGGCTTATTCAGGCAGATGTCTGTTGTCAAATTATCTTACGGGGAGAGATGCGAATAGGGGCGAATGTGTTCAAGCATGCAGATGGAAATATTTTATTAGAGAAGAAAGCAGACAAGATGAATTGGAAGTTGAAGAAGACGACAAAGGGACTTATATTTTAAATTCCAAAGATTTATGTATGATTAAATATCTTGACAAGTTGCAAAAAGCTGGAGTTGCATCTTTAAAGATTGAAGGCAGAATGAAATCTAGTTATTATGTTGCATGTGTTACAAATGCTTACCGCAAAGCAATCGACATGTTGCCAAAAAGAGCAGGTGAAGATTTTGTAAAGGAATTAGAAAAAACAAGCCATAGGCGTTTTACAACGGGTTTTTACTTTGATGAAGAGGACAGACAGTTTCGACAATCGTCATCACCTTTTCAAACATATGAGTTTGTTGGTGTGGTAAAAAAATATAAAAATGGAAAAGTTTTTGTTGAACAGCGAAATTTTTTCAAAGAAGGAGATGTTTTAGAGATTTTAAGCCCAAGAGATGATGTTTTTAACAAAAAAATAGTTGTGAAGAATTTAAAAAATCAAGCTGGCGAAAAAATAGAAAAAGCCAACTCAGCGCAAATGAACATATCTTTTGATTGCGATTTAAAGCTTCAAAGAGGCGATATTTTGCGCAAGAAGTGTGTTAAAGAATAAAAAATTAAATCAAAAAAAACTTTTTAACTTTTAACTATTTTAAATGAGTTTAATTTATCTAATTTAGAAAATAAGGTTAATTTAAGACACATAACATAAAAAGCAAAAGTGAGCTTATTTAGAAAAAGTCCACTTTTATTAAAAGTAAAAACTATCAAGTAAAAAATGATTTGTGATTTGGTGTTCCCAACAGGACTCGAACCTGTGACTAGCCCTTAGGAGAACTCACTCTACCTGAGGGGCTTGAACAAACCTTGTATTATCTTACATTTTGTTTAATAGTTTTTGTGTGTTGACTGGTTGTTTTTGCGATTGCTTTCAATAACTTTTGTATCTTGCAATAATTTTCATAAATAACTATTGATAAATTATTGATAAAATAGTATTTGTCCTTTTAAAAATTAAAATAAAAAGGAGCAAAAGTTATGAATAATCAACAAATTAAAACCACACAAGAAATGAAACTACCACACGAGCAAGCAAGGGATTTGTTTATGTCAATACAAAAACAAAGCGGAGCAGCAATAAAGCCCATTGGAGTGTTTCAGTTCTTTTATAACTATATCGCAACTATTTCAAAAAGCAAAATGAATAGAGTAAAAGCAAGAAATATTGCAGATGTTTATTGCGTATTACAAAATGAATTCTTTATCACAAATGGCAGCAAAAAACCACACGAATGGTTTTATATGACACAATCTCGCTGGGATAAATATGGACTTGGTCGAAAGGCAATTCAAAATAGTGTAAAGTTTTTAAGTGATAATATGTTTATTGAAACCACTTTAAGAACACACCCATATATTCCACAAAATAAACTTAGATGGTATAAAATAGATTTAAAATGGCTTGAATTCATTGCCAACTATGCAGAAAGCAACAATACAAAAAATTGGCGGTAGCAACAAGGAGCAAGAAACTTATTATAAGGGTATAGTTATTATTTGCACGCTACTTGTAGACACCTAGCATACAAAAGATTATTATATGCACCTTGTAAGTAAAACAAGGTGCATAAAGAAAGAGATAAAAAAGAGAAGTAATTACTTGCAAGCCTCTTGTTGAAAACAAGGGGCTTCTATACTTCATCTATATGTTGTCTATACTAGTTAGAACTACAGATTTACTCGTTGCCACCCTTTTGCAACAACAAAATATATAATTTTAATATATTTATCTACTAGTTTATGCTACTACAGTTGAACTACAGATTTAAAAAAGCTATAGTTTTCTAAAAGTCTTTGTATTATTTTTGTCACAAAGCTGCCTTTGATTGACATTTTTGTAAAATTATGTTAAAATAATAAAAAATATTAGTGAGGTAAATATGGCTGATTTTAAAATGAGCGTAAAAATTGGAGAAATTGAACTTAAGCTTGAAGGCGAATATGAAGATGTTGTAAAGGTATTTGCTGATGTTAAAGAGAGTGGAATTGGGAAATTAAATCTCTATGGCGAAAATGTGCCACAAAACAGAAATATTATTTCTCAACCACAAATTGAAACTAATCAACCGCTTCAAATTGAAATGACTAATAATGAAAACCAAGAAAATTCCGTATCTTTACAAGAAAACAATGACATTCCAAGTCTTGAAGAGATTAAAATCAAAGATATGCCAAAAGGTGAAGTTGAATGGATTTTGGTTTACTCTTCTTTTGCAAGTGATTTTGGAAGTAAAGAATTTGCAAAAACAGATATAGTGAGTTTATATAAAGATAATGGCAGGTATAGTGGAGGAAATAGAGCAAATTTTTCTACAAATTTAAAGAAAGCCATTTCACCATATAATTATATCAAACCCATCACAAAAGAAACTTATATATTAACTGAAACAGGAAAACAACATTTTAAAAATTTGATTTCTGGTAAAAGAGATTTAACGAAAGTAAAACAGAAGCGAACCAAAACAAAAATTAATCCTAATATCACATCTTGTAAAATAATAGATTTAGGATTGTCAACAGAAGAAATTGGTTTATTAAAGCAGAATTATGAAGAAAATAAAGATAAACTAACAACTGGAGTAAATAAAACATTGTATTTTATTTATTGGCTAAAAAAACATAAAAATGTACAAGAAGTAGAAGCAAATACTATTTACTCATTACAAAGGATTGTGTCAGATACTAAATTATTTGATATCCCACAAACTTTTAAAAATATGTCAAGACGAAACGGCTTTCTTACTCAATCCGCTGAACATAAAAACAAATATTCTTTAAACGCACCAGGCGAAGCACACTTATTGGGTAAAATACTTAAGGCGTAAATATGGAAGAATTAATAGCATTTTATAAAAAAATACCAAATTATAAGGAGTTAAAACCTAGTGAATTAATTCCCTATTTTGCTTATTATGTAGAAAATGAAAATGGAATTATTACTGCTAAGGATATATTGAAGTGTTTTGAAAAATTAACACTCCCTAATTATTCTGGCGTAAGCACTTATTTAACAAGGCAATCGGATAAAAAAACTGGGAAATTTATAAAGCAAAAGACAGGATATAAACTTAATCGCATTTATAAAGAAGAAATTGCTTCTTCTCTAAATGAAGTGGTGGACGTCCCACTGACGACAAATTTTTTTGATGTAAATTTATTAAATAATACTCAATATTACTTAATCAACACGGCTTCTCAAATGTGCAAATGTTATGATTCGGGTTTGTATGATGCAAGTCTTGTTCTAATGAGAAAATTATTGGAAACATTGATTGTTGAAACCTTTGAGAGGTTTGGAATAGAAGATACTATTAAAGACACGAACGGTAATTATAAATTTTTAAGTGAACTTATCCCTGCTTTTTTAAACAGTAAAAAATGGACAGCTAGCAGAAATATTAAAAGCAGTATGGATAAAATTAAAAAGTATGGGGATTTAAGCGCTCATAATAGAAGATTTATAGCTCATAAATCAGTGTTAGATGATGTAAAATTTGAGTTAGGACAGGCTGTTCTAGAAATAGTATTATTAATTGATTATCCTAATTGGGTAATAGATAAGAAAACAAAGTAGCCAAATGAAAGCTACTTTTATTTTTTGATTTCTTTTGACATAATTATAAAAAAGTGCTATCATAAAGTTGCGACACAATTGAATAATTTATACCCAAAGAGTGAAAGATTTTTTGCTATTCATACAAATTCTTCCACACCCTTTGGGTTCAATTGTGTCGCAACAATTGGAAGGTTTGTTCTGGATAGACTGTGCCTTCCTTAATTGGAGGGCACTTTTATTTTATGGAAAAGAAAGGTTTTGTTTATATTTTAACCAACCCTTGTTTTAAAGAAAATTGGGTAAAGATTGGACAAACAGACAATTTAGATAGAAGAATTTGGGAACTTTCACAAGCAACAGGAATTCCCTTGCCCTTTGAAATGTATGCCGTATTAAAAACTGCTAAATATAAACAAGCAGAACATATGATACATAGACTTATTGGTAAACTTGCACCTGATAAACGCATAAACCCCAAAAGAGAATTTTTTAATATTGAGCCAGAAGATGCGGTTTCAATTATGAAAGATATTGCAAGTCTTATTGATGATGCTGAAATTATTTACAATGAAAAAATAACTACTGAAATAACAACGGAAAAACAACACGGAAAGAAAGCTCCACGGAAAACTTTTTATAGTATGGACATAAAAAATGGAGACATTATAGAATTCACGCTTGACCCAAAATACAAAGCAACAGTATGCGGAGAAAGAACAGTAATGTTTGAGAACAAAGAATACTTTTTAACACCTCTTGGAATTTTGCTATTACAAAGAATTGGGCACAGCGAAGAACAAGCAAGACAACTTGGAAGCGGTTTTGGAGTTTTCAAATTTGATAGCCAAGACGACAACCTTTATGACCGTTGGGAAAGGCTAAACGGAAACAAATATTAAGCAATTTATCGTTTGCCCTCGTTGCTTTATGGTTGCTTACTTGATTTGTATCAACTCAATAAAACATACCATAAAAAGAAGAAGACACCGCCAAGCAAAGATTTGAGAAAGCAAAAAGAGTTTAGATCGCAAGGCTTTACATCCGTATTTTGCTTTAATATAATCATTTCAAATTAAAAGGAGGTAAAAATATGAAATGGGTCAATCTTTCACAAATGATTTTGCTAATTTTGTTTGTTATCACAGTGGCAAGCAGTGTGAATAGCGAAAGTATAGGAAACAAAACCCTACTTGCTTTTGACACAGCAGTTGTTCCTATTTTAGCAGTCATTATTATTGCTTCACTTGTCCTGTCAATTGTAATGTTTGTTATGCAAGTTAAGAAAAACAAAAAGCAAAAGCAAGAAGAAAAAACGAACGAAGAAAAGTAAAAAAGTTTTGATTTTTTAGGTCGCTGCACTTTACTTTGTATAATGCTTATACTACAATATTGATATGAAACAAGCAATTCCACCAAAGATAGATTTTTTAATAAAAATGCCGAAAGACACTCTCAAAAAGGGTGTCTTTTTTAGTTTTCAAAAAAAATTTAAAAATCTTTATCAAAATGATTGCTTTTTGTTAAAAATGTGCTATAATACTTTCAACGTTAGCAAAGCCAACAGGCAGCTTCAGTTTTTAATAAATAGCATCAGCACAGTCAACAGACAGCTAAAGCACGTATTTAATATTTTTATAGTATTTAAATCGAAAGCTTTTAGCTGTCTTTTTCTTTCGTGCGTGAGTGCAACCAAAAAGAAGCCCAAATTAAATTTAAAAGGAGGGTTTCTTTTTATGCGTTCATTTATAGATTCAACCATAAGGAAACAAAACGAAACACAAAATTGCGATACTCAAAAGATAAGTGAAAATTCTGCAAGATATAGAACAGTCAATGCAACAATAAAAGAATTAAAAGAGATAGATCCAAACACTTGTATTTCTACCTATTTTATTCGTTGTCTTTGTAATTCTAAAAAAGTTCTTTCTCTAACTGCTGGGAACAAAGTTTTAGTCAACTTTGATGACCTTCTAAACTATTTACAAAAAGGAGAAAGATAATATGGCAAGTATACCTAAAAAACCAAGAATTAAAAAAGATGGAACAGAAGTTTACGACATTCAAGTTTATGTTAAGGACTCAAAGCAAAAGATATTTTACAAAACATATACTCGTGAGCAAGGCATAACCGAAAACGAGAACAGAAGAAGATTAAATGCTTTTGCAGTAAACTTTGAAAACGAAGTTCGAAACAAAATCGCAGAACAAAAACAAGCATTTCTTCGCAACAAACAAGAAATAACTTTTAAAGAATTCTCTTTAAAATGGTTAAGAAGAAGCGAACAAAAGGACTCCAAAACATCAGTTGTTAGAAATACCAAAATTGTGGAAGATTTAAATGTTTTAATAGGCAACCTTAAAATGAAAGAAATTCAGCCACTCGATATTCAAGAAATTCTAGACTATTTAAACAGCAAGAAAATCATAAAAGAAACAGCAGTTTTGAAGAAATCAATTGATGAAATAATAAAACATACAAATGTTGATAAACTTTGCAGAGAAAACGATTTTAGCACTTGCACAATTTTCTATGCAAAGAAAGGACAAACTATTCAATGGCTAAATGCAGTTAAAATTTGTAATGCTTTAAAACTCAATGCAAACGAATACTTTACAAAGAAAGTAGAAGAACGGCCATATTCCAAAGGCAGTAAACTTGTTTATCGTAAAGTTTTAAACGCAATTTTTAACTTTGCAATAGAAACAGATTTGATAGACAAAAACCCTTGTAAGTTTGTTTTAAAACCAAACAATCTAAGCGGTGAAATAAAAGAAAAGGACATCTTATCACTTGAAGAAACAAAACAATTACAAAACACTATAAAATCAATAAACAATATTGAAGATTTAAAAAAGAAAACAATGGTGGCAATGTTTCTATCACTTGGGCTAAGACAAGGAGAACTTGTTGGGCTACAATGGAAAGATATAAATTGGGATACGAAAAAGATTACAATCAACAGAAGTTCAACCTATACTGGCTCAAAATATGGCATAGTCACCAAAACACCTAAAACAAAAACATCTATCAGAACGCTCCCTATTCCACAAAGTTTAATGGAAATCATACTAGAATACAAAAATTGGTATGATAACGAACATAATAGGATTTATGAAATATGGGACAATGAAAACGAATGGATTTTTGTAAAAATAACAGGGCAACAATTATTCCCACGAACAACAACCCAATGGCTTGACTATGTTTTAAATAAAGGTGGTATTAGACATATTGGTTGTCATTCATTAAGACATACCTTTATTACAACATTACTAAGAGAAAAAGTACCAGTTAAAGTTGTGGCAAAATTTGCTGGACATGCAAATCCAAATGTGACTTTATCAACTTATGCCCATTTCTTAGACGAAGATAATGATGAGGCTTCACAAGTTATGGACAAGTTTTTGAAATAACCATACAAAAACCATACTTAAAAAGTATGTTGTCTTTTAATGTCAAGTTTAGAAAAAGGAGAAAAATATGTATTATTATAGAAAAAGACCACCTTAAATAGTGGTCAGTTTGGTGTTCCCGGCGGGAATCGAACCCACATCGGTCGCTTAGGAGGCGACTGTTCTATCCGTTGAACTACGAGAACATATAAATTTTGAGATTTCACACAAGATTTAGGACAAAACTATTGATAAAATTATTGATGCTTTCAAAATTTCAATCAAAAACCTACGAAAACCCAGTAAATAAAGGACTTAAATTCTTTATTACATACTCTAAGGAGGGGCTTGTAATATCCACTTTACTATGGGAACATAAAAAAGTATGCTTCGAATGCTTTTATTATAGCATACACTTTTTTAAATTACAAATTTTTTATCAAAATTTGTGTTGTTTAGGACTTATTTACTATATAATTGATTGTTTTAATATAGAATTAATAAAAATATAGCATTATTTATTGCTTGTTATATTTAAATTATGTAAGGTAAATAACAAATTGTAAATAAGTTAGATTAAAAAAAATGAATAAATATACAAAAAATGTTTGGTTTATTCAATAATTTGTGATAATATTGCTACATACATATTTTTTTGGCCTATTGTTTGGCTTTACTTCGGAGGATAAAATGGCACAACAGATAAGCAAGCTTGACGTAATTGATGAATTTAAGCAACTTGGATTAATAGATAAAGATAAAGTTTCGGATTTTGATAAAGGATTTTTATTGGCTGTTTATTCTGCAAAGCTTGCAGGCAATTTTGATTGTGAAAAAATTGTTAATAAAGCAAAAAATGGATTTAAAAAAAATGAGAACAGCGAGCAAGAGATTTGTTCAATTCATGAACTTTTAACCGAGATGAAGAAGAACAGTTTAGAGGGGAATGAAAAGCTTGGCGTTTGCAGGTCGTTTGAAAACAGTGAAAGTAGATTACAACAAAACTGTGAAAGATTTATTTCCAAAAGGCAGGAGTATGAGGCGTTTTTGGCGATATTAAGTAGCGATGAAACTCTTAAAGCAACAGCTAGAAGGCTTGGGGTAGAAAATGCTGACGCAGTAAAAAAAGTGCTATTAGACAAAAAAGATAAGCTAGAAGAAAAATTTTATTCTTTAAAAGCCACCACTTTTAGTGAGGCAATAGACCACCTTGTTTGGTTAAGTGCTAGGGTAGAACATGCGGATGAAGAAAAAATACTTACAAATGTTTGTTAAAATGCTTGACAATTAAGATAGATTTATATAAAATATAAAAGTCGCAAATTAAAAGCGTCTTTTTGTTTATATTAGCCCCATAAATGATTTGACCTTTTATAGCGTAATATTTCGGAGGAAAATTTACAATGAAAACATTTATGGCTAATCCAGCCGAGATTGAAAGAAAATGGTATTTGATTGACGCGTCAGGCCTTCCACTTGGTCGTGTAGCAACTGCCGTTGCGGACATCTTGACTGGCAAAAATAAAGTGATTTACACTCCTCATGTTGACACAGGAGATTTTGTTGTTGTAATAAATTCAGACAAAATCGTGCTCACAGGGAAAAAACTTGAAAAGAAAAAAATGATTTGGCACACAGGTTTTATTGGAGGACTAAAAGAAGTTAAGTACGACAAACTCATGAAAGAGAATTCTCCAAAAGCTCTTGAAAAAGCAGTGAAAGGTATGCTTCCTAAAACTACACTTGGAAGAAAACAATTTACGAGGATGAAAATTTATCGTGATGCAGAGCACAATCAAGAAGCACAAAAACCACAATTGGTTGAAATTAAAGGAGCGAAAAAATAATGGCTGAGGAAAAGAAAATTACAAAAAAGACAGTTGCAGAATTTATTGCAACTGGAAGAAGAAAATCAAGCGTTGCTCGAGTTAGAATGAAAGCGGGCAAAGGTGTGATAAAAGTAAATGGCAAAGAAATAGGCGATTACCTTCAACATGACACAATGCTCCTTGTCGCTTTGCAACCACTTGAATTGACAGATTCGAGGACAAAGTTTGACATCAACATCAAGTGTGATGGAGGCGGAGTTTCAGGTCAAGCAGGCGCAATTTGTCATGGTATTGCTCGTGCACTCGTTAAAGCAAACGAAACTTACAAAGCCGAATTAAAGAAAGCCGGTTTCCTTTCAAGAGATTCAAGAATGAAAGAAAGAAAGAAATATGGTCTCAAAAAGGCGCGCAAGGCTCCACAATTCTCAAAACGTTAAAAAAGAAGATGCTTTTGCATCTTTTTTTGTTGTTTCAAATAAGAATATTATGTTAAAATTAGAGGTATTAAATTAATTAAAACTTAATATTAAATTAATAAGCTTGTGGAGGTTTTATGTTTGATTTTGTCATTGTTGGGTCGGGGCCAGCGGGTTTAACATCTGCTATCTATGCAAAAAGAGCAGGCAAAAAGGCTGTTGTTATAGAAAAATCTATCGAAGGTGGTCAGGTTGCGACAATAGGTAAGATAGAAAATTATCCAGGATTTGCTCAAATTGATGGATTTGAACTAGCCGACAATTTTGTCAAGCAAGCGAAAGCTTTGGGTGTGGAGTTTGTTCAAGATGAAATGGTAGACTTAAAGTTTGAAGGCGACAAAAATATAGTGATAGGCAGGAAATCAAACTATGAAGGCAAGGCCATAATTTTGGCTTTAGGTTCTGTTTCTCGAAAATTAAAAGTAGAAGGCGAAGACGAGTTTTTGGGCAAGGGGGTAAGTTATTGTGCCACTTGTGACGGAAATTTTTTTAGAAATAAAAATGTGGTGGTCGTAGGGTCGGGTGATTCTGCTGTTTCATCCGCACTTTATCTACTACCAATATGCAAAACTGTTTCCATCGTTTCCAAATATCCAGAACTAAAACTTAAAGGCTACTCAAAAGATATTTTAAATAAGTTGAATGGTGTAAAAATTTATTACAATTCTAATATTGAGAGGATTGAAGGCGACGACTTTGTGGAAAAGGTTAAAATTGACAGCATGGAAAAAGAAGTCAGCACGGATGGCGTTTTTGTGTCAATAGGAAGAATGCCAACAACTGAATTTTTGCTAGGAAAAATAGATCTTGATGAGAAGGGCTTTGTTGTGGTTGACAATTTAATGCATACCTCTAGAAAGGGTGTCTATGCATGTGGTGACATAACTAATCATACGGTAAAACAAATTGTTACCGCCACCGCCGAAGGAGCGATTGCTTCGGTGCAAGCTTTAAAAGATATGCAAAAATAGATTATAGTTATAAAAACAAAATTTTTATTTAGAAAAAAAAAGGATTTTTTATTCATTACGAGTATATATAATTAGAAAACGTTTTAGATATTAGAGGAATAAGTGAGAAACACGGGATTTTCGCCAGAATGGCTGGACGAGCTTAAAAGAAAAAATGATATAGTAAGTGTAGTTTCAAAGTATGTGCAACTAGAACAGAGGGGTAACAAATTTTGGGGTTGTTGCCCTTTTCATCGTGAAAAGACACCTTCTTTTGTTGTTGATCAATATGATGGGCTTTTCCATTGCTTTGGTTGTAAAGAGGGCGGAGATGTCATAAGTTTTGTTCAGAAAATTGAGTCATGCAATTTTCACGATGCGGTTGTGCGTTTGGCGGAGATGGCAAAGATGCCGTTGCCTGAAATAAGTGGAGATGAAAATTTAATTCAACAAAAAAAAGCTCGCGATGTTTCATTAAAAATTTTAGATTTGGCAAAGAAACATTATCATGAAAACATTTATCTCCCTTCCGCAAAATTAGCTCAACAGTACATAAAGAAAAGAGGTTTCACTCGTCACGAATTAGAAGATTTTGAAATAGGTTACAGTTTAAATTGGAGCGAACTTGTAAATTATTTACAAAAACAGGGTTTTACGGCTAAACAGCTTTTGGATAGTGGTGTCGCCCAAACGAAGGATTCGGGTAAACTTTACGATGCTATGGGTGGAAGATTGGTTTTTCCAATCTTAAACTCTTTTGGCGAATGCATTGGATTTACTGCAAGAGCTTTAGAAAAAACCGATTTTGCAAAATACAAAAACACAGCAGAAACGAAAGTGTTTCAAAAAAGTAAAGTGGTTTTTGCAATTAATTTGTTAAAAAAATTAAAGCAAGAAAAAGGCCTTTCTAAAATTATTATTGTTGAAGGACAAATTGATGTAATCTCCATGCATAGAGCAGGATTTAAAAACACTGTTGCATGTTTGGGCACAGCCTTGACACAAGATCATGCGCGCGAACTAAAAAGATTGTGCGAAAACATAACGCTTTGTTTTGATGGCGACGAAGCGGGGATAAAGGCAACGCTTAGATCAATTGGTATTTTGCAAGAAGCAGGTTGCAACGTTAGGGTCGCACGTTTACCAAAGGGGTTGGATCCAGATGAGCTTTTGAAAGAACAAGGCAAAGAGAGCATGGAAAAAATTATAGAAAATGCGACTGATACAATTGATTATTATATTGAGTTGGCACTCGAAAAATATGACCTTTCACGACCTGATGAAAAAGGCAAGTTTACTAAAGAGATTTTGTCAAAATTAAATGGTTTGACACCTGCCGAACAGGATCCATATTTGTTTAAGCTTAGAGATTTAACGCAAACGCCAGTGGACACGCTTCGTAGGTCGCTTGGGATTACAATTATGCCGACTTTCGAAAAACCTGAAAAATCCGTTTTATCTGAGAGGATAAATGGGAATAAAAGGGCTGTCAGGTTTATACTCGCGTCACTTTTACACAAAAAAGATTTTGTCAATAAAGATATAGATTACTCTTTATTGTTAAAAGAAGATGTTGATGTATTGAATATTATCAATTCCGTTTCGCGAGTTTCAGGTTTGTTTGACAGAGTTGAAGCAGAAGATCAATATTGGCAAGATTTAATATATTTTAATTTTGCCGAGGCAAAAGGAAATGAAAAACAGTATTTTGATGAATGCTTGTGGACGCTCGTTGAAGAAAAGTATAAGACGGAAAAAGAAGACATAATGACTGAATATAAGGCATCGCAAAATTTGGAAGAACGTAAGGCTCTCTTAATTAAAGCACAACAGGTTGATAAAAAAATTCGTGAAAAAAATTTAGAAGATTTTTTTATAAAAAGTGGAGGAAATGAAGATGCTTGATGCAAAAGTTGAAGCAGAATTTAAAAAATTTGAGGATTTAGCACAAAAAAAAGGTTCTATAAACGCCGATGATGTTTTATGCAAGGTTTTAAAGTATGACGTTTCGCCTGACGACATTCGCCAATTTATCGAAAAATTGGAGAGCAGAGGAATCAAAGTGATTAAAACCGACGAGGAAGATTATGCTAAAGAAGATTTTTCTGATCTTATGCCTGCCTATGGAGTTGATGATCCTGTAAAAGTGTATTTGAAAGATATTGGCAAAGTACCACTTCTCTCATCAGAAGAAGAAATTGAGCTTGCGCAAAGAATATTGAAAGGTGACGAATATGCTAAAGCAAAATTTTGTGAAGCCAATCTTAGATTGGTCGTTAGTGTGGCAAAAAAATGGGCACCAAGAGCTTCTAGTTTGTCATTTCTTGATTTAATTCAAGAAGGAAATTTGGGGCTTCTTAAAGCAGTAGAAAGATTTGACTACTCAAAGGGTTTTAAGTTTTCAACATATGCAACATGGTGGATACGTCAGTCAATCACGCGTGCGATCGCAGATCAATCTCGAACAATAAGAATTCCTGTTCACATGGTTGAAACTATAAACAAAGCACAACGCGTTGTGCGTCAATTGACACAGAAGTTGTGTCGCGAACCTACCACAGAAGAGATAGCGCAAGAGATGGGAATAAGTGAAGCGAAAGTAGTTGAAATTCAAAAAATTGGATTGGATCCCGTTTCCCTTGAAACTCCGATTGGGGAAGAGGAAGATTCAAAATTGACAGATATTATTGTTGACGATTCAATCAAATCGCCAGTCGAATATGCAACCCAAACTCTTCTTAGAGAGCAGTTGCTTGCAGTCATTGACACATTGACACCACGTGAACAAGAAGTGATAAGACAAAGATATGGATTAAAAGACGGCCGTGCCAAAACGTTGGAAGAGGTAGGGCGTGAGTTTAAAGTCACAAGGGAGCGTATACGACAAATTGAAGCGAAAGCACTTAGAAAATTGAAGCATCCAAATCGCAGTAAGCGTCTTGCAGATTTTATGGATTAATAAGGAGAAATTATGGATATCAAAGCGATTTTAGCATATCAAGAAGTTGATAAAAAATTGTATCAAATGGAGCAATCTTTAGCAAAAGATCCTAATAAGCAAAAATGCAATCAATTAAATCAAACTGCCAGGGATTCTCAACAGAGGTCTAGCCAATTGGAAGAGCAAGCTGGCACCGTACTTAGAGAATTGAATGAACTTAAAAAGAACATTAAAACCATAAAAGCACATGGTGATGAGTTTTTGGGCAGTGATGTAGAAAAAATTGATATAGAAAAGATTGATGAAGCTATTATGAAAAAAGATCGAATTTCATCAAATATAACTGCACTAGATAAAAAACTTACAAAGCTTGCAGAAAACATAAATCAAATCTTATCAGAATTTAATAGAACGATTAAAATTTATAATGAAGCAAAACTTCAATATCAAAAGTTTAAATCTGTTTATGATGCCAAAGTAAGAGAGTTGGAACCTCAAATGAACGAGTTAAAAAAACAGCTTTTGGTTTTAGAAAAAAGTGTCGATCCTAAAACTATGGAAATTTATAAAAGAAAAAGGGATGACAGGATTTTCCCTGTCTTTGTTGAATTGCATGGAAAAGCATGTGGAAGATGCAGGATGGAACTTTCGGCATCAGCAATTTCAAAATTAAAAAGCGAACAAATTTTGCCTTGCGAAAACTGTCGTAGCATAATTTATTTTAATTAAAAAATTTCAAGACAAAATTTAATTTAAATATATTTTTTAGTAAAATTAATAAAACGGCATATTTTTGCCGTTTTTTATATCATTTTTTTGCATTTTAACATTGATTTGATTGCAAATATTAATTTTTGTATATCTGAAAATGTGGTGAAATAAGATATGGACGCTCTAACTGCTCCTTGATCTAATAGCCCCAAAGCTTCATGCTTTTTTGCAGCACAATGATATCCACCTCTTACACATATTCCGTATTTTTCGTTTAAAATATTTGCTACCTCATTAGAATGCATTCCCGGGATGTTAAATGCAAAAACACCTTTCGCGTTTTCGGTTGCTGTGTAAATTTTTATTGGAAGATATGATAGTTCGTAATTTAAAAATGTAGTCAAATCATCTAGATGGTCGTGTATTTGATTAAAATTTTCATTTACAAAGTCAATCCCACCTGAAAGGGCAAGAATTGCAGGCGTGGCAATTGTGCCAACCTCAAATCTTTCGGGAAGTGTTTCGGGCTGAATGAGTTCCAAAGAATTGGTCCCTGTTCCACCAAATAGGATAGGAGAAAGACATTCTGGTTTTGAAACGAGCAAAGCCCCAAGCCCTTGAATAGAGTAAAATCCTTTGTGTGGAGCTATTGCTAAAAAGGATATATTGTTTTCTTGCATATCAATTTTTTCATGCCCAGCACTCTGTGCACCATCAACTAAAAACAATAAATCTCTTTCTTTGCAAAGTTTTCCTATCTCTTTGATATCACAAACGTCGCCATTTACATTTGAAATATGATTGCATATTACCATGTAAGTGTTTTTTCTTATGCATTTTTCAATGTCTTCACGACGAATGCCTCCGATTTTACTTTGAGTTGCAACGGTATATTCAATTTTTCCTTGTTCTTTTAAATGCTCTAATGGTCTTAAAACAGAATTGTGTTCATTTTCTGTGCAGATGATGTGTCCTCCGTCTTTTACTGAACCAAGAATTGCAAGATTTAATGAAGAAGAACAATTTGCAATAAAAACCACATTATTTTCATCTTCCAGATTAAACATTTTTGCTAATTTTTGTCTTGTTTGTTCAACTTCGAGTGCTGCGGCAATGCTTAATTTATGACCACTTCTCCCAGGGTTTGCAGAAAATTTTGTTACCGCAAGGTTAATCTTTCTTAAAACCTCTTTTGGTTTAATTAAAGTTGTTGCGCTGTTGTCTAAATATATCAAGTTTGCCTCCTTTGGAAACATAATGCTTCTTTAAATAATATAGTGTTAATGAAAAGAATTGGTGAATAGGGAGGCAACTTTGCATTATACCTATGCAGTATTTAAATCGCGAAATGAAACACTATCTTTTTCTAGACATCTTAAAACTTTAGGAATTCCGTGTGCTGTGACTTCAACTCCGAAACAAGTAAAAAGAACTTGTGGAATTAGTGTTAGATTTTTGTCAGATTATCTTTCAATAGTTCGAGCACATTTTCCGCAACGAGGATATTTAAGCTTTGTTGGTTTTTACCCAGGCGAATAAAACATATGCCAGCGCATAATCTAAGATTATGAAATTGAGTGCGCAACTTTTTGTTTTGTCATTGGCAGCCACTTTGGTTGTTGCCATGACCTTTGTTATGTACTCATTTGCATATCCTTTAAAATATGAATATTTTATATTAAATTCAAGTGCACAGTATAACGTTGAGCCTTCTTTGATTGCGTCTATCATAAATAGTGAAAGTTCGTTTAAAAAAGACGCAGTTTCAAGTAAAGGTGCAGTAGGGCTTATGCAAGTGATGCCAAGCACAGCAAGTATGGTAGCAAAGCAATTAAAAATTAGTGAATATGACCTTTTTAATGAAGAAACAAACATAAAAATAGGCACTTATTATTTATCAACACTGCTTTCATATTTTAACAATTTAGAAGTTGCAATTTGTGCGTACAATGCCGGTCCTTCACGTGTAAAAAGCTGGCTTAAAAACGATGAATATTCCATTGATGGCAAGACGCTTTTAAATATTCCTTACAAAGAAACTCAAAATTATCTTAAAAGTGTTTTAAAAAACATAAAGTTTTATCAAAATCGCTTTAATTAATTGACTTTTACTGCTGTAAAATGTTATTTTTACTATAAGGAGAAATTAACATGGCAGAAATCAATTTATCAAGCGAAGTGGACATTAGACGCGAAAAAATTAAGCAATTAAAAGAGCGCGGAGAAATTGTTTATAAAGCAAAATTTGAAAGAACGTGCACAATAAAAGAAGCACGAGAAAAAATTGGAGAAAAAGTTAAAATAGCAGGGCGCATGACGTTTAGACGAGTTATGGGCAAGTTTGGTTTTATGCAAATTCGTGACATAAATGCACATATTCAGGTATCAGTTGGAAGAAATGAATTTGATGAAGAAAGCTATGACTTTTACAAAAAGATGATTGATATCGGTGATTTTGTCGGTGTTGAAGGCGAGGTTTACTTTACCCAAACAGGCGAAGTGACTGTTAGAGCTGAAAAAATCACGTTGCTTTCAAAAGCATTAAGACCTTTACCAGAAAAATTTCATGGGCTGACAGATATTGAAGCAAAATATCGCCAAAGATACCTTGACCTTGTTGCCAACGAGCAAGCTCGAAAGATTTTTCTAACTCGTAGCAAGGTTTGCTCATTTTTAAGAAGGTATTTGGAAGATCATGGGTTTATTGAAATTGAAACTCCTATTCTGCAAACCAATGTCAGTGGCGCGACAGCAAAACCGTTTTTCACGAAACACAATGCTCTTGATTTGCAATGTAATTTGAGAATTGCAACTGAGACATGGTTAAAACAAGCAATAGCAGGTGGATTTGACAGGGTTTTTGAACTTGGAAAGGATTTTAGAAATGAGGGCATGGATCCAACGCATTTGCAAGAATTTACTCAGGTTGAGTGGTATGCTTCATATTGGGATTTTGAAGACAACATTAAATTTTTTCAAGAGTTTCTTAATAGTCTTTTAAATGAAGTTATAGGAACAACAAAAATAACATATCAAGGAAATGAAATCGATTTTGGAAAGGAATGGGAAAGAATTGATTACACTGCGAGATTAAAAGAAATTTTGGGCTTTGACTTCCTTGATGAAACAGACCCAGAAAATTTTAAGAAAAAAATCGTTGAAGCAAAATTGTTTTCTTATGCTGAGCTTGAACCTTACAATTCTGTTCGTGCTATTATTGATTTTGTTTACAAACGTAAAATTCGCGAAAACATCATTGGGCCTGTAATTCTTTACAATTATCCAGCAGTCTTAAAACCATTAGCTAGAAGAAATGACAAAGATGAGCGTTTAGCCGATGCTTTTCAAATTGTTGTTTGTGGAGCAGAGCTTGTCAATGCTTATTCTGAGCTTGTTGACCCTATTGAGCAACGTCGAACGTTGGAAGAGCAACTCAAAGACAAGATGGGCGGTGATGATGAAGCTATGGATCTTGATGAAGACTTTTTAAAGGCGATAGAACATGGAATGCCACCTATTTCTGGATTGGGATTTGGGATTGACAGGTTTATCATGACTATATTTGACCTTCCAAACATTCGTGATGGCGTATTATTCCCACTAATGAGGTAAAAATGAACAATTTGGAAATAATTCAGGCATTTGACAAATTGGTTCCAAATCCAAAATGTGAACTTAATTACAAAACGCCATATCAATTGTTGGTTGCTGTTATTTTGTCTGCACAGTGCACGGACAAACGAGTCAATTTGGTAACGCATGAGTTGTTTAAAAATTATCCGACACCTGAAGATATGGTCAAACTTACATATGAAGAATTAGGGAAGTTGATTTTCTCGTGTGGTTTTTACAATTCAAAAGCTAAAGCCATAATTGATATGAGCCAAGACATATTACATAAATTTGATGGAAAAATTCCTCAAGATTTAGACAAACTTATCTCACTACGTGGAGTTGGCAGAAAAACTGCAAATGTGATTATTTCAGAAGCTTTTAAAGGTGATGCTTTTGCGGTGGACACACATGTTTTAAGGATTGCCTCAAGGCTTGGACTTACTGAAAGCAAAAACCCAGATCAAGTTGAAGAAGATTTAAAGAAATTTTTCCCAAAAAACAGCTGGTCAAAATTACATTATCAAATCGTACTTTTTGGAAGATACAAATGTAAAGCCGTAAAGCCTGATTGCACTTCATGTCCATTCCAAAGCATATGTAAATATTTTCAGGGGAAAAGAGCAAATAATAATTAAGGGAGTTTATGTTTTTAGACAGAGTTAAAATTAAAATTAAAGCAGGTGATGGTGGCGATGGCTGTCTGAATTTTTTGCGCACAAAACTTACTATGAAAGGTGGACCAGATGGTGGCGATGGCGGTAAAGGTGGCGATGTAATATTTAAAGCAAATGAAAACATGAACACGCTTTACAATTTTAGGTTTAAGAAAAAATTTTATGCAGAAAACGGACAGGCTGGTTCTAGACAATTAAAAACGGGTGCAAACGGCAAAGACGTTGTAATAGATGTGCCATGTGGTACTGTTGTTATCGACGCAGAAACAAACAAGGTTATAGCTGATTTAAACGAAAACGAAAAGACTTTCACGGCATTGCGTGGAGGCAGTGGTGGCCACGGGAATGCATATTACAAAACGTCTATAAAACAAGCTCCATCATTTTCTCAACAAGGCGTAAAAACAAAAGAAAGAGAAGTGATTTTAGAATTAAAAACAATAGCTGATGTTGGGCTTGTCGGTTATCCAAACGTTGGAAAATCAACTTTGCTATCTGTCATATCAAATGCAAATCCTAAGATTGCGAATTATCCTTTCACGACATTATATCCAAATTTAGGAGTTGTAGAAGTAAAGGGTCAAACATTTGTAGTGGCAGACATACCAGGGCTTATTGAAGGAGCAAGTGAGGGGCAGGGACTTGGACACTATTTTTTAAAACACGTTGAAAGAGTTAGATTAATTCTTCATCTTGTTGATGTTTCTCAAAGCGACGGCAGAGACTTTATGAAGGATTATGAAACAATCAATTTGGAGCTTGAAAAATACAGCAAAAATTTGGCAAAAACCCCACAAATAGTGGTTTTTTCAAAAAGTGATGAGATTGATGAAAAGGTTTTAGAAAAAAGAATAAAAGATTTTGAAAAAAAATATAAGACTACTCCTATTGCCATTTCATCAATTTTACATGAAAATGTAGAAAAACTTATGTTAAAAACCCTCGAAATGCTGTCGACGTTGCCAAAGAAAGATCCAGTAGCAGTTGAAAAATTTGATTTTGACAAAGTCGATATTGAAAGTGTTGTAATCACCAAAATCCCTAATGGTTTTGAAGTTAGCGGTGGAAAAATCGACAATTTTGTCAGAGGTGTTTATTTGGATGACCCACGGTCATTTGCTTATTTTCAAAACCGTTTACAAGAGATGGGCATAATTGATATGTTAAAAAACATGGGATTGAAAAATGGGCAAACGGTTAAAATAAAAGATATAGAGTTTGAATGGGTAGAATAGGAGAAAAAGTGAATACGAATGATGTTTATCTTATAAAACCAAAAATAAACGACAAAGATGAAATTGAAAATTTTAAAAAAGAGTTTTTAAAAAACAATGAAAGTGCTATTCCAGGTTCATCAAACATTTTAGATTTTCCTAATTATGAAGAATGGCTAAAACACATTAAAGCATATGAAAGAGCAAGCACTGTTCCAGTTAAAGGTCATGTGCCTGCGACTGTGTATATTCTAAAAAGAAAATCGGACAAAAAAATCTTGGGTATTTTGCAAATTAGACATTCTTTAAATGATTTTTTAAGAAACTTTGGTGGGCATTTCGGTGGTTCAATAAGGCCATCAGAAAGAAATAAAGGTTATTCATCAAAAATGATAACTTTGGGTATGAAAAAAGCAAAAAGATTTGGATTAGATGAGGTGTTAATCACATGCCTTAAAACAAACAAGTCGTCTGCAAAAAGCATAGAAAAGGCAGGGGGCGTGTTTGAAGGAACGTCATATCTTAAAGAAAAGAATGAACACATAAATCGTTTTTGGTTGAAACAAAATTAAAGGGAGAGAAAAATTATGTTAACATCAAAACAACGAGCAAGTTTGAGGGCTCTTGGCAATGCACTAGATCCTGTTATGCAAATTGGTAAAGATGGATTGTCAGAAAATTCATTTGAGGCAATAAATTTGTTGCTTGAAGCAAGAGAGCTTATAAAAATAAAACTTTTAAAAACGTGCCCTCTAGATGAAAAAACGATTATGCAACAAATCTGTGAAAAAACAAAGTCAGAGCCTGTTCAGGCAATTGGTTCAATACTAATAATTTATAGGCGTTCTAAAAACAAAAAGAAAAGAAATATAGAAATTTAAAGTAGCTCTTTGTTGGTTTTGCTTTTAGAGAATGGGTCATACAAAGATATTAATGCAAGCAAAACGAGAAATGACGACATGATGGCATAATACAAATTTGCACGCACAAAAAATGAAGAAAATATCAAAATTAGTGCTGAAAAGAAATAGCCTTTTGCGCGTGAACGATTTAGAGAAAACATAGCAAGATCTTTTAAAGCAAGCTTTTTATCTTTTTTGTAAGCATACTTAATTTCTGGATAAATGTCGTAAATCTTGTACAATTTTTGATAAGTGTCATATTGATCCAAAACTTGAACTTCAATATCAAAATTTTTGACGAAAGACGTTGTTTCTTTTAAAACCGTATAACACAAAATGACTATTTTTGTTGGCTTATGTGATTTTGCAAGGTTTACTATTTTAACCACATCGTCTTGCGATAGAGGTGAAAAGCTAAAATTTGGAAACAAAATTATTCTGCTTTCTGGATGTAAAACTAAAATGCAATTGGCTAATTTTTTACAACAATGTCTTGAAGAGGTCAATTTAAACAAAAAATCTAAATTATTTTTATCCATGCTGAGAGAAAAAAAACAATTTTCTGCCTTTTCACGCTCTTTACTTCTTAAAAGCGATTGTGCATTTTTCTTCTTGTTAAATATTCTTGAAACAATGTCAATAAAAATAGTTATAGCAAGCGAAATCAAAATGGATTGCAAAAGTGATTTTACAAAATAGCGCACCCAAATAAAACTTATAAAAAAAATCATTAAAAATTTAAAAAATATTTGAAAAATTCTAGAAACTTTTTGCATAACATAATTTTGAACAGATTAAGTAAAAAAAATAAGTCATATTTTATTGTTTTTTTAAGAAAAATATAGTAAAATGTTGTAGGAAGAATATGAACGAACAATTATTAAAAATTTGTGAATTATTAAAAAAGTGTAAATGCAAAAATGTTGCTACGTTTGACTTAACTGAAAATGGCGAAGCAAAATTTTTTGTTGTGGCAAGTTGTTTGAATGCTGTTGAAAACAAAAAGGTTGCAAATGAGCTTTGTGAAAATTTTGAGCTCACAGGTGAAAAAGACGGTTATCACAAGGGCGAGTGGATTATACTTAGGTTTGCAAACATATACGTTCATTTGTTTATAGTTTCTGCTAGGACTAAATATAACCTTGACAGACTGTATAAAAACAGGGAGATAGATTTGATCAAATATGTGAAAAAGCAAAAATCAAAGTGAGTTTACTTTGATTTTTTTTTATAATATGTTAAAATTTTTTCATGCAAGGAAAAATCAAATTATGTTTTTTGTGCACAGGCAACACTTGTCGCTCATTTATGGCAGAAAGATTGATGAAAAAGCACATCAAACAAGCGGGTATAAATTTTGTTCAAGTGTCTTCAAGAGGGCTCAGTGCCAATGGTGAGTTGAGCACCGAATATGCTTGCAAGGCTTTAAAAGAGTTGGGGGCTGACAGCAAAAAAAGAAAAAGCGTAAAACTTAAAAAATTTGACTTAAAAACATTATATATTGCAATGACTACGGCAATAAAAAACAAAGTTGCAGGAAGGGTTATTGAAATGAAAGATCTTTGCGGAGTCGAAATCGCAGATCCTTATGGCAAAGACTATAATGCATATTTAGAATGTGCAAAACTTATTGACAGAGCATGTCAAAATTTGACAGAAAAATTAATTAAAATTGGAGGCGAAAAATGATAATACTCGCTTGTGATCATAGAGGGTATGAACTTAAAGAAAAAATAAAAAAATTTTTCAACAATGAATCTATCATTACCATTGATGTTGGGACTTATTCAAAAGAAGGTGTCGATTATCCTGATTATGCGAAAAAAGGTGTTGCAAAAGTTTTAGAAGATCCACACAACGTAGGAATATTTATTTGTGGGACTGGAATCGGAATGAGCATTGCGGTAAACAGAAATTCTAAAATACGGGGAGCATTGTGCTTGAACACAAAAATGGCAGAGCTTGCCAGAGCTCATAATGATGCCAACGTCTTGGTTTTGCCAGGGGACACTATGAGGGCAAACAAAGCAATAAGAATTATTAAAGTGTTTTTAACGACCGATTTCGAAGGTGGCCGTCATTTTAGGAGAATAAAAAAATTATAAGGAGGACATTGTGCTAAACATAATTTTTCCCGTTATTGATGACTTTGAGTCGAATGCAAATTATGTAAAAAATCTTAAAATAAGTGGAAATATTTTAGTTGGCGTCACAGAAGCAGGTGCAAAGTTTTTTAAATTTAAAAAATCAGGCATTAAAGTAAAAATATTTAAAGACGTTAGTCATAAAGAAGAAATTATAAATTCTTTACAGCCCTATTTGGAAGAAGGGAAAATATTGATATTGAGAAAACAGTTGACTTCTGATGAAATTTCCAAGTTTTTTTCTTCTAAAACCGACATAACAATATGCGCTAAAAAGAAAAGGGGAAAGATCGGCGAATTTTTTTATAGATTATGGGAAAAAATTATAAGGGCGTTGTTTGATCTTACATTCTTTGACGGAGATATTTCTGCTATTAGCTTTTCGGAAAAATTATCCAGTGTCGTTCAAAACATACCAAACCTTTCGTCAGTTTCTAGGGTCAACAGATGGAAAGGAGTAAGTGTGGGAACAGTTACAACAACTTCTAAACCTGCAAAAAAAGAATATTCAAAAATCAAAAACAACATTATGCTGATAGGTTGGACTACGTTGTTTTTAGGCGTAATAGCTTCTATAACAGTCTATTACATTTTCAAGCCCGTGTCATTTTTGTCGGTTTTATTATGGCTGGCAGGATTTTTAGTTGCGGGGTTAGGAGTCATTATTGCTATTGCAGTCTACTTTTTGACTATTAAAAGTGGAAAAAGATATTTTTCAAAAGCAGAGGAGGTTTGAAATGTCAAAATTAAAAATTGGTATTAATGGTTTTGGAAGGATTGGTAGACTTGTAGCACGTATATGTGCTAGGAGAGGGATTCAAATTTGTGCAATAAATGATCCTTTTTTAGATGTCGATTATGCGAAGTATCTTATAGATCATGACACAATACACGGAAAATTTGATATTCCGACTTCAGTCAAAAACAAAAAGCTTGTAATTGGTTCAAGTTCAGCAACATTTTTCGAAGAACGCGATCCAGACAAAATTCCATGGGCACAAGCAGGCGCTGAAATCATAATTGAAGCCACGGGCAAATTTACAAACTATGAGGGCGCATCACTACACCTTCAAGGCGGAGCAAAGAAGGTGATTGTAACAGCACCCGGCAAAGGAATGCCAATGTTTGTAATGGGCGTAAACCATAAAGATTACAAAAATGACATGAATGTAATCTCAAATGCTTCCTGCACGACCAATTGTTTAGCGCCTCTGGCAAAAGTTATTAATGATGCCTTTGGAATAGAACAAGGGCTCATGACTACCATACATTCAACAACTGCAACCCAGTTGACTGTTGATGGAGCGACAAAAAAAGATTGGCGAGGTGGTAGAGCGGCATCTTACAACATTATTCCTTCTTCAACAGGGGCCGCAAAAGCTGTTGGTGAGGTTATACCACAACTAAAAGGCAAACTCACAGGAATGAGTTGCAGAGTTCCAACATTAAACGTTTCGGTGGTTGATTTGACTTGTTCGTTAAAAAAAGAGGCAACTTACGAGCAAATTGTGGATGCTATTAAAAAAGCTTCAAAGACGAACATGAAGGGAGTTATGACTTGGACTGACGACAAAGTAGTTTCAAGCGATTTTATTGGCGAAGAACACACTTGTGTGTTTGATATTGAAGCAGGCATCATGTTAAATCCAAAATTTGTAAAACTTTTCGCATGGTACGACAACGAATGGGGTTATTCAAACAAAGTCGTTGACCTCGCACAGCATATAAACAAAGGACTAAAATAATGCAAAACAAATTAAACAATCAAAACGAACGATGGTCTTGGGAAAAAATATTTGAACTTTTTGCTTATGTTGGCATAGGGTGCATTGCTATAGCGCTACTTTTGAGTGCGATATTTGGCAGTAAAACTCTTGCAGACATTTTTCGATACGTGGGCGAAGCAGTCGCTTACATAGTGTGTATTGTTGTTGCGGGTCTTTGGGTTAAAAGAAAGACACATGTTGCATGGCTAATTTTATATGTTGTTTTTACCGTTTCCATTGTTGTTTTATATATTGTGAATATAGCACTATGAGGTTGTTGGTATGCGAAAAATTTTTGTAAGCGCAGGCTTTATAATAGCGGTTGTAATTTCTGCTGTGCTAGAAAACAAGTTTGCTAATTATGAAAAAAATATAGTGACGCTGGCATTAACTGCGGTATATTTTTTGTATTGGACAGGCGAATTTATTTATTCACTAGTTATGTTTAACAAAACTCTCGCGGAAAGATATAAGCTGTTTGTGGCTGAAACTGTCAACAAAAAAAAATTGTCTTTGGACATCATAAATGCAGAAGAAAAATATTATAAAAGGAAATTTAAGCGAACATTATATAAAGAAAAATTTGTTTACTATGTTCAAATAGCGTTAGCACTGGGCGCAGGTATTGCTTTAATAGTTGCTATATTTATTTAAAATTATCATTCGACATTTTAATAAGTATTTATTGTGTTTAAATATAATAAATTACTTGTATAATTATTTTTGCTGTGCTAAAATTGTAAAGCAAAACAAAAAAGGAGAATAAATTATTATGGTTACACGCGAAAAAAGTGAAAAAGGAACATTAAAACTTCTTATTGAAGTTTCAGGTCAAGTTTGGGAAGACGCAATCGAAAAATCATACGAGAAAAACAAAAGCAAATACAACATTCAAGGATTTCGCAAGGGCAAAGCTCCACGTAAAGTCATTGAAAAAAATTATGGAGACACTGTTTTTTATGATGACGCATTTGATGACGTTGTCTCAGCGGAATATGGTGAATTTTTGAGAAGCAATCCTGAAATCGAAGTGGCAGATTATCCAAAAGTAAACATTGACTCTATGACTAATGATGGTCTTAAAGTTAGTTTGAGTGTAAATCTCATGCCTGAAGTAGAGTTAGGGCCTATCAAATTCAAAGTAAAAAAGAAAGAGCCTTCTGTTAGCGAAGAAGAAGTTGACCAACAACTAAAAGCTTTCGTGGACAGTCAAGCTCGTTTTGTCGAAAGTGACAAGCCTGCCGAAATTGGTGATTTTGTAAACATAGATTTTTCTGGGTCTGTTGATGGCGTAAAATTTGATGGAGGAACGGCAGAAGATTATCGTTTAGAGCTCGGCTCGCACAGTTTTATCGACACATTTGAAGAGCAATTAGTAGGAATGAAAGTGGGAGATGAAAAGGTTGTAAAAGTCACTTTCCCTGAAAAATACCCTGCTGAAAATCTTGCAGGAAAACCTGCCGATTTTGAAGTTAAAGTCAAAAAGGTTGAAAAGAAAGAAACAAGAGAGCTAAATGACAAATTAATTTCTTTTGCAACAGAATTTTCAACAGTAGAAGAATATAAAAATAGTATTAGGGAAAAAATTCTTGAAGCAAAAAGAAATCAGGCTGAACGCGAATTTGAAAATTCGCTTATTGAAGAAGTAGTAAAACAAGCAAAAGTTGATTTGCCAGATTCAATGGTGGAACATGAAAAGCATCACCTTATTCATGATTTTGAAGAAAGACTCAAATATCAAAACATAAAACTCGATGATTATCTTGCTTATATTGGCAAATCACGAGAAGACTTCGAAAAAGAACAATTTGAAGAGGCAAAAAGGACGTTAAAGACAAGATTAGTTCTTCAAAAAATTGTAAAAGAAAAGAAGATTGAAATAACACATGAAGAAGTTCATTCCAAATTGCATGAAATTGCAGACGCTAGGGGGACTACATGTGAGGAAGTTGAAAAAAATCTTAGTGAATATGAACTCAACTATATTCAAAACGACATATTGATGAACAAACTCATTGGTTATTTAAAGTCTAACAATGAATAAATTAGGAGGAGAAATGTTAATTCCAATGGTCATCGACCAAAAGGGGTCGAGTGAAAGGTCATATGATATTTATTCCAGACTACTTGAAGACAGAATTATATTTTTAAATGGTGAGATAGATGACAATGTTGCAAATCTTGTTATTGCTCAGCTTATCTATCTCGAAGGGAAAAACCCTGATAAAGACATATTTTTATATATAAATAGTCCTGGTGGGAGTGTTAGTGCTGGATTTGCAATTTATGATACTATGCAATATATTAAATGCGACGTCACTACAATCTGTGTAGGATTGGCGGCATCAATGGGTGCATTTTTGCTTTCAAGTGGGACGAAAGGCAAAAGGTTTGCGCTTCCAAACAGTGAAATTATGATTCATCAACCTCTTGGAGGGGCACAGGGTCAAGCTAGTGACATAGAAATCCAAGCCAGACACATCGCAAGAATAAAAATGAAGATTAACCAAATACTAAGCGAAAACACAGGCAAAAGTCTTAAAGTTATTGAAAAAGACACTGACCGAGATAATTATATGACTGCTGACGAAGCAAAAGAATATGGCCTTGTAGACCAAATTTTTGTAACACGCAAGGCCAACAAGAAGGGGGAATAATTGAAAAATACAGAAACATGTTCTTGTTCATTTTGTGGTAAGCCTCAAAAAAATGCAAAGAAAATTATAGCGAGTCCAAATGGAGAAGCTTATATTTGTGATGAATGCATTGCAATATGCAAAGAGATTATAAAAGAAGATGAGCAACACGAAAATCTTGAAAAAATAGAATTGCCCATACCATCTGAAATTAAAGCAAAGCTTGATGAATATATAATTGGTCAAGATGAAGCAAAGCGTGTGCTTGCTGTTTCTGTTTACAATCATTATAAGCGTATTAATTACAATTTTTCCAAAAAAGAAAAAAATGACGATATAGAACTTGAAAAAAGCAATATTTTGATGATAGGTCCAACAGGCTCTGGTAAGACGTTGCTCGCAAAAACGCTTGCAAAAATTTTAAAAGTGCCTTTTGCTGCTGCAGATGCAACAACGTTAACGGAAGCAGGATATGTTGGTGATGATGTTGAAAACATACTTTTAAAATTAATTCAAAATGCTGATTATGACATTAGAAAAGCGCAAAGAGGCATAATTTATATTGACGAAATAGATAAGATTGCCAAAAAGACACAAAATGTTTCAATTACAAGAGATGTTGCGGGGGAAGGAGTTCAGCAAGCGTTATTAAAAATCATCGAAAGTACAATTGCAAACGTTCCACCACAAGGCGGACGAAAACACCCTCAACAAGAAACGATTCAAATTGACACCACAAACATATTGTTTATTTGTGGTGGTGCTTTTGTGGGGCTTGACTCGATCATTGAAGCTCGTAAAAATTCTTCTTCTGTTGGATTTAATGCAGATGTAAAAACCGTGCAAGAGAAAAAGGATTTTAATTTCGCGAAGGAAGTGCAACCAGATGATTTAATAAAATTTGGTTTAATCCCAGAATTTGTAGGCAGAATGCCAGTTGTTGTGGGACTTGACGACCTAGATGAAAATGCACTTGCGAAAATACTAGTTGAACCAAAAAATTCTATTGTAAAACAATACAAAAAGATGTTTAAAATAGATGGCATGGAAATAGATTTTACGCAGGAAGCTTTGAAAGCTGTCGCGAAAAAGGCAATAGAACTTAAAACAGGAGCGAGAGGGTTAAGGACAATATTAGAAGGGAAGATGATGAAGCTTATGTATGATCTGCCAGGCAAAACTAATATTGAAAAGGTTATAATAACAGAAAAATTCATAACTCAACAAAATGGCGAACCAGACATAGTTCTTAAACGTAGAAATGATGACATAAATCAACAAGCAATTTAAAAACAGCGCAAGCTGTTTTTTTATTTTTTTTCAATACATATTGACAATTAAAACAAAACATAGTATAATCATTATGATAAAGAAAAGAGGTAATTATGAAAAAAAGTCAAACAACAAAACGCATTATTGCTGATGAATCTGGATTAAAATTGGTGGAAGAGCACAACAAATATTATTTTATTGATCCTAACGGAGATCACAACCGTGATGAGTATTATGATTTGGCAATGGGTTACGATGTTGATGGATTTGCTCGTGTTGCAAAAGATGCAATTAAAGATGATTTTTCTTATCGTGATATTCTTGGCAATCTTTCTTCAAAAAAAACTTATTTGGGAAAAAGAATTTTTCAATACTTTAAGGGGAACATTGAAATTGAACAGCTTTTATCAGACAAGAAATTGCCATATGATGAAAAGTTGATAGATTTTGTGATAAAAAACGAAACAAGAGCACTTCCGACTTTTAGAAGTAAAAAGAAAACAGAAAAGAGTATAAAATCTTTACGAGAGAGAATTGATCCTTTGATGGAGAAGTATATTCGCTATCATAATAAAAATACCAATCATGTTGTTTATGGCGAAGAAGAGTTGATTAGAAATTAAAGTAAAAGAAACAAAAAAGGAGAATTATGGAAATTATAGGTAATAATTTGGAAGACGTTTTGAAAGGTCCAGTTATTCATGGCAGTGATGCATATTATTTAGTATTGCCTAATGGAAAATTTAAGAAATTTTACTATATTTCACCTGAATTTGATGGTTTTAGAGTTTGTCAAGAAAAACAAAATGGTACATATCGTTTGATTAATAGATTTAGAGAAATTTCTAATTCGGAATATGAATATTTGACAACAATGGAAAACGGGCCATCAGCAGCTGTGGAGAAAGACAAAGAAGGCGCTTTCTACATTTTCCCTAATGGAGAAAACAGCAAGAGGTTTCTAAATGTTGAAGAATTTTCTGACGGGCATGGTTTAATTTTGATTGAAACCAAAAAGTATTCGTATTTAAATTTAAACAATAAGAAAATGTCAAAGAATTTTTATGAGGCAGATTCATTTTCTTGTGCCCATGCGAAGGTTAGACCAAAAGAAGATGACTTAATTCATTTTATGGATCTTGAAGGAAAAATAGAAAAGGATTCATTTGCAAACGCAACAGGTTATTTTGAGGGTTTTGCTACAGTTCAACCAGAAGAAAATGGCAAAAAGTTTAAACGGGATATGCTTGGAAATATCACAGAAAATGAAACTACTTTTGGAAAAAAGATTTACAGTTATTACAACGGTGACATAAGTTTGAAAAATTTAGTCAGCGACCCTGATTTTGCTTATGATGAAAAATTTAAAACATTTACAATCATGTTTGAAAAATTAAAATTAAAATTAAAAGCTTATCATGATTATTTGGACGAAAACGAAATTAATGATGAGATGAAGAAAAAAGAAACCGAACTTACAGAATGCTTCAAAATTTATGATAAAAAATCAGACGCACATTTTTTCAGATAAGATAATTTTTTAAATAAAATATAAAAAATATGCTCTTAACATGAGCATATTTTTATTTGTCTTTATCTAGCATATCTGAAAGTCTTTTTCTAAATTCTTCTTTTGTTATCTCTTCGCGATCTTTTAATTCTCGTAGCAGTTTAATCTTTTTCTCTATATCGTCATAGTCGTTTTTACTTTCAGATGGTTGTGCTGGGGACTGCTGAATTGCAATTTGATCTTTTATAGCGAAATTCACATAATATAAAATGGAAGGCAGAGAAATTGGTCCTGAAAGGATGGTGAAAACTGCACCTGTTACATAAAGTCCACGTCTTGATTCAAATTTTTCAGGATTGCTTATTGAAATTAAAGTAAAAATTCCTGCCAATGTAGTAAAAAATGCATATATTATCATTAAACTTTTTAAAAAAGTTTTAATAAATTGTAGTTCTTGTTCCGTAATTTGCTCATAAGGCATCTGCGTTGAAATAGATGTTTCTTCAATTGTTTTGACGACATTGTCTAACAACGAGTTTATGCTGAAAATCAAAATCAAAAGCACAAAAGTTTCAACAAGTGACAATATACCACTTACCAAAAGTAAAGTTCTCTTTGTTTTATTCATAATTTGCACCTCATATATTTTTATTTATAACATTATTTCTTAAATATGTCAAATATTTTATTTTATATAAATCTTGACAAATCAATCATTATAAAGTAAAATTATTAAAGAAGGTGAATTATGATTGATGATACGTTAACTCCAAGAAAAGTTATTGACACTTATATGCGAAGCAAAAAGGAAATTAAATTAAATGGCGGTGGACTTTATTGGCCTTGGCAAAACATCGCGGAGATCAGTGATGAAGCTTTTAAAGGGTATGATTTTTTAGAAAAAGCCGAACTACCAGTTGGGATTGAATATATAGGTCAGCATGCATTTGCAAATTGCATTAATTTGAAGGATGTTAGATTGCCAGAAGGATTAAAGGGCGTTTGGGCTAACACTTTTGAAGGGTGTGACAAATTAGAAAAATTATATTTACCAGATTCTATTGAGTGGATATATGGTGATATTTTTAAATATTGTAAATCATTAAATTGGTTAGAAGGTGGCAAAAACTTGCGATTCGTATTTGTTGAAGACAATAATATGGAAATTAGCAAATTGCCAAAGAATTTTAATGGGAAAATTTTAAATCTTAAAGAAAATCCAGAGCAATTCAAGTCGCTTCCGACCGACTTGTTTTGGGAATACCACCTTACAAAATATTTATATAATGATATAAGACAAAGATTGAAGGACAAAATAAATGTTTGTCAAATTAAAAACGAAAAAAAACAACTTGAAAATTTGTTAAACACTATTACTTACAAGATATATTATGAAACATCAAACTTGTGTCAGTTAGTAGAAAAGCAAAATTGCGAAAAACGTTTAAAAGGATTGGAAAAATCTAAGATTCGCAGAAAAAACGAACCACCAGTTGATGAACTTAAATTAGATTGAATTTTACGGCAAAACTTTTCTTGACCGCCCGTTCAAGTCCCTTTAATATTGTTAAAAAAAACCGACATTCTTGTCGGTTTTTTATTTGGTGCGAGTGGTGGGACTTGCTCCGCGGAAGGCGATTAAAAATCATATTAATAAAAAAGTCACGACCAATTCGCCAGCGGAGCGCGAATTGCGTATGGTCGTGAAATGAAAAAACAAGCAACAAATGAAATTTTGAAACTTGTTTTCAAAATGAATTAAAAGCGCAGTTTTTTCATTTATCACGCCGGGGCGGAGAAAACTTGCATACTTGCAACTTTTCTTGACCGCCCGTTCAAGTCCCTTTAATATTGTTAAAAAAAACCGACATTCTTGTCGGTTTTTTATTTGGTGCGAGTGGTGGGACTTGAACCCACACTCTTTCGAACACGCCCCTTAAACGTGCGCGTCTGCCGTTCCGCCACACTCGCAAGCATGACTATTATAAGACATTACACTAAATTTGTCAAATGTTTTTATTAATTTGCCTAAATAAAATTTTTCTGATTTGTAATAAAGATTTAACAAATAAAAAATTTATTTTATTTAATAAAGTAATTGTATAATAATAAAACTTTTTAGTTTTACAAAAAATTAAATATATATTGAATAAAATAGACACAAGTTTTTGGCAATGAAGTGAGTATGTAAAGCACATAAAAAACAGGCAAGAGATTGCCTGTTTTTTTATGCTTCGTCTATTTCAATTTTTTATAATCTACGCGCTTAGTTGATGACCATTCAAATCCTTTTTTCGCCTTAATATTTGCTTTTATGTACAAGAACACAAATTCAAAAAGATTAAATGGAGAGTAAAACAATGTTGTTATTTTTTCTTGTAATGTAACATTTGAAAAAGCATCCTTGTAATTTATCATTGCTATCAGTGAGAAACACCAAAGCAAAAAATAGGGCATAGTAAATGGAACTAAAATCAATAAGAACAAAGAAGCAATCCACTGCAAATTTGAATTGAGTATGTAAAATGCTGTCAAAAGCGAGCCCCAGACTACTGTCAACACTGAACAAATTAAAAACAAAAATATTGCAATACTATAATAATACAAATCAAATTTTAATAGTAATGAGGATTTTTCTTCTTTAAGTTTGTCCTTAATTTGTGAGCCATAAATGTTGTCGCATTGTGCTCTACCTATCAACCAACGAAGTTTTCTCTTCTGGTTTTCTTTATATGTTAAAACTTCTTCAGTGTAAAGGGTCGCATATGGATAGTAAATTGATTTAAAATTATGTAAAACGCTGTCCATCCTTAATTCATAATCTTCCGTTAAACTTTTGTAATGCCAGCCTTTCTTTTTTTCGATGACTTGACGTCTAATCATCAAGCCTTGTCCACATAAATTTAACGGAAGATTTTTGTGGCTTTTAAAAGTATTGCTTAAATCATCAATAATTGGATATATTAGTGCAGACGAGTTGCAAATGAAAGAACGAGTTGTTTTGTCTCCAAGGAAATTTTTAATAAGTTTTCTTGTTTGTATAATGTCACAGTCATATTCAAGAGCATTGTTGAGTTCCTCTACATAATTTTCTGTCAACACTGCATCTGCATCAACAATCACAAAGGCATCATATTCTTTAATGTTTTCCTTTAACATATTGTCAAAAAATCATGTAAGACATCTCCTTTGCATTTTTGAGAAGGGCAAACAAACACTTTGGCACCCATATCTTTGGCCATAACAATTGTTGGGTCATTATGATCTTTAACTAAAACAAAAGTATCAAAAAAAGTTTTGTCATACGTTTGTTTTTTTATAGATTCAAACAAATCGCCTATTATTTTACTTTCATTTCGTGCTGGCACGACTATGCCTATTTTTCTTTTACTGTTAGAAACTATTTTTTTAATTTTCTTATGAGATGAAAAGATTTGTAAAAGCTTCGGCAAATATAAAACAGCCGAAATTAAAAGAATGAAAGTGTAAACAGCAAAACATATATAAACCATTCATTTTCCTTTTTTTTTAGTATATCAAAATACAATCAAATTAGCAACAAAAAACCTATATAAGCTCAATTCAACATTCTAGATTGTTTTTTAAGTTTAAATTCAAAGTAAAATTGACAAACTTTAAATTTTACTTTATAATATTTAAAAGGAGGGTGATAATGATTAATTATCCTAAATTAATAATAAAAAATGATCGTTTTTATTTTGTTGACAATCGAGGTTGTTTATCAAAAGACAGTTTTACAAGCGCTTCTCGCTACTCAGAAGGATTTGCATTTGTGCAGAAAGATGATGGATTGTATTATTATAGAGATATGTTTGGCAATTTAAGTAAGAATGGTTATTATTTTGCATTAAATTATTGTCAAGGTTATGGAATAGTTAAGCTGACGCAAACCAGCAAATTTTATTTTGTTGATTTTGATGGAAATGTAAGTGATGATTCATATGAATACATATTTCATTATTGCAATGGTTTTGCTCGTGTACAAAACGGCAGATGTATAAATTACAGAGATCTTATTGGAAATTTGACAAAGAAAAAAACATATTTAGGAAAACGTATTTATCATTATTTTTCTGGGAAAATTAGTCTATCTGAACTTTTAAATGACCCGCAAGTGCCATACGACCCTAAACTCAAAGGTTTTGTTTTAAGAAACGAAAAGCATAAACTTAGGCAAAAGTTTCTTGTTGATGAACTTGAGAAGTGTAATGATGAAAAAGTAAAAAGGCAAATCGACAACACACTCAACAAAACATTAGCTTTAATTAAAGATTATGAAAAAAATTCTTATAAACTAAATTATAATTATATTGATTCAACAAAAGCTAATAAATTTGCCAAAACAGGAAGTTTTGATGGACAAAATGAGTCAACAACAGTGGTTATTAACAAACAAAGCGAAAATCTTTTACAAAACAGAGAACTAAGTGAGAGAAAAAAAGCCTTGATTGAAGAATTCGAAAAGATGTTGGATAGGGGTTAAATCAAAAAAACAATGTCATTTTCAAGCAGTGTAACAAATTTCGTTTTACTTGCATAAAAAAACATGAGGTAAATATGAAATATATTAAAATGCAAGGTGCAGGGAATGACTATGTTTTTTTTGATTGTATAGAAAACAAATTTGATTTGGATCCTGAACGCTTATCTCCATTGGTCAGTGACAGGCATTTAGGTATTGGAGCTGACGGGATCATATTGATAAAAAACAGCAACAATGCAGATTGTTTTATGGACATATATAATGCTGATGGTAGTCGGGCAAAAATGTGTGGAAATGGTGTGAGATGTGTAGCACAGTTTTATCAACAAACATATCTGCCAAAGGCAAAAGAGATAAATGTCGAAACATTATCAGGGATAAAAAAAGTAAAAATCCTATCAAATGATGGCACTATAGCTGTGTCTTCCGTTTCTATGGGGAATATAAAAAATCCACAAAAATATGATGCGTATTTTGATTGTTTAAACGAACGTATGGAATATTATTTGGTAAACGTGGGAAACATACATGCTGTTTGCTTTGCTGATAAATTATTTCAAGAAAAGTTTCCTCATATTGTTGATGAGTTGCAACACAAGCATAACAACAACGTCAATGTTGAGTTTGTAAAAAAGGAAGACAAAACAATTAAAGCGCGAGTGTTTGAAAGAGGAAGTGGCGAAACACTTGCTTGTGGAACAGGTGCAACAGCAATAGCCCGTGTGCTAAATTATGTTAACAATGATTTAACAAGCAACTATGACATTTGTTTCCCCGGTGGGATCTTAAATGTAAAAATCGATGAAAACAAAAATGCCGAGCTAACAGGAGAAAGCGAGTTATCATATATTGGCGAAATAAATCTTGCAGATCTTAACTCTTTTACTAGATAGGGGAAAATGTTTTAAATAGATTTGTTATATCTTTCAAAACAATACTTTGTCAACATAAAAATTATTATTCATATGACAAATGTAATAATGTTTACAAGATTTTATTCAACACGTTGCTCTGGTGTATGTTTAAATCGGTAATATAACAAAGATATAATAGTAATAATTAGGCCAATTATGTCGCAAGCGAAATTTACGTATCCGCCAATAGTAAAATTGTAAATTGCCCAAACAATACTGTTTGCAATAATAGTCAACCTTACTACAAGAACGTTTTTAAAAGCAAAGCCTATTGTAACAAGAAGGATAGAAAGCAATAAAACTAGGTCTAATGCGTTTTGCCAAAATATAATCAAACTTATCACAAAAATGCTGATGACTAAACAAGCGGGCAACACATAAGAAACGGGTTTATGTTCTTTTTCATCTAAACGCATGTACCAAACATTTCTTATTAAATTTAATCCGTTTGCAATAGCACCCAGCCAACTTTGCAAAAATAAATAGCTACTGACATAAAACAACGACGCTGTTACATTGAAAAACAAAATTTGATTTTTATGCTTTAAGCAACGTCCGATTAGATCAATAATTAATCCAACAAAAACTAATACTTGAGATGTGATGTACATAGAAACTCCAGATCTAACAAGTATAACATGAAAATAACAAACTGCCAATTAAATAATAAAAATATTAAAAAACATTTTGTATATGGCGATGTTTTTTAAAGCAGTGTTAAAAAGGGATTGCTAAATAAGATGATAATGTGGCTCAACAAATTTATTTCTTTTTTACGAAAGGGCTATTTGGCTGTATTGAAGCAGTTGTACAGCAAATCTCATAATTGGATAAAAGATTAATGGTCAACCAAGTGTATATGTATAAAATTTTTGATGAGATTTTTTCACGGGGAGATCATTTCATTGTTTTGGTAATGCGTTAGGAAATTTTAATTGGGTTTTGTTCATTGGTAGATGGTGGTATTTCAAAACTACATTACTTAAATTAATTCTTCTAATATTTATGCACACTCAAATTTACTCAAACCAACATTTTGGTCGGAAATGATGCATATTAGAAAAAACTATTACAAACAAAAAAGTAGAGTACTTTAATTTACTAGGGTAAGATGTAGACAATCGCAGTCAAGACATTGTTATCATAAATTGACGCATCAAGAAGATTGTGCTTTTTATAAATATCTGTAAAAACTATGAAGCAGAATTTAATAACAGTGGTTTCAATATCAGATCTTTAGGAAAAAAGTTTTCAAAATAGGTTTTAAAATATAGACTTAACAAAGTTTTACTTTGTTGGCGTCATGCAGTTGCGTACTATCGCAAGTTATTATTCACAAATAGGTGAGTAAACATAGAGAGACAAAGATCACAAAGCTCGCTTTTTGGTAGAGATTAGTGAACTCGAACCATCGACTCCCACCTAATTACAAAGTTTTAAATATTAGAAATAAAGAATTTAACTTAATATTATTAAAAGCCTTATAAATAAACGGATTTAAGAATTGATTAAAGTGTAAATTGTTGTCAAAAAAAGACTAAATTTACAACAGTTGACAACAAATGCCTATTTTTTTAGGGGTAAAATGCACCTGTTTACCATATAAAATTGCCTAAAATCATCTAAAAACAAAAATATTCGTTGTTAAATTTTATTTAGGTGAAATGGTAAAATTCCAAAACCGCGAGTGAAGTTAATTAAAGGTTAGAGTTGAAATTTGATTTGCCAAATGGTTTTTAAATAAATTAAAGTGTTAGCATTGGTAGGTCCTATCATAAGTGCAAATAAAAGAGAGAATTGACAAAGTTTTACCATTCTCTCTCTTTTTAATATTAAATTAAATTTATTAGATTTCTAAATTTTCTTCGCTAAATAATGGACTATATTAGATGAAGCTCATAGATTTAGAAATTGTAAAATAAAAGAGAACAAAACTGCTGAAACGATTATTTAATAAATAAAATTTTTAATGAAAGTAGACCAAAAAATAAAAATTTTTTGATAGATGAAAATCAAGATGTAGAGAAAATTTTAGAAAAAAAGATATTGATATATTAGATGATTTGATAAGAAATTATGAAAGACCCCTTATTGAAAATTCACTATATATATTTACACCAGAACAAAGGAAAGTTATAGAGATGGTTATATATAAAACATGAGTTATAGTGAAATCGGAAACGTATTAGATATAGACAAATCTTCTGTTTACGCAAGAATTAAGAATGCAAAGTTCTATTTATTACAGTATTTTTATCTAGCAATTTTTTTATAATCTTGTAACAGTGTAAGATTTTCCATTATATTCAACAGTTTTGTTATCTACGACATTAACCTTAATGCTAGGATTGTGTATGTATTAAAATTCTTCATCGACACATAGTAAATTAACTGCTTCTTCATGATTATGAAAAATTATCAACTAATTATGCAAACTGTTTTTCTTTTGTAATATATATTTTCTGCCCAAACTGTAATAACTAGTTAATGTATTTTTTAATTTAACATTTTATTTGTTCAAATTTTTAAGTAATTTAATTAATTTATCTTAGAAATTTCTAATAATAATTTTTTAATGTATATTTTAAATTCATCAATATCTAATTTACCATAATACATTGGAGAAAATAACTCCTTTTGCCATTCAAAAACATAATTGCTAAGTACAAATCCATTTTTTTTATAAAAATTTATTCTTCTTACTCTATCAAAATTGTTATTATTATTTTGATTTTCAAGTTCAACATCTAATACAATAGGTTTTCCTATGAATTTCTTTTTTAACCATGTTAAAAATTGAGATCCTATTCCGTGCCCTTGATACAATTTAGAAACCGCAAAATAATTTATGTGAACAAAATCTGCCGTAGAATTTAAATGAACAAAAGCTTTTACCGTATTTTTATCATATAGAGCATAAAGTTCAAAACTGGCATATAATCCTGATAAAAGACTATAAAAATTCGTCCTTTCTTTTTTTGGAAAATTTTCTTCGTATAATTTTTTCATATCTAAACAATCTTCTAATTTGCTTATTTTTTTTACATCCATATTTTTTCGGTCTCCCAATAGATAATAAGATTTATAGACAATTATTATTTTTCTCATTTAATAATTATTTATTTTTTTAGATTTATATCATTGTAAACAATATTGTAAACATATTTTTTAAAAATACAAAATAATTTATGAGAATTTTTAAAATGTCTTATGTCGAATATATTATATCGTATTTGTTGTAACTTTTGCATATTATTTTTTTTAAATATAAAAATTTTTTTAAATAACAAAATCATTAATCTAATATGATAATCTTAATAAAATTCATTAAGATAAATTGTCTTTTTATTTTTAATTCACTCGGATATATGCTATTTTATAATGGCCTTACACAAGTATCAAAACGATAATTTACGGTTATATTATACAAATCAAAGTTATATATCATTAATAATTTTTCCGAAAATTTAATGCTTTGCATGAATAGATAATGTAAAAAAATTAATAAAAAAACTAAACAAAACAAGAATATCAAATTAAACCCCAAAATGATTTGCTTTCGAATATGCCAGATGAAGAATATGATGAATTGCTTGAACAATTACTTGAAGAAAGAAAAAGATTATGAAATGTAATTTGACAGCAATTCACAACAGTTGACAGCAAATGTAGCAGCTTTAGGCAGTTTTCGAGAGTTTTTTGACAAAATTCGACAAAATAAGAAAATTTGGAAAATTGAACAAACTTTATTAAAAGTAGAAAAAATAAAAAACGCTATATACCTTATAAATAAAGGCTTATAGCGATTTTTTATATAAAAAAATGAGAGCAAATTTTGCTTTCAAACTTGGTAGAGATGAGTGGACTCGATGGGTTCCCTTAAATAATAATTTAAGGGTGTAGCCACCGACCCCCACCTTTGAGAGCAAAAGGTATTAATAACTTTTAAATAATGCTTTTTAATATATTAAAAATTGGTACATTATCTTTATATCCTTTTGGATTAAGTGGGCTAGGGTGGTAAATAGGGAACACCTTGTATTCTTTATTGTTGATATTGATATTGAATATTTTACCAACATAATCAGCATATTTTTTTATTTTAATACCCAATAATGCCTGAGTTGGAGCAAGTCCCATTGTAACAAGAATTTTGCATGGTAATGTTTGCAACTGCTCATATAATATAGGCAAACAATTTTTACAACATTTTTCAAGTTGCTTTCTATCTTCTATTATACATTTGCAACATTCGGTAAAATAAATATCATTAATTGAAAATCCAATATTATTTAACAATTTTTCTAAAACTTTTCCACTTGCTTGAAGTTTGCTATCTTTGTTATAAAATGCACGCCCCGAAACAATCCAGCCATCTTTTGCCGGACTCTCTCCAATAATTATAAAAGGTGTTATTCCTATTTGAATTGATTTTTTTGTTAATTTCTGTAAATTTCCACAAAGACAACAATTTTGAATGAAAGATTGCAAATTTTTTTTATCCATATTAAAATTATATCATATAAAAGTAAAAAATCATATTATTTATAGTATTTTTAATTTCAAAACATCTTCTAAAAAAATACTATTAATTTTTATATTGAAACAAATTGTGTTATAATTTATTAGTAAGTTGAGGATATATGAAACATATAGCAATATTAAGACAACCATTTTTCAATATGGTGTTAAATGGTGAAAAAACTATAGAAAGTAGATGGAGTATGAATAAGATTGCGCCTTATAAGAAAGTGAGCATTGGAGATGAAATACTTTTAAAATTAACTGGACAACCTGTTACAGCAATAGCAAAAGTTAAAGATGTAAAATATTATGAACTTACACCTATAATTGTAGAGCAAATTAGAGTAAAATATGGTAAAGAAATAGGTGCCGATAAATTTGAAGATTGGCAAAGCACATTAAAGAAAAAATATTGCACTTTAATTTGGTTGGAAAATATTCAAACAATTTCTCCAATAAATGTGCCCAAAAGCAATGGGGCAGGCTGGCTTGTTTTTAAAAATTAATTTAACAACAGTTGATAGCAAATGTAGAAGTTTTAAATAGTTTTAAAACAATTTAGGCCGAAAGTAAACTTTTATTTCCTTTTGAATATTTGAAAAGCAAGGTGACAAAAAAGTTATCTTGTTTTTTAAAAGTTTAAAATATAACAATATTTAATTTGAAAAAAAATTTGTTTTGTTATAATATTTAGGGGTATATTTATGGTAATAATAAAATATTTTGTGCACGGGACGACGACAGACAATTCAAATCATTTATCTACTGGTTGGCTTCCAGGAATATTATCGGAAAAAGGAATTATGCAAGGGATTGAACTTGCGCAAATAATAAAAGAGCAACATTTTGATGTTGTGTTTTGCTCGGATTTAACTCGTGCTGTTGAAAGTGCAAAACTTAATTTCTATAATCGTGATATTGAGATAATAAGAGATAAGAGAATACGCGAATGTAATTATGGAGATTATAACGGAAAAGATTCTAAATTAGTAGATTATGCAACACATATTGATAAACAATTTCCAAATGGCGAATCTTTAAAAGATGTTGAAAAAAGAATTAAAGATTTTATTATATTTTTGAAAAAAAATTATCAGGACAAAATAGTTGCAATTGTTGCTCATCGTGCACCGCAACTTGCATTAGATGTGATAACAAATAATAAAACTTGGGAACAGGTATTGGCTGATGATTGGCGAAAAACAAAATCTTGGCAACCAGGTTGGGAATATTTAATTAAATAATCAAAAATATAAATTTTAAAAAGCAAAGGACGGCAATTCTTTTCAACACAAGGTGGGGGATAATAAATAAAAAAAGTAGTACAAAAGTACTACTGTTGTGGTAGAAGTGAATGGGGCGACGCGTTAAGAAAACTTGCCGGTGTGCAAGTTTTTAGCCAAAGCCGGGAGCAACTTAGTTGCGGTCTGGCTCCGACAGGAGCGAACCATCGACCCCCACTTATAACTGCCGTCATGTAAGTATGCGTGCAGTTGCCGTCGCTATCGCTTGGTACAGGGGGCACCCTGATGCAAAGTTACACTTTGCGTGTTGAATATAATTCAACACAAGGTGGGGGATAATAAATAAAAAAAGTAGTACAAAAGTACTACTATTGTGGTAGAAGTGAATGGACTCGAACCATCGACCCCCACCTTTGAGAGTAAGCAGTTTTTAACTGTCTTGCGAAGCGGCGTTAAGGGTGGTGCCACCCTGAGCAAAGCTTATGCTTTGCACTTGAATAATATTGCTTAGTTAAAACGATAATGGTGATTTAGCCACATTATTGTTATTAAAAATTTTAGCCGTTGCTTATTTCTAAATCTTTAATGATATTTCTTCTTAAAAATTGATCTTGAGAAATTTTATATAAGGCGATAGCGAGAGCATTGGCTACGTTCATGGAAGAGTTGTTCCCAAACATGTCAATATGTGTGTGTAATTTTGATAGTTCCAAAGCTTTTTCTGAAACTCCATTCCGCTCGTTTCCCACTATTATTGCAACTTTCCCAAAATCTGCAAAGTTTTTGTTGCTGAGTGAAAAACTATCATCACAAATCTCTAAGCAAACTGGAACGTAGCCTTCGTCTTCAACTATTTTAATTGCTTGTTCAATGCTTGACAAAACATTGTAGGGCTTAGTTTGCTCACAATTTCTAGAGGTTTTTGAAATCTTTTTTAAATCGATTTCATTTTTTGTTACAATTAAAATATTATTTACATTAAAAGCATCTGCAAGACGAAAAGCCGAGCCAATATTTTCGCTATGTTCCAAATTTTCTAAAATAACAATAATGTCAGAGTTAAATTTTATTTGTTTTTGCTTAAAAGAATAGTGATCTAATTGGTGAGTCATATTAGCACCCCTTGATAATAAAATTTTGTAGTGTTATATTACCATTATAATTGATATAGTCAGATTTATCTATCATTTTTTCATAAATTTTATAGTCGTGAACAGTTCCATCAGGATGTTCAGTATGATAACCTACTTCGCGACCATTAATTTTTGTTTGTTCGACAAAATCTACCTCACCATTGTCTCTCGTAAACAACTCAATTTATCTCAATTTCATCACCGTTATCATCAGTATATGAATTGCTTTCTCTTAGATATTTGTCGCCCTTATAATAATGCCCTTTGATTGTAGATAAATATGGGAATGCACAAAGCAAATGAAGGCCTATCAAAGTTTTTTGTTGCTTGGTCTAAAGCATCTCTACCTTTGAGAGCAAGCAGTTTTAACTGTCTTGCGAAGTGGCGTTAAGGGTGGTGCCACCCTGAGCAAAGTTTTTAAACTTTGCGCTTGCCGATAGGCAAGTATAAGGTGGGTGAGAGATTAAAAAAAATCACTCGAAATTGAGTGATATCTGGTAGAGATGAGTGGACTCGATGGGTTCCCTTAAATGATAATTTAAGGGTGTAGCTACCGACCCCCACCTTTGAGAGCAAGCAGTTTTTAACTGTCTTGCGAAGTGGCGTTAAGGGTGGTGCCACCCTGAGCAAAGTTTTTAAACTTTGAACTTGCCGATAGGCAAGTATAAGGTGAGTGAGAGATTAAAAAAAAATCACTCAAAAAGTTGAGTAATATCTGGTAGAGATGAGTGGACTCGAACCACCGACCCCCACCTTATCAGGGTAAAAATCGGGCAAAATCGGGTGATGATACGACCACTTAAACTTTCGTCAAAATAAGCAATTCAGCACACTTGGAATATATTTGCAAC
>CALWEQ010000008.1 GCA_944377365.1 uncultured Clostridia bacterium
GTGATATAAATAAAGAATACGCTATTACAATAGATAATGCATTAAATAAAATGGTAGATAAAAGAATTATTAAGAAAAATGAAAAAGGGAAAGGTTTATATCTTTTAGCACAAGAATATTTAAAAAATCTCAAATAACCAAATTTAATACATGTTTAAATAAAAAAATAAAAAACAACTAAAATTAACCCAGTAGTAGTCACTTGAGAAAAAAGGGCTTAGGAAGATAACTAAGATTTCTTCCTAATAGGTGGCCTAAAATTGTTGCGAGTTCGACTTTTCGTATCATATTTTACCATAAAATATCATATCAAAAATCTCTCAATCCCTTTATTTTTCAGCATTTTCGCCACTCCATCTTATTAAACAATATTATACAATACAAACACGAAGAAATACAACACAAAACAGCTCATTTGCAAAAATCTTGCATTTTTCCTGCAAAAATTTATAGAAATTTAAAAACAAATGAATTCTTTTATCAAATTTTGAATATGTTTTTAAAAGTTTATTTTATGATTAATTGTTTTTCTATTTCTGCAACGACTTCTTCTTTATCAAACTTCTTAGACTTGTATTCGCCCGTTTTTCTAAACCCAAAATCATAAAAAACTTTTAGCGCTTTTTCTCTAGTCTCAGGAACAGTATCAGTTAAAATTTCTACACCTTTTTCTTTTGCTTTTTCTATTAATTTAAACATTGCTGGGCGCATATAACCTTGTCCATGAAATTCACTTTTTATAACGATTCCCATTGTCGCTTTTTTAGTAGTTGGGTTTAAATTAAAATTTACATATCCAACAAATTTCCCCGTTTCGATGTCTAAAATATATGCATAATAGAAATCAGGATTTTCTAATTTTGATTTCGCCCAATCTTCCCATTTATCCCGTGGAAAATCAATACATCCACTATCTTTATGATATCCACCATAATTTACATCATATCCTGCATTATATGACATAGTATTAGGGTCAGACATACATTTTTCTCTAAACCATAATTCATCAATGCTTGGTTTATGTAATTTTATTTGTTTCACACTTCCTCCTTAATTAAAAAGCTATAATCATTAAAGTTTATTATAAATAATTTTAAAAATATTTTCTGTGTATTATAGATATGTTATAAATTCAACTATATATACGTTTTTTTATTTTTGCATAATAAATTTATCACTACAAATATTATACATATTATACAAAAAATTGCAATATAAAACAGCATATTTGCAAAAATTTTGCATTTTTCTTGCAAAAATTTGTAGCAGTAATAAATATTTATATTTTAATATACAAACATATATAATTTTAATTACATATGGATTGATAAATCATCAACGAAAATTTCAAAATTAAATAATAATTCTTTGTTTTTTCATTATTATTGCTTTTAAAAAATTTGACTAATAAAGTGACATTTGTATGAAATTTAATAAAAAACAAGCATTTTATTTTGCTTGTTTTTTCTTTAAAAACATATAAGGTTTTTTGCAACTATAATCATTTCCAATTGGAAAACCTAACGATTTAATAATATTGGATAAAATTTCAAACTTTTCTTCGTCTGTTTTATTTTTTATGGAATTAAATTCTTCGATTTCAATAAAAGTTCCGAGTTCTTTAACATATTGAACATTAATAACAACTTCACCTTTTCCGTATTCATAATTTTGATTTATATAGTCACACCAACAAAATAGCCCAGAATTTTCAAATATGGTTTTTGCTTTTTCCACACTATCAATTTCAACTTTCGTTTTAATTTCTTTAATAACATTTCCGTTATTATCTAATGTTTTGCTTTTATAAACCAAATTTTTTAAATCTAAATTTTTACTAATAATATTTCTTATAATTATTGTTCTATCCAACAATTCTTTGTACGTAATTTTTTTTAATTCTTCATTTTTATAAGTTGAGAAATATATATCATGATTATTATAGCTTTCCAAAAAACTGAAACCATTTTCAATTACATATTTCTTAACTTCTTCTAATTCCTTAAAAACTTGCACACAAATTTCTGTCATATTAATCCTTTTATTTTTATTTATTCTATAAATGATTATATAATATGACCATATAAAAATACAACAAAAATAATTTGTTTTCAAAAATTTTATATTTTTTTGAAATACAAATATGAAATTCAAATATAGGAATAGTTAAAACTATTTCCGAAACTTTAGGAAACAAAAATTCTATGATAACTCTGCAAAGATACACACATTCTCTTATGTCTTATAAAACAGATATGAAATAAAATTTGGAAAATTTTTATGTGTTGTGTAAAACTTTTTAGACGTTTAAACTATTAGAGAATGCTATTTAACTTTAAAAAAATGGTGCTCCCGTCAGGATTCGAACCCGAACTAATGGTTCCGAAGACCATTGTGCTGTCCATTACACCACGAGAGCATATAGGAAATTGAATTATTAATGAAATTGTTTTTTTAGGAGTGAGGAACCATTAGTGGGGTCCCCGAAAAAGAGGTTTTTTTGGGGGTAGCGCAGACTTTGTGCTTGAGTTCGCCGATTTGCGACAGCAAATCAAGTTGTAAGCACAAGTAGTCGAGCAGGTTCCGAAGACCATTGTGCTGTCCATTACACCACGAGAGAATTAGGGGTAATGTTTGTTTTAGGTTTCTCTAAAATAAAATTCCATTTTAATCTTTAAAATTTGATGTAATTTTATTGACAAAGAGTATTATAAATCAAAATGCAAAATAATTCAAGCAAATGCGTGGCATAAAAGTAGTGGGAAACAAATTACTTTGGCCTACACTCATGATATTGTCATGAAGATATGTTGTATATTTTCTGAAAAATATATAGAAATGTTTTTATAAACATACTTTTTGTGTTAAAATATTAAAAAATGGGGGATATGATGAAAAAAACAATTCAAAGATTGTTAGTGCTAACGGTCCTTTTTGCTGTTTTAGGGTATGCAGCAGGAATATTGCTGGGATTTTTATTGAATTCGTTTGAATTTTCTACTGCATTGATTTCTGACAAAGTAAGTTTAATTTGTTTAGGCGCAGGTGCGTTGGGCGGAATCATTTACGCCTTGGCAAAACCAGCCAAAAAGGATAGTGGTAGTGCAAAAAAAGGTAAGACTGCAGGCGGGCAGGAATATGAGCTTCACTTCGATGCTGGTTTTATGACAAGGGAGCAAATCTTACAGGATAAATTTATTATCAATTCAACTTGGAGTACATTACCAGCTTTAAAGAACACCGGGATGGTTTTTAGAAGCGAAATGGTTGGTTCGAAATATGAAATAAGTATGCAAGATGGTACGCACGCTCTTATAGTGGGGACAACAGGAACAGGTAAAACATCTTTTGTGTTGGAACCAACAATAAGGATTTTGGCGAGGACGGCCGAGAAACCTTCTTTGGTTATTGCCGATCCAAAAGGTGAACTTTATGAAAACAACGCCATTGCTTTGCAAAAAGAAGGATATGATGTTCAAGTTTATGATCTAGACAATCCTTATGTTTCTTCTCGCTGGAACCCTATGGAAAAGCCATTTGACACTTATAACAAAGCTATGAATTTGCAGTCTCAAGCGAAAGTGTATAGGAATTGCACTCCTTTGCAGGCAGGTAAAACAGCTTTGCCAAATGTGCAATATGGTGATGTTTGGTATGAATTTGATGGATATGCTTTCCCAAATGAACAAATGTTAAATCAACAAATAGACACAAAGAAACAACAGTTAATTAATGATGCTACGTTTGAGTTAAAGGGAATTTGTTCGTCGATATGTCCTGTTTCAACTGGGACAAATGACACGATTTGGGAACAAGGCGCACAAGACTTTTTGTATGGAATTATGCTTGCTATGCTTGAAGATAGCGTTGATTCAAGATTAGGTGCTAATAAGCTTCGAAAAGACCAGTTCAATTTTTACAATTTATACAAAATTGCCAACAACAAAGACCCAAATGACGTAAATGACCCATATAATCCATTGAAAAAATATTGCACTGGTAGAGCAAAGACCTCAGATGTCGGAACGATGACTTTGCCGGTTGTCAATTCGGCGCCAAGCACGACAAAATCGTATATGTCGGTTTTATCAGGGAAAATTAACAGTTTGATGAGTGATATGGGTATATGTTATGCTACATCTGCATGCGATATAAAATTTCATGAGTTTATAGATAAACCAACTGCATTTTTTATAAAGACACCGGATCACAAAAAAGAAAGGCATCCACTTGCTACGATATGTATTGGGCAACTTTATAGGGCACTAGTTGACATAGCAAATAGTTATCCAAACAGAAAATTGCCAAGGCACGTCTATATGCTACTTGACGAGTTTGGAAATCTTCCTGTCATTCCAGATTTTGCAACAATGGTAACAGTCGCGAGATCAAGAAACATTATATTTGAAATTGTGTTACAGTCGTTTACCCAGTTGGACACTAAATATGGTCGTGAAGTTGCGGAAACGCTTAAAAGTAACTTTAACATTCAAATATATTTGGGAACTGAAGATCCTGCAACGAGAGAAGCTTTTTCAAAAAGCTGTGGCGAGGTGCAATTGACCGTTTCAGAGGAGTCTACAACTGAAAACAAGGGAAAGGAAGGTGGCAAGTCTGTTTCTAAATCCAATCAAAGAGTAACACGACCACTAATAGACCCATATGAATTGTCACTTTTACCATTTGGGACGGGGATAGTCAAGTTGTTTAGAAAAAATCCGTTAAAAGTCAAGCCTCTTCCAAGCTTTAAGGCGTCGTTTATGACAAAGTATCCTGCGCCACCAACAGCTTCGATAGGGAATTCATTAGACGAGAGTAAAGTCTTTTACGACATTGACAAACGCAATTCTATAATTTCTGGCGGAAGAATGTGGTAAACCATATTTTATAAAGCGCTCAAAGTTTGGGCGCTTTTTTGTTTTATGTAACACTATTGTCATAATTTTCATACAAAATGTCGAGGTGTGAGTTTTATGAATTATGATGATTTTGCATGTTTAAAGCCAGATGAGTATGAAGTGCTAGCAAAAGCATATTCAAATTCTTTGAAAGAAAAGGGCTTTATTTTTGTCAGACTTGACACTGAGGGCACAGAGGTGCTTATAGACGAAGTGTTTGATTTAATGTTTAAATTAAGGTCCTCCTATCGTTTGCTAGGAAGATTTATGGGGGCAGATAAATTTTATGCACTAAATGAAGAACAGCTTTCGCTGTTGAGAGAAAAATTTGATTACAAACAAAACAGAGGTTTCCAAATTCGATGGAATAGGACAAAATGTTTTTTAAACTCTGTTAGTTTGGAAAATCGTCTTTTAATTAAAATGTTTCTACTTGCCCAAAAAAGCGATGAGTTTGAATTTCTTGTCGGCTTGATATTTCAAAGAATGAGATTGTCAGCTGATTTATACGATGTCGGTGATGTGATGAGTGTGCAACTATAAATTAAGCAAGTAAATACTCCAATATTTTTGGCATTGAATTGTCAAGGGCGCGTTTGTAACTTCTAAGTTTTTCGGGCGTGTATTTTACTTCCTTGTTTGGAGTTTCAACAAGTTTTTTTGGCGTTATTTGAAGTTCATCGACAATTCCTTCACAGAGTAAATTTCCGAGTACGAAAACATAATTTTCTTGATCAATTTTATTTTTATCAATGATTTGTTGCAATTTTTCGCTGTTGGCGATATCTTGAAAAGCATAATTCAAAAAGAATTGTAATTTTTCAATAGTGAATTCATTTCCGTTTGCGGCAGCAAGTATCGCCCATTGCATATAAAGGTCAAAGTTTTCTGGTAAAAACCCTTTGACTCCGTTTTTATAATAATAACTCATGACATCTTGAGCTATTGCGTTTCCTTCCATAGCAAGAGAACCAACTTCAGAAAACATATCTAAAAATGATTTTTTATATAAATGTGGGTTTTCTATGCAGTCGTTCATTATTTTTCTTAATTCAGTGAAGCCTTTAAAGGCGTCATTTTTTTTAATGAAATTTTCCTGTTCCAAAGCCAATCTCCTTTACAAGAAGATTATACCACACTTTTTTTTGATTTTGAAATGTTTTTAGTCTTTTTTTGTAAAGAAGCGACCGAGCTATTGTAAGCTCCTACTAAATATACTTGAAATAGTGGTGCTGCCGCCACAACAAACGTCACTGCCACAGGAAGTATAATTAAAAGGGCGGTAACAAATCTTGGTACTTTAAATATTAGGCATAATAAAAAGTTTATACCAATACCAACGGAAGAGGCTGCACAAAGCATAACAATTCCTATCAAAGCGACAAGCAGAATCATTGTTCTATGACCATGAACTAATGATTTTGACTGAGCAAAGATCTCTTTTATGGAAAGGTTTGAATTATCTATATAAACCAATCCACAAAATGCACAATTGAGTCCGTATATGATGCCAGGCACAATTAAAAGTAAACCCCACAAGAACATTCCAGAAATCGCTATGATTTTTATGCATAGTATTTTTATTGTTTGATTAAATGGTGAAAAAAGTGAGTCATAGTCAACGTTTTCTCCTCTGTATGATTTCAAAACAAATCTATATAATCCAATTTGCATATAAGCCATAATGATGAAACCTAATGCAAGGCTTAAAACCGGAATAAAAAGTCCTAAACCAGTAAAGACTATTGCGAGCATATTTGCTAAAACAAATTCGAACCAATGCCCTTTTGTTTTTTGTTTTATATGAAATTCATCTATTTTAGTCAACTCTTGTTTAATTTGCATAATTTTTCTCCTATGCAAATATTTTGAGTAAAAAAAATGCTTTTATTCTAAAAAAAACCTTCGCTGTTGCAAAGGTTAAATTCTCTTTTCAAAATAAATTTTAAATTTGACATTTTTGTATTTTTTTGTAAGGCTGTAAAGTTGATTTTCGTCAAAATGCTCTGGCATCATGTATTTAAGGTTAGTGTCAATATCAGCATATTCAGTTGTGAGTATAAATTCGTTTGGCAGATCATTTTTAAAATCGTTTGGATCAATTTCATTGTCTAATGTCACGTACAAATAAGGTTGAAAATTATGCTTTTTAAAAAAACTTAACGAAGTTTCTGTGCCTTTTGTAATTAGTCTAAAATAATTTTTTTTGCGTGCATTTTTTTCAATTTCTTTTAAAAGTTTGGTCGCTATACCTGCACCCCTATATTCATGTTTAACTGCTAGCACGGGCATAGCCAACACACCCTTTTTATTGTTTAATGGCTGACATATAACGCATCCAACAGGCTGATCATTTACGACTGCTAAAAGTTGGAGTTTGCTGTTATGTTGCATATTCTCGATCATGGCTTGATAAATTTCAGAAAGTGGCAAAAATGCCAAAACTTCAGTTTGAGTTGTTTTAAGAAAATTAGATTTAAAAAAGTTGAAAGTTGTATGAACTTCTACTAAATCTTTTACGCAAATAATTTTTAACGATTGCATATTTTTCTCCTCATTTTTAGTATAGCTTATTTTAACAATTTTTCCAACAAAAATATCTATTTAAATTTAAACTCATTCATCACGAAACAAATTTTAAATTCATAAAATTTTTTGTAAGGAGATTTTATGTGCGGTATAGTTGGTGTAGTTGGCAAAGATGTCAACGCGACTGAAATTTTTGACGGTCTTGAGAAATTGCAATATAGAGGTTATGATTCAGCGGGAATATGTGTTGAAAAAAACAAAAAATTTTACCTATACAAAGAAACAAGGATCATAGAAAATCTTAGGCAAATTTGCCCTAATAACCTGCGAGGCTCTGTTGCGATTGGTCACACACGATGGGCAACGCATGGAAGGGTTAGCAAAGCAAACGCACATCCTATTTTAAGCGCGAATGGATGTTGGGCGGTCGTACATAATGGAATAATTGAAAATTATGCCGAACTTAAAAAAAAGTTCAGCGATTCAGAAAAATTTCAGACAGAAACAGACACTGAAATTGTTGTTAAAATGCTTGAGAAGAGTGAAAGTGAAAACGATTTTGAAAATTTTATTTTAGCGACTAAACAATTAAAAGGCAGTTTTGCCTTGTGTGTGATGAAAAAGGGCAGAAGCTCATTGTTTTTGGCTAAAAACAAAAGCCCTCTTTATGTGCAAATTAGAGAAAACGAAACAATAGTTGCAAGTGACCCTGTGTGTTTTGAGAGCGGAAAATATTTTAGAATGGAAGACGGTGAATATGCTGAAGCGACAATAAATGGGGTTAAATTTTACGATGATAAGGGAAAAATCGTTGTTAAAAAACCTTTTGGAGATTTTAAGAGCGAGTCTTCAACTTCTAAAAACGGTTTTGAGCATTTTATGTTAAAAGAAATTTATGAAACGCCCAAGGTGATAAAAAATTTATGTGAATGTTATCAAAAGCTTAATTGGGATTATTTAAAAAAATGGTGGATAAGCAAAGTTAAATTAATAGGTTGTGGTTCGGCATATCATTCTTGCCTTGTTGGAGCTCAATATTTTAAAAAACATTTAAACATTGACGCAGAAGCTGTTACGGCAAGTGAGTTTCTTTATAATAAAGAAATATTAGACTGTTCAACACTTTGCATTTTTGTTAGCCAAAGCGGAGAAACTGCAGACACAATATCCGCGTTAAAAAAAGCTTTTAAAAAAACCAAAAAAATTATATCACTTACAAATGTCCAGTATTCAACGCTTGCGACGCTTTCGCCAAACACCTTGCCAATCTGTGCAGGGACTGAGATTGCGGTTGCCTCTACAAAAGCTTACACTTGCCAAATCATAGCATTATATTTGTTGGTCATGCAAATCAAGTCTGAATTAAACAAAGGCATAAAACACGTCTTAAAAGTGTCGAATAAATTAAAAAAATTCTTTGTTGACGTTTCAAAATTAGCCGACAACATTAAGGACCAGACAGATGTTTTCTTCATAGGAAGAAATCTTGATTATATTACAGCTCTCGAGGGTGCTTTGAAACTTAAGGAAATAAGTTACATCAATTGCAACGCTTTCCCAGCAGGTGAGTTAAAACATGGAGTTTTGGCTTTAATTCAAAAGGGCACTCCTGTCATTGTCTTAGCTTCAAATAAAAACTTAATTCAAAAAACATTAAACAATGCTTTTGAAGCAAAATCTCGTGGTGCAAAAATATTTCTTTTTGCTTCTCAAATTCCAAAAGAAATAGACTTAAATAGGTTTGACGGTTGTTTTGTTTTGCCAAAATCAACCGAGGATTTGACTTGTGTATTTGAAACCGTTGCGTTACAATTGCTAGCATATAACGTTAGCATAATGAAGGGGATAGATCCCGACAAGCCTAGAAATTTGGCAAAATCAGTGACGGTAGAATAAAAATACGCATACATATTATTCATGATTAAATATTTTACTGTAAATGACGATTTTAAGTTTATTATCAAACAATTTTATCCAGATGTAAAAAATATCAAGCAGATTTCTACTGGTTGGACCAATTTTGTTTTTAAAGCAAAGATAAAAAGACGTTGGTGGGTTTTTCGTTTTCCAAGAAACAGTTTTTTTAGCAAAGTTCTTTACAAGGAAGCTGGCGTATGCGAATTTTTACATAAAGAAAAATTGAACGTGCTCGTCCCAAGATTAACAATTTTACACTATAAAAGCAAACCTTTTTCCATACACAAGATGATTAGCGGTGTCCCACTGACTGAGTGTAAACTAAAAGGTAAGCAAACAAAAAAAATTGCAAAAGAAATATGCTTGTTTATGAATTCAATTTGTAAAATTAAAGTTCCAATAAAACTACCGCTTGCAAGCACTTTTTTGAAAAACCTGTCATTAGTTTCTGGTGAGGGGTACGATTTGCATAAGCATGATTTGTTAAAAAAAATGGAAAGACAAGAAAGTGTTTTTTCACATGGAGATTTAAATCCTGGCAATATTTTAATAAAAAGAGGAAAAGTTGTAGCAATTTTAGATTTCGCCTTTGCTTGTAAATCCTCTCCATTAAACGACCTGGCAAGGTTGCTAGAGAGAGTGCCAGAGCAACAAAAGCTGTTGTTTATAGAAGAATATGAAAAAATTTTTCGCACTAAAATCAATTTAAATGAATTAAGCATATTGATCTCAATGTGGCAATACGTTGAATTGCGATATATAGAATATATTAAGAAAAAACATCCTGATATACAACTTCCAAAATCATTTTCTTAGCTTCTAAAAATCTTTTTTCATCAAAATCAACAACTTCTATATTTTTTCTAGACCGTTTAAAATGTTTGTATGCGAATTTGCTTTTACCAATGAATATCGGTGCTAATTTGTTAATTGACCATATGGTGCAATGCACACAATATTTTTTGGCAATACATTTCACTCCTTTAGCCATATGTTTATAAAAGTATTTTTCGGAAGAATCGTTTGTGTTTCTTCCTGTAAGTTTAGCTCGTTTTAAAACCAATGCTTTTGAAATCAAAATATTGACGGACATTATTTGCAAGCTTATTTTGTAATTTTGTTTTTTTGCAGTTTTTAACACATAGTTTTCGAAGCAGAGTTTTAAAAAAGAGATTTCTAGTATAATATCAAGTCCACATTCTAGACTGCGCTTTAAGACATAAAAAAGAACTTTTAAAGCAAAACCATTTGTTTTTTCTCTAAAATCCTTGTCTTGTGCAAGTTTTGATGCTAGGGGATGAAGATGTGCAAAATTTCTAACTGCAAGATGTAAAGGCCTTATATTTTGCTTATTGCAGTAATTTTGAGTTGCTTTTAAAAGTTGTGAAGTCTTGCCCGTTCCACTTTGACCTGTTAGCCAAAACAATCTTTTGCCTTTACTACAATCGATTTTTAGATTTTGAAAATATTTCTCGCCTACTGCAAAAATAGTTTTGTCATCGGTGTCATCTTTCCAAATGCTGTGCTTTATAAATTTAAATGTTTTATTAAAATTGTCCATAAAAAACATTTATTCAAAATAAACAAAGAAAGTGCATGTTTATGAAAGATCAAACATCAAGATATAAAAAAAACAAATCTTCGTAAAAACTCCGATTTGCTTTTTTTGGTGCGGCTAAGAGGATTTGAACCTCCACGGTTTCCCACTGGAACCTAAATCCAGCGCGTCTGCCAGTTCCGCCATAGCCGCAAAACACGTTTTGAGCACAGCTCAAAACAAAGCTTTCAGCTTTAAAAGCCTTTGGCTTTGTGTTTTGCGCTGTTGCTTCGCCCATTTTTAATCAAATGTTGCAGACGCACCGCTTGTTAAAAATGTGCTTGCAATATGCCGCAAAACTTTTAAATTTGATGTTTACAAAGCTTACAACAAAATAAAATTATTTAGGTGAAACTTTAACGATGTAATTTTAACATAAAACAAACTTAAAAGCAACAAAAAAAGTAGGAAAAAGTTTAAGAATATTGTGTTTAGCAGAGCAAATAATTTTTAAAATTGAGATTTTTTTTGTTAAATTCCATAAGTTTTTACATTTGATTATCTTTGGATTATAGGATTATGTTTAGGTTTTGTTTCTCCATTTAATAATACTCGTGGTATGTTAGGATTTAAATTCTGTTCGTTAATATCATGTGCACATTTTTGTGCTAAAGTTTTATAAATATCATCCCTTTGTTGCGCTGAGGAAAAATTAGGTTTAAGTTTAGCGAGCATAACACTTATCGCAGAAGGTGTGATTTCAATATGTTGACCGTTATCAGCAATTAATTCTACCAAAGGCATATCATTTTCTATTTGCTCATCAGCAATATCGCAATTTAAAACAAAATTTGCGATGTTCTTAATGTTCTTCTTAAACATGTTTTCTATATCTGGGTGTTTTGAATGAACAAATATATCCTTTTCTGCCTGGTCAAGCTTTTCGGCATGCGCTTGAATGCAGGCCTTGCTTAAATTAACTATGGCCGTCTCATCAATTTGTGTTGGAGAATATAAGCTCCTGTTTTCTATTAGCGTTTTTGTAATGTTTTTTCTCACAATTTTTGAGACTCTTTGCGACAACGAACCTTTTTCGCTTGATTTGTCTTCTGGGCCATAGGCATACCAACTAATTGACGTCGCTGATAGTGGGGTAGGGCCAAAGTCAGAAATAATTTCTGGATGATTTTTTTCAATATTATCTAAAATTTTTGCATATTGTTCTAATTGTTCGTCACTTGCGTAAATTAATAAATTGTCTGTTCTATTATCTCCTCTCGCATATTTAAAATAAAACGAAACATTATTCTTTAAACATTCTTTAATAAGTTCATGAACAAATTTTGCTCTATTTTTAACCGAAGGATTGATATAAATACGATGCTTTCGTGTTTGAGAACCATCATAGGATGCGTGTTGTACATGATAAAAACCGGGATTTGATTCACATGGCGAATAAGGTTCAAATCCTTTTTTAAAAATCTCTGGATGTTTTTGCCAAAGCGCTTTATAAATTTCAAATTCATCATGCTCATTTGAGTTTTTAAGGCGATCCTTAGTTAATGCATTATAGATTGCTGCGTAACCCAAGCTAGGATTTTTTGTAAATTCTCTAAATACATATTTTATGTTTACTATATTATCAATTAAATCCACTGTAACTCCTCAAAATTGTAATTTTTTAGATTAATTTATAACATAATTATAAATATATTTTTATAATTTGTCAACATACCTGTTATATTAATCAACAGCTCTTTAAAATGATTTTGCGAATAATTTTTATCAAGCAACAGAAAAAATATTTTTTATTTTTGATTTACAGAATTATATGATAAAAATTAAAAGAGCCGATTTTTGATTTGTTGTTAAACATATGCTTGAAATTCTTAATTGTCAAATAAAACCTATAAAGGTTTTTACCATTATTTTTTTAAAATATATTTTAAAAAATTTGTATTTTTAGCTTTAACATAAATAAAATGCAACAATTCAACAAAAAAAGCGGAAAGATATCCGCTTATTTTCTTATAATTTCGTAATCATTTGCTGAATCTTTAATCAAAAAACCTTTTTTGAAGATTTCTTCACGTAAAGCATCTGCTTTTTGAAAGTCTTTGTCTTGTTTTGCTTCCCATCTTTCTTTTGCCAGTTTTTGTATGTCTGCCGGGATTATGTCGCCAAGGAAATCAAAACCTAACACAGAGTTAAATTTCATTATTAGGTCATAAATTCGTTTGTCTCTTGGTAGCTTTAAAACCTGCCAAATCACACCCAACGCCTTCGGCATATTGACATCGTCATTAATTGCCTCTAGGAAAGCTTCTTCAACCTTTTGAGGCTTAATTTTGGTTGTTTCGCCGGCAATTTTGTGTTCGTTGACTATTGCTTTTAAAGATCGCAAAGCATTTTTTGCCGCTTCTAAAGCTTCCCAAGTAAAGTTTTGCTGTTTTGCGTAGTGAGTTGTAAAAAAGAAATAACGATAGTCTTCTGGAGAAAAACCTTTCTTTTGTAAATCTGACAATTTATAAACATTGCCAAGTGATTTGCTCATCTTCTTTGAGTTTACAAGCAAATGTTCAAGGTGCATCCAAATTTTGACCACCTGATGTCCAGCATAGCAATCGTCTTGCGCAATTTCGTTTTCATGGTGTACTGTTCTATGCTCAACGCCACCAGTGTGTATGTCAATTTTGTCGCCAAGATATTTCATTCCAATTGTGCTACATTCTATATGCCAACCTGGGTATCCTTTGCCCCATGGGCTATCCCATTTCATTATATGATTTTTTGGAGCTTTGATCCATAAGGCAAAATCTGCAGGATGTCGTTTTTCGTCATCAACTTCTATTCTTGCACCGGCAAGTTTGTCTTCCAAATCTGTACCACCGAGCTTGCCATATTCTGGGAAAGTCGAAATATCAAAATAAATACCCTTTGAAGTTTCGTAAGCATTGCCCTTTTCTAACAATGTTTTAACAAAAACAATGATTTCTGGTATGACGGTTGTTGCGGGGCAGATATGCTCAGGCAAGTCAATGTTAAGTTTTTTCATTTCGCCCATAAATATGTCGGTGTAATATTCGGCAATTTCTTGTGGTGATTTATTTTCGCGTTCACTAGCCACAATCATTTTGTCTTCGCCTTCATCTTCGTCGCTTGTCATATGTCCTACGTCAGTTATGTTCATGACCCCATCAATTTTTAAACCGTTGTATTTTAAGATTCGACGCAAAGCGTCCATAAACAAATATGCACGCATATTGCCGATGTGGGGATAACTATAAACGGTAGGACCACATGAATACATTTTTACTGTGTTGTCATCAAAAGTTACTTCTTCTTTTTTTCTAGTTAAAGAGTTATATAAACTTATCATATTTTTAAATCCTTTTATTCAGATAATTAATTAATATGTCTATCGCACGTTCTGTGTCAATATCAGTAGCTCCGATATAATCATCTATTTTGTCATAAAAAGCCTGCAATTGTTGTTCACCCTTGTCTGTTAGCCTTAAAATCCTACATCGGCGGTCGATTTCTGCATGCTCTATATTTAACAATCCTTCACGCTCTAACTCTGCGGTCAACAGTGCGAAGTTAGATTTTTTTATGCCCAACTTTTCGATGATCATGCTGACGGAGAGATTAGAATAAATTTTAGCAAAAGCCAAAACTTTAAATTTGAGCAATCCGCCATCAGTATTTTTTTTGAGAAGGTTTTCGCACAACGCTTCTATTTCCAAAATTTTTTGTGATATTTTCATAACTAATTATTATTATAAACATTTTTTTAATTATGGCAAGTATTTTTGCTTGTTTTTATTGTTTTTGAGTGCTAAAATTTAAACATGAAAATTGAAGGCACTATCGAAGAAATTGTTTTCAGAAATGACGAAAACGGTTACACCGTTGCGGTGCTTTCTCATAACAAAACTCCAGTCACCATAGTCGGCAAGATGATATCTGCTAATGTTGGCGAAAACTTGATTTTAGAAGGAGAATATGTTCACAACAAAAAATTTGGATATCAATTTGCCTTTTCAAATTATGAAATAACATTGCCTCAAACTCTTGTAGGCATAGAAAAGTACTTATCATCTGGACTTATAAAAGGTGTAGGGCCTATAACAGCAAAAAACATAGTTCAAAAATTTAAAACTGACACTTTTTCCATTATAGAAATGGCACCAGAAAAACTTGCATTGGTTAAAGGCATAAGCAAAAATAAAGCTTATGAAATATCTGCCAAATTTTTCGAACTCAGGTCAATACAAAACGCAATAATGTTTTTGCAAGGATATGACATATCTGTAAACATGGCGCTTAAGATTTTTGATGTTTATGGCGCTAAAACAGTGGAAATTGTTCGCAATAATCCATATCGTTTAGTTGAAGATGTTGACGGCATAGGTTTTTTAACTGCTGACAGAATAGCAAAAAACATTGGAATAGCTCTTAACAGCGCTTTTCGTGTGCGTGCAGGGATAGTGCATTGTTTGACAATTTCTACAGAAAAAAATGGAAACACTTTTTTACCGAAAGGCTTATTGTTTTCAAATGTCATGGAATTGCTTGACTATCAAGAGGAAAAATCTGATGTTTTTGATGAGGTTATGGATGAGCTAGTCGCAGACAAGACATGTATGCAATTTTGGTATGACAAACTAGAAATCATCATGTTGACAAAATATTATCGCTACGAATATTCTATTGCACAAAAACTTTGTTTACTTTCGAGTTCGGCGAATATAGATCCAACCGACGTTTCACTTGAAATAAGGTCGTTTGAAGAAACAAACAACGTAAGTTTTCACAGCGATCAAAAGCGGGCAATTGAATGCGCCGTAAACAACGGAGTTTCAATCATAACAGGCGGGCCCGGGACGGGGAAAACGACAATTGTAAAGTGTATTATAAGCATTTTGGCCAACAGAAAAGAGAATGTGCTTTTGTTGGCTCCAACAGGACGCGCGGCGAAAAGGCTTTCTGATAGCACTGGTCAAGAGGCGAAAACAATACATCGAGCATTAGAAGTAAATGGTGATATTGATCGTATTGGAAGATTTGTTCACAATGAAAACAACCCTTTTGATATAAAAAATTTTATTGTTGACGAAGTCAGTATGGTTGATGTAATGCTGATGAGTTCATTTTTAAAAGCCTTGCCAAGAGACGCAAGACTGATTTTGGTAGGTGACAAGGATCAACTTCCAAGTGTGGGGGCGGGAAATGTTTTGGGTGACATTTTGGCTAGCAAGGTGTTTCCTGTAACAATGCTAACAAAGATATATCGTCAAACAGACGACAGTCTTATTATTTCAAACGCGCAACTTATCAACAATGGGGTTATGCCAGTTATTGACAACAATTCTCGTGACTTCTTTTTTGAGCAGAAAACCGATTTAAACGAAATACATTCCTCAATAGTAGAACTAGTCACTAAAAGGATTCCTAGTTTTTTAAATATAGATTCATCTCAAATTCAAGTGTTGGCGCCACTAAAAGCAGGCATTTGTGGAATAGACAACTTAAATAGGACTTTACAAAACATATTAAATCCTGCCTTGCCAAATAAAAATGAGATTGTTTTAGGAACGACAATATTTAGAGAAGGCGACAAAGTTATGCAGACGTCAAACGATTACAATTTGAAGTGGAACCGTCGCAATGGCTATATGTATGAAACAGGTGAAGGTGTTTTTAATGGCGACATAGGGCAAATCCACTCCATAGATTTACAAACAGGCGAAACTGTGGTGGAGTTTGAAGATGGCAGAGTCAGTACTTACGCTAGAACAGATATTGGAGAGCTTTCACTTGCATATGCGATCACTATTCACAAATCACAGGGCTCTGAATTTGATGTTGTTGTCATACCGATTATTGCAGGCACTAGCATGATTTTGACAAGAAATCTTATTTATACGGCGGTAACGCGTGCTAAAAAGATGGTTGTTCTCGTCGGCGAAAAAAAGAATTTGCGTAGAATGGTTGCGAATGCATACACTGTTAAAAGGTTTACATTGTTAAAAAAGTTAATAATTGAGCAAAGTGAAAAAATAAAAGAGTTGTTTAATTAAATTAAAAAAAACAGTTTAAACTGTTTTTTTTAATCTTTTGTTTCAATCTTATCTTCTTTGGGATTTTCTGTTTCGTTTGACTTTTCAAAGTTTAAATTTTCACTTTGTTTTTTTATCTCTTGTAAAATTTGTGAAAGAAGTTCTTCACTTGTTGGTTTCGGTGGAGGTGGAACTGGCTTGTTTCTTTCTCTCAATGCTTTTGTTGCGATGAGGACTTCTTTTCTATTTTTTAAATTTACGCCTTCTTCTTTAAGTTGTTTTCTTTCAGCTCTTGTTGGGTATGATTTAAAAGTTTTTGTAGTAAAACCCTTTGCGGACATAACAACTTTTAATATTATAAACAAAACAAGAGCTATTAATAAAAAGTCAATGATTGCTTGCAGGAAAACGCCATATTGGATTGCAGTTCCATTTATATAAAAAGCCAATCCTTCGACAGTGTCTGCTCCAAAAATTGAACAGATAAGAGGCATTAAAATACTGTTTACAAGAGCTGTTACTATTGCACTAAAAGATGAACCGATTATAACGCCGACAGCTAAATCCAAAATATTTCCTCTAGAAATAAATTTTTTAAAATCACTAAAAAATTTTTTCATCTGTTTTCTCCTTTGAAAAAGTTTAACAAATAAATAAAAAAAAGCAAAACAATTGCTTTAATTTTTTTAATTATTTGACAATTTATGCATTTGTTAGTCTTTTAATCTGCACTGGAACGAAAAGTTTGTGTTTGTTTTTTAGAAGTTGATCATTGTTCTCTTTAAGCATTTTATTAGTTAAGATGATATGACGTTCAGCCAACAATGAAATAAAATGTGTCAAACTTGGTTTTTCATAAGGAGACAAATATTCAAAACCGATTAAAGTGTTTATGTTTTTAAGTGTGTTTTTAAAATATGCCGATTCTAGGCTATGTCTCATAGCGCGTTCAACTGAGTCAACTTTTGCTAAAAACATTTTTGCGACCTTGGGCAAGATGCAAAGCTTGATTGATTTTAATAGTTTAGGCTCTTTTACAGCTATCAAAATGCTTTCACATAAGAATTGATAGCCTTTTTGCGAAGATGATATTCCTATAAAAGACAAATCAGAAAAGATGTTTTTTTTGCATTTTAGCTCCAATATGATTTCTTTCATTGTTGACTCCTTGATTAAACCTTTGTTGTTTTTTTAATAAAGTAATATTATTTTAATGTAACGATTTAATTTATCAAAACAGATAAATGTACACTTTTTGTCGATTTTTTTTGCATTATAATACTTGCGAAAAAATATTTTTAATGTTAATATGTTTATATGATAATAAAATCGGTAAAGTATTTAACAAGTGTCGTCAACAAAAACAAACTTTTAAATGATGAAGTTTGTGAGTTTGCTTTTGTCGGCAGAAGTAATGTTGGCAAGTCAAGTTTGATTAACAATTTAAGTGGAACAAAAGGGATTGCTAAAATTTCATCTACGCCTGGGGCGACAAAAATGATTAATTATTTTTCTATCAATGAAAATCAAGCTCGATTTGTTGATCTTCCTGGATATGGATATCACAAAGCGGGTAAAAAAAATCAAAATGTTTGGTCCAAACTAGTAGAAGATTATTTATTATATTCAAGCAATTTAAAATTAGTATTGTTTTTGTTGGATATACGTCATAAGCCTAGCGAATTAGACAAAATTATGTTAAATTTTTTGTTGCAAACAAAAAGAAATTTCATTATTGTTGCCACCAAAGCGGACAAGCTTTCAAAGGGGGCTCAACATAATGCTGTAAATAGCATAGCAAATGAATTAAATTTAAATTCTCAAATAATTTTTGCTCACAGCAGTTTAACATCACAAGGGAGAAAAGAAATTTTAGATTATCTACAAAGTTTGTTTTAAAACAAGACAATTGTTTCATAATAATTTTTATGAATCAAAACTTTAAGGTTTCTAAAAAAATTTTGCATAGTTTTATTGTAATTTTGGCAATTATTGTGTTTTTAGCAATAATGTATTTTATTTTGGTGTGGACAGGTCTCTGGGAAAAATTAAATTCTGTTAAAAAAATGCGAAATTTTATTTTAGATTTGGGCTTTTGGGGGAGAATAACCTTCGTTTTTTTGCAATTTTTACAAGTCACATTTATACCTATTCCGTCTACAATATTGACGATTGCAGGCTCTATTATTTATGGGCCACTACAAGGAGGGTTGTTGAGTTTGTCTGGAATATTGCTTGGCAGCATACTTGCTTTTTATTTGGGCAAAACATTTGGGAGAAAATTGGTTACGTTCATGGTGGGCGAAGAAAGTTGTAAAAAATGGGTAAACTTTTTGTCAAAAGCAAGATACACCTTTTTTTTCATGATGTTGCTACCGATGTTCCCAGACGATGTTTTGTGTCTTGTTGCGGGAATAACAAGCATGAGTTGGGCTTTTTTTGTTTTAACGAATTTGATTACAAGACCAATTGGAATTTTTGTTACCAGTTATTTAGGAAGCGGAGAATTGATTCCTTATCATGGATGGGGGCTAGTCGTGTGGGCAATAATTTTAGTCGCAGTCGGCATACTTATGTGGCTTGTTACTAAATATGACAAAAGAATAGAAAATTTTTTTGTTCGACTGTTTAGAAAAAACAAAAAGTGAACTATTAAAACAACAACATTTTTATTTGCGTGAAGAAAAGTTTGTTTAAATGAAAGTAAGCTAAATTAATAAAATAAAATTTAAAAATAATAATTAGCAAAAAAATTATACAAAAATCATAAAAAACAAGTAAAAATTGTTAAAAATATTAAAATTTATTAAAATTTTTAAAAAAATTAAAAATAAACGATTTAATGAGCATGAATCAAAATCTACAAGCTTTGACGAAAAGATCATTGCCAGATTACAAAAATCGTGGCGAGAGAAAGAGCTTTTTAAAACTGTTGAGCAGGCATTTAGAATAAATATTCAATGATATAAGACATCGCACATAAAAAAGTGTGTTATTTTTTGTTAAGCTTCATTAATTGAAGTTTTGCAAGTAATTTTATTTAATTTTTTTATTAAAAATAGGAAAATTTTAAATGCGTATTTGTGATAGTTTTACTTAAATGTTGCACTCCTTTATTAAACATTACAGAACTTACAATTTGTATAACAACATATTGTTTCATAGACAAAGGCAGACAACCTTCGATTTGGTTAGCTCAGTAAAAATTTTTAATTTTGTTTAAAAAACCATTAGATTTTTAATTTTTTGTTATAGAGAGGATTACTCCTTCTTTAATTCCACTTGGGGTAATATAATTTTCTACCAAAATCTGTGTAGGATTTATGTCGTACTTTTCAGCTATTGCGCTTAATGTGTCGCCTTTTTTAACTATATAGAAAGGCAAATAATTTTTTTGCATTTTTCACCTCTTTTTTTCTTTATTGTATTATTTTAAATTTTAATTAATACATTTAATTTGGAGGCAAAATGAAATCGCTTGTTAAAACCGTTGTCCTAATAACAGGTTTTTCTGTTTTAATTAGAATATTTGGATTTTTGTTTAGAATTTATCTTTCTCGAACACTCGGTGCAGAAGCATTAGGACTTTATCAGGTGGCATTTTCTGTGTTTATGGTTCTTATGACAATAATTAGTAGTGGCCTTCCTTTCATTATTTCAAGAATGTGCGCCTCTTTTAGAATAAATGGTGACAAAAAAAAGCAAGGCAAACTCATCAGTTCTGCTTTGATTTTAGGAGTGTTTGAAAGCATTGCTATTTGTGGAATTGTTGTGCTCTGTCAAAATTTATTTAAAGGTTTGTTTACTGATGAGGCTTGTGTTTGGATCTTGCTTGCTTTACTTCCTGCGTTGGTCTTTTCGTCAGTTTATAGTGTTTTTCGTGGTGCGCTTTGGGGGCAAGATAACTATTTTGCTCTTTGCGTAAGCGAATTTTTTGAGCAGATAGTTCGAATTTTGGTGTGCGTGTTGATTCTTGTTCCTACTGCGTCAAATTTAACAAAAGCTGTCGGTGTTGCATGGTCACTAACTATTGCTTGTGCTGTTTCAGCCATATTTGTTGTTTTGTTGTATTTCATTTATGGCGGGTCACTCTCAAAACCTGGCAGTGAATACAAAGAGCTCGTCAAACGTTCGACGCCAATAACAGGAGTTAGAGTTGCAGGAAGTTTAGCACAACCCCTTATAGCGCTAATAGTGCCATCGCGTCTTATTGGAGCTGGCTACACATCTTCGCAGGCGATGGCGCTTTATGGAGTTGCCGTTGGAATGACGATGCCTCTTCTTTTCGTGCCGACTACGCTGATTGGCTCTCTTTCTACGGCACTTGTCCCAGACATTTCTATGGCGCTAGTAAAGGAAGACAAAAACCACATAGAATCGAGGATAAGAAGCTCGATTATTTTCACAATTTTTGTTTCTGCATTGGCGGTTCCACTTTTTGTTGGTGCGGGAGAGTTGATAGGAGAATTTTTATTTGGCAATCCTCTAAGTGGAACAATTTTGGCTGGAAGCGCTTGGATTATGATACCAATGGGATTAAACAATATCACATCATCATTATTAAACTCGTTAGGTTATGAAATCAAATCATGCATGAACTATTTTATTGGTGCGACAATAATGTTTGTGTTAATATGGTTTTTGCCGTCAATTTGTGGAATTAATTCACTTTTTTGGGGAATGGGTGTGTGCATGTGCGTTACTAGTGGTTTAAATTTTTTAATGCTAAAACGGAAAACTGGAATAAAACTCAAAATTTTTAAATCAATTTGTTTTTTGGTTTTGATTACTGTTCCTTGCTCTGCGATTGTGTCGTTTGTTGCAACGTTATGTAGCATTGTTATGCCTTCAGTTGTCGCGATTATTTTATCTTGTATGGTTGGTGGAGTGTTTTTTGTTTTGCTCTGCATGGTTTTCAATGTCGTTGATGTCAAAGGTTACCTCAATCAGCTCGTGAGCAAATTTAAAATTAACAAAAAAGTAAAAAAATCGACTTAACAAAGCAATTATTTTAATTTGTGTTTTAAAAATTAACATATCGCCCATACTAGCTGTATGTTAACGATAATATTGCGTTCAATTATTATTTACATTGTAGTGCTTTTTCTGTTTAGGATTATGGGCAAACGTCAGCTTGGTCAAATGCAACCGTTTGAGCTTGTTTTAACCTTGATTATTGCTGACCTTGCTACTATCCCAATGGCAGAAATTGGAGTGCCAGTCCTTCATGGAATTATTCCGCTACTTACACTAGTGATTTTGCATTTTATATTAACGCTTTTGTGTAGAATTAGTGCAAAATTTTCAATGTTAGTAAGTGGCAAGCCTGTCATCATCATCAATCCAAAGGGGATTGATTACAAATCATTAAAAAAACTAAACATCTCAATAGACGACGTTTTTGAAGCAATGCGTGGGCTTGGTTATTTTTCACTTGATCAAGTCGAGTATGCAATCATGGAGACAAATGGCAAATTAAGTGTTTTATCAAAATCTAGTGTGTCGCCAGTAACAAACGAAAACTTAAAGATTCATGTAGCGCCATCAGTTGTTCCCATCAACATTGTAAGTGAAGGTAGGATAATGAAGGACAATTTAAAAGAAGCACATGTTAGTGAAGAATTTATTATAGATTTTCTACATAAAAAAATAAGCAACAAAGCCAAAGTAAAAGACGTGTTAGTAATGACTATAGATAAAAATGGTTTGGTTTATTTACAAATGATGAAAGGTGAAAGTCAAATATTTAAGAATGTGAGGAGAGTGGCATGAAAATTTTTTCTCGCGTTGTTATATTTTTAATATTTCTATTGCTAATATTTTTTTGTGTGCTTGAAGACGCTCTGTCTAGTAGTGCCTTACAAGATTTACAAAACGATTGTGCGCGTATCGAACAACTTTCGCTTGAAAAAGATAATCTTCGCGATATTGGACTTACTCTTGCAGTGGACACTTTGGAATATAATTGGACAGCAAACGAAAGTAATTTGTGTTATTTAGTAAACCATAAAAGTATTCAAGAAGTGGGTGTCGAAATTTCTAAATTAAAAGTTTATCAATCTGAAAATGATGTGAAGGAGTTTAAAGCTTCATTGGAAGCTGTAAAATTTTATGCACACAGTTATAGGCATTTTATGGGCGCTAATTTACACAATGTAATTTAATATTATCTGAAGTTGAGCCAAGCGGCGTGAAGCGACATTTGAGCGAAACTGATGTTTATTCAAACTGTGATGCTATGCGAGAGCATAGGAAATTCGTTAGAATTTCAAAAATTTTATGTTAATAAAATTTTTACATCACATAGTTTATATTATTAAAAAATCCGCTTTAAAGCGGATTAATTTTAATAAACACGTTCTTTCTTAATTGAAACGCCGACAACTATTCCAACTATTATTGCGGCAGCGGCTGCTATTCCAACAACAATCCAAATTATAGTGTTTGGCGACATTCCTTGTGAAGTTGTTACTTGCGCACTTCGAATTTCGTAAATAGGCTGTGCGCCAGACGTTGTTGGGTCTTGGTCATATATATAACAAACTGCTGTCCAAGTGCCTTCTTTTTCTGTGTCGAAGAAAAAGCTTGGCCCATTTCTGTATGGTTCATCATTTATCAATGCGTGTTGGGTAGACGAATCAGTTATGTCATTTGTAGTAAGAACATATTCAAGTCCATCACGACCGGTGCCTTCAATTTTCCAAACTATATAATCTCTATTTAAATATTGGCATTCTTCGCTTAGGGAAAACATGTAAGCAGATTTCATTCCTTCTTGAGAGCTTTGTTCGCTGACATTTATGGTAGGTTCTGCTTTAATGCTGTCTATTGGTGTTGGCAAGATTTGGTAAATTGCGCTTGTGTAGGAATTTTCACATTCAAACGAAAAGATGTACATGCCCCAACCGCCATGCAGGTCATAAGATGAAGAGCCAGTTTCTTGTGACTGCGCGAAAACTGAGGAAGCGCTGTAATTGTTTGCAACGTCTGAAAAATTGTTGTCAATAGTAAAAGTAAAACTGTCAATTATCTCTGATTTGTTTTGAGCTGTCTGCGAAATAAGTGTTCTTGGTAAAGTTGCTTTAGTGGTAAAGTCTGCCGAGCCATTGTTTATTATTGCAGGAGTCCATGAAACAGAGTAACTGTAAGAGTAACGGTCGCGATCTTGCAGTGAAGAAAGGTTAAAATTTACAGCAAAGCTTTTTACGTCTTTCCAATAATAAGTTAAAACAGAGTAATTTTCCTCTTCTGTGTTGTTAAATTTAAGTGTAGTTGTCGTCTGATCGCTAGGTGACAATGATTCGTAGTTTGAATTTCTAACAGTAATTTGTAAATCACTAGAAAAAGCATAAGTGCTTGCACCTGAAAGACTTGTTGATGGAATTGAAAAAAAACTAGCAATCAAAAAGATAGCTAAAAAAACCATTAAAGGTGTTAAAATTGTCCAATTTAAGATTTTTGTTTTTTTCATAATCTCCTCACTTTGATTCAATGATATTTTTCAATTATTTTTTTTGCAGTTCACAGATTGATAAATATAATATAGCACAAAAGAAAAATTCTTAAAAATATTTTTGACATATTGTTCAAAAATGTTTCCAAGAAATTGTTTGACTTTAATGTTTTTAGGATTTATAATAAAAACATGTTAGAAGAAGTAATAATTAAAGAAGAATTAGAAGAAGAGAGTTCAATATTGCCAAAGTCGATTGTTTCGGCAAAGAGTTATGATTGGGTGGAAGACGAAACGCTTGCAATTTTGATAAAAAAACCTATTTCTGCTTTGGATGTTTGTGGGAAAAGTTTAATTGATTGGGTGGCTCTTGCTTGCGGAAAAATGCAAAAAGTCATTATTGACGAAGTAAACGAAGAGGATTTGTTGCAAGCTTTAAAGCCTTATGCCGAAACAAAGAAATATCTGCTAGTTTTGTTTGGTGACACTCCTTTGCTTGAAAAATCAACAGTGGCACAAGCGTTAGATTATTTTGCAAGTAAAAATTTGAGTGCTATGGTTTTGCCAAGAGGGTATGTGTTTTCTTGTGATTATATAAAAACAACAGATGTTATATTTTCACCAGTAAGAAAATCTTTTGCTCCAGAACAATTTTTACAGGTTAGTTCTCCAAAAGAGATAAGCGATGCTTTCGAAGTATTGTCTCAACGAATTCGTGATTATCACAAAGCCAACGGTGTTGTTTTAATGGGGGAGAAAAGCATTTTTATTGATGCCGATGTCGAAATTGAGGCCGGAGTAATTATTGAGCCAATGAATGTTTTAAAAGGTAGCACAATTATTGAAGAAAATTGTTTTTTAAAAAGTGGAAATATCATTGTCGACACACTAGTCCAAAAAGGAACTACTCTTTGTGCGGAGCACTTGGTGATGGGGAAGCGCTTATGAAAATTTTAATAGGGCTTGGCAATCCGGGGAAGGAGTACGAAAAGACTTTCCATAATATGGGCTTTGAAGTAATTGACAACCTTGCGAAAAAACTTGGCGTAAAACTTTCAAAAAAAAATTTTAAAGCTGTTTATGGTGAAATAAAAATAAATGGGCAAAAAATCATTTTGGCCAAACCTCAAACTTTTATGAATTTGTCCGGCGAAAGTGTTTTGATGTTTAAAAACAAGTTTAAAGATGCGGATATCGTTGTAATATGTGATGATTTTGATTTAGAAAAGGGCAAAATACGTTTTAGAACGCATGGGAGCGGGGGCACGCACAACGGTCTTCGCAACATTGTCAATCTTATAGGACAAGATTTTTCGAGACTGAGAGTTGGAATTGGACAGCCCGACAAACAAATAGTTGAGTTTGTGTTATCAAAGATGGACAATACTTTTGATGACATTATTGAGAAAGCAACAGATGAATTAATTAAAGTTTGCACTTTAAACTAAACAAAACTATGAATTTTAAAAATTATGGATAAGATTTTAGAGCTTTTAAAAAATTCACCTTTAGCAAAACATGACCATTTCAGCGGTGTAAAATTGGGTGAAAAGACACTTATAATTGCGTTAAGAAAGCGGGGTGTAATTCTCGTCGCAGATTTTGTTGAGGCAGTAAAATTAAAACGTAATTTATCTTCCCTAGGCTGTAAATGCGAAATAATTTCTTGTGGTAGAGAAGTTGGAACAGAAGATGATGAAAACCTCTTGCCTTTTGTTTCAAGTGTTAGCAAATTTTTGTTAAAAAAAATAGATTTTTTAATTTTTTTACCCAATTCGATTGTTACAAAATTTGACAGGAAGAGCTTTGATGAACCGATTATATTGAATGAAAATGATGAAGTTGAAATATCAAAATTAGCAGAAAGTCTTGTTGAAAAAGGCTATAAAAGAGTTGACCTCGTTTCTCGCCCAGGAGAATTTGCAGTACGAGGAGATATTTTCGATATTTTCGCTATTTCATGCGAAAAGCCAATAAGATGTGATTTTTTTGATAATTTGATAGAAAAAATATCATATTTTGATCCGAGCGATATGAAAACTGGGGAAAAAATCAAAAGGATATCATTGTATCCTGCTGTTTTGCTTAAAGGTGGTCAAAATGTGTGTTCGCTTTCTGATTGTGTAATTTTAGATCAAACTGAAAGGTTAGAACAAGCTGTTGACCTAGTGCTAGCTGGGCTGAAAGTAATGCAAGGTTTTTCTGACAAAGACTATTCATGTTTTAAAGACATCTCTGCTACTCTTACTTTCTCTTTAAGTGGAGGGGAAGACTTAAAAAGTGTTGCGGAAACAAGTTATGTGCATTCGTTCAATCAGCTAGTAATTGATATAAAAGCATTCGACCCATCAAAAAACAAAATATTGCTTTTTGCAGGAGAAAACAAAAACAGAATAAAAAACTTTTTAAGTGGACAGGAGATTTCTTTTATTGATTTCGATGAAGGAAATTTTGAAGCGCCAGGTGTTTACGTAAGCCAAAAATATTTTCCTAGTTCTTTTGATTTTTCTTCTCTAAACTTGATTGCAATTGGATCTGACAATCTTTCGAAACCCAAAGCGACGAAAATCACTTCTGCGAAAAAAGACGTTTTTTATCAACCAAAAATTGGCGAGTACGTCGTGCATGAATATCACGGCATTGGTCGATGTGTGGGTATAGAAAGATTAAGGCTTTCTGATTGTGAAAAAGATTACTTTGTAATTGAATATCGTGGCGGAGGAATGCTTTATTTGCCAAGCGAACAGGCGAGTTTGCTTTCAGCATATGTTGGTGGAGAAAGCACTCCGCATATGAACGCACTTGGAGGGCGCGAGTTTGAACAACTAAAAAAACGCGTAAAAGAAAAACTTCAAGGTTTTGCATTGGAGCTTATGAAGCTTTACAAAGAGCGTGAAGATGCAAAGGGGTTTGCTTTTAAGTCTGAGCAATTTCTGGAAAATGAATTTGCAAATTCGTTCGAATTTGAACCCACGCAGGATCAAATTACAGCCGCAAACGATGTTTTAAATGATATGGCATCAACAAAAATTATGGATCGTTTGCTTTGTGGAGATGTTGGCTTTGGCAAAACTGAGGTTGCCTACCGAGCAATCTTTAGAGCAGTCATCAACTCAAAGCAGGTGGCTTTTTTGTGCCCAACCACAGTTTTAAGCGAACAGCATTTTCTAAATGCAAAAAAGCGGTTTGAAAATTTTGGCGTTAGAATAGAAGTTCTAAATCGTTTCAAAACGCAAGTTCAAGAAAAAGACATTTTAAGCAGGCTCGAAAAAGGTGAAATTGATGTTTTAATTGGAACTCATAAGATTTTGTCAAAAAACATTGTGTTTAAGGATTTGGGTTTGCTTGTTATTGATGAAGAACAACGATTTGGGGTTGTTGCAAAAGAAAAAATCAAAAACATTAGAAAGAATATTGATGTCTTAGCACTTTCTGCCACCCCAATTCCACGAACTTTGCATATGTCACTTTCTGGGATAAGGGATATATCAGTTATTGCTACTCCACCTCGTGATCGCCTGCCTATTCAAACTTATGTTGCGGAAGAAGATGACGAGATAACAAAAAGTGTTTTGTTGCGAGAAATTGCCCGAGGAGGTAAGGCTTTTGTTATTTACAACAGAGTACAATCAATATTTAATGTTGCATCGAATTTGATGAAAATGCTTCCTCAAGCAAAAATTGGGGTGGCGCATGGTCAAATGAGTGAAAAAGAATTGCAATCCGTCATTGACAAACTTTTTAAAGGCGAATACAATGTGTTTATATCTACAACTTTGATTGAAAACGGAATAGATTTGCCATCGGCAAACACTATGATAATTTATGATGCCGACCTGCTTGGACTTGGACAACTCTATCAACTTCGAGGGCGAGTAGGTCGAAGCGATAAATTGAGTTATGCATATTTGTTTTATAAAAGAGGAAAATTGCTAACGGAAGCTTCTTACAAGCGATTAGAAGCTATAAAAGAATTCCATGACCTTGGCAGTGGTTTTAAAATTGCGATGCGTGACTTGGAAATTCGTGGAGCTGGCAACATATTTGGCAAAGAACAGCACGGTCATATAGAAAAAGTTGGTTATGATATGTTTGTAAAGCTGTTGAACGAAACAGTTGGTGAGATTTCAGGACAAAAAACAGAATTAGAGCGACCAGTTAAAATAGATCTGCCACTTGATGCTTACATTCCCGAAACCTATCTTTCAACCAGTGAACAACGCATTTCATATTATATGAAAATAAGTGAAATTTCAACTCGAGAACAAATGCAAGGCGTTCTTGAAAGCTTGCAAGACGGGTTTGGAGATGTGCCAGTTCAAACCGAAAACCTTGTTAAAATAGCCTATATAAAAAATCTTGCCATGAAGTTTGGGGTAAAAGAAGTCAAAATGAGGGGAGATGAAATAAATATTGTTTTGTATAAAGATGAAAAGATCGCAGATGAAAGGCTGGTTAAAGTTTTGTCAAATCATAATGCAAGTTTAAGATTTGAAAACTTGCCAATAATCAAAATGCCACGAAATAAAACCATGTCAAAAAGTTTAGATGGCATTATAGACTTTTTTGAGATGGCAAATAAATCTTAAAAAATAGTCGAAATTGCTTGAAAAACAAAAGGAAATATTGTATACTAACAGAGTGCTAAAAACTAGAAAATAAAATTCAAGACTTGTTTTGGAGTGTTATGAAAAGAAGCAAATTTACAAAACTTATATTAACTTTATCGCTATGTTTTATCATGTGCGTTTCTGTTTTTGCGGGTTGTTCTCTTGTTACAACCGACATGTCGCGTTATTATTCGCAAATAGTGGCAGCTTTTGAGTACGAAAATGGAGAAAAAATTGAAATTACAAAAAGGGATTTGTCAGTAGCTGTTGCAAATTATAGTTCGACTTATGAAAGTTATGGCTTGACAGGAGAAGAAGCAGTTAAGCAAATTTTAGAATCAGTTATAAATGAAAAATTAATTATTCGCGCATCTGAAAATATGGCGAGAGAAATAAATGGCGGAGAAACGCTGACAGTTAAAGAAAAAACATATCTTTGGGAGCTTACTTTTGAAACCATAGAGGACAACATTAAAAGCTACTACAACGATATGAACGATCTTGAAGAAGAAACTGAACAATCAAGTGAAGAAGACGAGCAAGTTACAACCCAAAATCATTATAAAAAGCCTTTAACATTAAGAATAGAAAATGATGGCGAAATTACTTTGATTGTCAACAATACTGTGACTAGTGAAATTGAAAATCACACCTTTTGGAACGGTGAAGACAGAGATGTAACTAAGCAAAATGACTTAAATGTTTTATACGAAAATGTCGTTAACTATGTAAGCAACAATCCAAAGTATGCACAGGGATACAGCAGGTATTTGTCTGAAGCAAAACAATCGGAAAAAGGGATGGGGCTTGCAACTGACAATGAATCGGTTTTTAAGAGAGAAATTCAACGTGTTTATGGTGTTCTTTACGATTCATTTATGGTGGACAAATATCAAGAGTTAAATCAATCAAACAATTCTTCTGTTACAATTCAAAATCTTTTGGATTTATATGAAAACAAAGTTATCAATGATTACAACAAATATGTTGTAGAGCAATCTTCAACTTACGAAGAAGACGTTTTAGAAGATGTTTCTTCTGTCAATTATTTTAAGACAACAGGAACACAATTTTTCTACGTTTCACATGTTTTGGCAAAATTTTCTGAAGCAGAACAGCAGTTGTATGACGAATGCCAGAAGGTTATAGAAGGGACCAGCACTAAATACACGGTTGGCGAAGCGCAAGATTTGATAGAAGATTTGTACAACAACCTAACATTTGTTGTTCGTGAGCCACAAAAAGATGAAGAAGGCAACATTGTTTACAATGAAGATGGGAGCGTTGCTTGGGTAGAAACAGGAGAAAGAAAACCTGTTAAAGCTGTGTTTGAAGAGATAGAGTTAAAGCTTGCAACTGCGGGCAATGACGAAAAACTTAAAGCGGAATATTTTGATGAGTTTGTTTACAAGTACAATGAAGACGAAGGAATTATGAATGCTGATCGAAATTATGTTATAGGTGTTGATTTTGCAACTCCCGACGCGGAAAGTGAGACTAATTACACGGCACATTCAAACATGGTGGAATCATTCACAAATGCAGCCATAGAACTTTACAACAACGGCAATGCAAACATAGGCGATCTTTATTCTCAAGAAATCAGATCGGATTATGGCATTCACATCATGGTGTATGAAGGAAAGGTAGAAAATCTTTTTTCCAACATCGATTCTAATTTCAATTTATCAAAGGCGGATGTCCAAGTTCTTAATGAGGCAAGACTGAAAGCTGGAGAAGACAAAACCATTTTGGACGTTTTGTATGAAGAAATAGACACTGACAGATATTCACTTTTTGAAAATATGAACATTCAGTTTTTGAGGTCTGAAGGAAAAATAACCTATTATCCAGATGCATACAAAGATTTGTACTGATAAATAATTAATTTGACAGCTCTTGTTTGTTTGACAAGAGTTTTTTTATTTGTTAGAATATACGAGTATGGATGAAAACACCTCACAGAAAGAATTTGTGGAAACAGAAGAATTTTTAAAAGAAAAAGCGATTAATGATGCGCATGAGGAGACACAAAAGTCTTCTAATTTTTCACAATTAAAGATCGATGTTGATCAGCTTTCTAGCGAGGAAAAAGCAAAACTTGACGAAGCACAACAGGCCGTTGCAAAAAGAAGTGGCAAAAACAAAAAAGTTTGGAATATTTGTATGTTTTTCTTAAATGTTGGAGTTATTGCGGGGATATTGTTGTACACTCTTTTTACAAATGAGTTTACTCCGTTAAGTCAAATTGACATAAACATTCAATGGTTTTTTGTAGCATTATTATTTTTTGGTGTTGCTTTTGTGTTTGACACATGGTCAGTTTCTCATTTATTGAAAAAAAATTGTGGCAAAGCAAGATTTATTTTGTCTTTAAAAACGAATTTATGCGGTCGCTATTATGATGCGGTAACGCCTCTTGCAACAGGTGGACAACCTTTTCAGGTGACCTACTTGATTTCAAGAGATGTTCCGTCTGCGGCAGCTCTTTCAGTGCCAATGGCAAGGCTTTTTTTTCAGCAACTGACTTGGCTTATTTTGTCAGCGACATGTTTAATTGTTACTGCCGTTGACAAGTCTTTTAACATGGTTGTTTCTATAGCTTCAGCGATAGGTTTTATTCTTGGCTTTTTTACTATGTTTTTGACTTTGTTTTTGTCAATAAGTAAAAAGACAGGTAAAGTTTTGGTGGTTAAAACTTTAAAACTGCTTCATAAAATGAAGATTGTTAAAAACTATGAAAAACAATATCAGCGTGTTACAAAATACGTAGAAGATTATCAAAATATTATGACTAATTATGTAAAGTGCCCGAAGGATTTGATAGTTATGATATTTTCATGTATCGCAAGATTAATTTTAGTTTATTCAATACCATTTTTCGTTTATTGTATGTTTAGTGATTTTGATCCGTCTATGTTTGGAAGAATGATGGTTATGGGTGTCTTAATTGATTTGGCTGCGAGTTTTATACCTCTTCCAGGTGGATCAGGAGCAAGTGAAATTTCGTTTAGTATGATGTTTGGGGCTTATTTTGCTGGTGGTGAATTGTTTTGGGCTTTAATTATCTGGAGATTTTTCTCTTACTACATCTACCTAATTTTAGGCTTTGGAATGGTTGCTTATGATTTTGTTTATGGAAACAGAAAGTACAAATGGCAAAAAGTTGAGCGAAATTTACAAATGGAAAGCAGACGTTTTAAAAATGCCCAAATTGCAAATTTTAGAAGCGAAAGAGCTTTCAGACGCAAACGTCAACTGCGCAAATCTTAGTATAAATATTTTTAAAAAGAAAAAAATATAACCATGAGGAAGTTAAAAAAAAGTACTTATGGTTTTATTTTTGCTATAGTCGCACTGATAATAGCTTTGGCAGTGTCATTATATTTAGGATTGACAGGCTGGTTTTATTCAAACACATCTAGCTTGCAATCTGACATGCAACTTGGATCAAATGTTGATCTGTCATTAAAAGGCACGGAAACGCAAAGCGTTTCATTTACTCTAAATGGTTCATATTTACCTGGTCAGGAATTAAAACAATATATAAATTTAACAAACGAGTTTGAGTCTCCAATTTATGTTCGTGCAAAGGCTTTAATTTTTAGCTATGATTTGAATGATCCTAAGGTTGAACTAGGGGTAAATGATTTGTGGACGGAAAGTGGAGATTATTATTATTTCACCGAGGCATTAGAATCGCAAAACAAAATCTCTGTGGCTTCTTACGTAAAACTTTTAAATGACGAATTTTATGATTCTCACAAAAGCTATGTTTTGACTATAATTGTAGAAGGTTTAGATGCTAGTTTGGATCGCCAGCAAATTTGGGGTTTTTAATTTAAAAAAAATTGTCAATAAACTTTGCATGAAAAAATTAATGTATTTTTTATTTGCGATGTCATTGATTGCCGGTTCGGTAGCATTGCCTAAGTCTTTTTCAAATCAAAATATTGATTTTAAAAGTGCTGTAGTGGTTACTGATTTGCAAACCGCTGAAAAAATTGGCAAGCCGTTTGTTTTAAATGGAGAAGATGCAATAATTAAAGTAGAAAGTGATAGTTTTTTAAATATATTAGAAAATTATGATGCAAAAGCAATAGTGTTTAATTTAGACGAAAGCGAATTTGAAAGCATGTCTAATCAATTAAGACTTCAGACTATTTCTAAAATAGAAATTGAAGGTATGGCAGTCGAATATTCTTACACGCCTTTGTATTCAAAAAGTTTTATAAGCGATGGGAAAAAAATAAATGCTGAGATTGTACGTAAAAACAATGAAGTAGTTGTAGGCTTTCCAACAATCGCCACTGGATATTAAAATAAATGTATAAAAAATTTTATAGTGTCAACAATCTATGGCGAGGAGGAAAAAAATGGAAATAAGAAAAGATAACAAATTTTTTACATTCTTTAAACGCTTTGGACTTTATATTTTAGGAGGGCTTATAATTGTGGCTGTAATTGTAACTGCGACAGTTGCAGGAACGCTTGCGAACCGTGGAGGAGACGAGCAGGGGCCAACGGTAGACGTAACCACCCAGCCAATAAGCTTTGGACTTCCTATGAACGAAGCGGTAATCATCAGAGATTTTTCAGGCGAGCTTTTACAATTTAACGAGACAATGGAAAAATATCAAGCTCATTGCGCAGTTGATTTAACAAGCGAAGACCCAACAGTAATGGCTGTCGCTGACGGCACTGTAATCGACACCGATTATCGCTATTTACAGGGTTATAGTGTGACAATTGAACATAAAGACGGCTTTGTAAGTGTTTATTCTTCCCTTGACGAAAATCTTAAAGTGGGTGAAGGCGACACAGTGACAAAAGGACAAGCTATAGGGACGATATCAACGTCAGCTGCGAATGAGGCAAGTTATGGCGCACATTTAGAGTTGACTTTATATCAAAACGATCAAAAAGTTGATCCAAACTCATTTATTTCTTTACAATCTAAATAAAAAGCAAAAATTGTTTGTTTTCTACGTGTATGTATGCTATAATTAAACACGTGGAGGAAGAAATGAAAGAGAAAGTCAAAGAACTTATTGCCGAACAACTTTGCATATCGCCAGATGATATCGCTGATGATGCAAACATAGTAGAAGATTTGGGGGCAGATTCGCTTGATGTCGTAGAAATGCTTATGCTTCTGGAAGACAATTTTTCAATAAAAATTCCTGATGACCAAATCGGCAACATAAAAACTGTAAACGATATTTGCAAAATAATACAATCAAAATAATTATTTAAACGGTGCATTGTTATGCACCGTTAATTTTTTTTTGCAAAATTATACAACAATTTATTTTTTTTGACATAACTCGACAAACGGCAGAATAGATTTATAGCAAGGAGGTTATTCTGCTGTGAAAGAGGAAATTTGCAAAAGAGTGCTTCTTGAAGCTGAATATATAATAAGCACTCTCAGCACACTCAGACAAACTGCAACCCTCTTCGGAGTTAGCAAAAGCACCGTGCATGTTGACATGTCAAAGAGGCTTAAAAAACTTAGTGAAAAAAAATATAGAAAAATAGAAAAAATATTAGATATCAACTTTTCTGAAAAACATATTAGAGGAGGGCAGGCTACAAAAATTAAATATTTAAATAAACAGTAATTTTAATTTTTATTAATAAATAGCAAATATTTTATTAAACAAAACCTATTCAATTTGACGACATATCATTTTTATATCGTTTAAAATAAAACAATTAAAAACAATATTTTAAATGGTATAAATTAATTTTTTAATACTAAATTAAAAAAAATACAAAAAAAATGCTAAAAAATTGCAAAAAAATACAATTTTTTAGCATTTTTTATTTAATTATTGATATTTTACTTAATTTTATTTTATCTGCCATAGTTTATATCTCTGTGGATTAGTGAGTGCGTTTAACAAAGATTGTTTTATGTTTGGACATTCGTTTTCTAATTTTTCTAAAAACTTCTTTGTAGACTGCCGAGTGGTAGCATGATCAACAGGGCAAATGTTTTTTGTTAATGGCAACGAATTTGTTTGCGCGATTATTTCATTTTCATAACATAAAAGCATCGGCCTAATCAACGTTAAATCTGTTCGACTCAAGTAGCTCTTGGCAGGCAACACGTAAAGTCTGTTTTCTTGTTTTATTGCCATGCAGAAGGTTTCCAAAAGATCATCGGCATGATGCCCCAAAGCCACCTTGTTGCAACCGTGCTTTTTAGCCGTAGAATAAAGCAATCCTTTTCTTAAGTTTGCACATAAAGAGCAAGGATTTTTTTCTTTTCTTATGTCAAAAACGATTTCAAATATGTTTGAGTTTATCACCAACAATTCAACATTCAATTGTTCGCAAAAGGATTTTAAGTTTGAGAAATTCATTTTGCCGTTTGACAAATCTATGCATATTGCAATCAAACTAAAGCAATTTTTGAATTTTTTTCTTAATTCGCAAAGCGCTTTTAGCAACATCAAGCTGTCTTTTCCGCCTGACAACCCGACCGCAATTTTATCGCCCTCTTGAATTAAATCTTGTATTTTACAAAGTTTTTTTATTTTTGTTATTAAATTTTTCATAAAAATTATCCTTAAAAATTAAATAAAATCATAAAAAATTGCTAAAAAACATAAAAATTTTAATAAATTAATTAAAAAACAGTTTTTTATTGATTTTTTTATAATTTATTTGATAAAAAATTGTAATATTTTTTTCATTATTATTTTAATAGTTTTTTATTTATTTTGCAAGCTTTTATTTGACAATTTTCGAACAAATGTTTTATAATTTTATATATCTAGATATATAAATTAAAAATTTTCGATTGCCGATTATAAAATCTAGATAATTAAAAATAATATCTTAGGAGGCAAAATGAAAAAAGTTTTGTTGGCATTGTTGAGTGTCTTCTTCCTCGTCGGCGGGGTTGTGTTTTCCGCATGCAACGAGCAAAAGCCACAGGCGGTGATAAATGTTGTTTCATCTGATTTTGTTTCCGAAGATTACATAGAGATCGATTTGACATCGGACAAGCCATATGCACAATTAACTGCAACGGTTGAAAATGTTTCTTATGGCCAGGTTGATGCAAACACGAGTTCAGATTCAATTTTGACAACATCAACCCAATTTAATTCAAATGCCAATTCAACGCAAATAACAATTTATGGCGAAAGCGAAGGCAGGGGGATTGTTGAATTAAAAAGTGCAGAGGGCAGTGCATCTAAAATTATCAACGTTTTTGTTTACAGCAATATTTTGGGTGTGGAACAAAAAGATTCTTCTGTGGATAAAAATCAATATGTGATCAGGGGAGAAGCTAATTCGCTTGATCCTAGTAGATATTTAAATTTTACAAGCAGGCCAAACGGCGAAAGCAACAGAAAAGATGTAACATGGGAATTTGATGAAGAACAAAGTCAACTTGATCTTGATCTTAATGATGATGTTTTGACGGTTGATGGTGGATATATCGGTGATAGCGTTAAGCTTGTTGCAAGATCGGTTTACACAGATTACTTCGCAAATGTTACGCTTAGTGTGGTTGACCGTTTTGACGCTCCAACTTTGACTTTTAGTAGAGAGGGCTCGGCAGGTTATGAAAGTTATGAAACGCCTTTTAATTTAATTAAAAACGATGAAGCTCAAGAAGAAGCAAAACTTTACGTAAAGCTTGATTTTAATGGCCTCGATCAATCGGAGCTTGTGACATCATGGCAGGTTTATTCAAACGGGGTGAATGTTGCTGATGTTTTAGACATAACTCGTCAAGGATCAGACACTAATGGCAATCCATATTATTTAATTCGCGCCAAAAGTGCAGATTTAAGTGTGCAGACTTTAAGTGTAAATTGTGTTGTGTCATACAAAGATATAAACTATTCACAAACCAGTTCGTCGTTTGAATTAAATTTGGTTGATGTTGTTGACAGGATAAGTGTTACTTCAAACGGCGAAAATGTTTTGCAAGCAAGCGAATGGGACATTTACAACAATTATTCAAGCGACATGTCTTACGGAAGACCTTTCCAAGTCGTGTTGGGCCCTAACACTGTTGAAGGAGCAAAATTCAAAATCACTTCCAGTGAAAACTTGGGGAATTTGTTTAGCATTTATTATCAAGAAGCCGGTGCAGAACTACGACAAATTACTTTTATCGAAACTAATGGAGAGTTTGAAAGTGAAAACATACCAAACAACGCCATTGTTTACTTTAAAGCTAAATCTGAATCAGGTGAAACAGCAACAGTAGAATTTGTGTCAACTCAGTCAGAAAACGTCAATGTTAGTTTTAATTTAACTACAAAAGAGGCGCCAAACAGCGATTTTAACATAACAAGTGAAACAGACTTTTATCTTTCCACTTTGGAAGAGGAAAGAAGTGTGTTTAGCGAACTTAAATTGTCGGACACAACTAAGATATCACAAATTTTCGATGGGCTATATTATGAAATCGAAAATCTTAATGGAGAGGCAAAAATTAGTGTTAGTTTGCAATTAAGTGGAGATACCGCTACAATTACTGTAACAAACAACGAGAAAAATATCACTGACAATTATAAAATAAGAATTTGCCATAAAAGTGGATTTAAGTCAAACAACACTATTAACGTTTCTGCTTTTACGCCATTAACTAATGCTTCTATCGGCCTTTATGGTGCGAACAGCAATTCGGTTGTTGAAATTGGAAATGGTTATCAAAATGATGGGGCATTGACGCAGGACTATACGTTGACTAAACTTGTTATGCGCTCGTCCAATTCGGTTAGTTTAAACTTGTCGCTAAATCAAGGGGCGACGTTGCAAGGTGATCGCCAAACGTTTGCTTTTTATAGATTTGCTGACGGTGTTGAAAATTTGAATGTTTCAACTTATGCTGATTTGCAATCGGAAATAGCAAATGGCAATTTAGTTGGGTGTACCGATGTTACTTTTGACTTTATTACCAACAGGCTGACTGTTGAAGATGATGTAAAAGGATATGCAGTTTTTGTCTTTTCTGGTTATGATGAAGACCATGGAAATCATAATTTGCAGAGGTTGTTTTATTTAGAAGGTTACACCGGTCCTACAAGTCTTAGAGCAAACCCGTCAAGTGTTTCACTTGTCGCAAGGGATTCGATTTCATTAAACGATTTTAGCTTGTCGACACAAAGCATTGAGGTTCGTTATCGTCTTGACAATATTGGAATTACATATTTTGACATAAGCAAGTTCGATTTTTCTTCTTCTATTGACGTAAACGCACAGATTACTGGCGATGATGCTAATTTTAATTATAAAATCGAAAATATAACTACAACTGCTACCGAACTAAAATTTGATATCGTTGCATTGACGACATTTGATAAAAGTACTTTTAGTGATACTCTTATTATAGAATACAGCGATTTTGGTTCACTCAAGTATTATGCCGAAATTGATATAAACATAACAAGCGCTACGCGTGTTCAAAATCTTGTTTGGGAAAATCAAACAGAAAATGGAGAAATTCATTTAGAGCTTTATAGTGCAAATCAGTCTGACAAGCAGTTTACTATCATTACATCTGTTGCGCCACTTGATGCTTACAACAGAGATTTAACCTACATTTTTGTGCCAGGAGACAGCACTCCGTCAAATTTAGTAAACATCAACAATTTGGGAATTGTTACATTTGAATCGAGTTTAAATAGAGGTGGAACAGGCACTATTTATGTTTTGCCAACTGATGCAATTCGATTGATTGGTGGAAGTGAATATATTGTTTACTATCAAGATGGTCAAACGTCATCGACAGAAATATTACTTTCAGAGCTTCAAAACAATTATGAAAGTGTGACAAATGGTTACTTTTTAGTTGGAGACGGAGAGAGAATATATTATAGAGATGTTATTTTATCTATTCCTATTGTGGTTGCAGATGGAAGAAGTGAGGCCACTGCAACAAGAATTTATACTGCCGAACAATTCAAAGCCATTGATGTGAATTTGCATTATGTGCTTATGAATTCAATAACGCTTGATGAGTATGATAATGCTGGCAAAGCATTTGCAGGTTCCTTAAAAGGCTATGATGAAAATGTAGCGATTTATGTAAGCGGTGATCCTTTGTTTGACAAGATTGTAGAGGGTGGTAAAGTTTCGCAACTGACAGTCTATGGTGACGTCACAGGTGGTGGGTTTATTGCCAACGAAAACGACGGAGAGGTTTCTAATGTAGTAATAACCACACAAAACAGTGGTGAAACGATTTCAATGAGTAAAGTTACTAGTGGTTATGAACTAGAAGGTTCTCTATTTGGTGGAGCAATAGTAGGTGTCAACAACAACACAATCAAAGATGTAAAAATAGAGGGTGTGAAAATAGAACTAACGTCAACCGACTCATACGCGGGGACATTTGTTGGTAAAAACACTGGCACAATAGAAAATGTTTACGGTGAATTTTATGTTTTTGACGATGGTATAAACACAATCACAGCGAATTATGTTGGTGGTTTTGTTGGATATGCTGAAAGCGGTAGCATAACACATAGTTATGTGTACAATTATACTGCTTCTTGGGACACTGACGGAAATCTCACATTTGAAGAAGAAGGTTGTTTAATAGGAGATGCAGGCGCATTTGTTGGATATTCAACAAATAATACAATAATTACAAATAGTTTTTCAATGGTTATAGATAGTGATACTGTTTATGTAGACGGTTCAATAAGTTCTTCATCAACAAATTATTATTACGGGAATTATTCTGCTCCAACATCTAGTTTTGACAGAGAATATTGGCTAGAAGACGGAGATGAAGGGTTTAAATCTTATGTAAGAAACGGTCAGCCACATTTAAAGTTCTATCAAGACGAGGTTTTGGTAAATTTAAGTGGCGTTGCAGTGAAAAAGACTAGCAAATCTTTGCCTGTTGAAAACGACGCAAGTGAAGGTAAAGGAATTTTGTTCTTCCACAGATTGACAAACACAGCCAATTTGTCAGATGCTTCCAACACAGCTTTAACCAGATTAAACACTATTTCTTTTGAAGAATTGTTTGGTGAAGAAAATATTGTCGTGGTTTCAAGCAACAATCAAATCGTTGAGGTAGTAGGGAAAAACATAATTATTAAAAATATTGGTGATGTGACTCTAACAGTATCGAACAAACATAATTACGCACAGAGTAAGCCTTTCGAATTTAAAGTCATGTATGTTTTGGAAGATTTTAGTGCCCTTCACAATGGAATTGAAACGAGTGGATTTGATTTGCAAGAGGGCAAAAGCGATTATGTTGAATTTAGACTAAAAGAAAATGTTTATCTAGCAAATGAAGCTCAACCACGTGAAATTTATCTGCCGAATTTTACTTTAAAAGGAAGTTTCTTACCGGCTAGTAAATTGGTGTCTTATGAAATAAACGGAATGGTAGGGCAAGTAACTTTTAGCAACGGAATTAAAGAAGCTTTAAACAACCTAGGATCACAATCAGTCACATTAAGCACATCGATCTCTGTTGGTGGACTTAGCGAAGAATATTCAAATGCTTTAAGGGATGAGTTTACAAACACTTTGAATGTTGTTCCTTTCCTGGGTGCTGACGAGATCTTAACATATGTTGACTCCGTAAGAATCGAACCTGCTGTCAAATCAAGCATTACCGTTGATCTGTTGACTGACTCTGATGAAGACGCACTTATCTTGCAGATCGTGAGAAAAGAAGACAATCAAATGCTTACTTTCGACATTGAAGGAGCAGACACTAATTCTTTAATAATTGATGAAAGTTCTAAAGAAGCCAAAGCTAAATTTGTTGAAAACATATTAATTGTGGATGTTTCTAGAAAAGATTTTGAAAATTCTAAATACAATTTTGTTATCACATTGAGCATTAATGAAGATTATAGATCAAAGATTGAAAAAGACGAAGAATACACATTGATTTTAACATCGGAGTCAGGCACTGCAAAAAATGAAGGCAAAACAATTGACATCACATTAAGTAGCCAGCAGATCAATTTTGTTGACATAACAAATTATCGTGCTTCTAATGTCAACAATATTAGTGGACAAATAGTTTACACGAGGACTGACGAACAGGTTTCGGTTATATCACCTGGACGTGCATCTTTTATGTCGATTGTGGTTGACCCTGCATATTCCTATTATCATCATATGACCTTGACTTATGAAGCGATAGATGCCGTTTCGCAACAGGCGAGCAACGCAGTGCTTACACTAACAAATTTGAAAAAATATAATGGTAGCAACAGCCAATACGTTGTAAATTCAGGATCCGCAACCAACGTGGTTGGAGGATTGCAAATAGCTCGAAATGATGATGGAATTTATGATTTTAGACTTTATGCTTCACAAAACATTTCTAGCGATGTTATATTCATTTTGAAAGCCACATTCTACGATGCAAATAATGATCAGATTGGTGATTCAACAACTTACCGACTTTATGTAACTTACTTGCCAGAGGCAGAAATTATGGTTGACGGCGAGGTCAGCACCGTGCTTGCAAAAGGTGGAACAGCCGAACTTTCGATTCGATTAAAGCAAGATCAAGATATCGACTATTTGACAGCGGTTGGAGCAACGGGAATCACAATATCTCCACGTTCATCATGGGAGGAAACCCAAAACCCAGATGGAACTAAAACTTTGACTGCAACCCTTTATGCTTCATTAAATGCAGGGGTAGTCGATGGTGCTAAAACGGTTAACGGCACATTTGAAATTCAAGCAAGTGTTGTTCGTCAACTTAATGGCGTTGAAGAACGTAAAAATTCTAATGCTTATGTTACTATTGTTGACATCGAACCGACATCTGCAAAATTGAATGGGGCGGTGTATGACGATGCTTCAAACACCTATGTCTTTACAAGTTGGGTTGGCATAACTCATGGTTTAAAGTTTGATTATGATTTTGATCCTGAAAAGTATTCTTATGATGAGTCTAATGAAACAGAAAGCAATTTGGTAAATGAACTTAACACAGCTAGAGCAAATTTCGAAAAAAATGGTTATTATTTTGAAGATGACAGTGTTTTTTCAATAAACTATCGTGATAGTCAAGCGGTGCCAATTTATCAAAGACTCGAAATGAATGGTACTCGTTTGACATTTACAAAAGATAATAATGAAAATTATACCTATTCAAACGGCAGATTTAGATTGACGTATTCTGAAGATGAAGGTTTGTCTGTTACTGGAATTGGAACGACTTCATCTCCAATTTACTTAACACTTATCGACGAAATAAGAATAGCTTCTGAAGGTGATGCACTTTATCAGATAGAAACGAATTTTGCTATAAATGTTACTATTTATTCCGATCTTGATAGGCCACTTATTATTCAGACGGCAGAAGATTTCTTGCAAGTAGCACAAGAAGAGGTTGCGCAAGATTATATTCTTTTAAATGATATCACACTTGAAAACTACACTCCAATATCTTCGGCAAATTTCGAATCATTAGACGGCAATGGCTATTCGATAAACATTAAGAGTTTTAATTTGCAAGGCGCTGGATCGTTGCAATTAGGTTTGTTTACGACTGTCACTGAAAATTCTATTATTAAAAATGTAAGAGTCAATTACTATCAAACTTCAATAGCAGTAGACGTGACGTCTTCAGGATATTCAAACATAAACATTGGAGGTTTGGCTGTTGTAAACAACGGCACTATCACAAATTGTCAAGTAGTTTCCTACAATCCTAACGGTGAAGACGCGACAAACTTGGGCTTACAAGTAAATTATTTTAGAGCTTCAACACCTTATTATATAGATGCCAATTCAAACATTGAAAGTCGTGTGGCTGGATTTGTGGTTGAAAACAGTGGTTCAATTACTAATTCAAAAGTTGGTGGAAGTGATATCATTTTGATTGGAGAACAAGTCGGAACTACTAATTATTTTGATTATTCTGTTCGCGAGCTTTCATTGTTTGAACTTTCAGGCCAAGGCAACGTTGCAGGCTTTGTTGTGTCAAATTCTGGCGAAATTGCTTCAAGTGGTGCGAGCAACATTCAAATTGACAACCTTTCCTCATCTGATTTATCACAAACAGCGGGTTTTGTTGTAACAAACTCTGGCAAAATTCGTGCCTCTGCTATTCAAGGAATAACAGGCGATGAGGATTTAAAAGATGGATATGCAAGATACCATAGGACAGGGTCAAGCATATCTTCAAAAGGAATAGTCGCTGGTTTTGTTGTTGAAAACTCGCAAAATGGTGAAATAAGTGATGGCTATTCCAACATATTAATTTCAAATTCACAAAATGAAAACAGTTTAGTTGGAGCTGGTTTCGTTTACATAAATGCAGGTTACATTGAAACAAGTTACACTGCGTCTATGGTAGAACCAAACAACGCGCATCAATTAAATTTTTCAGGATTTGACAACGTAGGCAATTCTCTTAACACAGGCACAATAGAATTGAGCTATTACTACACTGTAAAACAAGAATTCGACTCATCCTCTGATGTTCAGGCAACTCTCAACGAAGCAAGCATTATCAACAAAGAAGAAGTTGGCAATCAAAATGCTTACTATGGGTTTGTTTTCAACACAGAAGAGGGTGTGGACGACGGTGTTTGGAAAATGGTTGATGGATATGGAATTGAACCTATCAGTTTGACCCAAAGGACAATTTCTCACAGGTATTATGTGGCATCAGAAATTGAAGAAGAGTACTTCTTGCCATATTCAATGTTAATGAATCAAAGTGATTCGTTAGCACAAGTTTACGACACATCTTATGGTGAAGAGATCAATCCAATTTTAATTAATTCCGCTCAAGATCTTAAAGAAGCTATGGGAGACTCTACATCAACTTCTCTTTCTTCACAATTCACAGAAACTGAAATTTTAGGTGCTTATCGCTTTACAACAGACATAGATTTGTCAGAACTTAACAACGCACTTGGGAATGCTGAAATAAAATCGGTCAACAAAACTTTTAAAGGAATTATTGACGGCAATGGTTTTACTATTGAAAACATTTCGCTTTCTAGCGATGAAAACTCAGTTGGTTTGTTTGGAAGTGCCGACGGAGCATTGATACAAAACTTAAACATTGAAATTGATTCAGTCGCAGCAGGTTCGTCAGTCTTGGTTGGTGGTTTGATAGGGTTGGCAAAGGACACAAAGATAATCAACATTAACATGACTCAAAATGAAACAACAGAGCAAACTCAACAGCGTGGCATTTTTGGAAGAAATGTTACAGGCGGTATAGTAGGTGCTGCAATTGGAAATGGCGCACTTGTTGGCTTGACCGTTTCAGGAGCAACTGTTCAAAGCAATTACTACAACGAAGAAACGAAAACAGCTGCAGGTTCTCTTTACACTCATCAAAACGCGGATAACGAATGGGTGTTTGATCCAGCTAAAATTCGAGGATATGCAAATCAAAATGATGGCAGAATTTACAGCACAATTCCAAGTGATAGCGGATTTGGTCTTGCTTCTTTTGCGGGAGCTGTAGCGGGATATGTTGACATTTATGATTCAGCTCTAATTAATCAAGAAAACTACACTTATTCAACCGCTCTTACAAATGATGATTACAAAGTAACGCACTTGCGTGTGATCGACTCACTTGAAGTGCGAGGCGAAGTGGTTGGCGGTGCTATTGGTTATACTGGCATTCAAACAAAAGTTCAGGATGCAGGGGTTTATGTTTCTCGTGGCGAAAACATAACCGCAAAAATCCTATCTTACAACTTTATCGCAGGTGGTCTTGTTGGAATTGCAAACGGCGATTTCTATCAAGTGTTTACACAGCACGACGAAGAGTTGCAAGATGAAATCGAAAACAGCATGGCAAGTTATTACTTAAACGGCAATGCCAACGCAGAAAGAGGCATTCTTGACGTGTTTGAAAACACTTCAACCGCGACCGATGCATATCAGCCATTATATGTTGGAGGACTCTTTGGAGTGTTTGGGAATGGCAGTGTGTATGTTGGTTACAGCAAACTCAACGCAATCAACCCAAATGCAAGCTACGAAGGCTATGCAGGGGGGCTTGCAGGAGGAGCCTTTTCAACTTCAGGCACTGATTTTGTTGTTGAAGATGTTGCTTCATCATCTATGATTTCCACTACTATGATATTACGTGAAGTCTACGCGTCAGGTGATGTGTATGCAAATGGACCAAATTCAAACGGAACCGCTTCAAATTTCGGTGGATTGTTTGGTAGATTTATTCCTTACAACAACGGCGACAGCCAAGTCAAACTTACTATGGCGGCAGTCAATGCGTTTAACGAATATGGTATTTTAAGTGACTGCTACAAATCCACATCAACAAACAAAATCTCTACGATTAATTCTGTTGTCGGCGAGGGCAACAACGTAAAACCAGTTGTGAGTCAGGTCATTTCCACGACTGAAAATTCTGATAATAGAAAATCATACGGTTACATGGGAAATTATTCCTCAGGAACCACATCCGTTGAGGTAAAAAGCGGAATTTACAAAGATGATTCCACAGAAAATGCTGATTTTGTGTTTGAAGTTCAATCACTCAGCACATTTGCTAATCCAGAAAGTGGTTATATGATCACAAATGGAGCATTTATCAATTCTAATGCTTGGGATGTTGAAAATTGGATACACACCACCGACAAACTTTTCCCTTCAATAAATTTGACTAGCTCACCAACTTATATTTATCTTGACCAAGACAATGTTGCAGAAGTGCTAAACAAAATGCAAAACTCTTCTATTGAAGTTAGAGTTAGAGGAAGAGGCGTGGATGCCAACGGCGACGTTTATTATGCTTATGTTGATTTAAGACCTTACGCATCAGAAGCAGTAGCACAAAATTCTTTCGTTACGAACTTCTTTGGCAGATTGATTGGAGCTACTGACAGTGCATGGTTTAGCGAAAGCAATGGGGCAACTAGGCCTTATGAAGCAAACGGCTTAACTTCAAACACTGCATTAAACAACAGCTATCCAGGAATTATTATTGACAGAGCCATGTTTGAAACTGTAGGAACGGGTGTAGTCTTCCAAAACCTTAACGTCGTTTTTGAGGGGCCAGAAGAAAACTCCAAAATCAAAAACTCTTTTATAGAAAACAGCATTAAAGATGTCGATTTTACAAATGTTCGCTTCTGGTATTTGAACGAAGTGGAGATTAATGGGACGGACAAAACTGACAAAACGGACAAAATCGGACTTATCGCACCTAGCGCTGAAAATTGTAATTTTATTGGAATTACAATGTGCTTTTCTGCAACCTCAACAAGTGTCGAAGACGCAATAGTTACCTTTAAACCTTCATCTTTAAACATCAGTGCCGGATTACTTGTGGGAGAGCTTATTCAATCTTCGACTTTTGAAACGTTACGTCTGCAAAACATAACCATTAAGCACAATGATTTGTTAAACAAGTATTTGCTTAAAATTACCGAGCGCACTCAATCAAGCCAAACTACAGAAACTTCGGAAACGAAAGATGTTTATGCAGGCCTTTATGTCGGAAATATAAAAAATGGCGATATGGACGAGGGGGTCAGCCCTTCAGGAGTAAGCATATCCGCGAAATTGCCACAAAACATAACGTCGACATTGGAGCCTGGTGATGGTACTGACACTGTGTTTAATTCTGGTATTTCAGTCGTTGGCGCCACCACTGACACATATGACTCGGTCTACGTTGGTGGATTGTTTGGAAGCATAAACACGGTTAGCACGACCTTTACACTTCAAAAACAAACATCTTATTCTCAAAGTGTTAAAGTAAATGTTAATGTAAATTCTTCAAATTCACTAATTGGTGGTGTTGTTGGAAGCTTTAATGGTGAATTTAATGTTGTCGCAGGCGGCGAAAACACTCAAATTGGATCCGATATTGTTTTAGATGGAAAGCACGATGAATTATCTGCGGGGATGATTTTTGGAGATGTAGCAACAGGAAGCAGGATTAATATTTCAACAAACAGGCAACTTAAAATAGAAGGCTATATTTCGGTTAATAATAATGACACAGCTACTATAACAAAAGCGAATTTAGGAAGCGTTGTTGGTGTAAATAATGGGACTTTAAACATCTCAAATGTCGATATTTCATTTAAAACGTTTAAAGGTAATACGCCAGGAGAAATTTCCGAGAAAGACTTTGAAGCAAGTGCAGTAAAAGACAATTTGTTTACAGCCACAACTATCAATGCAGGAGCGCTAGTAGGGTTAAACAATTCTGGAACAATAACAATTGAAGGGAAGGATGACTCAACGGATCCTAACACTGCTTCTTTCAAAGTTAACACAGCACAAGAAAACATATTACTAGATGCGACAACGATTAATGCCGGTGGACTTATTGGAAATACGACGGGTTCGGGTGTTGTTTCAATTTCAAATTACATCAACAATCAGGCTGTTATTGTTGCTGTTGGGAAAGCTGACTCAGGAGCCACTAATGACTCAGGAGCTACTGTTGCTACCAGCAATGCTGACTCAGGAGCTACAAGCGTCGGTGGAATGATTGGCTTTGGACAAGTGCAGACGTCCCAGGATAAACCACTTATTGACATAAAAAATTCGGCGAGTGATGTAAACATTTTTGTCAGCGAAAAGACCTTATATGCAGGTGGATTGATTGGACAGATTACAACCACAGAAACAAATCAAACAACGACAACGAGAGACGTTTTAAACGACGTTTCAATTTCTCAAAACGTCTTCTCTGGGGCTATCAAAGTCTATGGTGAAACAAGTAATGAAGGTACCCATAAAATAGGTGGGTTGATTGGGTCAATAGAAAAAGATGGAGATAAAGCTAATATCAAAACCACAATTTCTTCTAACAAAACCTATGGTGATGTGATTTACACAACAGAAGCGACAAGGACAACAGAAGAGGCAACGTTTAATTGCCTTAACGAATATTATTTCGGCGGAGTCGTTGGTTATGTCAATGCAAACAGCACGACTGTAAGTGAAAACATTGTTGCGTTTACAAACAACAATCAACTTCGCGGTGATTCACATTTTGCAGATGCGATGGTCGGAACTGATGCTTCGAAAAGTGTAAAATATGAAAACAACAACTATTATTCTTCACAATTAGTGCTTGCAACAAGCGACAATGCAACCGATTTGAATTACAAAACGGAAGGGGTTTCTGGTTATTCTCCAAATGATGCAACAACTACTATAATAGGCAAGTTAACTGCATCTACGGGTACTCCTTCGGTTAAGGAAGGAGATTGGGGAACGAAACTCAATCCTATCACTGATGGCACTGCAAAAACTTCTTCATCTAACGGAATAACTTATTACACCACGCAATATCCAGAAACACAATCTGACCCTTATGCCTTTATCGGAGATTGGGTGGAGAAAGCAAACACATTAACAACATTAAACGAACACAGCTTTATTTCTGGTGTCAGCACAAATTTAAATTTTGAAGATACTGTAGAAGATAAGAATGTGAACACTAATGACACCAACCGCGGTGGCATTGTTGACACCATGAATGGTGGCATAGTTTATGCCTGCATTTCTGCGGGAACTCTTTCTGTTGGAGGAAACGTGACAGCAAACGTTGGTGGAATCGTGGGAAGCATGGTGTCGGGATATATTAATGAAAGCTCATCATCTCTTAACGTTACTTATAGGGCAGGCAATGGAGGGACAGCATCAGCTGTGGCAGTTGTTCTAGCAGGCAACGCTAAGAAGATATTCATAAACAACACCTACACTTCTGGTAATGTTACATCTTACATTGACGCAAACCTTTACTCGTTTGTAAATGGGACAGATTCTACAAACATTTCAAACAGTTACACGATTTCAAGAGTCAGCTGGAATGATTACACAAGTGATAACATAGTTAATTCTGATGGAGTTTCGATCGGCATAACCGACAACGCAGTAACCACAAACTTTGGGTATGACCCAGATGCTATGGGCGATGCGTATGAGGAAGGAACAGAAAGAATTAAAGATCCAGACAACTCTACCCACACAACATCGTCATTTGGTGAGAACTCCAACTGGATCTACCCAGCTTACTACAATACTGATGGCAATTCAACTGGCACCATAACAATTTCCGGTTGGTCGAAAGATGCAAGCGTAAACTATGGCTATCCGGTGCGTAATTTTGGCGCTTTTAAGGCGTTTACAACAAGCGCAACAGAAGAAGACGTCATAACAGCAGACATCCCAAATGTCACAAAACTCGTGCAAGCAAATGGCAAAGACAAAAACTACCGTCTGATCGACGACATCGACTTTGCAAAAACGACTTACAACACGACAGACGACGATGGCGCAATTTCGGCAAGCGATTCACCTTGGTCATCTCTCAACTTCTCTTCTGTTCAAAACTTTGACGGCGGAGAGCACACAATCAGCAATCTTCGCGGTGCAACGCTGTTTAGCACTGTTAAAAACATTTCAAACCTTAGAGTTATGGATGCTGAGTTAGAAGATCAACGCGCTGTTGTGGCTTTAAATGTGACTGGTAGTGCTAGCAACGTAATTGCTTCCGGCACTTTGAGTTATAGTGGCACATTAACTGCAGATAAATACATTGGTGGTGTTTTTGCTTATGCTTCTGGGAGTATTAATGGTTGCAAAAACTACGTGAAGATGGATGTGACTTGTGATGGTATTGACATCGGAGGAGTTGTTGGAAAATCAGTAGGCATAAGCATTACAAATTGCTTTAACTATGCACCTATCAATGCTGTAAACAAAAACGCGAATGGTGGTGGCGGTTATGTGGCAGGTATTGTCGGCAGTTGGAGTGCTACAGGTGGGACTGTTTCAAACTGTGGAAACGAAAACACGGTGTTTAATGGATATACAATTACAGATAGTGGTATGACAACAGATCAAGAAAAAGCAAACTTTTGGGCAAACAAGAGTGGCGACTATAGTGCAGCGGGCATTGTTGGTAGGACGGATAAAACAGATGGAAGTATAACTAATTGTTACAGCACCTCAATGATTAAAGCGGGGAATAAAAAAATAAATAAGACATCAGGTTCTTCTAAAGCAGCAGGTATTGTTGCGAGCACCACAGGATCTGTTTCGAATTGCACCAACACCGGCTTTATCGAAGCTCTCGGCTCGACGGAGGCTTTAAAAAATCCAGAAAGCACAAAATTTAAAATTGCAGATGATAGTATTACATCATGGACGTATGCTGGTACTCCATTGGCATATACTATTGTGAATCAAACAGGTCAAGAAGGACAACAAGGTTTTCAGTATGAGATAAATGCTGATAATATTAAAAATGTTTATGTCAGCCAAATCGGTATATTAGATTCAAACGCCGAGGTTACAAGTGAGGATAGTTCTGCGACAGGCTCGATTTACAAAAATGGTCTATTTGGCACAGTTACAGGTAGTGTAAGTGAAACGTCGAATTCAGGCGGAACACTTCAAGCGCCTTATGTTCCTACTTATGAGCCTGGTGTTAATGATGGTAACACAGAGATAAGTCTTCACAATGGAGATATCAAAATTTATTTTGCTGAGAATTCGAGCAAACCAACACCAGTCATAGCCGAAACGGACGAACTTGGTGCAATGACAAAATTCTACATCAAATCAACCAGAACAATAAAATATGTTGATTCATTGTCTTACACACAAACACGTTATTGGAGCGTTGTTGATATCAATGGTTTGCATACAAAAGGAGCTAGTTACTCGGCCAATCAAAATTATTATGCTCAACAAGCTACCATTGGAAACGGAGTATACAATGGTACAGGCTACACTGAACCTGAACCTTCAACAACCACTACCTCATCTTCTGATAATGCCAAAGACGTGGAGATTTCAGGCGATACTTATGCTTTTGTTGAAGGCATAAACGGTTTTATTACTTCGGTAAACAATCAAACAAAAACGAAAATTGTTGAAATAACAGGGAAAATTGGTGATAAAGATATATCAGATTTAGTGGAAAAAGGATACAAATTTAATGTTGATGTGGAATACGGATCAAACATTTCAAATGCTTGGGCAGATGTTTCCGTTGTTAATGATGAAAGGCTTAGCATAAGTATTGGGTATATTCCTGAAGAAGATGCTACTGAACAAAAAGGGGAAATCTATTATACTATTACAGCATCAAAAGATGATGAAACAATAGAACAATATTTGGATGCTAGCACGTTGTTCTTCGAAAAAGGTGAAACTACAGCTCAAGATACAGTTAAGATATATTATAATGACAGTAACAATGAATTAGTTGATGGTGGATTATATAATATTAATGGAATAGAATTTTCTTACACTGAAGGTACTGGTGGAGAGTTTAGTTATTTCTCTTATTTTGGTAGTGACGCAGAAGCGGTTTATGAAAATCTTAAAAACAAAGAAACTGTTTCGATCATCATAAACGAAGGCGAAATGATCGATGCAACTCAAAATATTGTTTTAAACACATCCTCACAGGTTGACAGTATATCTACGGAAAACGAAAAAACATATTTTTCGAATACTGACAGACCTTGGCTACAAAGTTATGCGGTTGCAGGGTCTCAGTCTAATAGTAGCGCAGGTACATTTGGTAGCTTGAATACCTCCTTCCAAATAAAAGGCAAATTGTCTTCGTTTGATGTTTCATATAAATATGACAATACGGATGGTTTTAGAGCCGATTGGGAGATTTTAAATGTTGTTGATCAGTTAGAAAATACAAGTGAATTTAATTTTGGTTCATTTTCATGGAACAAATGTTATGTAACAGCAAAAATGACTTATAATGAAGATTCCAAAATTACAACAATATTGTTGGAATGCATTTGGACCGGGGGAAGTATGTTGGGTGTCCCTGAATTAAACGATCTAATCTCAGAGGTTAAATATACATTGCATTTTGATAATGAGGGAGATGAAACAACAAATTTCGTTGAAGACGATTTTGCGACATATAGCTATAAAACCAATGCTTCTGGCGAGAAGCAATTGCAGGTTGCAGTGAAAGATGAAGCAGTAACAGAACCAACTCTCGTTATCGCTTCAGGGAAGGCTAAACTAATAACACCTGATTCTCAAAACAAAACCTTAACCTTTGACGGAGAAGTTGCTTCAATTTCAAAAATGGGTATAAGTCAAGCAGAGTGGGAAGAGTCTATCGACTGCAGTGATGCAAATTCTGATGGATTTGTTGATGAAATTTCTTTTACTATAAAACCTAATTATGCGGTTATATACACGGTTAATGGTGTGACTAAAACATTGTCAAATTACGCAACGGATCGAATTTTGACATTTGATATTGGAGACAATTTAAACTCTATTTCAATAACAAAGACTGTCGGGTATTACAGAACTACTGAATCGGTTTCATATGAAGATGAAGGGATTGTTAAAGTTGATGGGAAACCTGCAACAGCAACCGTTTACACGTTACATCCTGTATTATATAAAGTGACTTATGACGAAGAAGGGAATATCGACAATTTTACGAACGTCGAAATAAATGCTGAGAATACATTTGTTTTAAACGGAATAACTTACACAGCAACTTTAGATTCAGAAAATTTAATAATTACTTCGGTAAGTCAAGGTGGGCAAGATTATACGACCATTTTCCCTGAAAGTTTAATTAATTTAAATGGCAAATTGTATTATTATTCTTTAACTCAAACTGAAGGAAGACGACAAATGAGCTTGTTGGAAGCGTATTTGGGCGAAGGTGGAATTATTAATGTTGACGGAACTGATTTCATCTACGAAATCTATGGGGAGCCAGATAATTATCAAACTTATCTCTATGATTCGTCTCTAAATCCAATTAGTGAAGATGAGGGCACAGGTTCGTTTATTATAAATTCTTCTACATTTGTGCTGGACGAATGTTTAAAGGAGAGTGTTACTGTAGAACCTTCTGTTGAAGATGGGAAATTGACTGTTACAGCCCCTGAAAACTCAACATTTGATTCGTTTTCTGTGATTGAACTAAACTACCAAGCAAAAGCTCCTAGTGTTAATATAGTTTTGCCAATTGAAAACAATACTTATACTCTTGAGACAGATAATTATGTAAACGAAATAACATACACTATTAATGACGAAACTGCTGTTACATCAAGTCCAACAAATATAACATTTGGCCCATACCTTCAAGGAAGTCAAATTGAGATCACTAAGAAGTATAATGAATATTCAAATAACGAAGCAACAGAAAATGTTGGATTAACTTCGTCTAGCACTTCGTATTATAGTGGAATTGTTTTAACGAAGGACATAACGATTGGCACATTAAGTGAAGATCTTGCTTTAAATTATAATTTAGTAGGCAACGGGAAGGTTATCAATTTTATTCGTAGAAGCAACGCTAAAAATAGTTTGTTTAACTCTATTACAGCCAATATCTTTATTAAAGATGTTTCTATTGCGGGTAGTTTGATTTATCCAGAAGAGAATACGGGTATTATAGCAAAAACAATTAGTTCTTCATTAATAAACACAAATGTTTATGGCACAATTGATTTAAATGCTAGCCGTACTTGTGGTGGTGTCGCCTATGAAATAAATAGCAATCCTACAAAGCTAAAAAGTTATGTTTCAATTTCGCATGACACATCAAATGTGACCAGTAGAGGTTCCGATAATAATGTAACTGGCAATATGGCAGGTGTTGCTTGGACAATGTCTGGTGGAACAAACATCGAATATTATGGCACTATTATAGGGACGAATGGGTCGCATGGCACCACTTACAACAATGATGGCAATAAAAACGGTGGGAAAGGTCAAGATGTGTATGCTCTTGCACACACGATCTCTTCAACTCCAAAAAACTTTAAATTTGATTGCATTATTAAGTCAGGCGATGGCGGAAGTGGTTCGCGTGGGCTCGATGGCAAAGGAGGGACTGACGGTTGGGCAGGAGCTAGTATTGGTAGAGATGGTACATCACGAGAAAATATCAGACACTTGAATTTAGGTTATGCAGATTCTTACGAATATTTGGGTGACGTAAATAATGACCCAGGCTATCATAATCCTACCAAGGGGACTAATGGGAACCCAGGAGGAGGTAAAGGTGCACATGGAGGTGTGTTTGCGTATGAGAACAGCAGTAATAATTTACAAGACGAACTAGCTACTTTTGTCGAAAACAATGAGTCTAATATTGGCAAAAATGGCAATAATGGTTGGATAGGGGTTAATATGTTGCAGTATGCTGATTTTAGGCATTGGGACTATAAACCACCTATTATGTATGATTTAAATACCATGACAAACGTAATAAATAATTCAGGCGAAGAGGAAACAGTGTGGTTAAACATTAAATTCGATGGAGATCTTAAAGGAGATTCTATTAATTTTGATATAGACGACAATGTATGGGTTGGTATAACGTTTAATATAGCTGGGGATACTTATGGTTTAAATAGTACTATATTTGTAGACCACAATTTATCAACAAATATGCTTGGAGGAAAGATTAATGTTGAACGGGTAGATAACAGAGGTTACATTTTAGGTAATAAAATTTTAGTATTAGCATATCGTTATTCAAAGCACACTGAGAGCATTTTTGGTGACTGGATAAGGGCTAAAGACTGTGAAAAAAGATTTATTGTTGTTGACGAACCGGTTAGTGCAGAATTTTATGACTAAATTATTATAATTACTCGCAAATTTAACTAAAAACATCGATTTGTTAGTCGATGTTTTTAGTTTTTTATGGGTCATATTTTAAAAATTAATAATTTTTGGTGGTTTTGTTTAAATGTCATTGTTAAAATGTAATAGTTAAAATATAGCTGTTAAATTATAATAGTTAAAAATAATAGTTAAAATATTATGGTTAAAATGTAATGGTTAAAATATATTTATTAAGGTATTTACATTTTTAGTAAAAAAGTATAAAAACTGTTTGTCTACATGAAGATTTAAATGTTGTCCTTATAAATCATTTAATTTTATGTTTTTTATTTTTTAAAAAACGGAAATTTATTTTGATTTTAATTCTCATTGTGTTAAAATGTTCTTGTCTGTAAGGGGGTACGTTATGGCTAATCATACGTTTGCTAGTACTAAAGGTGAGTTGCTTAATAAATTGTATGATGACGAAACGCTTACAAGTGAAGAATTGACCGAACTGGCCTTATCTTACGTGCTTCCAAGGACTGACAACAAAACCCTCGCAAGAGAATTGCTCGAAAAATTTGGTTCTTTTTCAAATATAATTATGTCAGATTGGCTAATTTTAAAAGAAAATATGACAGAACGTTCGGCAAAAGCACTTTCATTGTTGTTTAATGTGTTCGAGCACTATGTTGAGTCGGGAATTGACAAGCGTTATAAATTAAATAATTCTGAAAATGTTTCTGATTTCTTTGAAGAGCTTTTAAGATTTAAGCAAATTGAAGAAACGTTTATTGTTGGCGTTGATGCAAAGGGAAACATCAAGAGTAAAAGCAAACTTTCGCGTGGGGGAATTCGTAGTGTGGGTGTAAGCACTCATGACGTTGCAAGATTTGTTGCTGTGACCAAACCAGCGAAGTGCTTTATGTGTCATAATCATCCAAATGGCAGTGCATTGCCCTCAAATGCAGACATAAAAGGCAATGAATTGATGATGTCACTTTGTAAAAAACTTAAAGTGGATTTTTTAGATCATATAATTGTTGGAATTGATGGAGTGTTTAGTTTGCTTAAAAATCAATTTTTACGTAAATTTAATTAGAACGAAAAATGGAATGAAAACTTCCATTTTCTTTATTTAAACAGGAGAAATGATGGACGTTTCACAAAAAAACGTGCACGGCGGGCATAGAAAACGATTGATGGATACAGTTTTAAGGGTTGGATTAAACAACGTCAGCGATATTCAAGCCTTGGAGTTTGTTTTAACTTATATTTTTCCACGAGGAGATGTCAACGAACTTGCGCACAGCCTTTTAAATAAATTTGGTAGCTTTGCAAATGTGATTGACGCGGAATGGCAAGATATAGAAAAAGTGAAAGGAATGGGTGAGCGTTCTGCGAAAATGTTGCATGGCTTGTCTAAATTGTTTAATTGCTTTTCAGAGGATGTGCTTGATGATAAATACACGTTTGATTATAGGGCAGATGTTAGTGATTATTTTGAAGAGCTTTTGCGTTATCAGACAGCTGAAAAGCTTTATGTAATCGGAATCGATCCAGCTAGGCGCGTTAAAATGAAATATCATTTCATAGGCACTCTTGATGGAAATGATTTTGATGAAAGAGAGATAGCTAAACTAATCACGACTTTCAAACCTGCATATTTGTTCTTAGCGCACAATCATCCCACAGGCAACTGTCAGCCCAACAAAGATGATGAAATTGTTTACACAAAGGTTAGCGAACTTTGCATGGATCTTGGCTTAGCATTAATTGATTATATAATTGTTGGTTTTGACGGCATTTTTGGCATAAAAGACAAAATGTATTACACAAAATTTTAAAATTTAATAAAATTTGATATAATTGCTCCTAAAAATCCTCCAAGTAGTGCCGACAAAAAGATTAGAATCATTAAAAGCAAAGGTTTTCTTTGCTCTTTTTTTTGTTCATTTTCTTTTTCAGTAAGCTGATTTCCGAGCGGAAGCATGCAAAGGCAATAAACCCTTTCATCATCATATTTGACATGAATACATTCACTTCTTTCAAGAAAGGTTATAATGTGATCGAGCCCGTCTTCATCCATACGAAACTTTGAGGGCAATGCTGAAATTATGTCAGCCTTATCAACAATCTTATAGCCAGATGTTTTACATTCTTTTTGTAATATTTTTAATACTAGTTTTGATTTTAAATCTAACATATGCTTATTATTTGTTTTTATAATAAAAAAATGTGTTATATTTTCGACATTTTTCGAAAATTATAAATTCTAATCTTGACAACACGATTTTAAAATTGTATTATTAAGTATAATAATTTATTTAAAGGAGTCAGCATGGCTAAAAATAGGAACAGCGAAGAGGATTTTTTAGATAACGCATTAAGTTATATTAAAACATTTGAAACTATCATTGATCCTGAAATAGATCCTAGTAATAAAGATAAACAATATTTTGATGATTTAAAAAGAGCAGAGCTATTAGAAGTGGAGATAGCAGAACAAGAAAATATATATAAAGAAAGCAAACGCGAGTTTGATTTACGAAAATTAAATTTGATTAAAGATGAACGAAAAGAAGTTGTCAATCGCATACTTCGAGTTTATAAAATAGACAAAAAACTAAAGGAATTAAAAAATCCAGTTTTAGTTCAGTCATTAAAAAAGGCAGTCAAATTTTATTTTCCGTATGTATCATTCAACAGGATAAACATAGACGCGATAGACCCTAAAACATCTGTTGGAGCATGGGTGTTAGAGAAGGTAAACGGTGTGAATATTGTAGAAAAAATCAACGAAGATGATACTGACATAGAAAGAGCGCTGTTTAAACTAATCCAACCCGTTTTTGATTTGATAACCTATGAAAAAAATATTAAAGAAAAAAGAAGCACAATTACTACTGATGAAATAAAAATTGTTATGGATGTTTTTAATCAGTTTGTAAAAAAAGCAAACCAATATGATGTAGACTTTTCAAAATATGACAGAGGAAAGTGCAAACCAGAAGATTTTTATGACAGTCTTTTAAGCGAAAATGACGATGCTGTTGAGTTGTTTTCTGCATTGACAAATGTTGATGTTGAAGTTGCAAAAAAATATATAAATCAAAACAACTATAAGTTGCAATTTGTAGAGAAATTGCTCTCAAATGTAAAAAAAATTGAAGAGGAGTTAGACAGCATCCCAGACGGAATGGGATATTATGATTCGAGAATAGAAGAAAAATCTGCCGAGTATAGCAAAGCTTATCAACACTATTTGCAAGAAGAACAGAATAGAAAAGATGAAATGCTTACTATCGAAGATTTAAGAGAAAAGTGTGCAGTTAAAAAAGACGAAGATTGGAGTCGCTAAAAGTTGGCGACTTTTTTAATGAAATTAATTGTTTTAACAGGAAGAATTGACATATTTTGTGTAAATGTTTTAAACAAAGGCAATAACAAATTCGACCTAGTTTTTTTTCGAGGTGTTTTTTGTCACGGAAAGCCAAACTTGTTATGTCATATTTATGCAAGGTGTGTCCCAAGAAACGAACATGCCTAGTTTCGCCAAGCGAAATTGCAGGGGCATTGTCTAAAAAGTTTGTGTTGTCGGTTTCAGAGATTGATGAGATTATGAGTGAACTTTCAAATGAAAATTATATTGATTTTGTTGTTTCTGAAAGTAAAATGGGGTATTATTATTGTGTAACATTAAAAAAGAAAGGGCAAACTTACGAAGTTGACAGCCGAAGACAAAAAAAGACTTTTGGTTTGCTCGTGCTGAGAAGTTTGTTTTTGGCAACAGTGAGTTTTATTTTTGGTTTAGTGTTAAAAATGATTTTCAAGGGTTAAGATGAAAGATTTTAAATTGCATTCTCCATTTTCTCCATCGGGCGATCAACCGCAAGCGATAGACAAGCTTGTGGAGGGTTTTAATGAAGGACTAAAAGATCAAGTTTTGCTAGGGGTTACTGGAAGTGGCAAAACCTTTACAATGGCAAACATAATTCAAAAATTAAATCGGCCAACCTTAGTGATTGCGCACAATAAAATTTTGGCTGCACAATTGTGCAATGAGTTTCGTGAGTTTTTTCCTGAAAACCGCGTTGAATTTTTTGTTTCTTATTATGATTATTATCAACCCGAAGCTTATATAGTCAGCACCGACACATATATAGAAAAAGATATGTCTATCAACGATGAAATTGACAAGTTGCGTTCTTCGGCAACTTCTTCCTTGTTGGAGAGGAGAGATACAATTGTGGTTGCATCGGTTTCCTGCATTTATGGTTTGGGAAGCCCAGAAGAATATTACAATTTGCACATATCTCTTAGAAAAGGCGATTTGGTCGGTAGAGATGAAATTGTTCGAAAATTAATCGACATTCAATACACAAGAAACGAAATGGACTTTAAGCGTTCAACTTTTCGAGCCAAAGGTGATGTGCTAGACATTTTCCCCGCCAACCAATCAGAGATGGCAATTAGAGTTCAATTTTTTGGTGATGAAATTGAAAAAATATATGAATTTGAACCTGTTTCTGGCACGCTCATAAATGAAGTAAATTATGCTGCGATTTATCCTGCCACGCATTACGCGGTGGGGAGTGCAAGATTGCAACGTGCCATTGAACAGATAAGTGTTGATCGTGAAAAAGCAATAAAAAAGTTTGAAGAGCAAGGTAAACCGTTGGAAGCCGAAAGAATTGGACAAAGAGTCGCGTATGATCTTGAAATGATGCGTGAACTTGGGTATTGCAGTGGAATTGAAAATTATTCACGTTATTTTGATGGACGCAAACCTGGCGAGCCACCTTTTACTTTAATAGATTATTTTCCAAAAGATTTTTTGACAATCATCGACGAAAGCCACATGACGTTGCCTCAGATAAGGGCGATGTATAATGGAGATAAGGCGCGCAAGGCGAGTTTGGTTGATTATGGGTTTAGACTTGAAGCTGCCAAGGACAATCGTCCTTTAAAATTTGATGAGTTTAATGAAAGACTTGGTCAAACTTTGTATGTGTCTGCGACTCCTGCAAAATACGAACTTGAAAAGGCTGGACAAGTTGTTGAACAACTTTTAAGACCGACAGGGCTATTAGATCCTACCATAGAAGTGCGCCCATCTAAAAACCAAATAGATGACTTGATGACTGAAATAAAGGCGACAATATCACGTGGAAATCGTGTTTTAGTCACAACCTTGACAAAAAAAATGGCCGAAAGTTTAACAACATATTTGGGCGACAGAAAATTCAAAGTAAAATACTTGCATTCTGAGATTGACACTATGGAGCGTGTTGAAATAATCAATGGGCTGAGAAGTGGAGAATTTGATGTGCTTGTTGGAATAAACCTTCTGCGAGAAGGCTTGGATATGCCTGAGGTCGAACTTGTTGCCATTCTTGATGCTGACAAAGAAGGATTTTTAAGGTCTGAAGGTGCGCTTATTCAAACGGTTGGACGCGTCGCACGAAATCAAAACGGTCGAGCTATTATGTATGCGGATGAAATAACCGACTCAATGAAACGCGCGATCGATGAAACTGCAAGGCGAAGAAAAATTCAAGACGAATTTAATAAGGCGCATGGGATCGTGCCTAAAACTATCAAAAAGGATATTAAAAACACCCTTGAAATAACCAAAAAAGTGGGAGAAGGCGAAATTGCGAAAAAGGATATACCAGCGGAGATAGAGCGTTTGACCTCTATGATGAAACTAGCTTCTAATTCGCTTGATTTTGAAAGGGCGATTGAACTTAGAAACAAAATACTTAGTTTAAAAAAGAAATTGGGGAAAAACAATAAAAACACGTTTTAAAACATCTCTTTAAGTTTAAAAAAACATCATTTTGTGGTATAATTAAATCATGGAAAAAGAAATAAAAATAATCGGAGCTAAGGAAAACAACCTTAAAAATATAAATTTAACATTGCCACGAGACAAGCTCATAGTCTTCACAGGCGTTAGTGGGTCGGGGAAAACCTCTTTGGCTTTTGGGACAATCTATGCAGAAGGGCAAAGGCGCTATATTGAGAGTCTCTCTTCATATGCGCGTATGTTTTTAGGTCAAGCGCAAAAACCAGATGTTGAAGCTATCGAAGGACTTTCGCCATCTATTTCTATTGACCAAAAAACAACGAACCATAATCCTAGATCGACTGTTGGAACTGTAACTGAGATTTATGATTATCTTAGGTTGCTTTTTGCTCGCGTTGGAACAACTTATTGCCCACATTGTCACAAAAAGATAGATCGACAAACTATCGATCAAATTGTCGACGCTGTTTTATCTCATGAAATGGGCACAAAAATAACGCTTCTCGCACCTGTTGTTCGAACGCAAAAGGGTGCATTTGCAAAACTTTTTGAAAACTTAAAGAAAAGCGGGTACGTCCGCGTTATTGTCGATGGAAATATGTGGACATTAGAAGAAGAGATAAATCTTGATAAAAATCTTAAACATGACATAAAAGTCGTGGTAGACAGATTGGTCATTAGAGAGGGAATAGAGGGCAGACTAGCTGAAAGCTTGGAAGCTTGTTTGCGTCTTGCAGAGGGGCTCGCAATTGTCGATTTTAATGGCGAAGAGGAGCTTTTTTCAACAAATTATTCCTGCCCAACATGTGGCTGGTCATTAGAAGAGCTTTCGCCAAGGCTGTTTTCATTTAATGCCCCTTTTGGTGCTTGTCCAAATTGTTCAGGGCTTGGTGAAATAGCAGACATTGATGAAAGCTTGATATTAAAAAACTCTAATCTTTCTATAAGTCAGGGAGCTTTCAATTTGACGGGTTGGAGATACGAGCCAGAAAGTATGGCAAAGCGCTATTTTGATGCGCTTTCAAAAAAATATAATATTGCCCTAAATGTCCCTGTAAAAGATTTACCAAAAAATCATTTAAAAATTTTGTTATATGGAAACAACGGTGAAAAACTCGATTTGTTTGAAGATGAATATCGAAACAAAACCGCTGAGCATTTTCGCGGAAGCAAAGTTTTGACATTTGAAGGTCTAATTCCAAATTTGAAACGAAGGCTTGCGGAAAGTAAAAGCGAATTTATTAGATTTGAAATTGGAAAATTTTTGACAAATCAAACTTGTAAGGTTTGTAATGGCAAAAGATTAAACGAAGCAGCACTTTCAGTTAAAATAGACAAAAAAGATATTATTGAACTTTGTGATATGCCTGTTAAAACTCTTTTACCGTATTTTGAAAACATTAAGCTTAGTAGCGATAAAATGACTATTGCAGAAAGCATTTTAAAAGAAATAAAGGCTAGACTCAAGTTTTTGTCTGATGTTGGGTTAGAATACTTAACATTATCACGTTCTGCTGAAACGCTTTCAGGTGGAGAGGCGCAACGTATTAGGCTTGCGACACAGATAGGGTCGGGGCTTGTCGGTGTGCTGTATATTTTGGACGAGCCGTCGATTGGGCTACATCAGCGAGACAACGACAGATTGCTTGCAACATTAAAAAGATTGCGTGATTTAGGAAACACCTTGATTGTTGTTGAGCATGATGAAGACACAATGCGTTCGGCAGATTGGATTGTTGACGTCGGACCGTATGCTGGTGTTCATGGTGGTGAGATTGTTGCAAATGGGCCGTTGAATGAAGTGTTAAAGAGTGAAAATTCTGTCACTGCAAGATTTTTGCGTGGTGACGAAAAAATTGATGTGCCTGACAAAAGAAGAACGCCAAGCGGATTTTTAAAAGTTTATGGCGCAGAGGAAAACAATTTAAAAAAATTAAACGTCAACATACCACTTGGGGTGATGTGTGCTGTCACAGGTGTTTCTGGAAGCGGAAAATCAAGCTTAGTTAATGAAGTAGTTTATCCTTATTTAGCTGGGAAATTAAATGGTAGTAGAATTGAACAAGGAAAAGTTGAAAAGATAGAGGGCGTCGAACAATTAGACAAAGTTATTTGCATAGATCAAGCTCCAATTGGGAGAACACCTCGTAGCAATCCCGCTACTTATACTGGGCTTTTCACTCCAATAAGAGAACTTTTTGCCTCCACAAAAGAAGCAAAAGAGAGGGGGTACTCTGCCAGCCGGTTCTCTTTCAATGTGAGAGGTGGAAGATGTGAGGCTTGTGATGGAGCGGGCGTTAAAGAAATAGAAATGTATTTCTTGCCAGATATAAATGTGCCGTGTGAAGTTTGCAAGGGAAAAAGATATAATCGCGAAACTTTGGAAGTGAAATACAAAGGTAAAACAATAACTGAAGTGTTAGACATGACTGTTGAAGAAGCTTTGGATTTTTTCCAAAACATTCCAAGCATTAAAAACAAATTACAGGCGCTTTTTGATGTAGGATTATCCTATATAAAATTGGGGCAACCAGCTACAACACTTTCAGGTGGAGAAGCACAGAGGGTAAAATTAGCCACGGAACTTTCTAAAAGAGAAACTGGCAAAACTTTTTATATTTTAGATGAACCAACAACCGGTTTGCATATGTATGATGTAAAAAAATTGATATCTATACTCAATAGATTGGTAGAGAATGGCAACAGCGTTCTCGTAATTGAACATAATCTGGACGTTATTAAATCTGCTGATTATATTTTGGATCTTGGGCCAGAGGGAGGAGACGGCGGAGGCACTTTGGTCGCCGAAGGTTCACCTGAAGACGTGGCAAAAAATGAAAGGTCTTACACGGGTCAATTTTTGAAGAAGATGTTAAAACAGTGACGGCATGGCCTCCGCTAACAGCGGAGGCGACGCTACTAAAGTAGCGTTGGCACTTTTTTTAAAAAAGTGCTTATGCCGTCCTGCATACTTGCAATTTTAAATAATAAGTGTTAAAATATCTCCATGCGAATTATTAATTTATCATCTGGTAGCGATGGAAACATGACTTACTTGGAAAGTGAAAATGTCAAACTTTTAGTTGACATAGGCCTTTGTTGTGGCGAGGCAGAGAAACGCTTGTCAGCGATAGGGGTGAAGCCCTCAGAAATTGATGTTATTTTGGTAACGCACGAGCATAATGATCATATTAAAGGTATTGATGCGTTTTCTTCAAAATATGATATACCTATCTTTGCACATCGTAACGTGTGGCAAAATATGAATTACAAGCTTAAAAAAACGCCTTCAAAAAACAGAAGATTTTATGAAACTGATGGATTTCGATTGAGAGATTTACAAGTAAAAGCAGTTGAACTTCCTCATGATGTGCCTTGTTATGGCTATGTTTTTGAAAATAATGAAAAAAAAATAAGTATTTTAACTGATGTGGGACATACTAATGAGAGAATACTTAGTTGTATTCAGGGCAGTCAGCTTGTTTATATTGAAGCAAACTATGACAAAGATCTATTAGTCGCCAATTTGAAATATCCTCCGGCATTGAAACGTAGAATTTCTTCTGGGCACGGCCATTTGTCAAACAAAGAAACGGCATTGATGGTTCGAGCATTAGTGTCAACAGGCACACGGCAAATAGTTTTGTCACATCTGAGCAAAGAAAACAACTCACCGTCACTAGCTTACAATTACATATCAAATTTTCTAAAAGAATATGGAATAATAGAAGGCGAGCATTTTAAAATGGATGTTGCAACAACTGAGATAGGAACAATGTTTAGGCTTTAAAACAAAACAGCTGATCATAAAGGAGTGTGAAAATGAAAAAGTTGTTTTGTTTTTTTATAACTGTTTGTTGTGCGTGTTCGACTGTTTGTTTAACGGCTTGCTCAAAGCCAGAAGAAGACAGTGTTGACATGCAAGTTCGTATGTTGTCAACATCAGACCTAGTTGACGCGGGTGAAATGTTGTCAAACGCCCGCGCTGCTGTGGTTGGAATTTCTGTTGATTATCCTGACAGTTATTCAATAGGAAGTGGATTTGCTATTAGTGGAGACGGCCTAATTCTTACAAACAATCATGTTGTTGAAGGTGGTGGAGAAATCACATTATATTATGCGGACAAAACAATTGGCAGGGCAAAGATGTTGTGGGCAGATCCAGGATTGGATGTGGCTGTATTGCAGTCGGAAAGAGCTATTCCTTATTTAGAAACAAACATAGATGGAGTTTCAATTGGGGAGCCAGTTTATGCACTTGGCACGCCTTTAACATTGGAATTTAAGCACACAATCACACATGGCATAGTTAGTGCAACGAACAGAACACTTGAAAGCCAAAGTTTTTCAGGCGAATTGTCATTTATGCAATCGTTGATTCAGCACGATGCCGCAATTAATCCTGGGAATTCAGGTGGTCCTTTGATAAACAGCAGTGGACAAGTTGTAGGCATAAACACGTTAAAAGCCACTGAAGGTGAGGGCATTGGTTTTGCAGTCCCTATAGAAATTGGCAAGATTGTTGTTGAAAAACTTTCAAAAAACTCAAATTACACATCTCCATATTTTGGTGTGTTTGGCTTTGATAGCGACATTGCTCTTGCTTATGGAGAAAAGCTTGACAAAAATGGTGTTTTTGTTGTGTCAGTTGATTCGCCTGCCGTCGATGCTGGAATATCTAAAGGAGATTTAATCATTAAATTTGCGGGCAAAGAAATTGTCAATCTTTTAGACCTGAAAGAAGCTATATTAAGTTCAGAACAAGGGGAGGCCGTTTTAGTAGAATATATTAGAAACGGAGAAGTTAAACAATCTTTAGTGACCTTAAAGTAAGGTAAGTGATGTAAAAATTTATCGACATAACTTTTTAAAATTCTAACAAATTTTCTATGCTTTCGCACAGTATCACGAGTTTGAATAAACATCAGTTTCGCTTAAATGTCGATTTGCGTCACTTGACTAACCTACGATAATAAAATTTTCTTTTGGTATTGAAATTCTTTTTTAAGTATGATATAATAAATTAGTTAGTAAGCATCTACTTTGATGTGGAGGGGAAAGAATGACAATATCAGATTTAATTTATGATCATTTCGCAGGTATAAAAAATGGCTTAAAGAAGGGCGCATATAATCCTTTAACTATGGTTTCTTTGAAAAACATAGCATTAGATTCTCTTCGATTTCAAACTCAAAATACTGATAGGAATATAGGACAAGACGCGCTTTTGCCATTTTTAAATGCTTCAATTAAAACAACCGTAAAAGAGGATGGCATTTTTGATGTCAGTTTCGTTGCACGTCCACTTGGGAAGATAAAAAAGGACTTATGGCAAATTTTAACGTCAGGAATGTTTTCTGACAATTTAATTGAAGCAAAAATGCAAAAGATTTCTCATTATAAAGATGAAAAAGATGCAGGTTTTAAAATTTATAGCGCATTTGTCAATGAAAATGATTATTGGAAAACAAAAATTGAAACAAACAAGACTTATGAAAAATATGTCAATGTAATTATTTCAAGTGGGGAAGCTACGTTAAAAGGTGGAAAACTAAACATCGTAGCCGATGACATTGAAAGAGGCAAGACATTCACTGTAAGCGGTCCTGCGATTGTGTTAGCAACAAATCTATATCATCTTCACAAAATGGCAAAGCAGATGAATATAGATGAAAGCTTTGTCGAGCCAGTTGTTTATCTTTCCGCACTTTTGTTAATGCCAGCATTAACCACAAAAGAGGATATAAAAAGTAAAAATGATTTCACGTTTGAATTGTCTAGAAAATTGCTACCTTATCTTTATGAGAGCATAAGTAAGGAAATTGAAAATAACACAGCTTATCATATTGTTGATTTTGCCGTCAACCTTGCAAATTCTAGAATAGAAAAATTAAACCATGACATTTTAAACTACAACAAAGGCAAAGACGACAAAGAAAGATTGGAAGAATATCCTAGAGTTGACAGCCTTTATTACGACATGAAGATTGATCAACTCACAAAGCAAAAGATTGTGAAATTCCAGGATTTGCCTATTAGGTGGTCAAAAAATGGATCTAATTTCAAATGGGAATTTGTCAGCAAAGAAGGCAAGGTAGGCTACATGTTTGTCGACGATGACAAAAAGTTGGAGGAAGGAAGCACTTCTTTGGCTTTTAAAGGTTTGGCGTCAAACGATGAAGAACAAATTTTGGCATCATTTGAGTTTTTCGACAGTCAAATAGTTGGTGAGGAAAATCATGATAAGGTCGTTGACACCTTTGAAGAAACTGCGGAAATTTTGTATGCAAATTTGATTTTACTTTCTTACATCAACAAAATCGGTGGAATAAGTGAAGAAAACAGAAAGAATATGGAGCAAATATTCACTATTCCGCTTATTCAATGCTTAAACAATATGGGAAAAGACAGCATAAAAGTTGCAGAGCAAAAAGCATATGATTCGGTTAGAAAACTTTTCGTTGATGCAAAAAAAGGGGATGAATTTGATGACAATTTTAAATATTTTAACCATAGATATAATAGAAAAAAACTTTCTGAAAATTTCATAAAAGATTTTAGTAAAATTGCCATAGACGAGCTAAGAAAAGCCCAAAACAAAAAAAATACGAAGAAAGGAAATGAAAAAATAGAAGAAGTAGCCCTTTCCAAATTATTGCCCGAGCTTTCTCTGTCTTACAAAAACGGAATTATCAATGCGTTATATGAGGGGGTTTTGCCAGACGATTTTGAGAGCAAAAATGCAGATAGGAAGGATTATTATAAATCGGTGTATGAAGCCATTAAAAATGGACATGACATAGTTAATGGAGACAAGCCTATTGAGATCTATTTAAATTTATTGTTAAATGTCGGCAAAAATTTAAATGAAATTCAAAAATTAGGGGATAATAATCCAAACGCAGTTCTTGACGATCAAATTGTGAAAACGGTTGTCAAAAGCAAACAGGACATCAAGAAAGAAACAAAAGACACAATAAAAAGTGTTTTAGATAGATAAATAAAAAAAAGATAATGCAGAGCATTATCTTTTTTAATTAAAATTTTCATTAAACAAAACTAAAATACAAACAAACAATTTTATTAAAGTTAGCGTGCAAATTTTTATAATTTGTTTTCGCTGTTTAACAAGTTTTTTATTTTGTGCTCAACAACGTTTTCGACGTATTTTTGCCCTAAAAGGCAATATTTTCTTTGGTCAAAATTTTCAGGCTTTTCGTTGAGTGATTGCCTAACCCCAGCAGTAAAAGCCATGCGTAAATCTGTGTCGATGTTTATTTTGACGACATTGTGCATTTGGACAGCCATTTTTGTAAGCTCTTCATTTACGCCTTTTGCGTTGTTTATGCTTCCGCCATTTTTGTTAATAATCTCAACGTAATTTTCGTTTACTGATGAAGCCCCGTGTAAAACGAGAGGAAAACCAGATAATTTTTTTTCTATTTCTTGCAAAATATCAAATCTAAGTTTACTTTCACCTTGATATTTGTAAGCCCCATGGCTTGTGCCTATTGCAACTGCGAGAGAGTCGACGTTTGTAAGTTTTACAAATTCTTTAGCTTTTTGCGGGTCAGTAAAGTGGTTGTTTTCAACATCTACATTATCTTCAATTCCTGCCAACTGCCCCAGTTCACCTTCCACGAAAATCCCTTTTTTGTGCGCATAGTCGCAAACTTGCTTTGTGAGCGAAACATTTTCTTCGAAAGGCAAGGCACTAGCGTCAATCATTACTGAATCAAAACCCAAATCGACAGCTTTTTTGCAAACATCAAAACTTTTACCATGGTCTAAATGTAAAAATATTGGAGTTTTGCAATTTTTTTTGACAATTTTTACGTTTTCTACAACAAAGTCGCTTCCCATATAATCAAGAGCACCTTCAGAGACTGCGACTATTACAGGACTTTTTAATTTTTCGGCTGTGTAAGTGATTGCCTTCAAAACTTCCAAACTAGAAAAATTGAATGCTCCAAGTGCAAAACCTTTTTTTAAAGCTTTTTTATAATAATATAATAAATTTTTCATATGACAAATTATATCATATTTTCGCAAACTTACCAACGTATTTTGATAAAGGAGGAAAAAAATGAAAAAAAGTGCTATTGTTATATTGTTTTTATTAAGCTTATCGTTATCGCTTTCAGGTTGCATTGAAAGTAAGGACGATCTAAGCTTAATAAAAGAAAATATGTCCGAATATGGCGAAGTTTATTTTTATTCTGACAATATGGATTTGCCAATGTCAGTCGTTTCTGGTTTTAGAGAAGAGCCATATAAATACGATGGAAAAAGTAGTATAAAATTTGATTTTGCCCTGGTTGTTGCACGTTTAGACAATGCAGATGATGAATATTTAGAGATCACTATAGATGGCGAGAGAGAAAAGGTTTTGTTAAAATATAATTATTTAACGGGGACCCATGTAGCTGATCTGCAAAGAAAACTCAGTGGGGATGAAAATATTTCCATTTTCTATCTCGGGAAGGAAGCAAACATGGTTTGTAAATCCAAAGAATTTGCTGTGAGCGCAGAAAAAGCTCTTGAAATAGGCACACAATATTTTAGCGAAAAAATAACTCAACTTAGAGTGGATGATGACCTTAATGCTGAATGCTACTTAAAATTGTTAGACAACGTGTCTGGTGGTTTTAAAGAAGTCTATTGGTTATTTTCAATTTATTCTTTAAATGGCGAAATGTCTAACGTTATAATTTCAACAGTGAATGGCCAAATCCTTGCAAACGACGGACAAAATTTGATATAATCTTTGCAAAGGAGACAAAATGCAGGAGACAAAAAGGAAACGCCAGAAAGCGATTGTCGTAGTAGTTTTGACAAAAAGCAAGGAAAGCAAAAGCAGAAAGCTAGATGAGATTGTCAGACTAGCAGAGTCGACAGGCATAGAGGTTTTAGCTTCTTTTTCACAAAATGTAAAAGAATTTAACAAAAGCACGGTCATAGGGAGTGGGAAAGTGCTTGAAATACAAAAATTCTTAAAAGAAAACCCAGTCGACGTTGTTATTGTTGATTACAAGTTGACAGGCTCACAAATTTCAAACCTTGCTGATGCATTTTTAACGAGAGTGATCGATCGTGTGGGATTAATTCTTGACATCTTTGCCTTGCATGCAAAAACAAACGAGGCTAAGTTACAGGTAAAACTTGCACAAAACATTTATCTTTTGCCAAAGCTTCGTCAAGTCAAAGAAACAAGCAACAAGTATGGTGGTGCTGGTGTTGGAATGAGGGGGCCAGGTGAAACGAAATTGGAGCTTGACAGGAGGCGTTTAGAAAGAGAAATTGATTTACTAAAAAAGGAAATAGCAAAAATAAAAAGCCAAAGGCAAGTTAGCCGTCGTGAAAGAGAAAAAAGTGGCGTCAAAAAAGTGGCGCTCGTGGGATACACCAATGCCGGCAAGAGCTCTTTGTTAAATGCGTTGGCTAAGGAAAATATTTACGTAGAAGACAAGTATTTTGCGACACTAGACACAACAAGTAGAAAAATATTTTTAAACGGCGAAAATGTTGTCGTAACCGACACCGTTGGCTTTATTTCTGAATTACCGCATGAGCTTGTGGATTCGTTCGCTTCAACGCTTGATGAAGCAAAATCTGCTAATTTAATTTTGCATGTCGTCGATCCAACGGCGACATCCAAAGATGGTGGCGAACTTTATTTTGAAGAGTCTATGCAAATTACGAACAAAGTGCTTGATGACATTGGCGCTACACAAAAAAGATTGATTGTTTTCAACAAATGCGATTTGCTTAAAAACAAAAAGGATTTGACTGAAAATGAAATATATGTTTCAGCAAAAACAAAAGAAGGCTTAGAGGAGCTTAAACAAAAAATTTGGGAAATGTTAGAAAAATAAAAAAATGCCAATTATTTGGCATTTTTATTTTTTAAATGTTCATTTAGTTTTTCAACTAAAAAGTCACAATCAATTTCATGCACTGCCGATGCTTCCTCCAATGTTTCCATAAGGCTCATAGGGCAGTAAATGCAATGCATACCAAAGCCCATCAACACATCAGCAAGGCTTTGATCAATTTTTAACACTTTTTCGATTGTCATATTTTTGGTAATTTTTTTCATGATTATATTTTAATACGTTTTTAAAGTTTTGTCAACAAAATAAAAGGCAAACCATTCATGTTAAAAAATATTAAATTTTTGATAAATATTTACTTTTTTGCATTATTTTGACTATTTTTTTGAAAAAATCATAATAATTTTGTTTAAATAATAATTTAAAGTATGAAAAAAATATCTGATGTTATTTCCAAGCCGGTTTTTAAAACCAATGGACAAAAATATGGTTACGTGATAGCTGTTGAGCTATCTGTTGATTGCACTAAATTGACTTCGTTAATAATTGTTGATGATGAAAGCGAAACACAAGCAAAAATTGATGCAAGTGAAATAGTTTATGGAAAAGACGCAATTTTTCTTAAAACAGAGCCAATTTTTGTAGAGGCTTATAATTTCTCATCTCCAATCAATAAAATGGTCTATGATAAGAATGCGAAAAGTTTGGGTAGGGTTGAAGAAGTTTTTTTAAGGAGCAACAAAATAGTTGGCATATCAACTAATCAACTTTGTTTTCTTCCAAAAAACATTTCAGTGAACGGAGAGTCGGCAGTAATATTGTTTGGTAAAAAGCAAAAAAGGAAAGCGTTTGATTTTAACCTTGCGAAGCTTCAGCCTGAACAATACGTTGAAATAACAGAAGCGCAAACTCAAATAGTTCCGTATCGTGTTGAGTTGACAGGGAAATCACTTATTGGCAAAATCGCCACACGAGACATATTAGGGCTCAATAATGAACTTATTATAAAAAAACATGAAGTTATCACACAAAAAAAACTTAATGAAGCCAAAAGGCACAACAGGCTAAACTTATTGTTTTACAATTGCAAATAAAATCAATATTTAATTCGAAAAAAAACAATCATTTAATTAAAATTAGCAAAAAAATAATTAAAAATTAATAAAAAAATTAAAAAAATAATAAAAAAACAGAAAATAATTGATAAATTAAAAATTTTAACATCATAAAAACGCAATAAGAATATTCGCAAATGACAAATTCCTTTTAATTTATTAACAGTTACAAAAAGCCTTAAAATTGACTTATTAAAAAAAATCATTCAGATTTTGTAATTGTCGATAATATAATTTATTTTTTTAATAAAATTCTTTGTTTTATAAATAAAAAATTATTGTCAAATCGTTTGTATTTTTCAGTATTTTTGTAGTAAGATATCTCTATAAGGAGAATTTTTTATGCAAAGAATTATTCCGAGAAAAACAAAAGTTAAATTAGAGTTCGTTAGGGGAGTAACAGGGCTTGATTTGATTTTGATGGTCATAGGTGGTGCTATTGCAATTATACTGTTTGCATCAAATTTTGAAGGTCATTATTGGGTTGGTGCTGTGTTTACAATTTTTTATATTGCAACATTTATAAAGATCGCTGATGACGAAAGGCTTTATGTCACTTGCGCCCATTTGTTTAGATTTATGGCACAAAAGAAGAAGTTTTCTGTTGACACGACAAAAGGCAAGAAAGGCGATATTAAAGAGATAATTCCTTTTGAAGATATATATCAAGACAGATTTATCAATTTTGGTTCTTACTACGGGCAGGTTATTGAAATCAAACCCGTTCTATTTGGATTGCTTACAGAATACACACAAGACAATGTGATTGAAAGCTTTGCCAATGCACTTAGAAGGTTGACACCAGACCAAACTTGCTCGATTGTAAAACTAAATTTAGCCATGATTCTTGACAATTACATATATGCCGAAAACAAGAAATATGAGTTGTTGCTGGAAATGCAATATGAAGGACAAGTTTCTGAAAAAGAAGTTGATGTGCGTTCACCAATCTTTGAGGAGAGAGTTTCTTTTATGGAAAACCTTAACCGTAAAGACAAGGTTTACAAAGATCATTTTTATGTGGTTGTGTATGACAAAGATTTAGAGCTTTTGGAAAACACTGTAAACGGAATGATTAATTCTCTTGCGTCATCTTTGGCCCCTATGAGTGCGAAGAGATTGTATGGGCAAGATCTTACTATCTTTTTAAGGGCAAATTATGGTCGTGAATTTGATCAACGAGAACTCGAAAGCATTCCGCTTTCCGAATATGCGAATTGGGCAAGACCTAAAGAAATAAAATTCAAAGCTGCGAAATACATAATTGATGGAAACGCTTTTAGAACGTATGCGATAACCGATTATCCACTTAATGTTGGAAATGCTTGGGGGTCTGACATCTTTTTGCTTGACAGGACAAAGGTGGTCATGAAGTTTGCTCAGGTTCCGAAATCGGTATCCGAACGTTCGATTGACAAAGCCATTATGGATATGGAAAGCAAACTTTATCGAACAGGACGTTCATCAAGTCAAATAGAACTTCAAACTCACGTTGAAACTCTTAAAGATTTGCTTGTCAATTTAAAAAACAACAACCAACAGCTTTACGACGTAAACACTTTTATTACTTGTGAAGATGCAGCAAAACGTGATGTTAAAGCCATGCTCAAACAAAGCGGATTTAAATTCAGCGAAATGTTTGCTCGCCAGCAAGACGCGTTTATTAGCAGTAACATTTCTCAGCGCGACAATATTAAAGGTTATAAAAGGGGAATTCCTACATCTACACTCGCTGCAGTTTTTCCATTTATTTCTAGCGCCATGCAAGATGAAAAGGGTATTTATCTTGGCGACAACGAGTATCCAGTTTTCATTGATTTTTTTACGAGAGACAGTGTGCGTGTCAATTCAAATATGATGATTATTGGTAAGTCTGGCTCAGGAAAATCATATGCTGCTAAAACTTTGCTAGCAAACTTGGCAGCAGACAACTGCAAAATATTTATTATCGACCCAGAAAAAGAATATGCGTATTTGACTGAATCTTTGGGTGGTAAATATATCGACGTTGGTTCGTCGTTGTATGGCATAATAAATCCATTTCATATCATCGCTTCTCTTGACGAAGCTGAAGACGAGCTCGCTGAAGAAGATGATGAAGAAGATTTTGACCCTAAAACGTTTAAGGCTAAGCGTAAGAAAAAGAAGGAAGTTCGCATAAATGATTCGTATTCACAACATTTGCAGTTTTTGGAAAGCTTTTTCAGAAACATTTTGCAAGGAATTAGTTCTGACGCCTTTGAGCTTTTAAATTCTCTCATAGTTGACACCTACAAATTAAAAGGCATTGACGAAAACACTTACTTGGGTGATAAAAAGCCAGAAGATTATCCTATATTTGATGACCTTTACAACTTAGTGTTAAAAAGAATAAAATCTGTAAAAGATGATTTTACTCTTAGAAATTTAATGACTATTGAAGCTTACATTAAAAAGTTTGCATCAGGTGGTCGAAACTCTAAACTATGGAATGGACCAACTTCGATCGAAACAAATGAAAACTTCGTATGTTTTAATTTTCAATCTTTATTTGCAAACAACAACCCAATACTTACAAACGCGCAGATGCTTTTGGTGTTTAGGTATCTTAACAACGAAATCATAAACAACAAGGATTTCAATGCTAAATATCACAAAGGTGACAAAGCTAACAACAGAAAAATCGTTGTTGCAGTTGATGAGGCGCACTTGTTCATCAATCCAAATTTTCCTATCGCACTTGATTTTATGGCGCAAATGGCAAAACGTATTAGAAAATATTGGGGAATGCAGATAATTATTACGCAAAATCTTGCAGACTTCGTGGGTACAGAGGAGATAAGGCGTCAATCTACGGCGGTTATTAATGCTTGCCAATATTCATTGATATTCTCGTTGGCACCGAATGATATAAATGACCTTGTCGATCTTTATAAAAAATCGGGTGGCATAAACGAAGAAGAACAAAATGCAATTGTTACAGCTACGCTCGGTCAAGCTTTCTTAATCACGGGACCGACCAGCAGAACTATGATACAAGTAGTTGCTACGGACTATATAAAATCGATTTTCCAAGGTTCAAACGAATAAAGGGAGAAAATGAGCAGTTTAAAAAGGAATCTAAAAAAGATAATGGCTGTGCTATGCTTGGGAGTTATATTTTTGCTCTCAGGCCTCTTTTTTGCTGGATGTGGTGGATCAGATTTAGAAAATTTGACTCTTAGTGCAAACCATACGTCGATTTCTCTTTACAAAGGTGAAACAAAAGACGTTCAATTCACAATAGGGAATTATAATGATAGCATCGACAACGGTTTGAGCTTCTCGCTCGTGGACTCCACTTCATCTACAAACAGCAGTGAACATGTTGATTTAAAAGTTGTTTCTCAACAAGGCGCAACGACCACCGTCCAATTAACTGGGCTAAGTGGTGGTTCAACGACATTAGTTGCTATGACTAATGAAGGTTCAAAGACTTGTAAGGTAAACATAGAGGTTTTGCAGTATTCTTCGTCGATTGCTCTAAAAAACAATCTAGCTTTATATGTAAGTAAAAATCAAGCTTTTGTCCCTGGTAGCGACATGTTTGATTTTGATAACAATTCCACTGAAAAAAACTTGACGTTTCATTTTGCAAACAATGTGGAAAGTGTAGGAGACAACAATCGTTTCGCAAAAGTTACATTAGACGAAAACAATGTTTTGCATTTTTACTATGAAAACGGTGAAGAAAACACCGAAATAGAGGCTACAAATTTGGCTTTTGATGGTCAAAGTTTTTCTGCTTTTGCAAGGTATAATTATTATGAATATGTTGACGGGAACAGAGAAGAACGAACCATAGTCGTACCTTTTTCTTTTTGTGCTTTGCAAGGATTTGAGGAAAATTCTATTATAGTTGAAGGAGCTGATATAGTTGAAGGAGCTGAAGGCGACGAAGTTACACTGATTGTAAACAGCAGAAATGAAGACGACAGGACTGCAAAACTAAATGTGAAAATACCGTATAGTGCAATCAATCCAACAATAGCTGACAGTCTAGAGAATTCCTATGTAAGATTTGAATACTCGGTTGACGATTCTTCTGTTTTGTCAGTCGAAAAATCAAATGAAAGTTTTGAAAACCAGATGATAAACTTTGACCTAACATTGACTAGTTCGACCACTATATCGCAAGAAACAAATTTAAAAATCAAAATCTATTATTACGTTGATGGGAAAAGTTTTGACGGTGGGGAGTCTTCTGTTTGTCAAACAAAAAACATTGTTGTGGATTTAAATGTTGCCCCTATGAACATAACCGTAAATGGTATTACAAATGATGCAGAAAAGCCAACATACCAGCTTTACAATTATTATTATGGAACTACTGGTGGTGTGCAACTTGATGTTAAAGTTTATGAGCCAAATTCTGACTATCAAGGAGTTAAAGTAATTTTCGATTCTTGTAAAGTTCAGCTTTTACATAAGGGCGATTCACTTACTAATGGAGAAATAATACAAAAAGAAGACATCGTTGAGCCAATAACCTTGCGAGGGGCGATAAACGGTGAAGCTATTGAAGGAGAAGTGACTTTTGAAGGAGAAGTGACTTTTGAAGTTGTCAGCGAATATACTGAAGCCAACATAAATTACAAAGTAAAATATTCAGTCACAAATGGTGCAAGAGAATTGACATTTGCTGACAAAAGTTTTAATTATCAAAACAACAGTGCGAACACAGGGGTGTTTTTATCATCTAGCAGTGGAACACAACAGTTTTATGGGCTACTAGCCGACCAGCAATTTCTAAGTGCAAATTTGACATTTATTGAAGGGGATGTTGGCGCTTTAAGTGTTAGTTATGCTGGAATGGGGGCTGAAACAGACGGAAAATATCCTTTGATTTTTAATCTTACGCCACGAATGGTAGGCAATGCTACTTATTCTGTTACGTTGGATAATGGTGTGACTAAAAGAATAACTTTCAGGGTTATAGACACGTTTGATGACCTTTCATTACTATTAAACACATCACAGAGTGTTGGGGTGCAGTCATACGAAATCGTTGAAAATGATGGTTATGATGTTGCTATGAATTTAATATTAAAAAACCAAGCTGATTTAAATGGAACAATAAATTATTCAAGCAATGCCCATTTAAGTTTGATTTCTAGCACTGTCGACATGTTTTCTCGAATAGATTATACAACAACAGATTTAGTCAACATTTCAAGAAATATTAACCAAAATAACCAAAATTCTTTTACTATAGGAGTCAACAGTTTTGGCACAGCAAATATTAATTTTGAAGTTTTTGGTGTTTCAGTCGATAGTTTTAAAAAGATTGACAACTTTAGTAGATCTGCCTTCATTAATCTTGTTTCTTACGTTCCTGTTTCTTCTTTTAATATGACAAACAGTCAAACCGATTCATATGCGACCGTTGTTGATTTGTTTGTTGGAAATTCTGTGACAAATTCTAGCTTGCAAACCGTTTCTTTTAGCGAGGTTGTTTTGCCAAACATCGCATATGGCTTTTACAATCCAATATTACAACAATTTGAAAACGAAAATTATTCAAGTGAATTTATCTATTGGACGCTAAATGGTGCTTCTATTTTTAAACAAGTTGATGGTTCTTGGCAGATCAGTGACACAATGATTTATGATCCAACTACCAGTTCAAATGTTTACCGAATTGGTGAAAGTGCAACTGAGTATTACGGAACTTTTGACACGGCCAGCAAATCGTTTTCTGTAAACAGATCTTTGAATAGAACTTTTTCAGTAACTTTGTATGCTACATTAAGACAGTACGGTGAAACAAGGCATTTTGCCGTTACAATAAATGGTGTTTCTTATGACAACGTTACGGGCATAAGTGCAAATTTAAAAGAGATGGTTTTTTCTGTACAAAAAATGGATTATCAATTCGGTGTTTACCTCAATCCTTTCACTGCGACCGACACTGACATTACAATTAAGTATGTGTCTCAAAATTCAGGTAAAGCTTTAATAAACGAAAGCGAAATAATTAAAACTGAAACGAGTAAAGGTATTTATATTATCAGTGTTAGCCTTAATAGAGATATTTTAAACGAGAGCGGTGGGACATTTGCTGGGGAACTGCAAATTATTCCAAATTCATGGATAAATGCAGGTGCAGTGTTGCCTTCTTATCAAAATTCAATTTTAAGAATTGCAGTAAGTTATGCGAACGGCAGTACAGAAAACCGTTATATCTTGCAAACAGCACAAGACATTCTTGCGATTGGTAGCAGTGCTGAGGCCATGCAATCTCACTATAAGTTAAGCACGACGATTGATGTTTCTTCAATAGCAAATCAGTTGCCACTTGGCAAGGGTATCGTTAATGGATCGGATTTAGCTTTTACAGGTTCTATTATTGGAGAGAAAGATGCCCGTATTGTTGGAATAAGCATTGAAAATGGCACTCAAAACTATGGACTTTTTGCTATATTAGGCGAGGGGTCAAGTATTTCTGGGATAACTTTTGAAGGCCAAATTAACATATCTAACATTTCTTCCGCAACAGATATAGATTATGTAAACATTGGCTTGCTAGCAGGTGAAAGTTCGGCTGAATTGAAAAATGTGTCAGCTACTATCTACACCTCAAAAGTAAATGTTACATCATCACAAAATGTCAACATTGGGGGGCTAGTCGGTGTAAACAAAGGCAAAATAATCAGTCCAAATGTTTTGTTTGATGGTTATTTAGATGTTAGTTCTAGCAATGATTCAATTTACGTCGGTGGAATAGCCGGAGAAAACTCGGGTGATATTAGTGGAATAGATGAAGAAAACTCGGATGATATTAGTGAAACAGAGAAAGATTCTTCAAAATATGGCTACTCGGCATATTCAGTTTACTCATTGATTCGTGTTACAAACTTATCTTCATTTGATGAAAACACATTTAAGAGTTCAAATTTAAAAGGCACAGCTGGAAGTGTCGCAGGTAAATCTTCTGGCACACTAACAAGCCTTTTGGCAGGTGGCGACATTTGGGCGAAAAATGCCGGAGGTCTTGTTGGAGAAATGGTCGAAGGAAGTTTGTCTACTGCCACAACTCGCACTTTTGTGAGAGGAACAACTATTGGGCTTATCGTTTCTTCGTATAACGGTGGTTCAATTGGATCCATCACAGTTGAAGCGATAGACAATGGCGAATTTTTAAGCGAAAAGGCTTCGATGGGTGTTCTTTACAGTTCGAGCAAGTTAGCTGAAACAAATTTTGATCTTGATTATAAAAATTTATCCTATAATTCATTGACTTTTAACAAAATTTTCCTAGGGACTGCATTGTCAGATACATCTGGCATACCGTCAGGTTATTTAACAAACGGCACGGCAAGTTCATATGTTGAAAGGGGGCTTGTAGAACTTGAGGATGGATTGAGTGAGATCGTGATTTCGAGGCTTTCGCTATTGGAATATTATGGAAACTTTATAGTTGTTGATGACAGTGATTTGGCAACTGTGACAAATAGAGCCAACTTTAATGAGCAAACCACTAGTTTCTCTGTCACTCCAAACGAAGAATCAGGATTTATGCAACTGCATTGTGATGATTGCAACGAAACAAATTGCACTTGTGAAAACATAGTTTACTTTGCCTATTATTTTGATGCTGTTGGCTACTATAATAACGGCGAATATGTTACGAACAATATGACGGCAGTTCAAAACAGTTTAGACGTATTAAATCGTTTAAAACCTGGTGACGCGTTATATCCTTTTTCTGTGGTTGGTGATGACGTCACTATTAAATCTACGAGTCCAATAGTTGAGATATCGCCTTCTAATGAAATATACATAAAAGGCACAGGGCTTGCACAAATCGAGGTTTACAGTCTGCGAAATGAAAATAATAAACAAACTATCTATTTGTATATCATAAATTATTTTAATTATTATGCCTACAAAGAGGACGTAGAAGCGGGCATCTTTAAGCTTAATGGTATTTCTTTGGGTGGAGACGCTACCTTAAATGTGTACACTCAAAAGGGCTTGAATATTGATGTTGAACCTGTCTATTCGCTTACGCGTGAAACATTTGGTGAGGGCAAAGTTTTGGCTTATGGATTAAGCGATTCTTCTTCGTTTAGTATATCTACGACAGGGCAAGTGCTTTTAAACAATCAGCTAATTCAGTTGGCTACAATGAACGATTTTGAAATAGGTTTGATTGATTCTTCGCTTACTTATGGAAACTACGAATTAACAAGCCAAGGCATTCGTTTTACGAAAAAGCCAGGCGTAACATTAGATGACTCTGCAAGCGATAGCTTTGATTTAAGTGCGTCTATTTTCACATCCTTAAATCAAAAAACTTACAGTTTGCTGATAATGTCTTTAGACGAAATAACTCTCAATTACAAAGAAGGGGCAAAAGCGATTTATTCAAACTTGGACTCTTATACAATAAGCTCTTCACATTCGATAAAGGACGAGGTAGAAATCGATTCAGATGAGAAAAATGACGAGCTAGTTATAAAGATTTATGATTCACAAAACGTGCCTATTTTAATTGAAAGCACAGAAAGTGTCACGGACGGCTCAACGGAAACTTTGCTTTCTAATCCTTTGTCAGATTTATTTGACGTCAAAGCTAATAATGAAGAAAACCAATTAAAATTCAATGTTGAAATAAGAGTTGACACAAACTCGACAGCATTTGAAAATAGATTTACTAACAATATTTATGGCACTTACACGGTCAAATACTACGCTGTTTCGAATGGCGAAGAAGTTGCGAAAGAAGTAAAACTCACCTTGGTTAAAAATTCTGTCGATGTGATAGTCGCTTCAAATTATCCAGAAATGAGTGATTTATCACAAGAATCTGACAAAGTGGTTCCAGGAGCATACGGTCTATTATCCGTGTCTATTTCGCCGGTAGATGCAGATTTTGAATCAATATCAATTCAAAATGCAAGCAAAAACAGTTTAGAAGGATCAGCAACAGCAGACTTTTCCGCTGGAACGTTAAGTATCGATGATGGTCAAATTGTGTTCGAACCTATTACTTATGTTGTTGTTGATGGTGGTATAAAAATACGACAGAGTGATTTGGCTAATGAAACATTTAATGGGCAGATTTATGTTCGTTACATCTTTTCAAACAAATCTGTAATTGATGGGACAAGCGTTGGAATTGTTATAACCGCTGAACAAGACGGTGGGAATTATTACAAGCAATTTGATTACACGTTGCTTCGTAAAGATGCGGTTAGCATTGAAATAGATGGCTATCCTTATAAAGACCAAGTTGCAAGGGGTGTGGAATACAAATTAGATGTAAAAAACGAGGGTTATGACGCTTCAACTTTAAGTGTTTTGTCGTCTGATCCTTCCATAGCGACGATAGAATTACGCGATGACGGATATTATCTTGTCATGACAAATGACGAAATCACTGACTATGATGAAAATGGAGGAAAAGACTTTACACTAACAGTTTCGGCATCAAAGCTCGATGAATTTGGGCAAACAAGTGAAACTTCGGCGACTTTGCAACTTACTATGTTGGAATATGTAATAAATCGCTTGCCAAATGCGGAAGATGAAGATTTAATAGAAGGCATGAATGGTGGCGTTGTTACATCGGCAGTTGGAGAAAGGACAGAGTTATCTTTCAATTTTGATGAGATGTTAGAATACAACCCTTCTAATCAATCAGTTTTAAACAAGTTAAGTGTTTTTATAGAAAGTTTAAAAGCAAATGGCATTTGGACTTATTACACCGACTTAAACGCAAACAATAATGAAGGTGTTCAAATTTATCCAACACCTTTGCAAAAAGATAAATCGACGAAAAGCACAGTTACAACTACGGATAGTATTTCGACTCGCTACCTTTCTACTTCAGGCTATAGCTTTACAACTTATGTGGCACATGATCCAACAAACAGACATTATTTCTTCTCATATAGTGGACAGTACAAAGTGCAGTCTGGTCAATATGTTTGGACAGAGAGAGTAGGTGGTGATTATCCAGAAGGTTATGAAGTAATAGATGTTGAAATAGATGTTTACTCATTCCTTCGTGGTTCAGAAGAAAGCCCAAATCCAATTACGACATATGAAGAATTCTTAAATATGACAGCAGGTGGGCATTATATTTTGTTAAACGATATAGTCGTTCCTAGTGAAGACTTTGTGCCTTTAAACACAGAAATTGCTACCTTCGATGGAAACAATCATTACTTTATATTTGACAGCCCTGTTTATCAATTAGGGTCAGTAGATGTTGCCGGTCTGTTCGGGAGCGTAGGGCCAAGCACTTTTATAAAAAACGTTAAAGTGAGAATTGGTGGAGAAACAAACAAGGCTGTCACATTCAATTCTTCTGCAACAACGACAGCATCAATAGGTGTAGTCGCGGGAGTCAACAACGGCTCAATTTACAACGCTCAAGTTGAGATGGCGAGTGGAGCAAAGTTGTTTGTTACGTTTGACAGTGATCCTTCAACAAGTGGGTTCTATTTTGGAGGAATAGTAGGACAAAACTCAGGCTATTTGACTAACAGCTTGTCAAAAGTAAATGTTCAGTCTGTAATAACAATTGGTGGTGTTGTTGGGCAAAACAGCAACATTATTGCCTCTACGGCATTTAAAGAAGGAATGCTTGTTTCGACGTCTATTTATCTTGACGTGTTTAGCACCAGTGGATTTGTGGGAGAAAACACTTTAAATGGAAAAATTTTAACCAGCTTTACGTCGGGCTATGTTTCAAGCACAAGACCTTATTCTCTTCAAACTGAAAACGGTAAGACAAGTATGATTTCATCAAGCGTGTCTGCTTCATCATTCGTGTTTAACAATGAAGGGGAGATTGCCGATTGCTATTCAAACCTTCCAATTCAATCGGGTGGTATGAGCGCAGGGTTTGCTTTCTACAATTCTGGATCAATAAGCAGAAGCTTTTCAACCAGTTTTATAGTCCGTGATTCCAGTGCAAATGATTATATTTTTGCTAGTGACATCGTGTCAGGAAAATTTGTAGATTGTTATTATATAAAAGGAAATGAAATTAACAACAGTCTTTTAATACCAACTTTGGAAGGCGTTTTGCCATTAAATTTTGACACTAGTAATACTGATTCTCTAATTAATGAATTTGCAAATTTGGAAGAAAAATTTTCTTCATATGGTTATTCAACGACTCCAAGTTACAACTCTGTTTGGTTTTACAGTTCAGGGCAGACAAGCAATCTGTTTAATGGCATGCAATTTGCAGGAGGAAGACTTGAACTCGTTTCAGCAAACATGATTTCAAATGGACAAAGGATAAACACTGGAATGACTACAAGCCCAAATGGTGAAATAACTTATCATTATGAAACAGCACCATCTTCACCGGCAGATGGCAGTGCATTTAATCCATTTGTTATACATTCGCCTGAAACAATGGAAAGTTATATGTCCAACTCTAGCAATATTTTAACAGGATATTATCGTCTAGCTTGTGAAATCGATTATTCAAGCATGCCAGGGGATTATTCCAACTTATACAACAAATCCTTAAAGGGCAGTTTTGACGGAAATGGTATGACAATCAGGGGCATTAGAATTACATCAAACAAAGTAATCGATTATGCTGGATTGTTTAGCGAAATTTCAGGCAGTAGTGTTAATTTTGCTTCCGTTTCAAATTTAATAATCATACCTGAAGTTGTCAACTTCTCAAATGTAAACGCTGTTGGTTGTTTGGCAGGTACTGTTCGTAATGCAAACGTGTTCAACATATCTGTTAAAGGCGTAAAAAGTGAAGATGAAAGTGAAAACACCACTGAAGATATAGTTACAGTAAGTGGCAAAAATGTTGTCGGCGGTGTAATAGGATATGCAACTGAAAATTTCAACATTAAAAACATCGATGCTTATGTTGGCTCATTCGCTTCTTATGTTCCTTCAACGGATGACACAAACGACATTGTTTCTTCAACGATAGACAAACTTTCTTATGGCGGAGGAATACTAGGTTATGCTGGTGGTATTGGGAAAATATCAAACGTCACGTTAAATAGAGGTGCGGTAAATGTGTTTGCCGACAAAGCAGGGTTGGCGTTTGGTGGAATTGCTTCACAAGTTTCAGCAGACCATGTTTCTCTAAACATAAATTCTGCTATGAAAATAAAAGCCCATTCATATGGCGGAATTGTTGTCGGCGAGCTTAAGGGGACTTTAACAAACGCTTACGTTTATGGGACTGATGAAAATCTTGAAATATTTGATCTCAAACCTTATGTTGCAACTGCTGTTGGAGGTGTGGTAGGCTTGGCAAGTGACAAAGCAAAGCTTGATTACATCTATATGGGGCAAAGCTTTTCAATTCAAAATCAAGCAAGTGCAAGTGTTTCTGTCAACACCATTTCTTATGTAGGAGGTGTTGTTGGGGCAGTGAGTGGGGGTGCAATTTCTATTTCAAGGACATTAGTTGATGCCAGCATCACTGCTAGAAACATCTTGGGCGGTGTCATAGGGGAAGTAAGATATGTCGAAAATGGTGGCACAAGCGTTGAGTTGAATGAGATCGCCGTCAAGGAAGGAGTGCTGAGAGTTGAAGGACAAAATGCATCACCAGTACTAGGAGGGATTGTAGGTAGAATTGCGTCCAATGAAGAAGGGGTAAACGCAAATTTAACTAGGTTAAACATAACTAATTCATATGTTTGGTCAAATATGGAGCTAGATGTTTACACGTATTCAGTGCCTGTTACTGCCAATGTTGGGGCATTAATCGGCGGTGCGGAGACACGAAACATCTCTCTAGATTCAATTTATTCAACATCTCTTTATGACATTTCTATACGAGATCTCTCGCAGAGTGGATCAGAAAGACAGGTTGTAAGAAAGTCAACTGTGGGCCCAGGAGGAATATTGGAATATACGCCAAATTCTTACATTTATGCAGGGGAAGAGCAGACTTCAAACGACAACTCAATTGGGGGATTTTTCTACGAGAATTCATTCAAAGGAATTCTAAACGAAGAAAATGTGAAAAATGTTTACAACTCGGCAATTTGGAATTTTGATGATTCAGGTACTGAATCTCAATACAACAAATACGATTATTTAACGCAAGGATTTACAACAATAACTATACTAAAAGGCAATACGCAGTTTGTAATAAATCAAAATGAATTAGGTAAAAGCTTATATGATTATAATGTAACGAATTTGTCAGAAACAGAAAGTTATTTGGATAGATTAAATTTGGAAGCATATTATGGAATGTTTATGACATTAGATGGAGGCGATCTTAATAAGTATAAAAACAACTTAGATGGTTTATTTGCATTACTCGGAATTGATTCGCCAACGGAAGGAGACCTTTCGATCAACCTATCTTTTGATAGTTTGTCAGAAAAAGCGTACTATAAATTTGTTGGATTTACCGATAGTAAAATTGAAAACAATAAAACGAAAAGGACATTGAATTTTGAAAAATGCGATAACATTATTTGGATTGCTTCAAGCTCTGCCTTTTCAACATTGGCTTTCGAAACAAATATGAAGATATAACAATTTCGATTTTTTGAATTTTCAAATTCAAATCCTTCAAAATTTTGACATAAAAGGTATATTTTTACAACTTTTGGCAACATTTTTATAAAAAACTGTTGACAAAAACGATAATGTGTGCTAGAATAAACAAGACGAATGTTGCAGGCAAAGATAAAAATGATGAAATATGCTTAAACGGAAAGGGATTAGGCGACACCTTTTGTGTGTTGTCATCCCTTTTTTTTGTGTAAGTCAACTTGCATATAGTCGTAGATTTTAAGAAGAGAGGCCAATTATGTCACTTAACATCAAAAAACAAAAATTCGGAAAAACAGAACGATATTCTTTTTCAAAATTAGAAGATATCGCGCCTATTCCAGGCTTGCTTGATATTCAAAAAGATTCTTACAAACAATTTATAGAACACGGCATTAGAAGTGTTCTTGATGAGTTTTCACCTGTTGTAGATTACAGTGGAAAGGCAAAACTCTATTTTCTTGATATGAATTTGGCGACCGAGCCAAAGTATTCTATCAAGGAATGCAAAAGAAGGGGCGCTTCCTACTCTGTGCCTCTTAAAATTAAAGCTCGCTTTGTTGTTGAAGAAACGGGCGAGGCAGTTGAACAAGAGGTTTTCTTTGGTGACATCCCTCTTATGACTGAGACGGGGTCTTTTATAACAAACGGTATCGAAAGGGTCGTTGTTTCCCAAATTGTTCGATCACCAGGTGTTTATATTACTCGTGAAAAAGATGACAATTCCACTCTTCAAGCTCAAATGATGCCAAGCAGAGGAATGTATTTAGAAATTGTCCAAGGCGCAAACGAAGCATTAAAAATGGTGGTTAATCGTGCCGACAAGTTTTCTATTGGGTTGTTTTTAAAGTGTTTTGGCTTTTCAAGTCAAGAAATTTTGAAATTGTTTGGGGACAACCGTTACATTAAAGCAGCGCTTGATCGCGAACCACAACAAACTCAAGATGAGGCTCTTTTGGAATTTGCCAGAAAGTCGCGTCCTTCAGATGTCCCATCTGCAGAGTCAACAAGAAATTATCTTAACAATTTCTTTTTCTCAGACAGTTACTATGACCTTGCAAAAGCTGGCAGATTTAAGTTTAACAAACGTTTGTCTTTAGCAAATAGAATTGAAGGGCTTATCAGTGCGGACAACGTTGTCGTTGATGACGAAGTCTTAGTAAAAGCAGGAGAGGTGTTCACAAAAGAATCTGCTCGCAAAGTGCAGGATGCTGGTGTAAACGAAGTTTGGGTTTCTGTAAATGGCAAACGCCATCTTATGAGAGGAAACAATCGTGTTCGCCTTTCTGCGGTTTTCCCATGTGATGAAAAAGCGCTTGGAATTACTGAAGAGGTTTATTATCCAACGCTTATGCAAATTTTAAAAGAAAACAAAACAAAAGAAAAACGTTTAGATGCTATTAAAGCTAATGCCAAAAGCTTGATTGTTAGTACTTTGACAATGGATGATATTTTGGCTACGATCAGTTGTTATCTTGATGTTTTAGAAGGAATCGGAAAGATAGATTTAGTCGATCATCTTTCAAACAAAAGGTTGTCAACAGTTGGTGAACTTTTGCTTACACGAGCTTTTAGACCAGGTGTTCAAAAACTTGTAACAAACATAAAAGAATCTTTGCAAGGAAAAGAACTTGATCAAGTTACTCCTTCGCAAATCATAAACCCAAAGCCAGTCAACAAAGCGCTTAAAGATTTTATTGCTCAATCACAGCTTTCGCAACTACTAGAGCAAAAAAATCCACTTTCAGAATTGTCTCAAAAACGTCGTATTTCTGCTGTCGGTCCTGGAGGTGTCAAAAAAGAAAGAGCTGATGTTGGCATACGTGATATTCATTACACACATTACGGAAGAATTTGTGCTATTGAAACACCAGAAGGACAAAATATCGGTTTGATCGACACTCTTGCAACATATGTAAAAGTAAACGAATATGGTTTCTTGGAAACACCTTATAGACCAGTTGACAAAGAAACAGGGATTGTTTCTAAAAATTATGTTTATAAAATGGCAGATGTTGAAGACACTGCTTACATCGCGCAAGCTATTGAACCGTTAGATGAAAACGGACGTTTTGTAAACAAAAGAATTATGGCTCGTCATGGAGCAGTAATAGCCGAAGTTCCAGCAAGTCAAATTGACTTTATGGACGTTTCGCCTCGTCAATATATTTCAGTAGGAAGTTCACTTATTCCATTCCTTAATTCAAACGAAGTAAACCGTGTTCTTATGGGAGCAAACATGCAACGTCAAGCTGTGCCAGTGCTTCGTCCAGAAGCGCCTATTATTGGTACAGGCATGGAACATATAGTAGCACGTGATAGTGGAGCTTTGGGTATTGCTAAAAGAGATGGAAAAGTTTCGTATGTTAGTGCTGATGAAATTAGAATCTTAACAGATAATGGTGATGAAGATATTTACAAGTTGACTAAATTTGAAAAAACCAACGCAGAAACTTGCAACAATCAAAAACCTTGTGTAAAGAAAGGTGACAAGGTTAAGGCGGGAGATGTCATTTATGACGGATTTGCTTGTGATAATGGCGAACTGGCTCTTGGTAAAAACGTTTTAGTTGCTTACATGAACTGGGAAGGATACAACTTCGAAGATGCTATCTTGATCAACGAAAGACTCGTCAAAGAAGATGTTTACACTACAATTATTTTAAAAGATGAGGAAATTTATTGCCGAAACACTAAACTTGGTGATGAGGTAATAACGAGAGATATTCCAAACCTTGGTGAAGAAGCATTAAAAAATCTTGATGAAAATGGAATTATCAGAATTGGTGCAGAAGTTAGACCAGGAGATATTTTGGTTGGTAAAGTTACTCCAAAGGGAGAAACAGAACTTACACCTGAAGAAAGACTTTTGAGAGCTATATTTGGTGACAAAGCAAGAGAAGTGCGTGACACATCATTACGTGTTAAACATGGTAGCGAGGGTGTTGTAGTTGACGTTCAAGTTTTCTCAAAGAAAAATAAAGACGAACTTGAAGCTGGCGTAAACATGATGGTTAAGGTCTTCATCGCTCAAAAACGTAAGTTGTCTGTCGGAGACAAAATGGCAGGCCGTTATGGAAATAAGGGTGTTGTTTCTATCATAATGCCTGAAAACGATATGCCTTTTATGGCCAACGGTAAACCTGTAGACATTTTGCTAAATCCTTTGGGAGTTGCTTCACGTATGAACGTTGGTCAAGTGCTTGAAACACATCTCGGGCTTGTTGCAGGAAGCCTCGGTTGGAAAATTGCAACTCCTGATTTTGACGGTGCAAACATAGACCAAATTAGAGAGCTTCTTGTGAGCAACAATTTCCCAGCAGATGGAAAAGTTCAGCTTTATGACGGACGAACAGGTGAGCCTTTTAAAAACCCTGTAACGGTCGGGACAAAATATATGCTTAAACTAGAACACATGGTTGATTCAAAAATTCATGCTCGTTCTATCGGTTCTTACTCGCTTATCACTCAACAACCTCTTGGAGGTAAGTCGTTGTTTGGTGGCCAAAGATTTGGTGAAATGGAAGTTTGGGCTCTTGAAGCATATGGCGCAAGCCATGTTTTACAAGAGATGTTGACAATCAAATCAGACGATGTGACTGGTAGAGTAAAAACGTATGAATCAATCATTCGTGGTCAACCTATTGCTGAGCCTGGCATACCTGAATCATTTAAAGTGCTTGTAAAAGAATTGCAATCACTTGGGCTCGACATTAAGATTTTGACAGACGACAATCAAGAAATTTCTATTAATGAACTTTCTATGGACGAACAAGATCAACATGTTGCACCTGTGGAAGCAGAACATGATTTTGATGAATTGTCATTAGATTTTGATGAACTTCTTGCTCAAGAAAGCAAAGAAGAAGAAAAGGATGAAGTAAAAGAATCAATGGAAGAAGAGGCTTCTAGATCAGAATTCAGTGAAGCAGACCTCTTCGACGATTTTGGAGATTTTGACGAATAACAAACAAAAGGGAGAAAGTTATGTTTGAACTTAACAACTTTGATTCCATAAGAATTGGAATCGCTTCGCCAGAAAAGATACGTGAATGGTCGCATGGTGAAGTGACAAAACCTGAAACTATCAATTATCGCACGCAAAAACCTGAAAAAGATGGGCTTTTCTGTGAGAAAATTTTTGGACCTAGAAAGGACTGGGAATGCCATTGCGGGAAATATAAACGCATAAGATATCGCGGTGTTGTTTGTGATAAATGTGGTGTTGAGGTGACAAGAGCAAAAGTTAGACGTGAAAGAATGGGGCATATAGAGCTCGCAGCTCCTGTGACTCATATTTGGTATTTTCGCTCTGTTCCTTCAAGGATTGGCACATTGCTTGATTTAACACCAAAAGTGTTAGAGCAGATAGTTTATTATGTAAATTACATTGTTATCGATCCTAAAGACACAGACTTTACTTACAAACAAGTCATAACTGACAAAGAGTATCGCGATGCAATTGAAAAATATGGATATGGATCTTTTGAAGCTTTAATGGGTGCCGAAGCGATTAAAAAATTGCTTTCACAAGTCGATCTTGAAAAGGAGAGTAAAGAGCTTAAAAAATCCTTGCCTACCATGAAGGGACAAAGACGCATAAAGGCAATTAAAAAGCTAGAAGTTGTTGAATCATTCTTAAAGAGTGGAAATAATCCAACATGGATGGTTCTTGATGTTCTTCCTGTTCTTCCACCAGATTTAAGACCAATGGTTCCACTTGATGGTGGAAGATATGCTTCGTCAGATCTTAATGACTTGTATAGACGTGTAATCAACAGAAATAATCGTCTTAAAAAACTTATGGAGCTTGGAGCGCCAGAAGTCATTATAAGAAACGAAAAACGTATGTTGCAAGAAGCTGTTGACAACTTGATTGACAACGGCAAACGTGGTAGAGCTGTTCAAGGCTCAAAACAAAGAGATTTAAAATCTTTGACTGCAATGTTAAGTGGCAAACAGGGCAGATTTAGACAAAATTTACTTGGTAAGCGTGTCGATTATTCTGGCCGTTCAGTTATCGTCGTTGGGCCAGAACTTAAAATGTATCAATGCGGATTGCCAAAAGAAATGGCACTAGAACTTTTTAAGCCATTTATTATCAACAAACTGATAGAATTAAACAAGTCCAACAACATTAAAAGTGCTAAACGCATGATCGAACGCGAAAAACCTATCGTTTGGGACATACTCGCCGATGTTATCAAAGAGCACCCTGTTTTGTTGAACCGTGCTCCTACCTTGCACAGACTTTCAGTTCAAGCTTTCGAGCCTGTGCTTGTTGAAGGTAGAGCTATCAAACTTCACCCATCAGTCTGCACGGCTTTCAATGCTGACTTCGACGGTGACCAAATGCCTGTTCACGTTCCTCTTTCGATTGATGCGAGAACGGAAGCTAGGGTGTTAATGCTAGCTTCAAACAACATTTTAAAGCTTGCCGATGGTGAACCAATTGTTACTCCAACTCAGGACGTTATTTTGGGTTGCTATTCAATGACACAGATTTTGCCTGGCATGAAAGGAGAAAAAAGTGTGTTTGCATCTCCTGAAGAGGCAATCATAGCTTATCAAACAGGTGAATTAGACATTCAAGCAGAAATACAAGTTCGTTTCACGAAAGAAGTTGATGGGAAAATTTATTCTAAACGTATAACGACCTCTGTTGGTAGAATTATTTTCTCTCAAAACATGCCGCAAGGTCTATTAATTGATAGAACTAAAGAAGAAAATTATTGTGAACTTGAATGCAATAAGATTGTAACGAAGAACGATTTAAAAAACATCATTGCTCAAGCCTACAACAAGCTTGGCACAACCGAGTGCTCGATTTTGATTGATAAAATTAAAGACCTTGGATATAAATATTCAACTTTGGTGGCAAACACAATAAATGCTTTTGACGGGAATGAGCCAGAAACCAAAAAAGCATATGTTGCTGAAGCTGAAGCAAAAGTTATGGAAAATGAAAAATTGTTTAAACGTGGATTGATTACAAATGATGAAAGAATTGACTCTAACGTTGATATTTGGAATGACGTTCAAGGTAAGATTGATAAGGACACATTAAATTTACTTGAAGATGGCAATCCACTTAAAACTATTATCATTTCAGGAGCTCGTGGTAACGCCCACCACCTTGCAACATTATGTGGTATGGTAGGGTTGAAAACTGCTGCTTCTGGTCAAAAAATTGATATTCCAGTAAAATCAAACTTTATTCAAGGGTTGCAACCGGTAGAACATTTCTTGTCAGCACGTGGTGCCAGAAAAGGTCTTATGGATACGGCTCTTAAAACAGCCGATTCTGGTTATTTGACAAGAAGGCTAGTTGACATTTCACAAGATGTTGTTGTAACAACCGAAGACTGCTTTGCTGACAATGGAGAAGCGATCAAAGGTATGTGGGTGAGCGATTTGTACCAAGGCGGAAACATTCAAGAAACGCTTGCTGAACGAATCTATGGTCGTGTTGCAGTTGATGATGTAGTCAACCCAAAAACAGGCGAGATTATTGTAAAATCAAATGAAATGATTAGCAAAGAGCAAGCAAGTGAAATAGAAAAAGCAGGCATAAAACGTGTTCAAATCAGAACACTGCTTACATGTAAATGCAAACATGGTGTGTGCGCAAAATGCTATGGTAGAGATCTTTCTGGAAAGGCACAAGTTACTATCGGCGAAGCTGTTGGTATTATTGCTGCTCAATCCATTGGTGAACCAGGAACACAGCTTACGATGAGAACTTTCCACTCTGGTGGTTCTGCATCAGCGGCCGACATCACACAAGGTCTTCCAAGAGTTGAAGAAATTTTCGAAGCTCGTAGACCAAAAGGTGAATGCGTGTTAAGTGAAGTCGCAGGAAAAGTTAGCATAAAACAAGATGCAAAATATTATATCATCACAGTTCAGTCCAAAGATGGCGACACAGAATATGAGATTAAAAAACCTGCAATATTGACGGTAAAAAATGGTGATAATGTTGAGCCAGGAAGTCAGCTTTCTCAAGGGCCAATCAATCCTAGTGAATTGTTAAGATTGAGGGGTGTTAAAGGCTTGCAAGATTACCTTCTTTCAGAAGTTATTGGCGCTTACAGAAGCCAAGGTGTTGGAGTTAATGACAAACACGTTGAAATAATAGTTCGTCAAATGCTTAAAAAAGTAAAAATTGAGTCATCTGGTGACACAAATTTGTTGCCTGGCGACATAGTTGACCTTTACAAATGCGAAGAGGAAAACAACCGTGTGCTTTCTGAAGGTGGTGTTCCTGCTACGGCGAAGAGAATATTGCTTGGCATAACAAAAGCCGCTTTGTCGACAGAATCATTCTTGTCAGCTGCCTCCTTCCAAGAAACATCTCGTGTACTTACAGATGCAGCGTTAAAAGGAAAAGTTGACAACTTGATGGGTATTAAAGAAAATGTTATTATAGGAAAACTTATTCCAGCAGGGACAGGTCTTAAAAAATACCGTGATGTAATGCCTGTGGTTGTAAAAGAAGACGGTGCAATTTAAAATAAAACAAACACAAAAAAAGGCTTTGTAAACAAAGCCTTTTTTATATTTTAAAATACTGTTAAAATCAATATTCAGTTCTTAATTCAGTAATTAAAACTTTTTCTTTTTTTGTTCCAACTTTTTTGTCAAAAACTACAAATTCAACAATAATGTCCATTAAGTTTTTATCGGCGATGTATTTTGCCAGCTCATTAAATCCCTTAATTTTCCAAAGTTCATCGTCATAGAGATTAGAAAAAATTGAAATTTCATCGGCATTTCGATGGTTGGCGCTGTTGTTTGTGGATGCTGTAAGTTCAACTTTATCACCACTAATCATGATGTCACCAATCAGAAGAAATTTGCCATATGAATAAAAGGAAACAGCCAACGAAAAATTAGATGTAAAATTTTTGGCTATCTCTTTAATTTCATCTTTGCTTGCGTAAAAATAATGACCTAGCGGTTGACTCGTGTCGCGTAAAACATATTGCGAAACGGGATATTTTTTTACAAATTCATCTATCTTGTTTAGATTTGATGGGCTTACAACAATTTCTGGGACTGTGTTAAGCCCCAGTTTTCTAATTTGATTTAAACTGTCTGTTTTACTTAAAATTTTCATAAATCCTCTTAATTGTCTAAAAATAACTAACTTAGATTAAAAGTGTAAAATTTTTACATATAAAAACTTATGTATTTAAAAAAACCTCTAATTAGAGGTTTTATTCTTCCGATTTCGTTTCGTTTGTTGTTTTTATTTGAGCTTTTTCATCTGTTTTTTGAGTCTTTTCTTCATCTTCTTTCGCTAAAAGTTTTTTGTTTTTAGCAAGATCAACAATGATGAAGACAGATGAAATCACAAAGACTAACAACATGATTAACGCTACAAAATTAAATGCTGTAAACAATGAAATGAGATAAAGCACTGCGATTAGTATGTTGAAGACCAATGTTGCAATTACCATACCTTTTTTTTCATAAAATTCAGATGGGGAAAGGTTGCAACGTGATAAAGAGACTGCAGAAAAAATCAATCCCAAAAGTGCAAAAATCATAATTATAATGTAAGCACCTATTACTATAAAATAAACAAGATTTGTTATTTCATTTCCTATTGATGCAGCTATTGACATATACGTCACAACAAGAAAGGCACAAAGTGCTAAGCTCCCGATAAATGCGAAAAGGCTTATTAAAAGTCCTGTAAACATAAATGGACGCGAAACTCGTTTCATAAAAACTCCTTTAATTTTAATTTACGCCATTTTAACATTATTATTACTAACATGTCAAACAAAATGATGTTGTTTAATGCTTTTAGCTAAAAAAAACAACTTTATTTAAAATATTAATGGATCAATAATTATGGATTTAGCAAAAAGAAAAAACGTACGAGGCTAAAGTGATGTTGATTTTAAAGAAAAGTTTAGTTTATCGAAAAGGAATTAACTAAATGAAAAAGCAGTGTTGTTTTGGGCAAAATTTTGGCTGTAAGTCAAAATGAGAATTTTGTAAATAATAAAAGACAAAAAAAACACCTTAAAACTAGGGTGTTTTTTAAGTTGGATTTGATTAACTAGTCCTGTTCAAAGTTAAATTATTTTTAAAACATTAAAATTTAAGCTATTGACAAAAACTCAAAATTGAGCTATAATAGGGAAAATTTATTGGAGGGGTGAGTGAATAAAAATAGGCGAGGAACCTTTTCAATTATTGTGGACACCGAAACGGATAGCTTGGGACGTGTGATAAGATGGATAAATTGTTTGCTTATTGATCCTAAGGCTAATGACTTTTTTATGATACAAAAAATAAGGAGCCAATTGGATTTTATTAACAAGTTTTATGTGATAAAAGGCAACAAAGAGTTTTCTAGTAGTAAAGACGGAATACTTTTTAATAAAAAGGGCGATGTGTTGGTTTCTTGCCCAGTTTCATTTGCTAAAACTAAATATTTTATTCCTTATGGAGTAACTAAAATTGAGAGCAGGGCTTTTGAAGGGGTGCCAGCATTGTCAAAAATTGTTATTCCGTCAACTGTTAAAAAATTTGGTTTATTTTGTTTTGCATTTAACCCTAATTTAGAAAAAGTAGAATTTGAGCCAGGAATAAAAAAATTGGATTTATCTTCTTTGTATGGTTGTTCTGCTCTTAAGTACGCCTATGTTGATTCAAACACAAAAAATATAGTGATTTCAAACTTAAAATCTCCGAATAAAGAAAAATGCATTGGCGTAGATTTTAACCCAAACAATAAATGCGACCTGCTAAATATTTCTAAATTATTACTTGAAAAACAGAAAAATGAATATAAAAACAATTTTGAAGAAATAATACGTTTGAATTCAAACAAACAAGATGAAGAGTTGTTGCGTTTAATAGATTCGTTTAAAAGAGATGACAAGAATTTGGGTGATGAAGGTGGATTTGGCAGAAGTATGTAAGAGGCATTTTTAAAATCATTTTGGATAGATAAAAAACCTGTTAAGAAAGCTTAAACAGATTTTTTTTGATAAAAGAAACGTTTGTGCCTAATTATTTACTAATCTTTTTTTTGCTTGTCTTGTGTTGCCAAGATTTTTTGTTACGTTTGTATTTTTATATATATCGCTATCCATTAAGCCTTAAAACGAACGTTGTTTGTAAGTTGGAAAGCATTTATTATGGCAAAATTGACATTCAAATCTTAAAATTTTAGTTTTTCACATTTGTTTTTCAATGTGCATAACTAATATAAGTTAAAGGAGTTTAATATGGTTAAAAATCAAATTAACAGTGACTTAGGCAATCAGCCTGTTGTTGTAAATATTGACAAAGAAACAAAATGCAACAACAATTATCGCAAAGCGATTTGGACTGGCGAACATTTGCAAGTAACGGTCATGTCAATAATACCGGGAGGTGAGATAGGACTAGAATTACATGAAAATCTTGACCAGTTTTTAAGAGTTGAATATGGAGTTGCATCAGTATATATGGGCAAAACCAAACCTGATGTAAAATTTTTTGGTAATGCAAATGACAATTATGCAATAATAATTCCTGCTGGTACTTGGCATAACATTATCAACGAGCAAAACATTCCTTTAAAACTGTATTCAGTTTATGCACCACCAAAGCATCCAATAGGCACAGTACAAAAAACAAAATTTGAAGCAGATTTGGCGGAGGATTAATAATTTAATAAAAATTATCTATATTTTCATATTTTTTTAATTTTTTAATAAACAAAAAGTATGAAACTAACTAAAAAAGACACATTTAATATAATTTTAATTATTGCTTCAGTTTTATTGGTAGCAGGACTTGGTAGCCTTTTTGTCAATCTTGGTATGGAATGGTATTCTAAACTCAATACCCCAACTCAGTGGATACCAAATATAGTTATACCAATCGTGTGGACAATAATTTATATTCTTTTCGCAATAGTCTTTTCTTTATTGTACAAAGAAGCTTTTGTAGACAAAAAAATGTTAATCCTCAGCATAATAAATGGAGCTTTAAATGTTTTATGGTGTTTGGTCTTTTTTACACTAAATCAATTGCTGCTAGGAAACATTTTAATAATATTAAACGCGTTTTTCGCAACCTTTTTAGTAATTGAAATGTTAAGAACAGAAAGATGGTATGCAAATCTTTTATTAATTTATCCCATTTGGATTTATATCGCGACATCATTAAATTTAGCTCTTTGGATTTTGAATTAAAACAATTTAAGTTGATGCTTTTGTAAAGTTAATTTAAATTAAAGCAAATTAAAGTCGACGTCTTTTGCAAAGTTAACTAGCAAAATTGAAAAATAAAAAAAACAAACCACAACAAAAGCTTTTGAGTTTAAAGCATTGCCTTGCAATCAGTCTTATATGTTTTATGGTCATTTTAACAAAATATTTAAGAGTTTTAAAATCTAAATTACTAATCTAATTTTTTTTATAATATTCTTCCTTATCTTTTTGACCCTTTATATTTATAAATTTGTTGTTCCATAAATCGACAACTTCACCCGTAAGTGATTTTGAATAAATTACGATGTCGCCAACATCCTTTGTAATATCATCACTGTTTTTATAATATTCTTTTATCATTCCCATATTTTCGTACAATACACAAGCCTGAGCGTTGTCAACTTCATCAGTATAAAGTCTTATGGTTTTAAATCCATTTTCTTTCGCCCAATTTTCAAAGATTTTAAAAATTTGAGTGCCATAACCCTTTTTACGCATTTCATTTTTTACACCAAACCAACCCAACCAACATTCATCATTGCGATCTTCAATATAATGCCCCCATAACCCAACAGCTTCATTGTTTTCATCTTTTACTAAAAAATATTGGGTTTGAAATTTTGTTGGGACTTTTGCTTCAATGCCTTCTTTTATAGCGTCCAGAAAATTTTTTTTAGCATTTTCTCGTGGAAAAATCGAATTTTGAAGTTTAATAGCTTCTTCAACATTAGCAAAGGTAATTAATTCGCTATGTAAATAATTTTTGTTTTGTGCCATATTTTTTTTCCTTAAATTATAAAATTTTATACTATTTTTAATACTATGGTTTTTATAATACTCTTATTTTTATTGAGCATTTTTAGTTCAATAATTTTATTATTTGATCCATAGAATTGTTAAAAACATTTTCTTTATCAATGGTGGTGTCGAAATATTTTAATTTATGCGTTTGACAAATCAAAATGTTGTTTTGATCTTGAAATAAAATCTCCCCAAATATATAGTAGTTTTCAACTTTTTAAAGTGTTTTTGTAAACATATAGTGTTTTTGTAAACATATTATGCTCATATTTTTTATTGTTTTTAATATTTGGTTGTTTTCTTTGTCTCCAAAACCAAAACAAAGAATTATATCATTTTTGTCTGTAGCGGTCAAAACTTGCTTTAAATCTAAAACGGCAAAATCAAAGATCGAGTTGTAGCTAGAAAAATTTTCTTTCTAAAAGATAAATTCTTTATTAAGTAGTGGAAAAGTTTCTTCTTGATCGCCGTGTTTTAACCCCCATTTATTTATATAGTTCTGTCTATTTTTTTTCGAAACCAATTTCTTAAGGCTCTTTAAACTATGATGTTAGTATTGTCTAGAACACCTTTGTGTTTTTTAGAAAAAGTCGTTTTACATGTTTGTGGAAGCCCGCATACAGAAATAATCTTAGCTAACTCTTTTTGCTTTGATGCCAAATTTTTATCCGGGGACTGAACAACTACTCGTGATTTACTTTGGTTAGCTAAAAACATTTTAATCAAAATTTGCGGTATCTGTCAATCAAATCATTATTTATATTAGCAAAAAGGCTAATATTTTTATTATATGGGCAGAAAAGTTTAAAAGTCTTTGGTTGCCAGCATCTTTTTTGTGAATTTGTTAAATTAACAGAAAATATGTTGCAATGCATATGTATAACTTCGCATTATATACGTCTATAACAAACATGAAAACAATCATAATTAAATAAAAACATTAAAATAAAGTCAAATTTTTAAAAAATGCAAAACAAGTTTTTCAAATTAAGGTTTGTTTTCTGTTTGCTACATTAACAACAAACGTAATCGAGTTGAGATAAAGCAAACTTTACATGTGTGTGCGGAAAAGTTAATCTTATTACATTAAAAGGAGAGTTATGAAAATCATTATAGATAATAATATTTTTGATGTAAAATTGGAAAACAATAGCACTGCAAAAGCGTTTTACAATATGTTGCCAGTGACTTTAAAAATGAATGAATTAAACGGGAACGAGAAATATTGTCATTTAAACACAACTTTGCCAACCAATGCTAGTAAAACAACTACGATACATGCTGGGGATATAATGCTTTGGGGAAATAACTGCGTGGTTGTATTTTACGAGACGTTTTTATCAGATTATCTATATTCTAAAATAGGTAAAGTCGTTGACATAACCAATTTAAAGCGTTGTTTGGGCAGAGAAAGTGTGTTAATTGAATTTTTAAAATAAAAGGAGATATAAAATGTTTGTTGAAGAAAAATTAGATTTAAGTAGAAAGTGGGACAAAACTTTCCCACAAAACAAAAATGTCGATCATGAAAAAATTACCTTTCACAACCGTTATGGTATAACATTAGCGGCGGATTTGTATAAACCTAAAAATTCAAAAGATAAGTTGCCAGCAATAGCAGTTAGTGGACCTTTTGGGGCTGTAAAAGAACAAGCGTCAGGGCTTTATGCACAAACCCTTGCAACTTATGGGTTTTTGACAATTGCTTTTGATCCATCATTTACAGGAGAAAGCGGAGGAAAACCACGATATGTTGCTTCGCCCGATATAAACACAGAAGATTTTTGTGCAGCTGTTGACTTTTTGGCTACAAGAGGTGACGTTGATGAAAATAAAATCGGTATTTTAGGAATTTGTGGTTGGGGAGGGATGGCATTAAATGCTGCCGCAATAGACACGAGAATAAAAGCTACTGTTACATCAACGATGTATGATATGTCAAGAGTAAATGCTTTTGGATATTTTGATAGTTTAGATGAAGAAAACAGATATAAATTAAAAGAAGAATTAAACAAGCAAAGGACGATTGATTATAAAAATAATGATTATGCTTTAGCTGGTGGCGTTGTGGATCCATTGCCAGAAGATGCCCCACAATTTGTTAAAGATTACTTTTCATATTACAAAACAAAAAGAGGCTATCATATTCGTTCTTTAAATTCAAACAATGGTTGGAATAAGACGTCTTCTTTGTCGTTTATTAATATGCCAATTTTGACTTATTCGAATGAAATTAAAAATGCTGTCCTCATGATACATGGCGAAAATGCCCATTCTTGCTATTTCAGTAAGGATGCATTTAAAAAATTAAAAGGGGACAACAAGCAATTAATGATTATACCAAATGCTGTGCATGTGGATTTGTATGACAATTTAAAAGTCATACCGTTTGACAAAATAGTCGAATTTTATAAAAAATATTTAGATGTTTAGGAGGAAAAATGAAAAGTTTAGTAGTTTATTTTAGTGCAACAGGGACGACTGAAAAAGTTGCAAAAAATCTTGCAAAAGCAACCAATTCTGATTTGTTTGAAATTATACCAAAGCAAAAATATACTGATATAGATTTAGATTGGACCAATCAAAATTCAAGAAGTTCGATTGAAATGAAAAATTTGTCTTTTCGCCCAGAAATTGCCAACAAAATTGACAATTTAAAAGATTATAAATGTTTGTTTTTAGGTTTTCCTATTTGGTGGTATAGAGAACCAACGATAATTGACACTTTTATTCAGCAATATGATTTTTCTAACATAAAAATTATTCCGTTTGCAACATCTGGTGGAAGCGGAATGGGAAATATTAAAGACAATTTACAATCACTTGCAAAAAATTCTATTGTTGAAAATGGTAAAAGATTTTCTTCAAATGTCAGCGTTGACGAATTGAAAAGTTGGGGAAAACAATTTACTGATTAAAATCAAGGCGTAAAGATGAATATTGTTGTTTTATTTGGCAATATATAAAAAATATAATAATGATAAAAATAAATTAAAAATTGAAAAAACAAAAATTTATTTATACAATGGTGCTATTTTTATACCATTAACAATCTCTTTTGGTGTAGTAATTTCTATGTTTTTTAATGTTGGTAAGCCTTCAATAACAGGGGATATTTTAGCAATAGCAACAGTTGCATACACAACATACAAAATAACAATAGCAATTATTCATCTTAAAAAAGCAATCAAAGAGAAAGATGATATTTTACAAGCATTAAGAAATATAAATATGGTAGAAGCAATAATTTCTATTGTTTTGTTAGCTAATACTCTTATAACTACTTTTGGAACTTTTGACACAAGCATGCAGACTCTCATAATAATTCTAGGATTAGTAGCATGTATTGTTATTATTTCATTAGGAACTTTTATGGTGGTTAAATCAATATTAAAATTGAAAAACAACAAAATATCTTAAGTTTTTAAATTTTCAATATCTCCAACATTAGAGAATGAATTAAAAATTCAATTATCTAAATTATTTATAAAGGTTTAAAAACATAGGTTTTTTCGATAAAATATTCAAGTTGTAGAATGGTGTTTGATAGATTTATTAAACGACATAATTTGGGTAAATATAATATCCATTTTCATGGGCTTCGCCATACAGTTTCAAATATGCTGTTTGAAATTAATGAAAATCCAAAGGCAATACAGCAATTACTTGGACATAGAGATGTTAAAACAACAGTACATACGAAAAATAGGCTGTACAAGAATTAAAAAATAAAATAAAAATCAAAACACGAAAGTTTATACAAAAAGTTTAAAATTTTAAATATTTTATGTTATA
>CALWEQ010000009.1 GCA_944377365.1 uncultured Clostridia bacterium
TTGTATTTATGGAAAAGTTGATTAAAAAAATATTAAACAAAGAAAACATTTTTTTTGAAAAAATTATAAAAAGCACATCTGGTTTTACAAATATTGTGTATTTTGTAGATAATAATTATGTTGTAAAAATTGTTGCTTCTAATACAAAACCAGAGAAAATAAATAAAGAAATAAGTTTTTATAAAAATATAAAACTAAATTGTATGCCAAAATATATTGCAAGTGGAAATATAGATGGCGTTGATTATTTAATAATAGAAAAAATTAAAGGCGAGAGTTTATATAATATTTGGCACACATTAGATAATCAGCAAAGAAAAAACATCACTTGTAAAATTGTTAATATTTTAAAGGAAATTCATAAACAACCTTATTCATTTTTAGAAAGTAAATATGTTATAAATAATTTAAAAGATAAGATGAATAAGAGTTTCGATTTAAATATTTCCATTTTAAAGAATAAAGGGTTCGATGTAACTTATTTAAAAATATTTAAACAACAATATTTAAACAAAGTTTTTGAAGAACAAAAAATAAGACTTGTTTATAATGATGCACATTTTGACAACTTTATATATGACGGAGAGAATGTTTTCATTATAGATTTTGATAGAGTTTTATGCACTTCTATTGATTATGAATTAATGATAATAGGACTTATGTTGGAAGACCCAGCTAAATTTGCAAGTTATGAAAACGAAAAATTTGTTAAAAAATACGATTACATTAATATTTGGTTAGATTTGCAAAACTTTTATCCTGAAATGTTTAATTTTACTTACATTCATGAAAGATTATATATATACTCATTTATTTATAAACTTGGTCAAGCTTTTGAAACTAACAATAATGAAAAAATCAAAGAATTATTATTTAATTTTGAAATTTTTGTTGATGATTTGTCAATACATATGTAATTAAAATTATATATGTTTGTATATTAAAATATAAATATTTATTACTGCTACAAATTTTTGCAGGGAAAATGCAAGATTTTTGCAAATGGGGTGTTTTGTGTTGTATTTTTAGGGGGAAGTATTGTATAATATTGTTTGATAAGAAGAAGTGGCGAAAATGCTGAAAAATAAAGGAATTAAGAGATTTTCAATATGGTATTTTATAATAAAATATGATACAAAAAGTCGAACTCTTGGCATTTTCAGGTCGCCCCTTCGGAACCATTAGTTCGGGTTCGAATCATGACGGGAGCACCAAATATTGATAAAAATAGATTATGAAAAGAAAATTGTCCACATAATTACAGATAGAAATATCAAAACCATTATATAAAAGACTTTTTTTTACTAAATATATGTTGAAAATTCTAATATTTAATTTTTGTTTATTATATTAAAATTTTCTTTTCTAAAAACATTAAATTTCACAATTAAAATATTTTTATTAAAGATTTATACAAAAAAAATATTATTTTGCTTTTTTTAAATAATTAAAAAAGACCACTATTATAATAAATGGTCTTTTTTTATTAAACATTTTTGTAAAAGCTGTTTTTATGTTGATTGCAACTTTTTATTATTAATTAGTTTAAAGCCAGCAATATATAATTAGATCACCTGATAACCAATGTTTAGATAAGCCTTTTCTAGAGCATCGATTTCCTTGTAATCTCTATTTCCAAAAGTTACACTTGAAAAACGAGAAACTTGCTCCTTGTAAACGTTCATTAAAGCATCAAAATTGTAGGTCTCCTCTGTGGCTATCTCATCTTTATAAATGTTTATTAATTGATTAGTTTTAATGTCACATCCAAATAGTTGCATATCACTGACGTCATCTATCGTTATGTCTGTTAAATTTGTTTTTGATGTGTTTACAGTAAGCAATGAATAACTGTAAATTTCGTTTGCATATTGATCCATGTAAAGCTGTTGAATTGTAAAGCCTTCTTGATAGTTTTTATTAACCATACTTGTGTCTGTTAATATATTCATAACATAAGTGTTGTCTTGAACTGGTTGAATGTCCACTATCAATGTGATCGTTATGTCTGAATTAAAATCACATATTGTTATAAATGCACAATTTTCACCAAACTCATAATATAATCCCATGTTGCCTGTGTACTGTGTGTCAAACATAGTGTAAGTGGCTGTGGAATAATAAAATTCTTTTTCTTGTACATCCGTATTTAACAATGCGTATTTAGTAAAAAATACATAGGTTTTAATTAGATCTTCATATCCATCGTAATTAATAACATCTTCTTCGTATGCTTGTGTGTTTGATGTAGCTCTAGTTGCAGTATCATCTTTTTTAATCCAACCAGCACTGTAGCTAAAATTGTCCAAGACTTCTACCACTGCCTCTTTTGTTACCGCTGAAGTAGAGCCGTCGCCTTTAAAATTTTTTCCGATGAAAAAGCCACCCACTCCTGCACCAACAATTAAAACTAAAATCAAAATACTTATTAATACTTTTTTCATTTTCTCTCCTACTTTGTTGATTGTAACACAAACAAAAAATAAATGTCAAGTGAAAACTAAATTTCAAATTTTGAATTGCAATAAGGGCATCGCCATACGCCACCTTCTTGTTGCATGTTGGCCCCGCAATTTGGGCACTTGTTTTCAAACACTCGTTTTTTCGACGCTTCTTTGTTGTTGGCTGTTAACGTAGAGCCGTCAAACAAAAATCCCGTAATGTACTTCTTTTTTATAGCAAGAGTCACTTGTTGTTTAACTTGTTTTTCGTCGATTTGAAGTTGTCTTGCTATTTCTTGGGTGGTAGTCAAATTTTCTTCATTAACGCAATCCACTATTCTTTTTAGTGTTTTAAAATTTGCATATGTCGTCCAAGCTATAGGCGTACCATAAAATCCAATGACTGTAAAAGCTATGCCTATTCCTAAAACAATCCAAATAGACTTTGTAGCACCAACTATAATTAAAGGAATGCCACAAATAAGCATAATGGTGACAACTAGTGAAATTGCCAACCTCGTTTTTTTGTCTTTTTCAATGCTAACTTCTTTTTTGTTTCTCATAACTTATTCACTTTCTTTTTCTTTTTTTTCTTCATCGGCTTTTCTTTCGTAATAATTTTTATAACCTGCTTTATGATTGTCGCCTTCGTCCCATTTTTTTCCACCTGTTGCGAGCACTGTGATTAAAAAAGCAACTGTTATTACAATAGAAATGATTGGCAAAATCAAACTCTTTGGAATTGTTATTGCTGAAACCAAACAAAGTATGGCGCAAATCAATAACCCAGCCCCAAACCAAATCTTTAGTTTTTTAACGGTTGTTATATTTTTTTGAAAAACCCCATTTAATAAAAATAATATTCCTATGCCACCACACAGTATAACTCCTGCCCAAGCTAAATTAAAAAACCCAAACGTTTCTGAAACCGTAAGTGACAATATCCATAATACCGCTGAAACGACAAATACCAAAGCTCCTAAAATTTTGTAAATAAAATTTCTTCCCATTTTATACCTCCAATTTATCTTAACACTATATTTGATGATAGCGGTTCTAGATTATCTCCCTCCGCCAATATTAATGTTGATCCGTGTTTAAATTCTTTCACAAGCCCACCTATTTTAATGTTTACTGATGCAACATCTCCATCTGCGACTAATAAGGTGTAAGTTCCAGCCAAAATGTCTAATCCTTCGCCTACTTTATATTGCTTTCCTCGCTTCAGAATTTGATCGCCTTTTTTGAGAGCAAGATTTTGGTTTTGCTCATCTGCTGTTTTTTTATAGCGAACTCCATTGACTATTTCAATTTCCTCGTTTTGATCAGCAATCACATCATTTTTCTTTTTAAATTTGTGAATAAGAAAATAAATTAACAACACGATCAATAATGTAGTTTCGCAAATTAATGCAATTTCACTCCAACTCAATTTTTTACACCTCCCTTTATGATAAGGCAAATATTGCAGAAATAGCACCGATCATCAGTAAAATACCAAAAACGGTAAGTAGTACTTTCCAAACTGAGATTGGAGTCTTTCCAGCAATTTTGCCATTATCACCATTTACATAAAAATTGTAAAGTTTGTTTTTATACTTGTAATTTCCTACATATATAGGTACTAAAACAAATTTATACTTATTGTTTTCGAATTGAGTCTTAACGCTTAAAAATTGTTTAACATCATACGAATAGCTTTTTAAAATAATAGATTCTATTCGTTTTTTCATCTGTGATTTGCATTCTTCCCAACAATCTTTGCCTTCTTTGTCATATGTATTTGCAGAATAACCTCTTAAATATTCAGGTTTGTATTTAGGTGCTTTGTTTGTAGGAAACGGTTCAATCTTCTTTACATATTCAGCTGGAATATTCGTGGAAGCTTGAACCAAAACGTCATCAAAGTCAACATTCTTTTCTCCACGGATATCAAAATATCTTGTGCTTGTTTGAGCAACTCTTCTACCGTTCACAAATTTATACGAAACCACGTTTCTCCCTAAGCGTCCGTAATACTGGTTTTTTGTTTTTGCATCGAATGTAAATATTGGATTGTACACCCCATGAATGTTTTGGGCTTTAGCACTTTTTTTGAAAGAATTGGGTGCGAAGATTTTTTTTCTAGCCCAGTTTACAGCTATTTTTGCAGATTCTGCTTTGTTTATTTTAAAGGGCGCCACTCCTTGTGGTTTTAGCCCTGGCAATTCGTCAGTTTTAATTATATTATTAGTTCCGCAAAAAGGACATAGCATTGAAATTTCTTGATCTTCTATTATCTCTTTTGCACCACAACTTTTACATTGATAAACCTCTGCATTTTCCCAAACCTGCCCCTTTTGTAAAAGTTCATCCAAACTTCGTTCCTCAATTGTTTCAAAATTGTCAATATCAAACAAACTTCCACAATACAAGCACTTCATTTTTTGGTCATTAGCAGAAAATTCACTTTCACCACCACAATTAGGACACTTGAATGTTGACGTATCAAGTGTTTCATCACTATATAATAATTCTTCAGTGGTCTTTTTTGTCATTTAAGTTTTCTCCCACATTCTGGACAAAATTTGGCATTTGGTTTAACTTCGGTTCCACAATCCGGACATACAGTTTTTAAGCTTTTGCCACACTCTGGGCAGAATTTAGGATTGCCATGAAGCTCCGCATTACAATGTGGGCACATTTTTGTTGGTTGCTTTGGCCTTTTAGATTGTTGCTCTGCCATTTGTTGCATGTTGCTGGCAAATATGTTGCCGATACCCATTCCCATGCCGAGCCCCATTCCTGCTCCCATTGTTCCTCCTGCAGAACCAGGATTTTTTGCAGCTTCCTTCATAACAGCCAACGTTTCCATTTGCGTGTAAACGTCCATGTTGTTTCTAAGCATTCCCAATGTAGTATTTTTATCGAGAGCTTTTTCAAGTTCTTCGGGTAAAGAAAAGTTTTCAAACACGAAATTTGTTAATTTTAAACCAATGCTTTTGAAACTTTGCTCCATCTTTTGCTCAACTATTTTTGAAAGCTCTTGCAAATTTGCAGCCATATCTAAAACAGAAATTTTGCTCTCACCAATTGCATCAGAAATGCCACTGACAACCATGCTTCTTAAATAATCACTGATTTGGTTTGTGTTAAAACTCGTGTTAGTTCCGCTAAGGTTTTTCATAAAGACATAAGCGTCATCAACTTTAAAGGAATAATTTCCAAAGCCTCTGATTCTTACTGCTCCGTAATCTTTGTCTCTAACGATAATAGGATTTACTGTCCCCCATTTTTGATTTGTAAATTGTTTGGTGTTTACAAAATAAATGTCAGATTTAAATGGTGTTTCAAAGCCATATTTCCATGACAACAGCTTTGTAAGTATTGGCAAATTGCTAGTGTCTAACTTGTAAAAACCAGGCAAAAACACATCCGCAAGTCTGCCTTTGTCAACAAAAATGGCAACTTGACTTTCTCTAACAGTTAGGGCTGAACCTTTGTTGACATGATCTTTGCTTATAGGATACTTCCAAATGATGAGATCACTGCTAGTATCTTTCCATTCAATGTTTTTTAAAATTCCCATATTAACTCCTTTCTTATAATTATAATAACATATTTACTCTGCAAATCCAACAAAATTCATCTTAAAAAGCGAATTCGTCTTAGATAGATATTAATATTTAAAAATATGTTTTTTTGCCAATAAGTTTATTAAAAAAGCGCTCGCCGGCGCTTTGCTATCTTATTATTACAGGCTCTTCACACAATGTTTTTAAAATAGAAAACCATTTTTCCCATATCTTGTCATTGTGCACGTTTATATCATAAGTACGGTTTGGATTTTTCGAATAATTAAAACAAAAGTATTTTGACAACTGATTATATAGTTCTCTATAACTATGAGAAAACAAATTTTCTTCTTGGCTTAGTTTTTGAATTTCATGCCCAGAATATAAGGTTTTTAAAGCTTTTAAAATTTTGCTTTTAAAAACGTCAAAGGATTCTTTTGTTTCGTCATTGTTTTTCCATTCACTACCTGAATTATATAGTTGACGAAATATCGCTCCTGTAAAAACAACGTCTTTATTTGAGGCATCAAAATCCTGAAATAACCCTAAATAATTTTTAGTGACTTGCGATATCTTATCAAAAACAATGGCATAATCAAATTCTTTGTCATAATATTTTTCGTTTGTCATTTTCTTCTCCATTTAAATGCTTTGAAATATAAAAAACTATAATATTTTAACATATGTTGCTCAAAAAAGCTTGTCTATTAATTTGGTTTTTTATCGAATATTGTCTGCGATTTTTTGTTAAAAAAAGTAGCTTTCGCTACTTTAAACAAATTTATCTTGTAAATTCGTCTTCTTCTGTTTTTTTATCAAAGAGCTTTTCTAACACTCTTTCGTCATACTTCGACAGCTCGTTCCCCTCGTCAGAATCTCCTAAAACAATTCCATCAAATATAATCATATCCTTGTCGTCAATAATTTCTTTTTCTTTTCTTTCGTTTAGCATATTTTGCCTCCTTATCTAATAAAATTAGCATAAATTTAAATCAATGTCAATAATTTTTTAAGCTTTAATAATTTCTCTTTAGGTTGTAAATAATTTAAAATTTTTTAAACACCTCTTGCTCAGTTTGTATTATCAGAGTTTGTGCAAAGTGGCGTGAAGCGACATTAGAGCGAAACCGATGTTTGTTCAAACTCGTGATGCTGTGCGAAAGTATAAAAAATTTGCTAGAATTTTAAAGATTTTATGCCAGTAAAATTTTTACATCACAAGGTTTTTTTGCTGAACTGAAAAACAATTTTTCCCTTCGCTTTTAGTTTTTCGGATGGGTTTTTATAATTTTGGATAGTCATGTCTTCACACTTTTTTTTTGATACCACCTTCTGTTTTTTACTAACATTATCAATAAACACTTCATGGTTTAAACATAAAACTTAATTAAGTTTAAATATTACTTTGATTTTTTTTCGAAAAGTGCTATCATTTTTTAAAAAAGGAGGAACAAATCATGGCTAAAAAAGGTAAAGATTACTTTGGACTTGGCAGAATTGTCAGCATAATACTTGCAATAATACCAGTTACTGCTTGGATTCTTGGCATTTTGACAAGATTTAAAGAGGGAAAGGTTGTAGCGGGGCTTATTAGAATTTTCTTTGGTTTTAATATAGTTTGGCTGATTGACCTTGTACTCATGATCGTCTCAGGAAGAATTATGAGACTGTTAAATATTTAACCAAGTGTAATCAATTTTTAACTTTTGGTAAAATATAAGTTTTGATGAGCCCCAAAGCATATGTCAATTTCTTAAAAAAATGCTTTGGGGTAATTTAAAATAAAAGAAAGGTTTTAATTTTCTTTTTACATTTATGTCTAAAAACGTCTATTCGATCTTATGAAAACTTTAAAAAAATTTTGGAATTGGATCCTGGAAATATTTTTTCCTTCAAATTTAAAATGCATATTTTGCGGTCGCGACATCCCCGACCCCGAAGTTTGTTATTGTGAAGATTGTGCTGAAAAATTAATTTTTGACAGTCAAAGACGTTGCAAACTCTGTGACGACGTCGTTTTAGGCGACAGCACAATATGTGACAACTGCAAATCGCATCATAAAAATTTTGATAGAGCAATTTCAGTTTTTTCTTACATAGATATTGTAAAAAAAGTAATATTAAGATTTAAAGACAGCAATGCAAGGTATCTTGCGCCTCATATGGCTAAATTGATGTTTAACAGGCTTCAACAAGAAAACATCGATTTTGACGTAATCTTGCCTATGCCATTATCAAAAAAATCGTTTGCAAAGAGAAAATTTAATCAAGCACATTTGCTAGCGGAAAATTTATCAATCCTCAGCGAAAAGCCAATAGAGACAAACTATTTTGAAAAAATTAAAGAAACAAAGCATCAAAAAGAACTAGGCTTTTTTGATCGACAGAAAAATTTAAACAAAGCCTTTAAAGTTACAGACAAATCAAAGGTTTTAAATAAAAGAATATTACTTGTCGATGATATTATGACGACTGGTGCAACAGCCAATGAATGTGCGAAAGAATTAAAAAAATATGCCGACAAGGTTTTTGTAATCACTTTTGCAAGAAAATTATCTAACACGAAAATAAAAAAATGATTTTTTTTGTCAAAACACTTGACTTATCAGGTGTTTATCGATTATAATCATAATCGACTCACACGGCCTCATGGTCAATCGGCTAAGACGCCGCCCCTTCACGGCGGAATGAGGGGTTCGACTCCCCTTGAGGCTACCAAAGAATAAAACGAAGCAATTGCCTTCGTTTTTTTTATTTCATTAAAGAGAAAAGGAGTCGAACCCCTTGGGGTGAGTTGGGTTCCCTAAAAAAGCTTGCTTTTTTAGGGTATGTCGGGGTCCCCAAAAACACTTGTTGTTTTTGGGGTGCCTATCTCCCCTTGAGGCTACCATGAAGATTAAACGAAGCGATTTGCTTCGTTTTTTTTAATTGTTGAAGTTTTGGCAAACTGCTCAAAAACAAGACTTAAAAAATAATGTTTTATTGATTTTTTAATCAAATTTCTTGGCTTTACTATCTCGAACAGTAAATTAACAAAATTTTTTATAGCAAATAGTTTACAACGCTATTGATTTTATGTTTAAAATAAGTTATAATGAACTTGGAGGCAATATGAAAAAATTTTTAACATCACTTTGTTTGATTTTGATAATATCGTCTATATGCCTTGTTGGATGGGCATGTAAAGAAGAAGTAACCGAAACCATAACCGACATTGTTAAAGGTTTTGATGAAGTGTGTTCGGTAACTTATCTTGATGAAGAAAACAACACGGTTTGTGTTAATTCACAATACAGCTTTACGATTGAAGAAAAAAATATAACCAGTGAAGAATTTGAAACTTTGACTTGCGAAGAAATGGTATTCACAAATTTAGTAAATATGACATTTGACAAAAAACTTGAATATGAAATAAACAAAGAATATAAATCCGTTATAGCCGACAGTAGTGGAGAAAAAACTTATAAACTCTGGAAAATCGTAGGCATACAAGAAATTTTTGTTCAGGCTAAAATCAACGACCACAATTTTCTTGAAATAATAGACAGCAAAGGAGAACATTTTATGGTGAACACATCTTACTTCGAAATAGTTTATTTTAAAAATTAAAAAAAGCTCCATTATGGAGCTTTTTTTAAACATAATACCTTTTTAAAAACAAAATATTAAATGATTACTTATCGCTTCTTCGGCTATAACCCAAATCTAGCATACCTCTCGACAAAATTGGAGATACAATAAGCCATAAGGTCGCTAAGAAAATTACGATGTAAATTATTATTGATCCAGCATTTCTTCCGCCACACATCCAGTTGACAAGATCAAAGTTAAAAATTCCTACAAGTCCCCAATTAAGTCCGCCAATCAGTGTTAAGATATAGGCTATATAATTTGCTATTATCATTTCTTTTCCTCCTTAATTATAGCATTGGCAAAAAGTAACTTTTTATTCTTATTCAATTTTTATATTTGATTTAATTTTTGTTAATTTGTTTTTAATTTAGCAATAATTGTGTTAAATTTAATACTAGAGGTGTAAAATGAAAACTTTATTATTCGAAGGAAAAATTTCAAAAGTAGCTATAATAAAAGTATTAAGTGCTTTTTCAAAAAAAGCATACCATTGCAAATTATCTCCTGTAGTCTTTAAAAAATTTCCAGATCCGAAGCTTCCTGCTGAAAACTGGGTTAGAGTAAAAAACATACAAACTGGCATTTGTGGGTCAGACATGACCTTTTACCGTTGCGCACAAGGCCCAAGCACTGCTTTTTTGCCAATGCCTTGCTCTGAAGTTACCTTTTTAGGGCATGAGACCGTTGGAGAAGTTGTAGAAGTCGGGAAAGATGTAAAAAACTTGAAAATTGGCGACAAGGTTTGCATGCAAAAATACATGGCAAGTTGCGAGCTTAAAGGGTTTAAACCTAATGAGTTTTGTGACATGTGCAAAAAAGGAAATTATTCAGATTGTGAAAATTATGGGAAACCTAGCAAAGTTCAAGAACCTGTTGGTGCAGGCATGGGTGATAGTTATATCGCACCAGAGGGTCAACTTCTTGAAGTCAATGATTTGACAAACGATGAGGCTGTTTTAGTAGAGCCTTTCGCCGTTTCGTTGCATGCCGTTTTGAAACATTTGCCAAAACCAAATGACAAAGTTTTGGTCATAGGTGCTGGAATGATTGGACTTAATGTCATACAATTTGCAAAATTACTGATGCCAGAATGCAAAATTTACGTTATGGAAAACAATACAAACAAACACGCATTTGCAAAGAAACTCGGTGCAGACGAAATACTTTCGGGCGACCCTTATCAAGCAGTCGCAAGAGCCACTAATGGCAAACTTTATGAAAAAGGAAACAACCGAATGATTTTAGGCGGTTTCGATGTCATCTATGACTGTGTTGGCAAAGGAACACTTTTCAACGACACGCTAAGATGGTTAAAAGCACAAGGCACACTTGTAAAGGTCGGCTATCAAATGACAAAAACTAAATTCGACGAAACACCTATCTGGTGGCAAGGATTAAATATCATCGGTGCTGATTCACATGGGCTGGAAACAATAAATGGAAAACAAAAACAAACTTTTGAAATAGTAAAAGAGATGATGCTTAAAAAACAACTCATCACCGAAGGTTTTATTACTCACCGCTTTGCCCTTGATGACTACAAAAAAGCTTTTAAACTATTGATTGAAAACCCACGCGACACAATCAAAGTCGTCTTAAAATGTGATTAATCTTTGCTTAAAACAATTGTTAAAAGAATTAAAACATATATTAAAATAGTCAAAGAATTAAAAATACATTAAAATAGTCAAAGAATTTAAGACATACTTTAAAACAATCAAACCTTATTTTTTTTCTAGTTTTATGAATTTGTTTTCTGTTATAACTACAACTTTGATTTTTATAAAAAATTTTTAATAAAAAACACCTTAATTTTTAAGGTGTTTTTATTTATTTTCTTCCATTAACAAACATTAATTTATCTTCTATCTTCACCAAGCATTTGACTTTTTCTTTCATTTAAAAGATCTCTTGCATTTTGAAATTTCTCTTGCACTTCTTTTTGATACATCGGGTCAGCAAGTTTGAAAAATTCAGAAAAGTCTGCTTCACGACCTCTTTTAGATGACGTCTCCCTTGCTAAATCCAAAACCGATTGCCCTTCTTCAGTTTTAATTGTTAAAAGTTTTGGATTTATTTTTAATGCTATGCTTAAAACACCAATAAAGCCTCTATCTGCCGCATCATGCAAAAAAGTCCTGCCTTTTTCATCTTGAACCTTTGCAAAGCTCGGATCAACTTCTAACGCTTTTATTAAAACGTCTGAACGTCCTTTCTTTGTCGCAACATACAAAAAGGTTTCGCCATATATGTTTTGTAGTTTTGCAAGATTAGAATCAACTTCTAATGCTTTAATTAAAACGTCTGAAAAACCTTCCTCTGCCGCCAAATGCAAAAAGGTTTTGCCTTCATGATCTTGTATTTTTGCAAGCTCCGGATCAATTTCTAATGCTTTAATTAAAACGTCTGAAAGACCTCTCCTCGCCGCCTTATACAAAAAGGTTCTGCCAAATATATTTTGTAGTTTTGCAAGATTAGAATCAACTTCTAACGCTTTGATTAAAACTTCTGAAAGGCCTTCCTCTGTCGCAACATACAAAAAGGTTTTGCCATATCTGTCTTGTAATTTTACAAGATTAGAATCAACTTCTAACGCTTTGATTAAAACATTTGAAAGTCTTTTCTTTGCCGCATAATTCAAAATGGTGGTACCGCCTCCATCTTGTATTTTTACAAGCTCCGGATCAATTTCTAATGTTTTAATTAAAACGTCTGAAAGGCCTTTCTCTACCGCCGTATGCAAAAAAGTATTACCATCTTTATCTTGCTCTTTGGCAAGATTTGCATATTTCTCTACTACTAAACACAAGAATTTTTGCATTCTGTTTGAAATCGCCAAATCTATCAATGTTTTGTCATCAGAAGATTTCATTTTTAACAATTCTTCATCTTTACTACCTTCTTCATCCAGCTCTGAAAGGTAGCTGATTAAGTATTTCTCTGCTTCTGCTTTGTCTTCTTTTATAAGCATTTGGATTTCATCAATAACGTTTTTCATTCTTTTCTCCCTTTGTTAAGCATAGTGTATCACGCCTCAAAGCAGTTGTCAATACTAAAAATTTGAAACTTGATGATTTATTTGCGCGATTATCTCAAAAAAAATTTGTTTATTTAAATCAATTTGTTCCAAAATAATAGGAACTTTTTCATCTATAAAAAAATAAATTGCCAACAATGTTACAGAAAACTAATATTCCAAAATCGTATGACAATTTATTTTTCTTTTAATCTACTTGTAGCTATATTTTAAAATTTATGAGCAAATTTATCTTTAATTTTTGCTTGTTTTTTTCTCCTTGTTTTTACCGATTAACTCAAATTCAATTGCAAGAACGCCGTCTTTTTGCTCTTGTTTTGTGTAGTATTTTTCCATGTCTTCTGGTTTCGCTGTTTGCCCGATTTCATAACCAAGCAACGTTTTGTCTTCATAAAACTCGTAAAGGTCATTAAACGAAGAAAATTTGTTTAACTTTGTAATCTTTACCCTTAACTTGTTTTCTTCTTTCCCTTGCTCACTAAATATTATTTTATCTCCTACATTCAATTTTTTTCTTTTTTCGTCAAACAATCGCGTTTCAACTTTCTTTTTGCCACTTGCGATTTTTTCAAAAGGCGCACTTTGGAGTTTCATGTTGACCGTTTTTGAAAGCGGTTTAGTGTTGATTGATTTTCTAAACACAAAATATCTTTGCCATGCAAATTCAGTGACAAAATTCAATAGCATCATAAGTGCTGTCACCAAAGTTCCGTGCCAACCTATGTTTTCAAGTTCATTTCCACCAAAAACAGAGATGGGTATAAATGCAACATAATACAAAAGCGTCCATGCCATCGCTATGTAAACGTTGTTTGCTGACTGAAAAGTAAATTTCCGATTGAATGTAAAGTTCCAAATAACTGACAAAATTATTGAAATAAGATAACTTGGCCACCAAAACCAATTTATAGCGTGATACAAAATTTCAAATGAGGCGATTTGAATAACACCAGCAGAAATAGAAAAGCCAACAAATTTTAATATACGAAGAATTTCTGCCTTGTCTAATTTCTTCTTTTTTTCATTTTCTTTTTCTAGAGATTTTTTAACATTTTCTTTCTTCATGTAAATTATTGTATCACATTATTGATTTGCAAAAAAAACAATTTTTAAGGTTTTGCAAAAATTGTCCCGTCCGCAATTTTTATTATGTAACTTTGCGTGGCACTATCTTGAGTCCATGTCACTTTTACTTCCAACGTGTTTATGTTTTCACTTACAATAGGTTTTAAAATAAAATAATTTTGAACCTTGTCATACACTTTACTCATAAAACTTCCTGAGGTGTATTGCATTCCCTCGAATTCTAGTTTTGCATTAGAATAATCCGTTATTTCGTCAGGTGCATAGATCTTTACACCTATTCTGCTGCCAGATTTTATTCCTAAATCTTCATCACCAATATAATACGACACAACTTCTCCTTCACCTCCAAACGTGGCTGTGTGTGATTGCCTGTCATAAACAAAGCTTAAATCTCCTCCCGTCATCGCTGGGTCTCGCACTACATCACCATACGTTAACTGTTTTCCGCATCCATAAAATGACGAGATCACAAACATTAATATCATTGCAATAATTATCACTTTCCTTTTCATTTTGCCTCCTAAATTTAGTTTGGCTAACTGAAAAAAAATAATTCTTTTGATACCAGCTCTGCGCGCAAATGCCACAAATGTGGCTTGCATTTTGTAAAAGCAAAATGCAAAAAAATCTCGTGAAAAACACGAGATTTTGTTTGCGCGCGATCAAAAACCATTTAAAACGCTTTACAAATTTTAAAAAATTATAATTTTATGGCTTTGTTTTCATCATTATTTAACTTTAATTGTGCTTTTAAAACATCGGCACGTTTAACTTTATATCTCGAAAACAATAGGATCGCAAAAGCTAATGCGATTGCACACCCACAAAAAACTATAGTGCCAAGTCCGTTTTGAACACTTATGGCTTGGATAGGCTCGGAAGGATCAAACTTTATGGCATCAAGCAATATCCCAATAAAAAGCATTGAAACAGAATTTGAAAGATTGTACGTAAAAGAATAATATCCAAGGTATGCCCCCGATTTATTAATGCCCGAGCTATATTGTTCCAACGTTACAACATCAGCGTACATAGAAATCGGCAAGGAATACATAGCACCAAGTCCAAACCCACAAACCACTATACAACATAAAACAAAAATGAAAAGCGATTCAATGGGAATATATTGTCTAAAAAGAAAGGAAATCAATGTCAAACCGATTCCAAGCAAAAGGAGTGATAATGCAGAAATTAACGCTCCTTTTTTGTCAATTCTTTTTGCAAGACCTACCCAGATAGGTTGAGACAAAATGGCCCCTGCAAACAAAGCAATCAGCAACACCGAAATCTTTGCAGTTGAAAAATGATAACAATATGTGAAAAGGTGCATTCCCACTGAAGTTAAAAAAGATGATGCTATTTGAGCTACAGAATATCCCAAAATCAAACATGCAAAACTGCTTTTTTTGAAAATGTCAACATATCCGACTATTAGATTTTTCACAGCATGTTTTTCTTTTTTAGGTGACTGGCCGTATTTAACATATTTTCTCACACGTTTCAGATTGCCAAAAACAGCAATTAAACCAAAAAATATGACAAGCGCTCCATTTAAAAGTGCTATTGTTATAAAGCCACCTTGACTAGCATCTGCCGCATCTATGCCTAACGTCAACGACGGCATTAACCAAAACATTAAAAAACTTGGCGCTATCATGCCTATTACATTAAAAAAAGTTTTATATGATTGAATTTTGCTTTGTTCGTTGTAATCAGGTGCTATGTCAAGTGCAAGCGCTGAAAATGGTGTTGACCAAAACGTGTTTGCCGTTTCTAAAAGTAGCAAAAATGTCAAAAGCCACACAAACATTCCAAACTGACTGGTTTTGGGCATGCTCCATAATGCCAGATTGCAAATTGCGATAGCAAAAACAGCAAAAACCATGTACTTGAGCCTTTTGCCAAAAAAACCTGGCTTAGCTCTGTCAGAAATATAACCAACAAGCGGATCACTAACTCCGTCCCACAAAGATGCTATGCCTATTGCAAGTCCAACAAGGGTGCCTGAAAGCCCCATGATAGAAGTGCAAAAAAACATTAAAAACGAACCTATCGTCTGTGATAGAGAATTATAGCCCAGTCCACCCACACCATAAAACACTTTGTTTCTAAAAGGTAAAAAATTGTCCTTCTTTTTCACAAGTTATCTATATGCTATGTTGTTGAAAAAAAGGACAAACCACTCAATTAAATTGTCAAACTTCTTCTTTACTTTCCTGTTTGGTTTCGTTATTTAGCTGTTCTTTCAATTCCTTGCGCGACAACTTAGGCTTGTCACTTCTTTTTGCTCTTAAAATTCGTTGAGCGACTTCAAACCTACTTTCATTGTAAAAAAACAACTCTTTGCATTTTCTTTCTATTGCGCTCAGCACTTCGTCAACTTCTTTACTAAAGCTTGGATCTTCTGGAAGAGATAAGGTTGCTCCAAGCTTTTTTGCTTTTCTACCAGTTTGCATATCTTTGTATGTGATTTTTTCAAAAGCAATATTGCCTTTCATTCCTGTTCCACTTATAAGCTTGTAAAAATTTGATTTTATCTTTATTTCAAAAATTGGCACTGTTTGTTTTACAACTTCAACCAAATCGATAGTAAAAATGTTGGAAAAGGCATTGTTAATCGCTGACGCTATTTGTATTGGATAGTCTTTTGGAGTTTCCCTTCCACCACATTCGGCATTATAAAACTTTCGACTTGGTTTACGAAATTCAGTCGGTAAATATGATATTTTTTTTACCTTAAAATAAGATTTTCCATCTCGAAATTCTTTGCTTAAAACAATGCCAGCGCTTGAAAGCAAATTGGTTGGGGTGTCATAAATTATTTCAACTGATTTCATACGTTTTTCAAAATAAATTCTGTAATATGTTAGCTCAGCATCAAGCTTGTCGATGACGTTCTGTACATTGTTTCTTAACAAGTCGTAGTGATATTTAATCATACCATTTTCTGTTGTTTCCATATTTACTCCTAAACAGTTTCTACCTTTAATGAAAGTTTAACACGTTTTAATAAAAAAATGCAAATGTTTGAAAGCACAAACTGTTGGTTATAATTTACAAAGGAGGTAAAATATATGGAATTTTGTAACAGTAAAACAAGAGAAAATTTAGCAAGAGCGTTTGCCGCGGAGTGCCAAGATGGAGCAAGATATCAATTTATCGCAAAAGATGCTAAAAAAAATCAAATGAATTACATTTCCACAATTTTAAAAATGCTTGCAAAAAACGAAATGGCTCATGCAAAAATGTTTTACCAGCACATGATTGAAAATCTGCCAAAATCATCTAATGGAAATGTAAACATCGAAGCTGGTTTTCCTTTTAAGGAGTCTGAAATTTGTTCTGCACTAGCTACTTCAGCTCAAATAGAAGAATCTGAGGGAGAAAACATCTATCCTTCTTTTGCTAAGATTGCAAAAGACGAAGGCTTTTTAGAAATATCGAAAACCTTTTTGGAGGTTTCAGAAGTTGAAAAAGTGCATTCTCAAAAATTAGCATTTTTAGCAGAAATGTACAAGAAAAATTCTCTCTATAAATCTCCAACCGCCAAGCAATACGAATGCTCAAATTGCGGGCACAGGCAAACAAAAAAGGAGGCTTGGAAAATTTGCCCCCTTTGTCAGTATCCACAAGGCTATGTCGTCATCGACTTCCCACAAAATTAAAAAAACCGCTAAATGCGGTTTTTTTTAATTAAAAATAGCTTTAAAACTGTTTCCGAATTTGAATGCTGGCACCTTTGCAGCAGCAATTTTAACCTTTTGTTTTGTCATAGGATTAATGCCAGTGCGTGCTGGTTTCTTTTTAATTTCGTAAGTGCCGAACCCAGCAATAGCGATTTTGTCTCCTTTTTTAAGTGTGTCAACAATTGTCGCCACCATAGCTTCAAAAGCAATCCCCGCGTCCTTTTGAGTAAAATTTGCTTTTTCAGCAAAAGCTTTGATAAATTCAGATTTGTTCATAAATTTTCTCCCTTTTTTAATTTTGCATCTTAATGCTAATAAAATACTAGCATAAATCGACATTTTAGCAAAACGATTTTAACTGTTTTCACAAGAAAACAAGCAGATTCCGCACTTATCTTGCAAAAACATCTTCTATTTCGCTCCAATAATATTGACATATTGAAGACGTTTTAATCCAAATCAATTGAGTGTCTGTGGCAAGCTCTGCATCTTTTAAAATAATTTCAGCTACGCCTTCTAAATCATCCAAACTTGCAACTCCTCGAATGCGACTATCAGACGAATGCGCTCGATTGTCGCCAAGATAAAACACCGAATTTTCAGGGACCTTGTAATACCACGTGTCTCCTATCTTTACAACATTTTCATCTTTCCCTTTTAAAAAAGTTTGATAAAACATTTGTTCATATTCTATTTTAACAAGTTCTAGATTGTTTAAATGCCATTCAGTGTGTGACGCCATTGTTGACCATTCTTCGTAGCTTTTGATGTAACCTTCATCAAGCCTAGTAGGTGCCAATTCCCCTGCTTTTTGAATGTAAACGTGAAAGTAACCGTCCTCTCCTTCTCCTGTGGCTTTTTTAATAGTAACAAAATCTCCTTCCAAAGCAATTGCTCGTTTGATTAAAGAAATATGACTTATCTCACCCTTGTCATTGAATTGTGCCGATGAAATGGTTATTATGTCAAACTGCTCAGGTAATTTGTTGTTGTTGACATAAACCCAATCATAACAATCATCTGAATCGATGGCACTAGCATTCAAAGTGTTTTGCATGCTTATTCCATCGACGCTTGAAAGAGTATGGGTGGAAATGAAGTAAAAATACCAAATCATGTAAGAAGCAAAAAGCAAAAAATAAAATAGAAAAATCCAGAAAATCACTTTTGGATATTTTCTTACGCTTCTCTCTATGAATTCCTCTCCTTTAATATCTCTTCTAGACTTCGTGCCGAACATCTCTCTCCTTTTTTGAAAATCTACAACCGCAGTAATTTTGTCTGTAAAGCCCAAACTGTTTTGAAAGCTGAATGCTTTTTAAATAGCCATCTTTCTTTTTAAAGTTTTCAGGTAAAAATTCTATTTCTTCTTTTTTAGAAATTTCCGTTCCAACTTCATTAATGAGTAATGTGTTCTTATATGGACTTACCGAAAGAGTTGTAGCAAACAGGTCAAATCCTAGCTCTTTGGCCACTTGAGCCGTTTTGTTTAAGCGAATTTCAAAACAAAGTTTACAACGGCTCCCACCCTCTTTTTCGTTTTCAAGTCCTTTTGCAAGTTTTAAAAACCCTTCCTCATCATAGTCACCTTCAATAACTTTGACTCCCTTGAGTTTAGCATATCTTTTTTGTTCAGCCAAACGTTTTTGGTATTCTTCGAATGGAAAAATATTTGGATTATAGTAGAAAATTGTCAAATCATATTTTCCTATAAGCTCTTCAATAACCTGTGTAGAACATGGCCCACAACAAGAATGCAACAAAAGTTTTTTCATTTTAGCGCCCTCACAAACCCCACCAAATCTGATAATGAGATGTTCTCTTTTTTTAGTTTTTCATAACTTGGCTCAAATTTTTCTATAGTAGACACACAACTGTAAAGTTTGTCATTTAGTTGAAAAAACAACTGTGCGAAAAAGCTTTCTTTTCCTATAATATATAATGTTGCTGTCCTTTCTCCAATTTTTATGTTAAACTTTTTCTTTAACTCAAGATTTGACGTAATATTCTTGTAGTCTTTAATCATTTTGTCATAAACAGACAATTCTTCTTTTGCCAAAAAAACAGAGATAATTGTTTTGTTTGGCGAAAGCAAATTAAAAACAAATTGCAAGTTTTGACCGTTTGAAAGATCGTATTTTTCTTGCAACCTTATGTAACCTTTAGGAACTTTAAATGTCACAATAGCCATGCAAAGATTTTAACAAATTACGAAAAAAAAGTCAATGCTCTTATAAATATTCAACAGCATACATCATAACATCATTCACAGACCTTTCGGTGAGCGAATAAAGCAAAATTTTTCCATCTCGATGATAACTCACTAGTCCTTGGTCTTTTAAAATTTTTAGTTGGTGTGAAACTGTAGTTTGGTTTATTCCTAACAATGTTGAAATGTCGCCAACACACAAATCACATATAGAAAGACACGAAATGATTTTAAGACGAGTAAAATCAGAAAAATTTTGAAAATAATCAGCCAGTCGCAAAACCTCAGCATCGCTTGGCAAAAAATTTAATATGTCGCTTTTTCGACGTTCCGAAAGCATCAAGTATTTTTCTTGCATTTTCCCTCCTAAAAGTGTCAAAATTGTAAAAACTGTCATATATAATGTCGTAACGCTCCTCCTGAAGCGAAACAATCAGGACATATTCAATAATAACTTACAAAAGAAAAATGTAAAAAAAATATTTTGACTGTTTTTGCTTTTTTAAATTAAAAATTGTTGAAAGGAGGAGCCAATGAACTCACAAGACATTTTACTAATTTTGCTACTATCAATCTTTGCAAATGCGACTGACACAAATCTTAACACAAACACAAACTTTTTGTTACTGCTTTTGCTTGCCTTGTCAAACAACAACAGTTGTTGTGGTTGTGCAAACACTTGCCCTGGGCAATACTCTAATCGATTTTTTTAATAATTTAATGCAAAATAGATGTTTAATTTGCTAAAAATATTAAACATAAAAATAAAAAAATAAAAAATAATCACATTTAAAAAATAAGACGAGTTTTAAGCAAGGTTAATTATTAATTTTCAATTTTACCACCTTGCTTTTTTTATATAAAAAATTTTTTTATTTTTTTTAAAAAAAATGTAAAAACGTTTGGTATTAAAAATTTTTTATGCTAATATTGTCATGTAAAAAGATTTGAATATAAATTTCTTTTTTACAAATATTAAATTAAAAACAAAAGAGCGCTTTAATCTTTATGCGCGAAACGGAGGTTTTTATGTTTAAGTTTATTTCTTTACTTGGTGGATGGGATGACCTTGCGACAGAGTTAGGGTCTGAGTACAATTGGCTTAGCTCCTTGTTTGATGTACTTTATCCATTACTTTATGCTATTATGGCAATTACTGCGGCAGCAGGTGCTGTTTATGCAATAGTATTAGGCATAAATCTCGCACGTGCAGAAGATCAATCAAAACGTGACGAAGCAAAAAAGCGTTTGATTACAACTATAATCGCTGTTGCTGTAACAATTTTACTTATCGTATTCTTTAATGAGTTGTTGCCATTAATCATTCAACAATTTGTTGGGACACCTGAATCCCCTGTTGATCACTTTGGAACTACCCAATAAAGCTTAGTTTAAAAAAGACCAAAAATTTGGTCTTTTTTTATTAATTTAATCTAAACATTAATACTAAAAAACTGCAACAAAAATTGCAGTTTTTTAAGGTTTTTTAAGCATTTAATTACATTTAGAATATAAGAGATTTAAAATATTATGAAGTTTAACTATATTGAAAAAAGTTTTTAACATTTAAAATTCTCACATTGTAAGATTTAAATTTACAAACTATTTATTTCATTTTCTATTTTTCTTAATTTTTGTAAATTGTTTTCTAATTTTTCTCTTTCAGAATTTATTAGTTTTTCAGGCGCTTTTGCTACAAAGCCGGCATTCGACAACATTTTTTTAGAGCGCTCTATTTCAAACTTTAATCTTTCGATCTCTTTTTCCATGAGTTCTTTTTCTTTTTGAGAGTCAACAAGTTGCCCCATTGGAAGCATTATTTCTATCTCCCCGCTTATTATCTTTGAGCACTTTTCTTTTGGTTCAGTTTCTACAAGCTTGCAAACATCACCGTGAGCAAGCTTTGCAATTTCGTTTAAATTTTCTTCAAGTGTTTTATCTTTTTTGTTTGTATGCAAGAAAATTGAAACATTTTTATTGTCAGGCACATTAAACTCTGCCCTTGCATTTCTGATCAAACGAACGATTTCAATAACTCTATCAAAATTGTTTTTTAATCGTTTACATTGAACTTTCTTTGGAAATTCTGCAAGCATTATTGTCCCTTGGCTATTTGGCAACTCTTGATAAATATATTCGGTTACAAAAGGAATAAACGGATGAAACAATTTGAGCAAATTAGACAAAACGTAAAGTAAAACATTTTGCGTTTTGTTTTTGTTGCTCTCGTCAGCCCCATACAAATCGACCTTGCTTAGCTCTATATACCAATCACAAAACTTGCTAACTGTAAATTCAATCAAATTGCTTGTGGCAACACCAAAAGCATACTTATCAATATTTTTATTTACCGATTTGATCAGTTTATCAAGTTCCAACAAAATCCATTTGTCTTTTTCTCTTAAATTAAGACTTTCGATTGAACAAATTTTTACATCTTTTAGATTTTGAACAACAAATTTGCTAGCATTATAGAGTTTGTTGATAAAAATCTTTGCTTCTTTCGCTTTTTCTTCGCCATATTTGACATCTGTCCCTGTGCTCATACCATTGACAAGACTCAATCTTAACGCGTCGGCGCCATATTTGTTTATCATGTCTATTGGGTCAATTCCATTGCCCAAATGTTTGGACATCTTCACTCCGTGTATATCTCTTACAAGCCCATGAATAACGACGTCTTTGAATGGAACATCGCCCATAAACTTCAACCCTGAAAACACCATTTTTGAAACCCAAAAAGTGATGATGTCATATCCTGTTACAAGTGCTGAAGTTGGATAATAGTACTTTAAATCATCAGTTTTTTCAGGGTAACCGAGAGTGGAAAAAGGCCAAAGCGCAGAAGAGAACCATGTGTCAAGCACTCCTTCGTCTTGTTCAAGATGCTTTTCACCACAAATTGGGCACTTTTGAGGATCACTTTCTGCCGCAAATGTATGACCATTTAAACAAGTAAACACCGGTATTCTATGTCCCAACCAAATTTGACGTGAAATACACCAATCTTGTATGTTTTCAAGCCAATTTAAATATGTTTTTTCATAACGTTTAGGATGAAAATTCAACCTGCCATTTTTTACAACTTCAATAGCTGGCTTAACAAGGTCCTTCATCTTAACAAACCATTGGGTTGAAATCCTTGGCTCTGTAAATGAACCACATCGTTCACAAGTTCCAACTTGGTTTTTGTATTTTTCTTTTTTAACTAAATAGCCACCATCAGCCAAAGCTTTTTCAATAACGCCCCTTGCCTCAATTCTATCAAGCCCGGCAAAAACACCAGCGCTTTCCGTAAGCTTTCCATCATGGTCAATGCAGTTTACTACATCAAGGTTATGCCTTAATCCAATTTCATAGTCGTTTGGATCATGCGCAGGAGTAATCTTAACCGCCCCTGTTCCAAAACCCATTTCACAATAGTCGTCAGCTATAAGCTTTATTTTTTTGTTTACAAGTGGCAAAATCAAATCTTTCCCTATTTTGTCAGAAAAACGTCTGTCGTTTGGATTTACAGCAACGGCCGTGTCGCCAAAAATTGTCTCTGGCCTTGTAGTAGCAACAACAACGCTTCCGCTTCCATCTGCAAAAGGATATTTTATGTACCATAAAAACGTAGATTGATCGATGTGCACATTTTCGTTGTCTGAAATGGTTGTTTTACAACTTGGACAGTAATTTACAACCCTTTTCCCTTTGTAAATGAGCCCTTCCTTGTAATATTGACAAAACACGTGCCTGACAGCTCTATTAAGATTTTCATCCATAGTAAAAGCTTGCCTAGACCAATCGCATGAAATACCAAGTTTTTTTAGCTGATCGCATATGACATTTGCATATTTATCATACCACTGCCAGCCCAATTTCAAAAATTCCTCTCTGCCAACAGTTTCTTTGTCTAGCCCTTTGCTTTTTAAGTCTTTCACCAAAACTTGTTCAGTGGCTATTGCTGCATGATCTGTGCCTGGCACCCAAAGAGTGTTAAAGCCCTGCATTCTTTTCGTTCTAATTAAAATGTCTTGCATGGTGTTGTCGAGGGCATGCCCAATATGTGCTTTACCAGTAACGTTTGGTGGTGGCATAACAATGCTGTAATGTTCCCTTCCGTCAGGCTTAGTGGTGAAATAATTTTTGTCCAACCAATTTTGATAAATTTTCGTTTCGAACAATTCAGGTGAATAACTTTTCTCCATAGCGACTCCTTAAACGAATTAATTATATCATACACACAACAAAAAAATCAAACACTTAAGCATATTGATATAGCATGTTTTAAACATTTAATTGTCATCATTAAATTTTTATTAATGGAAATAAAAATTAAGCGTTACCTTACCATTTTTTTTAAAAAAATGTAAGCTTAGTTTAAAATGGTTTTAAAATCTGACATCGCTTAAAAAAAGAGTATTAAAAATATTCTTTGCTTTTCTTTAAAAACTTTTGTTAATTCTTATTATTATTTAAAGAATTTTTTTATTATACAATGTTTTTCGTAATTTTATATAATTTCAATTTCACCATAAGATATAATCTTGTCAAATAAATACAATTTACATAAATCCTTTGTCGGCACAAAAAAATTATTTTTCGTTCAAACTTACAGCTTTAAAAAACGGTGAATTAAAAAAATTATGAATTTAACGAAGCTTTTCACAACTATTATAGTTAAGCATTTGACACACTTGATTATTATACTATTTCAAATATTTGTCTAAATTTAATTCGTTATACAAATTTTCAAGCAAATAAGTATATTTTTGAGGACGCCACCCAAGCCTAATTCTTTTTTCTATATCATATGCAGAATTTATTGCATTTAATTTGTTTTTTTCATTATCAATCACACTGTTTTTCACATCAACAAGTTTTGGATTTTCATGTGTAAAATCTACCACATAAAAAGGAACTTCTGTCAACTTAACATTTTTACCTTTTGACATAAGCATAGCTAGTGACCAGTGAGTGTTATCAACAAAATACTTATTGTTTGAAGTCTTGACAATTCTTATAGGTCTTATTGTTTGAGATCTACTCATTTCAATAATTCTATTTATTTCAAAATTTAAACGCATTTCTTCTTGCATTTTACGGTGCGAACCGAAAATTGCCCATTCATAACCAACTTTTTTTGCAAGCTCAAGCCATATTTTATTTTTGGGAGAATCGTTTGCTATATGTTTACACTCCAAATCTTTAAGATATAATTTGCAAATTTCTGGATTTAATAATACATATTCCTCAAATTGTAGAAATTCAAAATTTGTATTCATAAATTTCCTTTATCATTTTATTATTTATTTTTACGTTTTTCGCACTATATAATTTTATATAACCCAACAAAATCACAGAAGTTTTCACACGTTATCTAATTTTTACAATTATAACATTTTTATATTATATAAAAGCAAATAAATAATGTCATTTACTTAAAGTTAAACTGCAACGGAAAGCAAACTTTTTGCTTAATAGATATTAAGTTTTAATATATTTTTTAATGTTTAAATAATTAAAAATTATGATTAAATCCGAAATTGTTAAATTCTGATTATAGCAACTAGACTTCCAATTCTTTACAAAATTCATCCATCATTTTGTTATGCTCTTTTATTGTTAATTTCTTCCCTAAATCTAAATCTCTAAAATAAGGAATGTAAACGTTATGCCCACAAATTGAATATGTCAGGATTATTTTGTTTACTTCATATTTTTCTTGAATGCGCCTACTTGTAGGATCAACTAAAATCCACCTGCCATTAAAGTAACATTCGCAAAAACTGTGTCCGGAATAGAACAACGTGTTTCCTTTGTTCTTCAACTCTTGAAACCAACTATATTCTGCAGTATGTAAATAAGTGGTAGGAATTCCCAATGTTCTAGCAAATGTAGCAAACAAAAGTGCATAATCCGTGCATCCACTCGTCTGTTTACTTTCCCATATCTCCTTTGCTGTGCGCATAAATTTTTGTTTTTGTATTTTTTCATCTTTTGAATAAGTTACGTTTGCATTGATCCACAAAAACAAACTCTCCAAATAATAGTCAGAGTTTTCATCTTTTTGTTTGTGTTTTAAATCTATTAAAATCTTTTCATGCAAAAACTCTTTTGTCAAAAAAGGCTGAGTGAGAACTCCAAAATTTTTGTATTTTTCTACATCTTCTAAGTTATTTAAAACCTCCATATTATCCTCTTCGTAAATATTTTAACATAAAAAAAATATAGACCAAAATGTTCTCAATAAAACTATACAATAAAATTTTTCTATTGTGTAATGTTAAAATAAGATATTGTTGCAAACCTGTCAAGCGACCACGCACGCCTCTTGGTTCGGTCGTAGCCACAAAACGTGGGTTCGGTCAAATGACAATTTGACAGGAGCCGACAGGCTCCAATCACACCGCGACGACTTTGGCGGAGACGGTGGGATTCGAACCCACGTGCCGGGGTAAACCGACAACTTGATTTCGAGTCAAGCTCGTTGCGACCACTTCGATACGTCTCCAAACAAACGATTTAATTTTATCATAACCACCAACTTTGCGCAAGTGTTTTAAAATAGTATTTGATGTAAAACAAAATATTAATAAAAAAACGCATTACTATCAATGCGTTTTTTCGTTTTCTTTAAATTTTTTCCTGCTTGCCTCAATTTGTTTAGTAAGATTTGCAATAACTTTGTTTTTATTAAGCCACCAATCTCTGCTCCAAACCCTCACAATTTTCCATCCCCTTGATTGTAAAAATTTGTTTCGATAAACATCTCGTTCCAAAACTGAATCACTGCTTTGATATGCAGCATAATCACACTCAATGCCAATCAAATATCTATCTAATTTTTTGTCATATACTGCGAGAGAAAGCTTATAATTTGTGTTGCCAATATTGGCTTCAACATCATAACCCAATTTTTCAAGTTCAGATTTTATTTCATTTTCGAATTGATTTAGTTTAATCTCGGTTTTATTTTCAAGAGTTGGCTTAAACGAATCTAAAATAAATGCGATTTCTTTTTTCTTTCCAGCAGAAACAGCTCTGACATACTGCAAGTACTTTTTAAAGATCTTTGGCCCTGCATTTTTTGTTCCTTCAACTTGCAACTCTTCTGGTTCTATGCTTGTTATAACATAGATCTTTTCTTTTGCTCTAGTAATTGCAACATTCAATCGGTTTTCTCCACCTTCAACCGAAAGAGGACCAAAATGCGCAACCACCCTGCCGAATTCATTTCTTGCATAACCTGTGCTAAAAATGATTATATCTCGCTCATCACCCTGAACATTTTCAAGATTTTTAACAAAAATACTCTCATCCTCACCCTTTTGAGTTCGATTTTGTTCTCTAATGTATGCATCACGAAAAGCCGAATCCCTTTGGCATTCTTTGTCTATCGCATCTTCTATGGCACTTTCCTGTTCTGTGTTGAAAGTAATAATGCCGATAGAAAGCTTATTCCTCTTGTTTTTAATCAATTTTTTTAGAAGAGAAACAACGGCGTTTGCTTCTTCTTGATTTTTTCTTGCAATCCACGACCCGTTCACCTTTATTCTTTCTATAGGTTTTTTGCCAATGTTTTTTGTTGTGTTAGGAGCGATTTGAAGTTTGCCATCATAAAACGCATAGTTGGAAAAATTTATTAATTCTTCATTTCGGCTTCTATAGTGGTAAGTTAAATTCGTGCTATGATAACGCGACGTTGCCAAATCTAACAAACTTTCCACTTCAAGCGCAGCTTGGGTTGAATAATCAAGTTCATCATCAGAGTCATTGCCCATGTATCTCTTCATAAAAGTAGAAGTCGGCCTTAATTGTTTGTTGTCACCCGCAACGACAATAAATTTACCACGATAAATTGACGGCAATGTGTTTTCAATAAACACTTGTGACGCTTCATCAAAAAGCACTATATCAAACAAATTCTTTTCTAACGGGAAAATGTTGGACACGCTTTCTGGTGACAGCAACCAGCAAGGAAAAAGTTTTAACAAAAAGTCGCCATATGTATCCATCATTTTACGAATAGGCATTAATGACTGTTGTTTTGTTATTTGGTAAAGATAATTTTTGTTTTCTGGATTAGAATAGTAATAATTTTGATAATCGTCTTTAAACTTATTCAAACAAATCATTGTCGCGATTGACTTGCCTTCATTTTTTAAAGACAATATGCGATTGCGAATATTTTCAAAATCTATTATTTTTGAAAGGTCTTCCTTATACTTTTCTTCATAAATTAGTGCCTCATGGTAAGTCCTAATCTCCAACAATTTTTCGACGATTTCTTTAAAGTTTTTTAAACTTTTACAGCATTTATATGAAAAATCTAGAATTAGATTTTCATTTGGTGTTGACGATTTTAAAGCGACAACAACATCACGTATTTCAATATAATCATTCAACGCATTTAACAACAAACGCAAAAAAGCATGATTGCCATTTAAAATGTTGTCGACTGTAAGCACATAACCCTTCCTGTCCAAAACTTTTTCGAGAAGTTTGTAGTTTCCCACATAATTTTTTATGTCTTTCATAGCATTTGAAAAATTGCTTTCAAGTTCTTTTTCAACTTTGTTTACCTTGGCTTTAAAAATTGGATATAGTGGAAAAACGATCTTTGATATATTTAAATTTCTGTGTAATTTTGGATAACACACCTTGCTTATCATTTGTACGAGAGGTTTAATGTCGGTATTGTCTGGGAGATTGTTTTCTAAAAGATATGCCATAAGTTGCCTTGAATGAGGATATTTTGTGCTGTCAAATGGAACTATGCTTTTGTTCAATAAACTGGTAATAAAGGTTTTAATTTGGTTTACTACATGAATTTCAAGATTGCTTTTGATGTGATCAACAAGCGGATTTGCTTTTTTCATATACATATATTTGTAGTATAATTCGCACTTGTTTTTTTCAACAATTACTCGCGTCGCTTGATAAAAATCATTGAAATTTAATTTCATTAAATCTTTGTTTTTTATTAACTTTTTATAAAGCTCATAATCAGCACTGTTTTTTCCTATTTTTGCAGAATTGGAATACATTTGTTGCAAATTAAGCCCAAACGACGTTTTTGTAAACAAAACATCGCTTATCTTTTCCAGCTCGTCTATTTCTTTATCTATGTTTTTCTGTATCCCTTCAAAATTCTCTTGATAGTCCTCCTGCGTTTTGTAACCATCAAATATTTCTTGGTGCATCTGCTTACAACGTTCATAAAAAGCAACTTTGTTTTTTTCAGCATCAACAATAAACATACATTTTGAATTTAATTCTCTTAAACGATTGTAAACAACATCTAGCGCTGCCTTTTTTTGCGAGACAACAAGCACTTTTTTATCTTTACAAAGAGCGTCAGAAATAATATTTACAATTGTTTGACTTTTACCTGTTCCAGGAGGACCATAAATGACCATGTTGCCATATTTATTTAATTTTGTTATGGCACTCTCTTGCGCATAATCTAAATCATTTATTGTATATAATTGTGTGTTTGGCTTTTTTATTTTTTTACTAGGTCTGCTCTCTAAAAGCTCATCTATTGCATCACTTGAAAGTTTACGTTTGTCAAGCAATGTGTAGTCATTGTAAATAGAATTTGCAAGAGGAAATCTTCCAACAACACAAGCAGGAACAACTTTCAAGCCATCACCTTTTGAGGCATCTTTTATGTTGTCAAAATTTAGCAATCCCCTATCATTTTGTTGGTATTTTATTTTTATATCAAACTCTGCCAAGTATTTGATTACATCATCAATACTTTTGAGCCGATAGTCCATCAAGCTATCAAATTCCATCATTAAACCATCAATGTTAAGTTTTCTTGCTTTTGCATAAGCGAGAAGCAAAACTTTGTTGAATTGAACAGATTCATCTGCTTTCGCTTCTAACGAAACAGTTGAGTCATTTTCGACATTAATGGTAACAGGAAATAAGATCAAAGGTGCTTTTATAATCAAATCACTCCCAATATACCCTGTAACAAAAGGATAGCCAACAAACATTTCATATCTACCTGTCTCTTTGGCGAATTCTTCTATTTCTCTTTTTAAAGTTTTAAGTGCAGAAACCTGACCTAGCAAAAGTTTTTTTGATTCTTCCCTTTTTTGACGTTCGCGTTTAAGGTTGTCAAGACGTTTTTCTTCTACAGACATTCCTGTTTGGTCTGCAAATGTCGCATTTAATTTTTTCTCAGCACCAAAATTAACAAAAAGCTTGTCTTTCATATTTTTGTCGATGAGAGTGAAAGCGCGACGACGCCCCTTCCACATAAAATCAATCAATTCCTGCAACTGATCCTTGTCATTTGCAATTATAGATCCTATGTCAAACGAAAACTTTTTACTAATTTTCTTTGAATAAAGGCTACGGTTCCTTCCGCTGATTTCAATAAGTCTTTCTTTGTAATATTTGTAAATAGTCCTCATATGCACTCCAAAAGTTTTAATAAAATTTTACCGCTGGTAGTTATAAATAATATTATAGCATATAAAGACACAAATAAAAAATATTTATTTACAAATGTTATTACATTAAAAAAAAGCACCTTTCAAGGTGCTATCTTTTATTCGTCGCTTTCTTTTGTTTCGTCATCTGAATTGTTCTTTTGTTCATTTGATTCGACACTATTTTGACTTTTCTCTTTTTTTATTCCAATGATTTTGTCAGCCAAACAACCAAGCCATGGTGCGTCTTTTTTTAAACAGAAAAAGACGAGGACCACTATTTCTAAAACATACACCAGTATAGCAAGTATCATTTGAATAATTACGTAAGCTTGTTGAGCTTGATAGTAAGATGATGCAGTAGTAAAAACAAAAAAGAAAATAAAATCTAAAAATAATTTTAAAACGCCTATTGCAACGATGATAAGAAACGGTTGAAGTGTTTTTGATGCTAGTTTTTTATCCTTTACAACAAAGTATGCGATAAGAATAGGAATTAAACCAAGTAGAATTCCAAACACCACGCCTACTACCGAAATAGTACTCATCGGCAAAGCAAAAACCATCGCTGCAACAAATGATAAAATGATTAAAAATACACTTAAAGCTTTATTTTTCATATTTTTTCTCCTTTATTTATTATATCATAATCTTATATTTTTTGCAACACTTTGTATGCTTTAATTAATAAATTTTAAATTAAAAAGATTTGTTTTTTTGTAGTGCTATTATAAAGCGAAGAATTTTATAAACGGTAATTTTTAAGAATTAATAAAAAATAACAAAAATTTTAATATTTTTTAAAAAATTATTGAAAAAAATCATATTTTTAATAAAATTATCCCAAAATATCGCTTCTGTCTTGATATTTTGTATGTAACAACGGACTACCAAAATTTTTTAAAAAATGTTTGTAAACAAAATTGACGTTTGGGTTTTTATATGAAAATCTCACTTGGCTGTTTTTGTCCAATTCATACAGAGCATCGCTTCGTTTTTGTCTTACTTGCTCATGAGAAAACTTCACGTTTATAGGTTGACCTCCTCCCGCCATACAACCACCAAGGCAAGCCATAACTTCAACAATGTCATACTTTTTGCCTTTTTTCATCTCATCAAACATTTTTCTTGCATTTATTGTTCCCGACACCGAAGCGATAGAAAGTTTTCTACCAGCAAAATCGATTTCTGCCTCAACAAAACCATCAAGATTTCGAACGATTTTAAACTCAACATTTTGCAAATCTTTGCCTGTTTTTAAAAAGTATGCAGTGCGAAGAAGAGCCTCAGTTACTCCACCGGAAGAGCCAAAGATTATGCCCGCTCCACTTCCTGTCGACATAAAATTGTCATAACTAGATTTTTTAATTTTAAAATAATCTATATTTTTAGACTTCACCCACTCTGCAAGTTCTCTAACAGGGATGACAAAATCAACATCATTAAATTTTTTAATTTCATCTTTTTTTGCTGTGCATGGAGTGATCGCAACACTAACAATGTCTTGCGGGTTTTTGTTTATAATTTTTGTAAAATAATTTTTAATTAAACTTCCTTGTATGGAAATTGGACTTTTAGTTGAAGATATATGATTTATTTGTTCAGGATAAAATATTTCAACAAATTTTACCCAGGCAGGACAACAACTCGTCATAATAGGAAGGTTTTTCCCTGTCTTTAACCTCTCTAAAAATTCATGTGCTTCTTCCATAACGGTCATATCAGCCCCAAAAGTTGTGTCGAAAACATAATCGGCACCTAATTCACGAAGCAATCCAACAAGTTGTTCGGTGCAAATCTCCCCAGCCTCACCTCCAAATTCTTCCGCCAAAGAAACGCGAACAGACGGTGATGTTTGAAAAATAACAGTTTTTTTTCTTGAATTTATAATTTCTTCTAGTTTTTTATAGTCTTTTTTTATATCCAAAGCTTTTTTAGGGCAGTTCAGTGTGCATTGACCACAATCAATGCAAATGGATTTGCATTTTATTTTTTGAAGGTCGTAATAACCGTAAACGCCTTGTTTAAATCTGCAAACCGATTTACAGTTGCCACACGCCACACATTTAGAGGGGGCTCGCGAAATTGCAACATTATCGTCATCAATTTCTACATACACGGTTTCTTCTCTTGCAGTGTTTTTCACTTCTGTAAAAAACTCTGCGCCAATTCCACATGTTGGACAAACAAAACCGTCTGGTAATTTTTCCCCTTCATAAACGTAACCACAAACAGCGCAAACAAACTTTGTCATAAAAATCAATCCTCCGACACAAGTTAATAAATTATAACAAAATTTTAGTTTATTTGCATATTTTTTCAAAATGATTTAGAAAAAATTCTTCATTTTTTGCTACGATTGCATCATCTGGTCTAATTTTTTTTGCCATTTCATGAAAATGGAAAGATTTTTGCACATCTCCCTTTAAATATGAAACATAACAAAGTTGCAAACAAGGCAAAAAATCGTGCATATCTCTTTCAATAAAAGCACCGTTGTCGACTATATAATTATTCTCATATGCCTGCAAATACCAATATTCAGCTTCGTTTAATCTGTTTTTAGATAAAAAATGGTTGCCAAGTCGATAGCTAACTTCGCTGCGAGGAGAACTATACTCAAATGACTGCAACAAACTTTTTAATTCTTCTTTTTTGTTGTTTAGGGACTTGTAACATGAGCTCATATCAATGCAGGCCTGAATTTTGTTTTCAACCCAACCATCTTCTCTTTTTAAAAATTGTTTAAATTCGCCAATCGCTTTTTTGCGTTTACAATTAAACATAAGTTCACGTGCATAATAAAATTGCTCACGTGGTGAAAAATCTGCGCCACTTTTTTTCATTTTTTGATATATTTTCAAATTTCTTCCTGCTTTTGTCGGTTTTTCTTTTTTATGGTAGATTTTTATATCAACTTTTTGCACGTCACCTTCTAAACAGATCACCTCATGAACGGCACCAACCCAGCGAAAACCTTTTGTTCTTTTAAACAGCCTTTCACGCATATATTTATAAATCGGTGTCATATCCTTCTCATATGTTAAAACATACTCAAACATATAAATATCTGCGCTCATGTTTGTGCTTTTTAGTTTTTTTATTTTTTCTACATCTTCGTCTAAAATATAATCATCTGCGTCGAGCCACATAATATAATCGCATTTAGCGAAAGAAAATGAGAAATTTCTCGCCTTGCTAAAATCATCAACCCAATCAAACTTATAAACATATGGTGTAAATGATTTTGCAATTTCTACGCTTTTGTCTTTTGACCCTGTGTCAACAACAATTATTTCATCAGCAATTTTTTTTATTTGCTTTAATATTCTTTCAAGCACAAGCTCTTCATCTTTAACAATCATGCAAACAGAAATCGTCATTTTCCCTCCTATTGTTAAATCAAAACTAAACATAAAAAATACATAAATATGCTATTCATAAAAACAAAATATTGTTAATAAACTAATTATTTATTAAAAAAATTAATTTTTTTGCAAATTTTTATTGATTTTTATATATTTTTTATTTAATTATTTTTTTTTTTTTTTTAAATATAACAAAAATAATATTTTTAAAATTTGTAAAATCTTTTATTGGCTAAATTTGTCTTATCGATAAAATCGTTATATAATCGTTATATATAATTTTATTTAAAATTTTATTTATTATTTTATAAAAATTTTTATATATAAATAACCGTTTTATAAAAATTTAGAAATCATTTTACAAAAAATTTTAAATATGTTTTTTATAATTATTTATTTATATATATATTATATTATTTTGTTTTTGGGAAAAACTATGTTAAAATGTCTTTGTCAAATTATGGCGAAAGAGGTGTTTGATATGAACAAAATTAAACAAATTTTTAAGTTTTCAACTTTTGCTTTACTTTCTTGTTTTCTGGCAGGAAGTGGGTTTTTGCTTTCCACGATAAATCCTACACCAACCAACGCACAAGTCGTTGAAGAAAATATCTCAAACAACACTCCTGTTTTTTTTAGTAACGGTGGTCATGAGAGCGAAGTTTATTTTTCACAAACTGGCATAGTTAAGTTTGATTTTATAGAACAAGCCGACCGTAATGCTGATGATAAAGATGATTATATCTATAAACTCGGTGATACGACAGTGTATCCTGAAGATGAAGGCTATGTAGAACCGACGGCCAGCTATGCAAATTATGAAAAAATAAAAATCTATCGCTATTACCCTGATGGCTTAAATGCCAATGATACCCCAACCCCAATCAATCCAAATCATTATTATTACATAGACATAAACTCAATCGCAATATCGTTGAACGGTGTGCCCCTAACTTATAGCGAAAGTGGTGGCACAGTCGACAATTTTATTTTAAAGTCAAACGCTTATGCTTACTTTGATGAATCGTTTTTCCCTGAATCTTTAAATTTTAAGATAGCACTAGATACTACAACCAACACAACTGAAACTGATTACAACGCAAAAATTACAGTGCCTTCTGACGACGCAGCTTTGCTAACAATTTACCAAGAAGGGCTTTTAAACATAAACGTTGGCTATACTCTCTATGACGTGAATTTGACTAGCACCGTAACAGGAGCCCCTTCCGAAACTCAAACAACTTTAACGGGACAAAGCCTAAACTATTCGATATTTTTGTTTAACAACACATCTTATTTTGAAAGTGAAAGTTCACAAAATCCAAATGTCATATATGGAGAAAAAACTACAAGAACACCAAGCAATTCCGCCACACACAGTTATAACTATTTTTACAATTACACTTCGAAAAGCTTGCCATATATCAGTTATGACCCTTACAAGTATGACCTTACAATAACAAAATCGCTAAACAACACTACTTCCTCTGAAACTATCGAATTTAATCCTGAAACAAAAGAATTTAAAGTGCCAAGTTTTGTTTACAATGCTGTTTTAAATGAAAACTCGTTGACAATATATTTCAACGACCTTGGACTTTACAACCTACACTTTTCAATGAAATATTCATTCACAACCACCTCTGCAACAAGTGGCACAACAACACATGTTTATGATTTGTCGACAACTGTAAAAGACCAACTGTTTTACGTTTATGGCGCGCAGATGTATTACACAAATTATGAAACAGGAGCGTTTTCTGAATTTAAATCAATTAAAGAAAACTCGATTACTCAATCGGCAGATATAACTAGAAAACTTACGTCCCTGTCTACTGATGACAATTCTGCACTCTCTCCTAACGGCAATAACGATTTAAAAACTTATATTGACAACATAACCAACACCCCAGTCGTAACTGACCAAACACCTGTAAAAATTTCGACTTACGCATCCAACGTTGTTGCAAAACTTTACACAAAAACAGAAACAGAAACAGGTTGGGACTCAGGCCCTGCCATATCTACCACTAAAAACATAAGCGAAGATGGAACTTACTTACTAGCACTAGAATATAACTTTGCAAATTACACAAATTCGTCAGGGCTTGTGAATGCAAGCGAAGAATTTTATCAATATTTCTATTTTAAAATTGAAAAAGAAACACCTATCGTCAATGTTGAAAAACAAACAAGCACAGAGGAAAGCGAGTTTGAAAATCTTGCTTCAGGCAAATACACCAATCAAAATGTAAAAATCTCATATGGGGCTGATACAAGTGAGTTTGACGCAGATGTTTATGTTTATTTGTCGCGCTACTCCTTTACAAATTCAACAACTCCATTAACAAGGGAGCTCATATATCCAAAAGGCGAAATTACGCTGGGAGAATATCAGAAAGACGATTCAATAATGATCTATAACGAAAACAACGGAAAATATGTTTTAGAAATCTATTATGGCAAAAACGCATTAGAACAAAAGCCAATCACGAGATCATTCATTATCGACACAGAAGAGATTTCGGGACTACAAGCATACACCATTGCTTCTGTTTCTAAAAAATATTACGCTGAAAGCTTGCTTGAATCACAAGCTTCAAACGTTTATGGAGTCTCTACCAATCAACCTTTTGCTTTTGGCTGGGAAAACACAAAGCCTAGTGGAGCAAAGACTCAAGCCTGGGTCAAATACTTCCCACTAAAAAATTATGACGATTACTACACAGGCGCATCAGCATTTGGAACTCTCGTCTACGAACTTTTAAGTAGCGACACACTAGCTGTTGCCAAACGTCTTGATTTGCAGTCTGCGTCCAACTGGACTGAATACACAAACTCAAGCGTCTACCCACTCTCTTCTATTCCTGCCGAAAACGTAAAATCACCAGCAGGCCTTTATGTCTTTCAGATCTTTGACGATGCTGGCAACACAACAACTGCGTATGTGTTTAACGACAATTCATCCCCTGTTTTTATGCTAGAAAAAGAGGGTCTTGGGTACAGCTTAATTTCAAATAACGAAACAATAAATTCGAACGCGACTGTTTATTGGTCAGATACCAAAGCAATTTATATTGATCTGCCTGATGGAAATTTTGCTTATGGCGATTTTTCAACTGATTTAACTGAAAACAAAGATAATGCCACTGACGAAAAATTGACCGAACTTTTTAATGACTTTATTGGTGGCGCTTCACAAACAAACATTAAAACATTTGAATTTTTGCCTGACAATAGAAATGGCACGTATCTTATCGTTGACATTTTGGACCAAATAGCATTTGCCGAACGCTCGCCAGAGAATCTTGTTTTAACAACATTTGAAACAAATTCGTATGACATTCAATTTTCTTATTCAATTCATTACACTCAATCTACTGATGGGACAACAACTTTTTACCGTTCAACAACTGTAGATGACAACACATACGAAAATATTGAAACTGGCGAAAACTTTGTGGCTTACAATGGAATGATTAACAATTTAGAGCTTAAAGATGCAATGATTTATCAAACGCTTACAGAAAACGGTAGCAGATTATTTTACTACGGTGAGCAAAACGCTTCTGCCTTAACACGTCTTGACACAAACACGCAAGTGACACCGTCAAACCAAGATGGTCAAATCATAATAGAGGGACTAATCGCAACATCAGTTGAATTTGTGGACATGGAAGGCACTTACAGTTTTCTTGTTCGAGATGCATCAAACACAAAGGGGTTAAACGAACAAAACTTATTAACTCAATTGTCAGCTTATCCATCAGCAAGTCAATACATAACGGTTTCCGCCGACACGTCTTCGGTTCAAATTAATTACAAAGATGATAACAACAAATCAAATCAACTGTTTTTAGCGGGCTATTATGCAACAAACGGTTCAGGGAACACGTCTCAAAGATCCAGCTTTTACACCCCAACATCTTATGAGGGAATTTTAGAAATATCCTACAAACCTACGGTTGAGAGCACCCAAATTGACAAATTAATATTGCGTTTCTATCCTTATGAAACCAAGATGATTGCACATAAATCAGCAAGTGGAGAAGCTAAAATTTCATTCTATCAAACATTGTCAGAAACTTATACCGACTTTACGGTTTATGATTTTGACAGAGACGGCGCTTTTACAAGTGACACAACACGAACATATCAAATAAACCCTTCCGAGAACTTAACCACTGCAGGAAAATATATTTTGACTAGGACTTACAAAACTGGCGAAAGTTACACTGTTGACAAATTCGATTACGCAACACGCAATCTTACAGCGATTGTTGACAGAACAAATGTTATTTCAGAAAGCCAAGCTGTTACAGCTAATTCTAAAACGTATACTTTGCAAGACAATGACGGAAATCCTTCTGATTATACTTTAACAATTTATGGAAATCTTTTCATTTTGCAAACTAACGACAACATAGTTTTCCCAATAAGTGCAGAAACAACATTTGTCGGCAGTAATTCCCCAGAAGACGCATATTACAATGATGTCAATAAAGTGTGGACAAAAGGCAATGCCAGATATTTCATAATGCCAGAGGATTTTGAATTTACTTCACTTGAAATCACTTATAATGGTAAAACTTACACAACAAATGATGTAAGACCAACAGAAAATCATATTTCGACTTTGGAAAGCGTTGTCGGTGGGGACATGTTTGTCAATATGTATGATGATCAAGCTGGTGAACCCGGTTCAATCCTTTCCGTAACCTTCCCTAACGTTTCAATCACAGACGGAATTGTGTTAGGATCCGGCGAATCCTTCTACACCGACGACCAATCAAATTTAGGAAACCAATCACCTAGCCCGATGTTTGAAACAAACAAACTGCCAGTAAAGGTTTACATACCTCAATACAAATACACAATTTACAATGACGAATCATACACCAACGACGGAAAAGTTTCATATCAATCCAAAGAAAATCCATTGCTTTCATATTACGATCAACAAGCTCAATCTATTTCTTCAATTTCTGCTTACAAACTCTATGCCACAATAACAAGCAACAACGGAACGGTTTACTGTTCTAATGGCACTGACGAGAATGGATATTTACAATTTACTAATTCAAACGGTGAGGTTTTAAATGAACTAACCGAAGAAGGTACTTACACCGTTACAATAACACAAAATTACAACGGCAGTGGCAGTGGAACTGCAAATGATTTTAGAAAGACATACAAATTTTCATTCAATATTCAAGAAACAAAACCAGAATTTGATTTGGCATCGGCTGGACGAGAATTAAAAACTCTTGGAAATGAAAATTATTACACAAATCAAAAAAGTGTCACTTTTTCGTGGCGTGATGAAAATTCAGATTATATCGCAAACATTGACAAATCACACATTAAATTACAATTTTCAAACAACTACCCAGATATGATCATCGATGTTTCTTCAACTTCTCCAAATGTGACCTTAGCAAGTGACGGAAGCTCAGATGAGTCAACGAGTTTGATTGCATCTGCATTAGATTACAACCAATCAGGGCTAAACCACACTTTAACACTAGATTTTGAAAAGGCCAACATTTACAGTCAAAACATGTGGGTTGATGTTACAATGCAATATGTTGGGCACAATGATGAATATTACCAGGTGACAACAAAACGTGTTACCATTGATAAAATAGCAAGCTATGACACTTTGGACAGCTTAATTTCAAAATTAACACCTTTCTCATCGTCTTACATCTCATTTAACGATTCTAGTTTAAGAAATTATTACGATGTCGAAGGCATGACAGTAGCAAACAAAAATTTGGCAACTTACAACACCACAGTGTCTAGTGGAAATCTAAAATATTATTCATACATGGTAAACCAACAATTTTTACAAGATTTAACAAACAAGATTGCAAACAACAATTCGCCTCAACATTCGGGAAACACCGTTTATGCATATTATAGAGAAATTAACCCTTATGATGGCACCTTTACAGAAACGGCCTATGACAATTTTGCAGAATCAAATTTTGATGAATTAATTCAAAATCTTGAAGCAAACAATTATTATGAAATCGTAGAACAAGATCTCGCTGGAAATTTAACTATATATTTAATCTATCTATACGCTGATAATAATAACGACGCTGATAATAATAATGATGGCTTCGACGGGACGATAGATGAATATGGCAACGTTTATGATATTGATGGAAATTCTATTGACGCCTCTAAATTGCAGGGCATTCAATTTAATGACGAAAACAGATTTGTTCAAATAAGCGACGCACAAATTTTGGCTCAACAAACAACCGCAAAAGTTGTCGAAATGTTTTCTTCTAAAAACTTCAATTTGAAAGAGCTTAACTTCCGTGGAGACGTTTGGTTGACACTGACTGTTGCTCATCAAAATTATCAAACCAAAAGCTACTTATTCTCGCCTTGGCTATCTTTGACAAAATCCGCCTTAGACATGCAAACTGGAAATCAAGTTTCTTATGAACAAATATTCAATGATTTTACATCAAGTTCAGCAAGCTCGCTTGAAATAAGTTTGGAAATTTCAAACCGTGCAGATGGTGGCAAATTAAAGGCAGAATTAAATTTAACAAATGGCGCAAGTTTAAGTGCGACTTACTCTGATAGCCAAACAGAAGAATATCTTTCTATCAGACGTTCAACTCTTGTTTATCCTGTGGAAATCAAAATACAGATAAACAACGACGAGTTTGTGTATAAAGTCAAAAACGATCCAAATGCTCTTAACAATTTGTTAAATTCGTCTTACTCTTATTTAAACAATTGGGTGGACACTAAGATCGCTTTTACTTATGATTCAGAGAGGCTGACTTACAAATTCATCACTACCCCAGCAAACAACACAAAAGTCCGTTATCAAATTAGAGATAACTTTGGAAATGTTTCAACTCTTATACACATCTTTGGAGAAACATATTTCGAACCGATTTCAAGCACCGGCAACCTTTACCAAGATTTGATTTCAAATCCAACTTTAAACGATGGAAGTGAAGATTATTTCATTTCATACGTAAGTAGTGAAGACATAATCTACCGTTATAACAGATCTATCTACTTTGTAAAAGCTTATTACTTTAACGGAAGTGAATGGGAAGAAACAAGTGATTATTCTACATTTGATGGAGACGGCAACATTGTAGCTTGGACTTTTAGCAGAGGTGAAGATCTACAAACAGACAAACGATTTAAACTTTGTGTTTATGAAAAACCTGCTGACCCTGACGAAACTTGGGAGCCTTCAGCCGATGAACAGCCTGTTGACACAATCTTTTTACACATCTACGAAATGAGACCTGAATTAAATACTGAAGATGTAGTTGCTGACTACAAAATTACATTTAGCGACCACTATGGAGAAAACATAACCGGTGATTTGTTAGATGACAACACGACTATTGAATACTTAACAATCAATGGCAAACAACACAGAGTTACAAAACAAGGAAGCACCTTTGCACTTAATTTGACAATAACTTACACCGATCCTTCTTCGTTAAGTTATCCATATGAAGTTCTCTATTACCACCCTTCTACTATGGAAAATTTTGAACCGCTTTCTTCAGGGACAAGAGTGGATGAAACAGGAATTTACTACTTCTTAATAAAATATGTCCAAAATGAAAATTCTGTCCTTTCAAATGAATATAAGCTTTACAAAGTTGAAATAGTGGATTCGGCACAAGAGTTCTATCGAGTTACAAACAATGGTGTTAATGTGGAAAGAGCGCCTGTTTATTACACATATGAAGGCACTGAATACTCTGATTACTACATAGTAAATGTAAATTACAATCAAGATTCGGCATCCGTTCAAATAGTTCCAAATGTCTATCAACAGGTGGACGTTGTTGATAATACTTTAATACCTGAAGGTAGCGGAGTCGTTACTGTAAGATATCGTGTTACAAATTATGTTGACAATTCACCACCAACTACGACCGGCGTGTCAGCATTTGACAGATATGTTTTTATCACTTACATTCCTCCAACAAGTAGTCCTGCAACTAATGCTGTTTACTACTTTAATCAAAATGAGCAATACAATATGCTAGGCTCGTCTTCAATAAACGCTATTGTCTCAGCTGAAAATTCAACACAAAACACAGTAACGTTAAGATGGAGTAAGTCATATGGCATTTCTACAAATCTAGTTTACGTAAACTTGCTAAAAGACGGAGTACAATTCTTTAATTCTGAAAGTTCGCAACTTACTGATTTGTCAATAGCTCTTGTTTCATACTACACAGACGACGATTACAATTATGTTACACTTGACAGAAGTGGTACTTACACAGTAACAATCTATGACGAAGCAGGAAATACGCAATCATTTGCTTCAGGATTGCAATCGCTAAAATTCGTATTCTTAAAAGATGTGGCATTCTCTATGACCTACACGGATCCAGTGACTGGGAATGAAATCGTTTCAGATCCTATACAAAAAGGCATCTTTAACAATGAAGTGACTTTGACCGTCCTTAACATGAATGACTACTACACTGCTGAATCAACGGGAAGCGGAGAAAACATGATTCATGTTCAAAGAAACGGCTCTGCTTACACTGGATTTGAATATGATTCAACTACTCATTCATTCAAATTTTCTAGCCCTGGCTATTACACTGTTTCTTTTAGTGCAATAAGTCAAACTGGTCAACAAGTGAGAGAGCAAACATACAACTTTACCATTATTAATCCAAATGAATCGCGCTATTCCTTTGAATTCTCACCTTATCAAGACTATTATATTACTTCAATCGTTAAAGACAACTTGGGTGACATTTCAAACCAATTAATCCAAAACATGCAAGAATACAACCTTAATTTGCAAACTGTTTTGATCAACGGAACAACTTATTTGCGAGAACTTATTACTTCATATTTCGGTGTTGGCAGTGGAAGATATACCGTTACAATTTCCACAAACAAGCCATTTAATCGCAACGATTATTCATCAACTTCTCTACTTACTTTCTCGTACTGGATTAACTCAACCACCGTTCCAATTAATGTTAGCATATCAGAAGGTGAATCAACCTCCTCTCCTATTAACGTAACTTTTAATGCAGAACGTGTATACCAAGCTGTTGGTGAATGTGTGATAACAATTGGGCTTAACGCTTACTATATTACCGCCGAAAATGCTAGCGCATTTGGTGTTGTGAATGCCCCTGCCATTGAACAAGCTGGAACACATTTCATCACAGTTCGTTCGATGAGCGGAAACCTGCTGTTCAGTTACAAGGTTGTAAAAACCGAACCTCTTAACGGCTGGGCAATAGCCGCGATAGTAATTGGTTGTGTGGTAGCAATCGTAGCCGTGATAATAATTGTTAAACTAAGAAAGAAGATTAGAGTAAAATAGTAAATACAAAAAAACCTTGTTTTTAAGAAAACAAGGTTTTTTGTTAATAAAAATCATTTTTAAAAAAATAATTAACACTTGAAAGGAATTCTTTTTAAAACGAATTGTCTCATATTAAAAAGCTTTGCTTTGTTTAAAATCTTTAAACAAAATCGGGTCGTATTTTAATTTATTTGATGTTTTGCAAATTATTATAAATATCTGATTATCTCATGGAATTCATTGTATCCCGCATTTGTATTAAAATGCCCTGCTTTTTCATATACAACTTCTTGCGCATCAATCGACTTTGCAAAATCTTGTAATGCATCATATTTAATATATGGGTCGTTTTTTGAATAGAAACAAATGCGTTTTTTGCATAAGTCTTTGAAAGCTGAAACATCTTCAAGAAACATTGTTTGGTTTATTTTGTCAAACTCTAAATTGCCTGTTTTAAAATTGTTTGCGCCACTCACTGAAATCAGCTTTGATATTTTGATTTTGTTTCTAATGCAATATTTTATCAAAAAAATAGGCGCTATTGAATGACAAATAAACACACTTTTCTCTGTTATTTTATCCTTAACATTATCCAAAACTTTTGACCAGTTTTTAAAATTTTGTCCTATTGGAGTTGGGTAATTAAAATTAAAAACTTGCTCGCCTTTTTAGTTAAAAAATCTTCAAGCCAACCAAACCAGTTTTCTCTATTGTTTCCAAAAGAACCATGAATGATAAAACAATTTTTCATCTTTTCCCCGTTACTATATTTAGTTTGAAAATCGTTTTTTTTGTTTCTTTATAAATAAAGAAAATTGAATATCAATTTTTTTAAAATAAAAAGGACTTGTAAAAAGCCCTTTCTTCTTAAATTGTTGTGACTACTTTTACTCCTGGCCCCATACTTGAGCAAACTGAAATGTTTCTAAAATATTGACCTTTTGCTGCGGCTGGTTTTGCCTTTGTAAGAGCATCAATAACTGTTGTGTAATTTTCAAGCAATTTTTCTTTTCCAAAACTTGCTTTACCAATTATAACATGCACGTTGTTTGTTTTGTCAAGTCTGTATTCAACTTTTCCGGCTTTTACATCAGTTATTGCTTTCTTAACATCCATCGTTACAGTACCACTTTTTGGGTTTGGCATAAGTCCCTTTGGCCCAAGAATTCTTGCTACTCGGCCGATTACTCCCATCATGTCTGGTGTTGTAATGCAGACATCAAAATCGAGCCATCCACCTTGTATTTTCGCAACGATTTCTTCTGCCCCAACAAAGTCCGCACCTGCTTTAACTGCGTCGTCTGCTTTGTCGCCTCTAGCAATTACCAAAACTTTGACGCTTTTACCTGTTCCGTGTGGCAATACCACAACTCCTCTAACCTGTTGGTCAGCATTTCTTCCATCAACGCCAAGTTTTACGTGCAATTCGATTGTTTCGTCAAATTTTGCTTTTGCGTTGTTTAAAACGTTTTCAATCGCTTCGCTTGCTGAATAACTTTTCAATTTGTCATAAGATTCAAGCGCAGCTTTCATTCTTTTCCCTACTTTCATCTGCTTCTCTCCTCTTATTCAACAACTGTCACGCCCATACTGCGTGCTGCTCCTTCAATCATGCTCATAGCAGATTCTAAACTTCCAGCATTTAAATCTGGCATTTTTAATTCTGCAATTTCTTTAATTTGGGCTTTTGTGATTGATCCGACTTTTGTTTTGTTTGGTTTTGCTGAACCTTTTTCTAATCCAATAGCTTTCTTAATAAGAACTGCTGCTGGTGGTGTTTTCAGCACAAACGAGAATGACCTGTCTTGATAAATTGTTATCACAACAGGAATGACAAGACCAGCTTGTGATGCTGTTTTGTCGTTAAACTCTTTGGTAAATGCCGCAATGTTTATACCGTGAGGTCCCAAAGATGAACCTACTGGTGGTCCAGGTGTGGCTTTACCAGCTGGGAGCTGAAGTTTTACAACTGCTCCAATCTTCTTTACTGCTGCCATTTTTTCCTCCTTATGTTGTGGTGCGTTGAGCAGATGGCTACTGCTCTCCCACGATTTTGTATTTTAAGCGGTCTCCCGCGAAATACCATTTTTTCTATGCGTCAACCTTTCGCATTTGCGTGAAGTCTAAATCTACCGGGGCTTCTCTGCCGAACATTTCAACTATAACTGTTGCTATTCCTGTTTCAGTGTTAACAGTTTGAACAGTCCCTATAGTGCCTTCGAGGGGTCCGTCAATGACTTCAACCTTGTCTCCTACATCAAGCTTGGCTTCAATCTTGATTTTTTCAAGTTTGTTTTTGCGCACTTCTTCTTCTGTAAGCGCCAACGCTCTTGCGTTTGGGCCAACAAACCCTGTTATACCACGCGTATTGATAACTGCATGCCACAAATCATCGCCATATATCATTTTAACAAAGATATAACAAGGCATGCTTTTTCTTTCAACCAATTTTTTCTTGCCATTTTTTTCTTCGACCACTGTTTCCATTGGTATAACAATGTCGAATATACGATTTTGTAAATTAAATTTTGGTATAACTGCAAGCAAATTTTCTTTAGCCACATTTTCGTAACCTGAATAGGTGTGAAGAGCATACCATTTTGCTTTTGATTTTGCCTCTTCATACTCAGCTTTTGATTTTTCTTCTTCCAAGCTCACTTGATTTGCTTCCATATTCTCATCTAGTTTTTTTTCTTCCATTTTATTCCTCCCATTAGCCAGTCAAGAGACCAAACAAATATCCAAACAAGGTGTCAAGGCCGAAAAGCAACAAAGCAAAAATCAAAACCACAACTAAGACTATGCCTGTTTTTTTGCAAACTTCAGCAAATCCTGGCCACGTAACTTTTTTTAATTCACTGGACATTTCTCTGGCCTTTTTTGATATTTTTCTTTCTTTAGGTTTTTTTTCTTTCTTTTTCTTGTCTTGTTTTGTTAAATTTGCTTTTTCTACTTTAACACTTTTATCCTCTTTTGCAGGCAAAGTCGTATTGCCGAGATTTTGATTTTCAGCAATCACGTTTTCGGTTTGTTCACTTTCAGAGATTTTCTTCTCTTTTAAGTTTTTGTTTTTCGACATATCGCCTCCTGCGGATTATTTTGTTTCTTTGTGAACTGTTCTCTTCCCACATTTTGGACAGAATTTTTTAATTTCAATCCTTTCAGGATTTGATGCACTATTCTTTGATGAAGAATAATTTCTCTCTTGACATTCTGTGCAAGCAAGGGTCACATATTTACGTTTTGGTGCTGCCATACTTAACTCCTAACAAAAAAACTAACACCCCAATTGGAAGTGTTAGTGTATTTTAACATAACAACAGTTGTTTGTCAAGAAATTTTCTTGTAATTCAAAAAAATTTTATATGCTAGCTTTTCTTTGCTTTTTTTCGAAAATCTTTTAAGTCTTTGTCTGAAACAAACACGTCAATCAGCATAGCCTTTTGCTTTTCTCCGCATCTTTTAGTGCTGTCAATAAAATTTGACGGAAAATTAAAATCCAAATCGTTTGTAAGAACGTACATAAAATAAACTTTCAAAAGCTCTTTTGCAAACAAAAACGCTTCGTCATAATTGTCACCAGACGTCGAAATGTCAAGATCTGGGAAGTAAACCTTGGTTTCACCCTCATCAAAGTAAAATATTGCTGGATAAATAAATTGTCGCATTAATACTCTCCATTTAGTATATTTTAACAAACTTTAAACATTTTACCAAATAAAATCATATAAAATTTTTTTATTAAAATTAATTTGACAAATTGTTTAAAAAGTTTTCTTACTAAAATCACGATTAATAATGTTGAACATAAAAAAAACGGGCATTTGCCCGAGCTTTTTATTAACGAGAAAGTTCCGTTCTTGCCTCAATGGATGCTATTTTTGATTTTTGCGCCACTGGATTGTAAGATACAACTGTAACATTGTCTTTTAATATTGTAAGCGAAAACTTTGGCATTTTTCAATCCTCCTTAATGACAACCATACTATATCACAAAATTTTGATTTTGTAAATAGTTTTTAAAAAAAATTTAAAATATTTTTTTCATTTATTTTAATAGTTTTTACATCTTTTCAGGCACTTCTATGGCAAGCACATCGCAGGCTGAATTGATCTCGTTTAAAGTCAGCTTTAACAAGGTTAATTTTGTAAATTTTTTGTTTAAATCTTGTTCAGAAATTATGCGCTCGGCATTGTAAAACGTTGAAAAGTTTTTTGCTAAATCGTATAAAGCATTACAAACACTGCTTAAACTTTTTTCATTAAATGCAGTTTCATAGCTTGCTTGCAATTTTGCCATGCTGATTACAACTGCTTTTTGTTCTGGTGTGTAAAAAGAAAGGTTTTCTTTAAAACTTCCTGCTTTGTTTAAAATTGACTTAATCCTGCAAGCGGTGTATTGAATATATGGCCCTGTTTTTCCTTCAAAAGAAGTGAATTTGTCTATGTCAAACACATAATCTTTTTCTACAACATTTGATAAATCTGCAAATTTAATTGCGGAATTTGCAATTATTCTTTTTAATTCATTGTCATAATCAGTGCCATTTTGTTTTAATTTTTCTTCAACTTTTTCTTGAACCATGCTTATCAGGTCAAGCAAACCAACATTGCCACCGTTTCTTGTCTTAAACGCCTTCCCGTCTTTGCCGTTCATTGTTCCAAAACCAGTGTGCCATAACTGTTGATTTGCAGGCGATATTCCTGCCTTTTTGCATGCTCTGAAAATTTGAGTAAATCGCTGAGTTTGTCTGCCATCTGTTAGATAATGTAAAATGTCGGGATGATAAAACTTGTTGCGATAATAAATTGTTGCAATATCGGAGGTGGCATAAAGTTCGCCTCCGTTTGATTTTTGTATTATGAGTGGTGGCATAGGGTTGTCATAACGTTGCACTTCATCTGGAGTTTTTTTAGGTAGAGGAATTTGTTCCCCCTCAACTGCCACATCAACAACGAGAGCTCCTTCGCTTTCACGTGCGAGATTTTTTTCTTTAAAAATGTTTATTACCGTGTCAATATATTCACGTGCATCACTTTCACCATTCCATAAATCAAAATCGGCGTCAAGCAATTTGCAAACCTTTTTAGCTTCTTTCACAGAAACATCTCTCAATTTTTTCCAAAAATCATAATATGGCTCTTGTTTGTTTTGAAAAGCCAACGTCAAGCTTTCCGCCCTTTCTTTAAAAAACCTGTCCTCATCTTTTAATTTACTCGCCTTTGGGTATGCTTCGTTCATAACTTCTATATTTAAGTTAAGCTCTCCTGACATATATTTTTCAAGCGTTCCTTCCTTTTCTAACATTGCCATAATCAAGCCTAACGGCATTCCCCAGTCTCCAAAAAAGATGTCGCTTGTTACTTTATAACCCAACTTTTTGTAAAGTCTTTTCAAGGCTTCACCAATATTAAAGGATCGCATATGGCCTATGTGCATAGCTTTTCCCAAATTTGGCCCACCATAGTCAATAAAAATGTGCTCTTTTTTCTTTAAATATTTGTGATTTAGAATTTCTTTTCCGAGCTTCTCAAGCCCTATTTGTGTTAATTTAATGTTTATAAACGCAGGTTTTGCAACGGAAAATTCGAAAAACTCGTTTGATGGAATGCTGTTTACGATCTTTTGTGCCAGTTCAAAAGGATTTGTGTTAAGTTTTTTTGCAACAGAAAAACACGAATTGCATTGAAAGTCACAATTTGGCATGTTTGAAAATACGACCGAAAACTCATCCTCCACGCCTTGTGATTTTGCCGAACTCGTAAGAATTTTTTCTGCTTCTTTTTTAATCATCGATCTCTCTCCTGTCTTCTATTGCACGCATCAGTGTTGCCTCGTCTGCATACTCCAAATTGCTTCCCATTGAAATTCCTTGCGCAAGCCTAGTAACTTTCACTCCCAGCGGTCGCAATAACCGAGAAATGTACATGGCCGTTGCGTCGCCCTCTACGTCTGGATCTGTCGCCATAATGACCTCTACAACTTTGTCATCTTTAACTCTCTTCAGCAACTCTTTAATCTTTAAATCTTCTGGTCCACGCCCTTCTAATGGACTTATTGTTCCAAACAAAACATGGTAGCAACCGTTGAATGTTTTCACCTTTTCCATCGCAATAATATCTTTGGGTTCTTTTACTACGCAAACAATTTTTGGATCGCGATTTAAACAAATGTCACACACAGGCTTGTCCGTATAATTACCACACTTAGAGCATAATTTTATTTTCTCTTTTGCATTTTTAATAGCTTCGGCAAAATTTTCTGCGCGTTCGTTTGATCCTTCGATTATAGAAAAAGCATAGCGTTGCGCCGTTTTATAGCCAACGCCTGGTAACGATCTAAAATATTCAATTAATCTTTCAATAGGATCATCAAATTTTGCCATATTACATTCCTGGTATCTGTGGTATTCTTTCTTTTTCCGCTATGTCGATTTTTGCTATGACATCATTTATTGCAGAAACTACAAGGTCTTCAAGCATTTCAACATCGTCTGGATCAACAACTTCCTTTTTAATTTTCACGCTTTTCAAAGTTTTGTCACCAAGCATAATCACTTCAACCATGCCACCACCAGAAGAACCTCTAAATTCTTCTGCGTTTAGTTCTTCTCTTGCTTGTTGCATTTGTTGTTGAATTTTTTGTGCTTGACGCATAAGCTGTTGCATATTGCCTCCGCCAAAACCTCCGCCAAAACCGTAAGCCATGTTTTCCTCCTTATTTGATTATTTTTAATTTTTCACCAAACATCTTTTCTAGTTTTTGTTTGTCTAGTTCAATATTGCTAGGTAATATCTCCGTTTTTTCTATGACAACGTTCATTTCAAGCCCTTGCCAGCTAAGCGCTCGCTCTATCTCTCGCTTTCCGTCTTTTAATAGTCCTTGAACCGTGGTGTCAGTGGTCGAAACAACCAGATTCTTTTCTATGATTTTGACATCTGTAATATCGCCACACGCAACGTGTAATGCAACGTGTTTGTGCTCTTTCAAAAACAAAACAACTTTCCCCCAAATTTCTCGAACATTTGTAGAGATGCTTGTCGCGAGTGGCTTAATTAATTTTTTTTTTGAAAATCTCCATTAATGCATGAAATTGCGACGTTTTCAACTAACAGCCGTGTGGATAACGCATAACGTAATTCCGCCTCACTAGCCGAAAAATTTTGCATGTATCCTATTAATTGTTTGTCTGTTGCTCGGTCGCTTTGATCAAGCATCTTCGAAACGATTTCATCTGGCAAATTTAAAATTTCATTAGGATTGTTGCAGGTCTTGCAAATCAACAAATTTCTTGCGTGCTTAGCTGCATCCTTGGCAAAAATTGCAAGATTTTTGCCACTATTTTCAATTCTGTTGATTTCTTCAAGCACCCCACCTATGTCTTTATCTATGATTTTGTCAAAAAAATTGATCAACAATTCATGGTCGGTTGCACCAAGCACCTTCAACACATCTTCTTGTGTGATATGCCCACCAGCATATGCGTTGATGGAGTCAGCAATTGACAATGTGTCACGCACACTTCCTTCGCCTGCTGATGCGATTAATTTTATTGCTTCTGGTTCGGCATCAATGTTTTCTTTTTCAAAAACATTTGTTAGCACTTTGCAAAGATTTTCAATCGACAACAATCTAAAATCGAATCTAGAACATCTCGAAAGTATTGTCGCTGGCAACTTTTGAACTTCTGTTGTTGCTAAAATAAATATCACATATTGAGGTGGCTCTTCCAAAGTTTTCAAAAGAGCATTGAATGCGCTGTCCGAAAGCATGTGAACTTCATCAATAATATAAACTTTATATTTTGCATCTATCGGAGCAAACTTAACCTTTTCACGCAACTCCCTAATGTCGTCAACCCTATTGTTTGAAGCTGCATCTATTTCAACTATGTTGACATCGTTTTCAGCCGAAAGCCTTCTGCAAACATCACATTGACCACATGGCGAACCTGTTTGAGTGTTTGTGCAATTCACAGCTTTTGCAAAAATTTTTGCAACGCTTGTTTTTCCTGTCCCACGAGAACCTGTAAACAAATAGGCATGCGAAAGCTTGCCTGTCAATATTTGATTTGCAAGCGTTTTTGTTATGTGCTCTTGCCCAACCACTTCTTCAAATGTTTTTGGTCGATATTTTCGATATAATGCTAGGTTGTTGTTTTTTTCTGTCATATTTTATTATAACCTTTTAAAATGACCTTTGTAAAGTGTTTGTCCTAGATTACTTTATGTTGTTTGCAATATCTAAAAATTGGTTGACATTTAGTGATAGCTTACCAAACAATCCTCCGTCAATGCCAGCACAGTTTAAAAGTGCTCCAACATTTTTTTCATTTAAACTGCCACCATAAAGAACTTGAATGTCTCGACTTGCTTTTTCTGAATAACTTTCGTATATCACCTTTCGAACGACTTTTGCTGCATTTTCCACATCTTTAACACTGGCGTTTTGTCCAGTGCCTATCGCCCAAATAGGCTCATACGCAATTATGACACTTTCTAATTCGTTTTCATATAATCCCCTCACGCATTCTTCGATTTGATGTCTAATTACGTCAAAAGTCTTTCCTGTGTTGCGATCTGCAAGAGATTCACCAACGCAAACTATGCATTTAAGTCCATTTTTAAGTGCTGTTTTTATTTTTTTGTTTATAAGCTTGTCAGATTCTTTGTATTTTAAACGCCTGTCGCTATGCCCAATTATCACATATTCAACGCCGATGTCTTTGAGCATTTGTGCACTGACCTCACCTGTGTAAGCGCCCTCTTCCTCATCGCTGACGTTCTGTGCGCCTATTCTCACAAGCGTGCCTTTTGTCAAATATGATGAAATTGGCAAAGAAACAAAAGAGGGGCACAAAACGACATCGGCACGGTTCCCGTTAAACCCTGCAACAAACTTTATTAAATATTGCTTGGTTTGCGACGGCGTTTGATTCATTTTAAAATTACCAACTAACAATTTTTTCATATATACTTCTCCTGAATTACATCTATTCCTGGAAGGTCTTCTCCACTCATCAGCTTCAACGAAGCTCCTCCACCTGTTGAGATGTGATTTATAAGTTTGTCACATTTGGCTTGTTTAACTGCACTGACGCTGTCTCCTCCGCCTACTATGCTGTATGCCTTTGACTTGGCAATTGCTTTTGCAATCTTAAATGTCCCCGCTTTAAACTTCTCATCTTCATATTTCCCTAAAGGCCCATTCCAAACTATTTGCCTTGCCCTGCCGATTTCCTCCTCAAACAAGTTAATGGTTTTAGGGCCAATATCAGCTCCTACCATATCCCCCGACAAAACCTCTGTTTGAAAAGGCTTCATCTTTTTGTCACTAAGATTATACGCAATATGGTCAATTGGTAACACAATTCTTTTCCCCATGGTCTTTAATTCATCTAAAATCTGTGATGCACTACTAACGCTTTCTGCGTTTATAAGACTCTGACCGATCGTGTGCCCTTGCGCAACTAAAAATGAGTATGCCATAGCTCCGCCGACCAAAATTGAATCTGCAACTTTTGCAATATTTAAAATTACTTTTATTTTGTCCTGGACCTTAGCTCCACCAAAAATAGCAACAAAAGGTTTTTTAGGGTTTTTTATGGCTTCCTCAATGGTGTTTATTTCGTTTTCCATCAAAAACCCTATTGCATTTGGCAAAAGCCTTGCAACACCAAAAGTCGAAGCATGCTTTCTGTGTGCTACACCAAACGCGTCGTTGACATAAATATCTGCAAGTGACGCTAGATGCTTTGCAAATTCGGGATCGTTTTCAGTTTCTTCTTTGTAAAACCTTACATTTTCCAAAAGTAGTATCGAACCGTTGCTCATACTTTCTACTTGTTTGGCAACTTCATCACCTATAACTTTGTGTGCGAACTGAACTTTTCCAGGGAAATATTTCATAAGAATCAAAGCAACTGGCCATAACGAAAGTCTGAATTCAAACCCCTTTGGTCTGCCTAAATGTGAACATATAATGACTTTTGCTCCTCTTTCGACCAAATAACGAATTGTTGGAAGCTCACTCACAACTCTAGTCGTATCGGTTATTTTCCCAACCTTGTTCATAGGCAGGTTGAAGTCGGCTCTCAACAAAACCCTTTTTCCTTCTAGCCCCACCAAATCTCTGATACTTCTTTTCATCTTTCCTCCTCAACCTATAGGCATTTTACTACTTTTTTTAGATATATCAAAATGTTTAAACTCCGCTTTTAATATTTTCAAACTTTCATCAATGCTCTGACTTGTAGAAAGAAATTTTTTTGTTTCAGATTTTGCTCCAAATGTGTTGGCATAAGCAAGAAAATGTTTTCTAATATAAAGCGACAGCCATTTTTCAGGATAATTTTCTCTTAAAATGTCAATGTGCAGTTTTATTAAATCAAAAGCATTTTCGGTGGGATTGAAACTAAGCTCAGAAAAAATCCATGGTTTGCCTATGGCACCCCTGCCTATCATAACACCGTCTATGTTTGTAGAAAGCATTTTCTTGTAAGAAGCAAAATCTTTTACATCACCATTTCCAATAACTGGGATAGATGAAATGCTTTTGGCTGTTGCTATCGCCTCCAGATCCACATCGCCCGAATACCCTTGTGCTTTTGTCCTTCCATGAACAGTAATAAAATCTGCTCCACCATCCTCACAAGCACGAACTATGTTTACTATGTTGTTTTCATCATAACCTATTCGCACCTTTGCTGAAACTGGTTTGGTAGTAGACTTTTTTACTTCAAAAATGATTTTAGAAAGAAGAGTTAAATCTTTTAAAAGAGCCGACCCATCTCCGTTTTTTACAATTTTAGGAGCAGGGCAACCAAAATTTATGTCGACCCCATCAAACAGGCTTAATGCTTCATTGTTTACTGCTTCTGCCATACTCACGGTGTCATGTCCAAAAATTTGTGCTATTTTAAATTTTTCATATGGATGCACTATAGTCATATCTTTAGTTTTTTTAGAATCGTATTTTAAAGCTTGCGCAGAAAGCATTTCTGAAAACGTGATTTCAGCCCCTTGCAAAGCACAAACGGCGCGAAAACCAACGTCACTAAAACCTGCAAGTGGCGCCAACAAAAGATTGTTTTTAAAATTTTTTCCTGCTATTAGCACATATTTATTTTAACAAACTTCGCATTGTTTTCAAACTTAAATTATACTTTTTTTCAAATTGTTGCTAATTTTAAATGCGACAAGTTTTCTTTTATCAACGCTGTACTTTCGTCCCGTTTTAGGATTTTTCATTTGTCGCGCAGGCATGCTTTTAATGTAAAACTTTCCTATTCTATTTAGCGAAATTTCTTCTCCTTTTTTTAACGCGTCAAAGATCAAAAAATTAAGACCTTCAACCACTTTTTTACATTTAGAAATGTTTACGTTTGTAATTTTACTTAAATTTTCAATTAGTTGAGTTTTGTTCATTTTTGCCCCCTTCTATCTTTTTGGCAAAAAACTCTTTAAATATTCCTGCTAAAATAGGAAGAGTAAAAAATAAATAGACTAGCGCCCCCAATAAAACCGAAAAGACAATTTGCAGTAACAGCGAAAGTTGAAAATGCATATTAAATAAGTTTAAAACAAGTGCCATTGCAAAAGAGGAAAGAAGTGGCAAAGCCAAATCAAAAACATGAACTGAAATTTTTCGCTTGTTTTTGATTAAAGCAAGTATGCATACAATCGAAGACAAAGCAATATTTCCAAGCGTGACCCCAAAAATATTGACCGAAGGCACAGCACACAATATCGCCACACACACAACCTTTACGATTCCCCCTAAAAAATATGAAACCATTATATAAGTCCATTCTCCCTTTGCTTGCAAGAGTGTTACAAAAAATTGGGTCAAGGCAGTAATTATTGTTGAAATTACCCCTAAATATGTCAAATTTACAGCTACCGAAAGCATATGCGAATCTAAAGAAGGATAAACTAGCGCATATAATGGCTTGCAAATGCACGCTATACCTACAGAAAGAGGCAACAAAACAAACCATAATATTTTTAAAGCTTGTGAAATAGATCTCTCTGCGTCTTGCGAAAGTTTTGCATCTAAATATGAAATCGATGGTAAAATGGCTACCGACAAAGAGGTTGATAAGATCAATGGAAAGTTTAAAATAGCGCCCACAATTCCTGCCTGCACGCCAAAAAGTGATGTCGCGACTGTTTGCTCTATGCCCGCCATTTTTAATCTTGAAACAACAATAAAAGAGTCAACTGCTGACGACAGAGGCAAAACGGACGCGCCAATTGATAGAGGCACAACAGCTTTGATAAAAGTAGAAGATGAAAATTTTTGCTTTTCGGAAGCAAAATGCGATTTTATTTTCATATATATTGCAAGATAGCCAATTGCGATTACTTCTCCACTGCACACCCCTAAAAAAGCGCCTAGCACACCTGACTTTAAAGAAGATGAAGAAAACATTTGTGCAAAAAAGAGCCCCAAAGCAAATTTAAAAGACTGTTCGATAATTTGACTTACTGCTGTTGGAGTCATATTTTCATAACCCTGAAAAATACCTCTCATGGTAGCAACAACTCCACCGAATGGGATTAAAAGAATCATAATCCTATAAGAATCTATGGCTTGTGCTATTCCCTGCGCTTTTGATATAGGAACTGCTAGAACAAACAATATTCCACCAGCTATAATGCCGAGTAAGATCGCGTAAGAAAGGGCAGTTTTGAACAGAGAGCTGACTTTGGCATAATCAGATCTTGCCCTCGCTTGAGAAACATATTTCGAAAGCACCGAACTTATCCCTCCACTTGTAAATACTAACGCAAACGAATATACCGCCATTACCATTTGGAATATTCCAATACCCTCGATGCCAAGTATGTTGGTGAGTGGCAAACGAAAAAGTGCTCCTAGCAACTTGCACACTAGTCCACTGACTATTAAAACAAATGATCCCTTTACAACACTTTTTTTCATAAAAATATTTTGTTGCAAACAAAAAAAGTTATACAAAGGGTATTTACAAATCAAAATTTATATGTTATAATTGCTTAACTGTTAGGAGGAAGCATGAACTTTATAAAAGATCTTAAACAAGACACCCAGTTGACACCAGAACTCATACGCCAAGAAAAACTTCTTAGCTTGATCTCTCTAAAAATTATGAAGTATATCTATTCAAAACATAAAAATGGAGAAATTCGCCAAGCATATGAAAGTTATCTTGTCGATGAAGCACAAACGCTGTTTGCAGAGCCTTCGGTTGAAGAGCAAAGAGTTAAAAACTTTATAAAAAATTTTGACAAGCATTTTGACGAATATGAAAACGTGCCTTGCTTTAGCATATTGAAAGGTTTTAACAATTCAAAAGAAAACGCAACAGACAGCTATTTGGACAGCTCAAAAGAAACAAGAACTTTTGATTTGCGCTCCTACATGAACATGCTTTCCGACAAAAATGGCAACTTAAAATCTTCTCGCGAACTTGAAGCTTTGCCAAAAGAAACAACTTTACAAATGGCAGATTCAATATTGTCGTTTGCAAAAATTGCTGACGATTGCGCTGTAAGGTCTGGAAGTGGTTTCGGTCTAGGGTTGTCTAGATAACAATCAATCTAACGTAAAAAAATTACAAAATAAAAGCTTAGGATTTTTCCTAAGCTTTTTCTGTTTAATCATTTATTTTTTTATTAAAGACTCAACATCTTTTACAAAATATTTTATTAGCCCAATATTAATCCGACTTTAATTTAATCATAAAACTATCTAGTCATATCTTGAATTAACGACGCCTCTTTTTTTGTTTGATCGTATGCTTCCCTCATAAGCAAATTCGCGACGTTTTTTGATTGTTTTATCGATGCTTCTTTTGGATTTTTGCTCGCATAAATACCGTTAGATAAAGTTTGATTTTTTGTTTGTGACTTGTTTTTTGGTAGTCCTAAAAAGACCTGCGGTTTTTCTTTCTTTTTGGCTTTATCTTTTTTAGATTTTTGTGGTTTGTATTTGTAAGGAGCATTTGTTTTAGGAGGTTTGTAAGAAGGTGCCTTCGCTTTCTTCGCCGAAGATTTAGCTGTTTCAACTGTTTTTGTTTGTGGCTTTTTCATTTTTGCACTTTCGTCAAAAATCTCTATATCTCTCACATACCCTTTGGCAGACTTAGCAATTTCCTTGTTTTTTTCAAAAAAAGTTACAAACTTGCCATCTTTTAAAAGATGATCTTCAAAAAAGTGTTTAAGCCTAAGATGAATAAATTGCTTTTCAGGTTTTAACTTTTCAATTTCATATTGTTGAAGCAGAAGTTCTAACAATTTCTTTTCTTCCTCTCCACCCTTTTTAAGTTTTTCGATTATATCAAGCATCAAATATTGCGCTTCTATTTCATAAAGATAACTCGATTGTTTAAACTGCTCTTCACTTTTCGTCAACTCTTGTTTTATCACATCGGTGTCGTCATTTTCAAGTTGCTCGATTTCTTCCACTAAATTAAAAACCGTTTTCGTGCGACTAATAAAGTCCTTGTCGTTTTCTGACACATATTGTGCTATAAAAGAATTGAGTTGACGATCGTCATTAAACTGCTCATCAAAGTATAAATTTGCTATGGCGTCTTTGCCTGCCACCCAGGTGTTTATGCGAAAACTTAAAACGACAGAACCTATTGTGACTTGTGCAAAAAACGATGTTTCATCTCCACTAACTATCAATTTTTTAATTTTGACAAGTGCCTTTTTAATCTCAGGCGAAAAAACATATTTTCCATCTGCTGTAAACTGGCCAAGAAGTTTCTGTTTGTTTTTAATTTCTAAAATTCGAAGTTTGTAATAAGAGATCAAATCTTTATCTTCAATCACTTCATCATTTTCAAAAATCTTAAACGTCTCCTTTGCTTTTGTTTCTTCCATATTTTATCCTCTGCAATAATTATATTATATTTAAATTAAAATTGCAAGAGTTTTTTGCTTAGCCTATTCTTCGAGAAAGGTAAGGCAACTCGGCTTTAATCTGTAATCATTCATGGTGATGCCATTGGCGACACATATGCCTCCATGGTTCATAAGACACTTTGCATTACATTTAATTTCTACTGCCTTTGAATCTCTCATTGGCGCAAAATACGGCGTTTTCTCGAACAAATTTTTTGTAGTGTCGATTTCTTTTTTCTCTGAGCCATAAACATACGTCTTGCAAATCGCCGTCTTTGTTACTGAAAGACTTTTTGCCCTACAAGTGAAGTGATCGTTAAATTTACAATTTAATTTTCTGCACCTTATATCCAACTTTTTTCTCCCAAACTTTTATTGACCAAACGTTTGACAATTAATCAAAGAAAATGTAAAATTTTGAATGAGGAGAATTCAATGAAAGTTATTTTATTAGCCGATGTTAGAGGCTGTGGAAAAAAGGGAGAAATAAAGGAAGTCGCAAACGGATATGCGCAAAATTTTTTGATAAAAAACGGACTAGCAAAAATAGCCGACAATTCATCTTTGTCGCATCAAAAACAGATTGAAAGCGCAAACAAATTTCACCGCGCGCAAGAACTTGAACAAGCGATGGCACTTGCAAAACAAATGCAAAATTTACAGCTTAATTTTAGTTTAAAGGTTGGAGAGAATGGAAAAACTTTTGGCTCAATTACAAGCAAAGAAATAGCTGAAAAGCTTGCCGAAATGGGTTACAAAATCGACAAGAAAAAAATAATTGCCGAACCAATAAAATCAGCAGGCAAATATAACATATTAATCAAACTTCACTGCGATGTGACAACAAAAATAACAGTCGTCGTGGAGGCATTATGAAAGCATTAATTTTTACAATGACCTGCGGAGAAGGGCATAATATGATGGCAAAATCGCTTTCACAAGCATTTAACGAAAAAGGTGTAGAAAATATAATAGTTCAAACACACGGATACAATCAAAAAAGATTGGATAGAGAAAACAAAATGTTTTTGTGGGCTTGTAAACATATTCCGAATCTTTACGATTTTGTTTGGAATAAACTTAGAAAAAAAAATAAGCCAATGCAAAAACTACCTTACTATGTAAAGGATTGTGTAGATTATTTTAATAAAAAAATTAAAGAATATGAACCTGATATTATCGTCTGCACACATTTTTACGCTAGCAGTGTTTTAACATATATGAAAAATGAAAACTTACTAAACAATAAAGTAATTACCAGCACTATACTGGTTGATTTTTGTTTAGCGCCTTACTGGGAACATTCCGTAGGTGTTAATTATGTGTTTCAGCCATATACAAACACAACAAACGAATTAATTGAAAAAGGGTTTAACGAAAATCAAATAATTACCACAGGTCTGCCAATTCGACAAGAATTTTTTAATGAAAGAAAAAAAACGATTGATTTTAAGAAAGCACTACATTTAAACGATCTTTTTACCATTTTAATTATAGGTGGAGGCAACGGCTTAGGAAATACCTTAAAGCTTTTAAAATCTATCCTAAAAAAGAATTTAAACATTCAAATAATTGTTATAAACGGAAAAAATGTGAAGAATTGTAAAAAAATATCTAATTATATTGAGAAAAACAAAATTACAAATATCGTTAACTTGGGTTTTGTTGATAACGTAGATGAATACATGCGTGCTTCTGATTTATTAATCTGTAGATGTGGTAGTAGTGTTTTATCAGAGGCAGTTTGTTTAGGCAAACCTTTTATTGCTCGTGAAAAAATGATATTAAATGAAAAAATTAACAAAAAATTTTTTATTAATGAAGGCTGTGCGTTAGGCTTGAACAAAATTACAGAAGCTGGAGAAAAAATAAAATTTGTTTTAGAAAATCCTATAGTTTATAAAAATATGCAAAATAATATCAAAAAAATGCAACGAAAAAATCCTTCAAAAATTATTGTCGATTTTTTAATTGACAAAGTAGAAAAAGTAAAGTAAAAATACAAACAAAAAAATGAAAATCTATGATTTTCATTTTTTTTATTATTTATTTTTTATTATTTATTTTTTATTATTTATTTTTATTTTTTATTTTTTTAACCTTTTTTTAATATTTTTTAACTTTTTTTAATATTTTTTAATATTTTTTAATTTTTTTATTTTCTTTTATTAAACATCACTCTGTTCCAATTTTTCAGTTCTGTCTTTTATTATCAATGCGTCTATAAATTCGTCTATGTTGCCGTTTAAAACTCCCTCTAAATCATATGATGAAATATTCACCCTATGATCTGTAACTCTGCCTTGTGGATAATTATATGTCCTAACACGCTCACTCCTGTCACCTGTGCCAACCTGCGATTTTCTATTAGCTTTTTGCTCATTTTCAAGTTGCGATTGATAGAGGTCGTGTATTTTGCTTTGCAATATTCTCATCGCTTTTTCACGATTTTTAATTTGACTACGTTCGTCTTGACAAGCCACAACAATTCCTGTTGGCAAATGTGTTATTCTTATCGCAGAGTCGGTTTTGTTTATATGCTGTCCGCCAGCACCACTCGCGCGATATGTATCAATCTTTAAATCGCTGTCCAAAATGTCAAAATCGACATTGTCCATTTCAGGCAATACCGCAACAGTTACAGTGGATGTATGAACCCTGCCCTGAGATTCCGTCTCCGGCACACGTTGAACACGGTGAACGCCTGCTTCATATTTTAGTCTGCTGTAAGCACCTTTGCCCTTTACAACAAATGTTACTTCCTTTATCCCACCGAGTTCTGTTTCATTAATATCCATTATCTCAACTTTCCAATGATGTAAATCAGCGTAATATGAATACATTCTTAAAAGTTCAGTTGCGAAAAGCGAGGACTCCTCACCGCCAGCAGCACCACGTATTTCCATAATAATATTTTTCTCATCGTTTTCATCTTTTGGAAGAAGCATAATCTTTATCTCATCACAAAGGGATTCGATTTTTTGTTCAAGATCCGATTTCTCATCTTCAAAAAGTTTTTTAAGTTCGGCATCATTTTCTTTTTTAATTTCGCTTTCGCAGTCCCTTTTTTGTGAAATTAGATTTTCAAGTTTATAGGATGCATTCGCTAGTTCTTCAAGTGAAGCATGTTCCTTCGCCAATTTTTGCCATGACCTGTTATCTGCAATAATAGAAGGATCAGAGATCTTTTTTGCGAGTTCCTCACTTCTTTCTCTGATTTTTAACGTCTTATTAAGTATTTCTTCTGCGTTTGTCATATTCTGCTATCACTACCCTTATAATTTTTGAATAATCTTTTCTGTATGAAATGTTAGTAAATCCATTTTCAATCAATATTTTTTCAACTGCTGAATATTGCCCTCTGCCTATTTCTAAAAAGAGCTTGCCACTTTTTTTTAAGTGCAAAGGTGCGTTTTGTGCAATAACACGATAAAATTTTAGCCCGTCAACTCCTCCATCTAAAGCGAGTTTGGGGTCATAATTTTTCACCTCTTCATCGAGCCCCTCAATATCAAGAGTCCTAATATATGGTGGATTTGACACTATTATATCAAATCTAGCTCTTTTTTTCAAGTTTTCAAACATGTTAGATTGCAAAAAATTTATTTTTACGTTGTTAATTTTAGCATTCTCTCTTGCAACATCGAGAGCCATTTTGCTGATGTCTGTTGCACTCACCAGACATTTTGATTTTTTTGCTATAACTATCGCTATAGCTCCACTACCTGTGCATAAATCCAACACCTGTAAATTCTTTTTGTCGCCTACCTCTTTAAGTACTTCTTCTACTAAAATTTCGGTTTCCATTCTAGGCGACAAAACCTTTTTGTTTATATTAAACTTTAATCCATAAAATTCGACAAAACCAAATATGGCGGATAAAGGCTTTCCAGACGCGCGCGCCGTCGTGGCTCGCATTATCTCTTTATATGTTTTTTGATCAAAACTATTTACAAGCTTTGCCTCCTCGCGAGAGCAATTTAAAATGGTTGCTATGATCCATTCAACATCAGCTTTGTCATATTTACCCACTTTTTCCAATTCTGTTTGCATTTCAGCAAGCACGGTGGATTTTGCTATTTGTGACTTGTTTGTCATTTCATCCTCTTGACCTATGCTTTTGATTTCTGAATAAGCAACACGCGCCACTTCGTCATGAGTTATACTAGGCTTTGCGCAAACAAAAAAATTTGTAAATAATGCTATCATTCTTAAAACGTATGTTTTTTGAAAAAGTATGCATAGCTCAAAACTTAGTCCACAGCATAAAAGAAATATAGCTAAATTAATTAAGATTTTCCAATATGGCGCTAAACTTATCCCAATAAATGTTATCACAAAAATTGCCAAAACTAAAGCAAAAACGACTATGTTAAGTATATTAAATGGCGCGTAATAATCTTTTTTACTCACATTCTTCATCTCTCCGTCTCTTAAAAGCACTTGATTGGTTGCACCATTAAATTTGTACAGATCTTGCATTGGTGGCAAAAATCTGAAAATCAAAAGTATAATAAAAAATATGGCAACTTTTGTAATTGCAATAATGAAGTTTCGAAGCACAAAGTTCATGCTCATTCCAATAAACACAAACGACAGTTTGGCAGGAATAAAACCAAACAAAAACAAGCTGATGCCCAGACTTATTAAAAGCAAAAAGGTCATTGCTACTACTTCTTTTTTCACATTCAATTTTTCTGCGACCTTATCGCTCATTCCTCTTTCTATGCTTGTTCCACTTAATTCTATTGAGTCTATGCCGGTTTTAATGGTTGCTACTACGCCACAAAAAAAGTAAGTTATACCCCTAACTATCGGAATATTCCAAAACACCACTTTGTTTTTAAGTTTTCCTGTTTTAAGCCTTTTAGCGCCACGCGAGTCAACAGCAGAAACGGCATATCGAGTTTTGTTTTGACAGCGGACGCCCGTAGCGCCGGGAAAGAATAAGCATTTCACACTTGAATGTTTTCCAATTTATTTAAAATCATACTTAAATGATTTAAAAAAATATGAGCCGTAGCTCATATATTAATCAAGATTATATTTTTTCTTAAACTTGTCAACATTTCCGCTCACATCTACGGCTTTCTTCTTGCCTGTGAAAAATGGGTGGCATTTGTTGCAAATGTCTATGCTTAAAGTGTTCCCTTTAACAGTTGAATGCGTTTTAAATGTGTTTCCACAAGCACAAACTACTGTTACTTCATGATAATCTGGATGTAAATTTTCTTTCATATCTTCCTCCTTAATCACCAACATATGGAAGCAATGCCACATTTCTTGCTCTCTTTATTGCAAGAGCCAATTTTCTTTGATGATAAGAACAAACACCTGTTTGTCTTCTAGGCAAAATTTTTCCTTTCTCGGTGATAAATTTTCTTAATTTTGCAGCATCTTTATAATCAATTTCCTTTTCACCAGCAACGCAAAAAGCACAAACTTTTTTCTTTGAAGGTTTACGGAATTTTTTTGCTTGTTTTTCTTCAACTTTTACTTCGCTCATATTTCCTCCTATTAAAATGGAAGTGAATCGTCATCAATAGGCTCAAGCTCTGCAACTTGTTTTTTTGATGAGGCTTGTTGTGGCTCTTTGCCAAATGTAGCACCACTTTCATCATCTCTTGGCCTTGTCCCTACGAATTCAACTTCATCTGCTATGACTTCTGTCACATATCTTTTTGAGCCGTCTTGCGCTTCATAAGAAGATGTTTGAAGTCTACCAACAACTGCGCATTTGGATCCTTTTTTCAAAAATCTATGACAATTTTCTGCTTGGCCTCTCCATACTACTATGTTGATAAAATCTGCATCTCTTTCGCCTTCGGCATTTTGAAATCTTCTTTGAACAGCGATTGTAAAACGACAAACAGAAACCCCTCCGTTTGTTGTAGCAAGCTCTGGATCTCTAGAAAGATTTCCTATTAAAATCACTTTATTCATATTTTCTCCTATCAGCTTTTACAGCCTAACTTCTTATGTTAAATTCTAACAAATTGATGACGTATAATTCCGTCTGTGATGTTTAATAACTTGCTCATTGCATCAACTTCCAAATTTGGCATTTCCATTTTCATTAAAACGTAAAAACCTTCATTTTTGAAATTGATTGGATATGCAAGTTTTCTCATTCCCCATTTTTCGACGCCTTCAACTTTCCCGCCTTTGTTTTCAACATATGCACGGAATTTTGCGATGAGTTCTTCTCTCTTCTCCTCTGTGGCGTCTGATGAAATGATATACAAAAGTTCATATCTTGACATCATTTTTTCCTCCTTTTGGACAATTTTTGGCTTTTCTTTTACAAACAAGAAAAGCAAGGATCTCTCGACTAGTGTGATTATAACACATCGTCGTCAGCTTTGCAAGTGATTTTTTGAAAAAGTTAAAACATTAGGAAAGCAATATTCTTTTAAAAGAATTTGAAGCATTAAAAATTAAATTGTAGAAATTATTAAAGACTTTCTTGGCAACAATTATGTTTGCTTTGCAAAGCAAAAAGCAAAATACTTTTAGATAAATTTCAAATTTAGCAAAATTAAAAAAGATAATGTAGCTTGTCAATTTACATTATCTTTTTTTTAAATTTTTAAAAGTAATCATTATCTTTATCTTTTTAACTCAACATTTTTAATCATGTTTTAGATATGAATTTCGAATATTATATTTTTTATTTCAATACCAAAAAAATTTATCGATGTAAAGGTTGTTTTAGTCAAAAATATTGGAAATTTGTTATACATCTTTACCACAACAATTTTTGTATTTTTTCCCACTACCGCATGGACATAACTCATTCCTGCCAACTTTAGGTCCAGAATTTACAACTGTCGTTTGAATTTTTTGTTTTTCAGGTTTTTGATTGTTGGACGGAAGTTCTTCTTTTCTTGCAATAGGAGTAAAGGTCGGCCTTTGCACCTTTTCAGGTTTTCTTTCGACTTGCATCTTAATAGAAAGCAAAATTAAACAAACTGTTTCACGAATTTGATTGATCATCTTTTCAAACAACTCATATCCGTCTTTTTTGTAAGCTAAAACGGGGTCTTGGTTTCCAAATCCTCTTGCGAATATTTCGTTTTTCATGATTTGCATGTCGTCAATATGGTTCATCCAATTGGCATCAACGACTTTGAGCATAACAAATCTTTCAACGTTTGCAAAGTCAACTCCCAATTCCTTTGCATAGTCTATTTGCTTTTGATATCTCTCTTTTACAACCTTAAAAATCTTTTTTTCAACGTCTGCCACATCGCAGTCTTCTATAAATTTTTCATCGACAAGATTTGTCCCTTTTTCTATAAGTCCTTTTTCAAGATCGGCATTAATATTTGAAATGTCCCACTCAAAATATGGTTTGTCGTCGTCCAAATGTTTTCTTACAATTTTCGAAATTACCTCTGGATACATTCCAAGAATTTGGTCTCTTAAAGGCAGACCTTCCAACACTTTGTTTCTTTCATCATACACGATTTTTCTTTGTGCGTTCATAACATCATCAAATTGAAGCACTGTTTTTCGCATTCCAAAATTTTGAGCTTCAATTTTTTTCTGGGCAGAAGAAATTTGCCTTGTCAAAAGTTTTAACTGTATTGGTGTGGACTCGTCAATTCTAAACATTTGCGCAACACGTTGTAATCTTTCTCCACCAAATCTTTTTAGCAAGTCATCTTCAAGCGAGAGGAAAAACACGCTCGAACCTGGGTCGCCTTGTCTTGCGGCACGTCCTCTAAGCTGGTTGTCAATTCTTCTTGATTCGTGACGTTCCGTTCCAATAATATGAAGACCACCGAGCTTTTTAACCTCTTCTTTTTCTGCGTCAGTCTCTTTTTTAAATTCTGCGTAAAGCTCTTGATAACGCTTTCTTGCTTTTATCAATTCTTCGTCATCGGAATTATTAAAAGCCGTGGCATATGAAATTTGCTCCTCTGTGAATTTCTCGTCAGCCATTTTTTTCTTTGCCATAAACTCTGGGTTTCCGCCGAGCAAAATATCTGTTCCACGCCCCGCCATATTGGTAGCGATTGTAACTGCTCCCTTTCGTCCTGCCTGGGCAACAATAGCGCTCTCTTGCTCGTGATTTTTAGCGTTCAAAACTACGTGCTTAATTTTTTGCGCTTTAAGCGCTTTTGAAAGATCTTCTGATTTGTCAATTGTAACAGTGCCGACAAGCACAGGTGTGCCTTGGTCATTGCACCTTTTAATTTCTTCAACTATCGCATTGATTTTACCCTTGTAAGTAGTAAAAACTATGTCTGGTTCATCTTTTCTTTTGTTTGGAAGGTTTGGCGGTATTGTGACAACATCAAGGTTGTAAATCGTCCTAAATTCTCCCTCTTCCGTCTTTGCAGTTCCTGTCATACCCGAAAGTTTTTTATACAGCCTAAAATAATTTTGAAAAGTTATAGTAGCAAGCGTTTTGTTTTCATCTTTAATTGTTACTTTTTCTTTTGCTTCAATTGCTTGATGAAGTCCATCAGAAAATCTACGACCTGGCATCAAACGCCCAGTAAATTCATCGACGATGATCACTTCACCGTCTTTTACTATATAGTTTTCGTCCTTAAACATAGTAAAATTGGCTTTTAAGGCATTGTTGATGTGATGATTGAGCTCCAAATTGTCAATATCAGAAAGCGAATCCACATGAAAATACCTTTCAGCTTTTGTGATGCCACTTTCAGTCAGATTTATCTGTTTTGTTTTTATGTCAATTTCTACGTCATCATCTTTTTTTAACGTTCTAACAAAACTTTGTGCCTTTTCATATTGTTCGCTAGATTTAGAGCCACGACCACTTATGATAAGAGGTGTTCGAGCTTCATCAATTAAAATGGAATCGACCTCATCGACTATCGCAAAATTTTGCCCTCGCTGAACCCTCATTTGTGTGCTGGTTGCCATGTTGTCTCTCAAATAATCAAACCCAAGCTCATTGTTCGTGCAATATGTTATGTCAGCTTGATACGCTTGCTTTTTCGCTTCATGCGACATGTTGGCAACAATTACTCCAACGCTTAGCCCTAAAAATTTGTAAACTTTACCCATCCATTCCGCATCGCGTTTTGCAAGGTATTCATTGACAGTAACGATGTGCACCCCTTTTCCTGCAAGTGCATTTAAATATGCTGGAAGAGTAGCAACGAGCGTTTTTCCTTCACCTGTTGCCATTTCGGCAATTCGACCTTGATGAAGAGCGATTCCCCCCATGATTTGCACCAAGAAATGTTTCATGTTTAAAACGCGATGTCCAGCTTCTCTACACACAGCAAACGCATCTGGCAAAATGTTGTCTAACGTCTCGCCGTTTTGAAGTCTTTGTTTTAAGACTTCTGTTTGACTTTGCAACATTTCGTCTGACATCTTCTCATACTTTTCTTCTAAATCGACAACCTTCAATGCCTTTTTACGAAGTTTTCTTACCTGTCCATTGTTTTCGCTACCAAAAAGTCCCATTTTTATCTCCTGAGTTTATTTTAACCATTTTTGTAAATTAGTCAAGCAGAATTCAATCGTATATTGTCAACTGCTTTTAACAATACATTACAAGCTGTATTTTTACATTCATTATGTTGACAAAACAAGACAAAAATGTTATATTTAAAACAAATAGAAAAACCTTGGAGGTATAAATGGGTTCCGATCTGTCAAGAGTAGTGAGTTTTTCAAATTTATATAAATCTGGCGACAAAAAATACACACAAACCGTTAACATAGAATCTACAAGCGAAAAAAACAAAACCAAGCTTGTCTCTTTAGCAGATAAATCCGGACTTTTTTTTGAAGTGCGATCGTCTGGCAAAAACGCTTATAAAGTTGAAATTCAGTATGACAGGCTAGAAGGCCTTTCTGATGATCAGTTAAAAGCGCTGGGAATTAATGACAGAGAAATCGCAAAACAAAAAGGCAAGGTCAGTTTGCCTGTTGAAAGCATTAATGTAATTGACTCCACACAAAATGGCACCGACAAAGGATTCCAAATCGTTTTGAAAGGTGGCGTTGAAATAAGGTCAAACGCACGAGGAGTTGAAATCAAAAAGGCGGGAGAGCAAAACGCTATACTGCGCACAAAACCAAAATTAGAAGATGACACATTCTCAGTTTCTATCACAGAGACTTGTTTGCATCGCGCACTAGACAATGCAGACACAAAAGTTTCTTTTTCATCAATAAGAAAAGATGGGCATATGGTTGCATTGCAAGAAGACATCACTGCATTTTCTCCAACCTTTGTTTCTGCACTTGGAAAAATTGTTGTCGCTGAATCATTAAATGAAAACACACAGTCAACATCAACGTTGGGCAACTTTAGTTTCTTAAAAGCCAATGTGGCTGGCTTTGATGGTGATTCATCAACTCCAGTAAAAACGTCTAATGAGATTACTTTAATAAAGCAAGATGACAGATGTTACATCTTTCACAACGGCTCTTTCGTCGAAATCGACTATGTGCACGCATACAATTATCCAACAAAACAAGGCGATCCTTCTCTTAACGCACAAATTGTGGTTGTGCCAAAATCTAAAAGCAGAGCATCTTTTCGCATTCCTTTAGCAATTGAACTTGGACCAAAAGCCCCAAAGACAAAATCGCCTTCTTACGTTTTATTAAATGACATTGCCAATTTTTTAGGCGTAACCAAAATTCAAGAACCTTCAAATAGAGAAAATTTAGTAAATCTTGGCAGATTAAAATCAGAGCCAGCATCTGCATTTTCCAACAAGGTACAAACAATCAACACAAGAATTAAAAGCAGAGCTCTTAATTTAGACGAGTTGGACACAACAGAAAACATTGTGGACATCATCGAAATAGATGTGCCAGAGCCAGAAAAAACTGACGAAATTGAAATTACTGAGCCCCCTAAAGACCCAGAAAAAACTGACGAAATTGAAATTACTGAGCCCCCTAAAGAGCCAGAAAAAGTTGACGAGGGTAAAACCACGGAACCCCCTAAAGATCCAGAAAAAACTGACGAAGTTGAAATTACTGAAACTCCTAAACCAGAGCCAGAAAAAGTTGACGAAGTTGAAACCACACCAAAGACAGGAGAAAAAGCAACTGCTGATGATAAAAATAAAAAAGGAGCACACAAACCTGAAAAAGTTAGTCGTTTTTGGCCAAAAGTTTTAAGTGCGTTTGGAGGACTGTTAATTTTAGGTGGAATTGTGGTCGCAATGGCTCTTGGCCTTTCAGTAATAGGATTGGCTGTAGGAGGTGCACTGGTTGGAATTGGCGTCACATCAAATATTATAGGAAAAGTCGTTCCGACGGAATATAACCGCGAAGCAAGGCAAATCTTGAGAAAGGCTGAAAAATTTACAGACAGTGAGTTAAAAAGATTTTTGCAATTGTCAAGATCTATGTCTAGAACAAGCAAACGATTTTTTAAGTTAGATAAAAAAATTAAAAAAATTAAAGAATCACAACTCGAAAAAGTTGAAGCTTTAAAAGAAATTCAAAAGAAGCCTGAATCTGAAAGGACAAGAAAAGAAAAAAGATTGGTTAAAAAGTACTATAAAAACCAAAAGAAAATGACATCACTTAAAAACAAACAGCGCGAAGCGATAGCCTATTCAAACCCTAAAATCATAGACACTTTGAAAAAAACTTACGTTGCTCGCAAAATTGTTGAACTTAAAAAAGAAAGCAAAGAAAATCTGTCAAGAACTTTTGCTGATGAAATGGCTTTTGAATTTGTTGATGAATACAAATACGACATCGTCCACTGTTTAAGCCGAAACACAGGCAAGAGATCTGCAAAAAAAGCAATCCAAAAAATGAGTGTTGCTGAGCGATGCATCATCGAAGAAGCTGATCACAATTTCAACGAGGCTTTAAAAATGGCAAATGCAAAGTACAATCCTGCCACAATATCATCATCTCGATTAATACCTTTTGGTCCTCAAGAACAAGATATTTTAGGAGAATCAATTTCAAAATATTTTACTTCAGGTGACTTTACAAAACGACAAGAAAAACTTGGAGCAGGGAAAAAGGCAAAAGTAAGAAGAATGGATCATAGAGATGTAGTTTTGGCTGAAAGAATTGCCGAAGCAAACTCTTGGGTTGGGACTTTTTGCGATAATTTAACATCTCTTGAACTTCAAAGAAATGCTATAGATGGCTTACTTGAAGATGATAAAAAACTGTTAGAAAAAGCTGATGAGCTACTTAGTAGCAGAGGAAGAGATTATTTATCAAAAGAAAAAAGAACGACGCTTGAAAAGAATTTGGAGTCTGTTTCTTCCCTTAGCGAAGAGGATAAGAAAAAAGCAAAAGAAAAGCTTGATGATGCTAAAAAGAAACTGTCCGACGATTCAAAAAAAGCAAAAAAAGACCAATCCTTGCGTGTTTCAGATTTGTCGGCAGGAAGATAAATTTTTAAAAAGCAAATGTTTAACGCATTTGCTTTTACATTTAAAAGGAATTTAAAATGAAAATTGGAGTTATAGGTTTGCCTAACGTTGGCAAAAGCACATTGTTTAATGCTATAACTGAGGCGGGTGCAGAAAGCGCCAACTACCCTTTTTGCACAATAGAACCGAATGTTGGTGTGGTGGACGTGCCAGACGAAAGGTTGGACGTACTTGGCAAGATTTACAACACTCAAAAAATCACACCTGCCAGCATTGAATTTATGGATATCGCAGGGCTTGTGGCAGGAGCAAGCCACGGAGAAGGCCTTGGAAACAAGTTTTTAAGTCATATAAGAGAGGTCGACGCCATTGTTCATGTTGTAAGATGTTTTGAAAATGAAAAAATTATTCACGTGTCAGGTTCTATCGACCCTATTCGCGACATCGAGGTTATAAATTTAGAACTCGCGCTTGCTGACCTCGAACAAGTTACAAAAAAACTTGAAAAAGATGCTAAGCTTGTAAAAACAGGAGACAAGACCTTAATAGATGGCGTAGAAGTTTTACAAAAAATCAAAACTGCACTAGAAAACGGCCAATCCGTTCGCACATTGCCACTTTCTGAAAAAGAAAAAGAAATTTTGCATGGGTTTTCGCTTTTAACGGCAAAACCTGTAATTTATGTTGCAAATATTGCCGAAAATGACATTTTGACAGGCGAAAATTCTTTTTCAAAAAAAGTTTTTGATTATGCCAAAGCTGAAAACTCTGCCTGCATAACATTATGTGCAAAAATCGAAGAAGAGCTTGTTTCTTTGCCAAAGGAGGAACGGCCTTTTTACAAAGAAGAACTAGGAATTAAACAAAGTGGACTAGAAAAACTAGTAAGAGCCAGCTATGATCTTTTGGGTTTAATGAGCTTTTTAACAGCTGGCGAAAAAGAAGTTCGAGCTTGGACTATAAAGAAAGGAACAAAGGCACCTCAAGCTGCAGGAAAAATTCACACTGATTTTGAAAAAGGATTTATAAAGGCCGAAATTGTGTCTTACAATGATTTGGTTGAAGCTGGCTCTTTTTTAAAAGCAAAAGAAAAAGGAAAAGTTCGAATTGAAGGCAAGGATTACATTATGCAAGATGGTGACGTCGTTCTTTTTAGGTTTAACGTATGAGAAACTTTACCTCACTTGAACTAGCTTTCATCGGCGACGCAATACACACCGCGTTTGTCAGAAAGTGGGCTTTGCTCAATCATGACAAACCTATAAATGAACTGCACAAAATATGTTCAAAATTTTGTAGTGCTGTGCTTCAATCAAGCGTCTTGGACACGCTTGAACTGACCGATGAAGAAAAAGAAATTGCACGAAAAGCTAGAAACGCAAAAATCAAACATCAGGCAAAAAATTCAGGCACTGCGGAATACAAAAAAGCAACAGCTTTTGAAGCAATAATAGGCTATCTTTTTCTTTCGCAAAACTATGAAAGATTAAACTACTTATTACAAAAATCAATCGTCAACGGAGGGACAGATGCAATTTGAAGGAAAAAACGCGATAAGACAAGCTTTGCAAGCAGACATAACAATAAACAAAATTTTGGTGGATCAGAACTATGCAAATCGAAAAGACGATTTAATTATGCTTGCTCGTGAAAAAAAAATAAGAATTGAATTTGCGCCAAAGCAAGCACTTGATCGAAAATCAACCACATCTCATCACCAAGGCTACATCGCCTTTGCTGTTGATTTTGCTTACACTCCCCTTGAAAAACTTTCTTCTAAAGATTTGCCTTTTTATGTTTTGCTTGATGGAATAGAAGACCCACACAATTTAGGTGCGATCATTAGATCATGCGAGTGTGCAGGTGTTGATGGAATTGTTATACCCAAAAACAGAGCTTGTCAAGTTAATGACACTGTGATAAGAACAAGCACAGGTGCGATTGCAAATGTAAAAATTGCTCAAGTGACAAATTTAAAAGAAGCCATTGACTATTTTAAAAAGAAAAACATTTGGGTTTTTGCAGCAGAAACAGGCGGAGAATGTATTTACAAAAAAAACCTCAATGTCCCACTCGCTGTAATAATAGGTTCAGAAGGAAAAGGTGTAAGGCCTAGCATACTTGAAAAATGTGATGGCGTGATTTCATTGCCACTGAAAGGACAAGTCAATTCATTAAACGCTAGCGTCGCTTGTGGCATTGTGGTTTTTGAAGTATTAAGACAAAGGATAAATTTATGACAGATGAACAACTTGTAAAACTTGCAAAAGATGGCGATTCCAACGCAGAATTAGAACTTTTTAATCGTTATAGAACGGCTATGACAAAACTAAGCCGAGGCTTTTATTTGGTTGGTGGAGATGTTGAAGACGTTGTGCAAGAGAGCATGATTGGATTTTTTAAAGCGATCAAAAACTACGACCCAAACAAAGAAGCGTCATTTTCGACTTTTGCAAACATTTGCATGCGTAGACAAATACAGTCCGCTATTAGAAATGCTTCTACTCAAAAGAATTTGGTTTTATCCTCCGCCCTACCAATAACAGACGAAGAGAATGATGATCTAGGAATATTTTTAATTTCAGATGGTTTAAGTCCAGAGCAAATTTTGACAAACAAGCAGATGGCTTTGGAACTTAAAACTTGCATTGCAAAAGAGCTATCCTTACTCGAACAAAAAGTTTTAAAACTTTATCTTAGTGGATTGAGTTATCAAGAAATTGCCAACAAAACTGGTCAAACAAAAAAAAGCATTGACAATGCCTTGTCTAGAATAAAGAAGAAAATTTCTAACATGAGAAAAATTATATTCAATTTGTAATTGTTTGACAAAAGAACTTTAATGGTGATAAATTTAAATGCGGAGAATAATATTATGGAAAATTTTGTAAAACCTCGTCCTACATTCCCTAAAAGGGCAGTTGTAACAGGTGGAATGCCATATGGCAACAAACATTTGCATTTTGGGCATTTGGCAGTCATGCTTCGCGCCGACACAATCGCAAGGTTTTTGCGAGATAGAATTGGCAATGAAAATGTGATTTTTGTTTCGGGGACAGATTGCTATGGTTCTACTGCGACTGAAGGCTATAGAAAAGCAAAATTGAGTGGGCAAATTCCAGAAAACGTCAGCTTGCAAGACTTTATTTATTCAAATCACATTCATCAAAAAGAGACTTTTGAAATGTTTGAAATAAAACATAACCTTTTTGGTGCTTCTGCTTTTGAGCCAATGAAATCTGAACACATAAAAATGAGCGAAAGCTTTATTAAAACACTTTACAAAAACAATATGATTTCAAAACACTCTTCTTTTCAGTTCTTTGATTCAAAAATTGGTGTTTTGTTAAATGGCAGACAAGTGATAGGTCGCTGTCCTATTGAAGGTTGCCAGAGCGAAAAGGGTTATGCAGACGAGTGCGACTTGGGGCATCAATATCTGCCTATGGATTTAATCGACCCCGTTAGCGCTCTCAGTGGGACAAAGCCAGAATTAAAAAAAGTAGAAAATTGGTATTTTGACCTTGACAAATGTGTTGATGAAATGAAAACTTGGATTGAGGATGTTGAAAAACGCTCCGACTCCCCTGTTTTTATGATTAGAGAGATAAAAGAATTTTTAAAAAAACCTGAGATTTATGTAAAAAAAGAATATATGGATTTACTAAAAACCTTGAAACTTCCAAATTATGAAATCGTAGAAAAAAATGGTCCAAGTTCTACTATTGTTTTTGACAAACTCTCTGACAGAGAAAAGGCTTGCGAAATTCTTTCTTCAAACGGTTTGCACTATCGAACTGGCAAAACACTTGTTCCATTTAGATTGACAGGAAATGATCCTTGGGGTGTTGCATGCCCAGAAATCGATGGCTTAAAAGATCAAACCTTTTATGTTTGGCCAGAAAGTTTGTGGGCTCCTATTTCTTTGACAAAAGCATATTTAAAATCTATTGGAAAATCTGATGACGAATGGGAAAAATATTGGAAAAGCAAAGATGCTGAGGTGTATCAAATTATTGGCGAAGACAATCTGTCTTTCTATGGCCCAGCTCAACAAGCTATGTGGCTACACATGCAAAATGGAAAAGTTAAATATCCTGCAAAAGATGGAGATTTTCGCAACACGCGTTTAGTACCAATCAAACATCTCTTATTTTTAAACAAAAAAGCAAGTTCATCAGGCTCTATCAAGCCTCCTATGGCAAGAGAATTTTTAAATTACTACACACCCGAACAATTAAGAATGCACTTTTTGGGGATGAACCTTTCCAACAACAACGTAAACTTTATGCCAAAACCTTTCAATCCAGAAGCAAAAGCAGAGGAAGTTGACCCTGTTTTAAAAGAAGGCAATCTGCTTACTAATGTCTACAATCGAATTTTGCGCACTTTCTTTTACAGCACTCAAAATAATTTTAATGGCGTCGTTCCAGATGCTGAAATATCTCAGGAAATTTTAGATAAATGTGAAAAGGCTTGTTTGGACTATGAAAGATTTATGTATGACAAGAAATTACATCAGGTTGTCAACGTAGTCGATGTTTTTGTCAGAGACATAAACAAGATGTGGGTCAAAGAAGTGAATGGTTGCGACGAAGCAAAGCTAAAAATTCTCACAGTAAACACCTTGCAATTAATAAAAACTGCCAACCTTCTCCTTCACCCAATGGCGCCTAGCGGAACAGAAAACGTTGCAGAATATCTCGGTTTTGACAAAACAAAAGCTTTTTCTTGGGCTTATGCTTTCGACGATTACAAAGCAATAAAACCAAAAGCAGAAATAAAGTTTATAGAAGAAAAATTTGATTTTTTCAAAAAACATCCATCTCAACTTGTTTAATCTCGCACTCAAAAGCGATAAAAGAAAATCAAATAATTAAAAAACAATCTCAAATTTATTAAAAAACAATATTTAAAATTTTATTTAAAAACTGCACTTTATTTAAATTAAAGTGTTGTTTTTTTATTGGATTAAATGTCAATAGATTTGTTACTACGAAAAGTTTTACTTTTAAAACTTAAATTTTAAAATTAATTTTAAGTCAAAATGTGAGCCATGAAAATACAAGCCTGAAAAACTCTTTTGCTTTAAGTGAAGTACAAAAATATTTACAAAATCAAAAAAGGTCATATCTCCGCTTACGCTTCGATATAACCCAAATGGTTGCGGGAGCCATTGTGAGTCCGCTCCCACAAAAAAAGGTTATATCTCCGCTTGCGCTTCGATATAACCCAAATGGTTGCGGGAGCCCTTGTGAATCCGCTCCCACAAAAAAAGGTTATATCTCCGCTTACGCTTCGATATAACCCAAATGGTTGCGGGAGCAGGATTTGAACCTGCGACCTTTGGGTTATGAGCCCAACGAGCTTCCGGACTGCTCTATCCCGCGACGTGATTATAGTATATGCCCTTTTGTTAAAATTGTCAACAAATTTTTAAAATTTTTGTTTTTTATTTAAAATTTTTTGTTAAACTTCTGCTTTTTTTTGTTAATTATTTTTATATTTCGTCAAAAAATTGCTATAATGTCTTTGACTAGGAGAAAATATGATTATTGGTGTCGACATTGATGATGTAATAGCAGAGTTTTCAAAAGCATATGTTCCGTGTGCAATTTATCTAAATTCTAAAAACCACAAAACAGGCTTTAAGGATAAAAAATTGTTTCCAACAAAAGGTATGTTTTTTTGGTCAAAAAACGAATGTCAGAATAATAACAAATACTGTGTGTCAACAATATTTGATTTTATAAAACCAAAAAGCGACGCAAGATCCTGTTTTGCACGTTTAAAAGAAAATGGCCACAAAATAGTGTTGATTAGCGCCCGTGGAAAAGACGGATACTCAACAAGAAAACAAACAATAAATTGGTTAAGAAACAATGGTATATGTTATGACAAACTTTTTACGCACATTTCTGATAAGGTAGAAATTGCAAAAAAAGAAAAAATAGACATTATGATTGAAGATCAATACCATTTAGCAAACCAAATGCAAAACGCGGGTATAAAAACTATTTTATTTAAATCTTACTTTAACGGTAATGAAAAAACAAAATGTAAGATATTTAATTCCTGGATAGATGTTTATGAATACATAAATCCAGGCAATCCAATTAAAGATTTACCAGTCATCATCGACACGGATGTTTGCAACGAAGTTGATGATGAATTTGCACTTGCATATTTGTTAAAATCAAATTTAAACTTAAAAGCCATAACAATCGCGCCTAATTTCTTTTTAACTTCAGCAAACTTAGATATAGAGAAGAATTGCTTAAATTCTTACAAAAAAGCAGTTCAAATCTGCAACTTGACTAATAAGAGTTTCAAAGATAAAGTTTTTATGGGGTCGACAAATTTTTGCACAGTAGGATTTGACACAACTTCGCCAGCAGTTGAAAAAATTATTGAAACAGCAAGACAAAACGACAAAACATTAATTGTTGCCATAGGCGCGCCAACAAACATCTCCTTAGCATTAAAAAAAGCCCCTGACATCAAAAACAAAATCAAAATATTGTTTCTAGGCGGTGACTTTTTTACTATGGACAACAATGAATATAACTATGCACAAGATTACGTAGCAACAAATCACCTTTTTTCTGCGGGGTTAGACCTCACCGTTTTCCCGGTGCAAAATGTAACAGAAAAACTGATTTTAAGCTTGCCTTACTTAGTTGAAAAACTTGAAAAAAATGAGTGCAATAAGATTTTAATAAAGGATTTTGAAAAAACGATAAAAAAATTTAAAATTACAATAAAGTCACTGTTTGATGTTTGTCCAATCGCTTATATTTTAAATCAAAATTTGTTTGATGTTCAAAACATAAATTATGGTGTTTTAAACACTCGATTAGATTTTACAAAAAATAAATATAACGCAAATTTTGTCGTAGACTTTAAAATAAACGCCGTTTTAGACAGCTTAATAAATGCACTAAACAAAAGGAATTAAAATGAAAATTGAAGTAGTAGGGTCTGGAAATTCCTGGACAAAGCGTCTTTCGACAAGTTTTATCATAGACGATCACATTTTAATAGACGTGCCACAAGGCTCTTTTAAATCGCTTTTTACTAATAAAAAATTGGAAAATATTGACACTGTCATTTTGACTCATTATCACAGCGATCATTGGGCAGATTTGCATTTGTTTATACAAACTTTAAAACATAAAAAATTTGCAGGTAAATTAAAACTGTTTGCGCCAGAGGGGTTTTGGAACAAGTATGAAACCTTAACATCAGCATTTTGCGTCAGCAATAATTTCGAATTTGCTAAACAACATATTTCATATTCCCAGCTTTACAATGGAAAAATATTTAAAATTGCCAATTTAAAACTTACAACATATGAAGTCTTGCACATCCCAAACACTTTTGGGTTTGTAATCGACGATGGCAAAACAAAGATCGGTTTTAGCGCAGATACTGCAATGTGCGATTCTTTGATTAAATTAATAAAAAAATCCAGTCATGTTTTTATTGATGTTTCTTCAATAGAATTAAACAAAAATCATTTAAGTGTTAATGAAGTTTTAAATTTGAAAAAAGAATTTGAAAACGTAAACTTTTATGCAATTCACTACTTAGATGATGTTGCCTTTAAGTTGAAACGAAAAATAAATATTGCTCACGATGGTGAAATTTTCAATTTTTAAGCGTTTAAAATCAAAATCACATGGTTTTTAATTGGTTATTAAAACTTTTTTCTCTCAAAAAAAATTATTCAATTCTTTATCATGCTGTTTTGTTTATTTTCTTTCTTGTTGCAAATAATAAATTATGAAATTCTTAAAAAATCTCACGCTTTACATAAGCGCGTTTATGCCAATGTATTTTTTGGTGTTAATAAAATTGATAGTTGAACTCATCAATTCAAATTTAACATTTAATGTTTTAAATTCTATCAATCTTGCCACCTTGCTTTTGCTAAGTGGAGCAAGCATATGGGGACTTTTGTGGAATATAAGGTTTAACAATGAAGAAGCAAAGGAAGTGAGAATATTATCGAAAAAAAACATAACTGATCAACATTTTTTAGGTTATTTCTCCCTCTTCGTTTTGTTTGCTATACCGCTTGATTTGTCACACGTGAGTGTTTTTTGTGTTTATGTGTTGACAATAATTTTGATAGGTATAGTTTATATGAAAAATTCTCTATATTACATAAATCCATTTTTAAATATACTTGGTTACAGTTTTTACGATATTGAATATTGCGAAATTGGTTCAGAAAAAATAAAACGAGCGAAAATGTTTCATAAAGGAGAATTACAAATTCAGGACAAAACTTTTTTTGTTAAGCTAAAAAATGAACATTTTTCTTTTGTCGATGAACAAAAAAAGAATTAGCAACGTTTTAAAGCTTTTCTAATGGCCATTTTTTAACAATTTGACTTCATCTTGGTGATTTTTCACTGTATGACATTTTTGTTGTTTAAATCACTTGTTTTTATGTCTATAATAATATATAATATATTATATTAATATAAATGGAGATTAAAATGACAGAAAAAACAAACGACGAGCTCGAACTTACGAGCTCCCAACACTATGGTGCCAGTGATATTCAGGTTTTGGAGGGATTGGAGCCTGTTCGCAAGCGCCCGGGCATGTACATCGGTTCAACCGATGAGCATGGCTTACATCACCTAGTTACAGAGGTTGTTGACAACTCTATTGATGAAGCTCTTGCTGGTTATTGCACAAAAATTGACGTCACAATCAACGAAGATGGGTCTTGTAGTGTTGCAGACAATGGTCGTGGAATTCCAACAGGAATTATTGAAAAAGAGGGAAAAAGTGCCGTTGAGGTCGTTTTGACAAAACTCCATGCTGGTGGAAAATTTGGTGGAGAAGGTTATAAAATTTCTGGTGGTCTTCACGGCGTAGGTGTTTCATGTGTAAATGCACTGTCATCGAAACTTGTAGCAGAGGTGTTTCAAAACGGCCTTTACTACATCATAGAATTTTCTCGTGGGAAAACAACTTCGCCTTTGAAAATCGTTGGCAGAACAGAAAAACGAGGAACTACAATAACTTTTTGGCCAGATGACGAAATTTTCGAAACAATAGTGTTTAATTACGACACAATGAAAGCAAGATTTAGAGAAATCGCCTTTCTAAACAAAGGTCTTGTCATCTCCTTGGAAGACAAGCGCCCTGGAAAAGAAAATAAAGATGTTTTTGAGTTTAAGGGTGGTATTGTTGAATTTGTAGACTTCTTAAATAAGAATAGAGAAACTCTTCTGTCCTGCCCTGTTTATTTCAACAAATTTAACAGGTCGGCAAAAGGCGAAATTGAAAACGAAGTAGAAGTCTGCTTTCAATATAACGACGGCTACAACGAAATCATCAACACATATGCAAACAACATAAACACCGAAGAAGGCGGATCGCATTTGGACGGATTTAAAAATGGATTGACAAAGGTCATAAATGATTATGCTGTCAAAAACAAAATAATAAAGGAAAACGAAAAACTTTCTGGTGAAGATTGCAGAGAAGGCATAACCGCCGTCATCAGCGTCAAACTTCGCGAACCACAGTTTGAAGGTCAAACAAAAACTAAACTCGGAAACAGTGAAATGCGCACTATTGTTTACAAGGCAATGGTGGAAAATTTTGGAGATTATTTAGAAGAACATCCAAGCGAAGCAAAAAATCTTATTCTTAAAAGCGTCAATGCTCAAAGAGCTAGAGATGCAGCTAGGCGCGCACGAGAGCTGACAAGAAAAGGCGTTCTTGAAAGCACAACACTTCCAGGCAAGCTTGCTGACTGCACAGAAAAAAATCCTGAACATTGTGAAATTTATTTGGTCGAAGGAGACTCCGCCGGCGGAACCGCAAAACAAGGAAGGGATAGGCGTTTTCAAGCGATTTTACCTTTGCGTGGCAAAATCTTAAACGTAGAAAAAGCACGTTTGCATAAAATATTGGAAAATCAAGAAATAAAAAACATGGTTACTGCTTTTGGAGCTGGAATTGGCAATGAATTCGATCAAAACAAACTGCGCTATCACAAAATCATTTCAATGACCGATGCCGACGTTGATGGATCACATATTAGAATACTGCTACTGACTTTCTTTTTCAGATATATGCGTCCGCTTATTGAAAATGGTTATGTTTACTCAGCAAAACCACCTCTTTACAAAGTGGCACGCGGGAAAGATGAAAAATACTTTTATTCAGACCAAGAACTGAATGACGAGCTTGAAGCAAACGGCAGAAAAGGTGTAACTATTCAGCGATATAAAGGTCTGGGCGAAATGAATGCAGAACAACTTTGGGAGACAACAATGAACCCAGAAAAAAGGACACTAATTCAAATTACAATGGAAGACGCAATCGAAGCTGATAAAATGTTTAATCAACTCATGGGTGAAGATCCAGAACTCAGAAGACAATTCATTGAAGACAATGCTACTCTTGTCACTGATTTGGACGTTTAATTTTGATTATCAAAAAAAATATATAAAATTTTAGAGGGAAAAATGAAAGAAGAAAATGAAAAGAAATCTCTATCCGAACTTTTAGCAAACACAAAAATAGAAAAAGTTGATGCTGTTGGCGAATTAAAGCGCTCGTTTATTTCTTACGCTATGGCAGTAAACGTTTCCCGCGCTATTCCTGACGTTAGAGATGGTTTAAAACCTGTCCACAGAAGAATTTTGTTTTCAATGGGAGAATTAAACAACTTTTATGACAAACCATTTAAAAAATGTGCCAGAATAGTTGGTGAAGTTATGGGTAAATTTCACCCACACGGTGACAGCTCTGTTTACGACGCTATGGTAAGACTCGCTCAAGACTTTTCCATAAGGTGCCCATTAATTGACGGACACGGCAACTTTGGCTCAGTCGATGGCGACCCTCCTGCTGCTATGCGTTACACTGAAGCGAGATTATCAAAGATTGCCTCGCTAATGTTAGAAGATATAGACAAAGAAACGGTTGCCTTCTACCCTAACTTTGATGACACACTTATGCAACCAACTGTTCTGCCAGCAAAATTTCCAAACTTGTTGGTAAACGGTTCTGACGGTATCGCAGTTGGCATGGCGACAAACATACCCCCTCACAACCTAACCGAAGTAATAACGGGCACACAAGCTTTGATCGCGAATCCTGACATCGACATAGACGAACTTATTTCCTATATTCCTGCGCCTGATTATCCAACCGGTGGCGTTATAATGGGAAGGAGTGCAATCAAACACGCTTACCGAACAGGACGTGGTGGCATTGTTTTGAGAGGTAAAGCTGAAATAGAAGAATCTTCTTCTGGTAGACAAAGGATTATTATTACAGAGCTTCCTTATCAAGTGAATAAAGCAAAGTTTATCATGCAGGTGGCTGACTTAGTAAAAAGCAAAAAGATTGACGGAATAGCAGATATTAAAGAAGAATCAGACAGAAGCGGAATGCGCATCGTTGTAGAAATCAAAAAAGACGCAAATGCTCAAGTCGTTTTAAATTTGCTTTACAAACACACTCAACTTCAACAAGGTGAAGGCATCATTATGCTTGCCCTCGTAGACGGACAGCCTAAAATATTAAATTTGAAAGAACTTTTACAGTGTTATATAAATCATCAAATCGATGTTGTAGAGCGTAGCACAAGATTTGATTTAGGAAAGGCAAAAGAGCGCGAACATATAGTAAAGGGTTTGGTGATTGCCCTTGCCAACATAGACGAAGTGATAAAGATAATCAAATCTTCGGATGACAAGCAAGATGCCATGCACAAACTTGTTGAAAATTTTGAACTTGACGAAATCCAGGCAAACGCAATCTTGGAAATGACGTTGTCTCGCTTAACAAATCTTGAAGTAGAAAAACTTAATGAAGAATTAAGAAAACTTGAAGCTAAGATCGCAGATTTAGAGGATATCCTTGCCAGACCAGAACGAGTAAGGAAAATCATAATAGACAAGCTCGAAGAAATCAAGCAAGAATTTGGAGAAGCTCGAAGAACTGAAATAAGCCTTGACGTAGGAGGCATTGACATTGCGGATCTAATACCTAAGGAAGAAGTGGTAATTTCGATGACACATCTTGGATATATAAAGCGTATGTCAACAAATGAATACCACTCTCAAAAACGTGGAGGTGTTGGAATAACATCACATAAAACAAAAGATGAGGACTACGTTGAAAAAATGTTTACAACCTCTTCTCACGACGATCTTTTGTTTTTCTCAACAAAGGGCAAAGTGTATTGCCTAAAAGCCTATGAAATACCTGAAGCTCAACGAACCGCCAAAGGAAGAAGCATAGTTAATCTTGTTATGCTTGACGCAGATGAAAAAATTTCCGCTATAATACCAAGAAAAGAAAATTCACAGGGCTTCTTAATTATGGCAACAAAGAATGGGTTAATTAAGAAGACGAATTTGACAGAATTTGAAAGAATAAATAAAAACGGAAAAATTGCCATTTCCCTTATGGACGACGATTGCTTAATAGGGGTTGAAATGTCTAGTGGAAATGATGAAATCCTCATAGCATCAAGCGACGGCAAATGCATTCGCTTTAGCGAAAAAGATGTACGTGCAACAGGCAGAGGATCGCAAGGCGTAAAATCAATGTCGTTTAACAATGGCGAACGAGCCATTGATATGACCCTTGTTAAGCCAAACTCACAAATAGTGACGATCTCCGAACTTGGCTATGGAAAACGATCGAGCATTAATGATTACCGTTTGCAAGGCCGTGGTGGAATGGGCATTAAAGCAGGTATATTTAACGAAAAAACAGGAAAACTCGTGGCTTTGAAACAAGTAAACGGAGACGAAGACTTGCTTGTAACCACAGACAATGGCGTAATTATTCGAACACCTGTTGATGCTATCAGCCATATTTCACGTGTCAGTCAAGGGGTAAAAATAATGAAACTAAAAGGCAACGCAAAGATCGTTGCAGTCGCATTAGCTGAAAAAGAAGGCGATGAAACTGAAACGTCAAACGAAAATGAATTAAATGAAGAAATTGAACAATAATTGTTAAACTATATTAAATTTGATTTGAATTATTATTATAAAAATGTTAATATTTAAAACAAATGAAAAATAAAGGAGCAAACATGGAAAAAGTAATTAAAAACATGAATTTTAAACCTCTTTTAGACAGAGCTGAATTCGAGAGGTTGGACCCCCCAAAAGAAGGAACAATGGTAAACATAAGAGTTGGAGATGAAGTAGAAGTAAAACTTTTAAATGACAACATCGCAAGAGTCACAGTGGCTAGAAGCGTCGTTCCTGAACCAGAATGCTTGTTTAAAATTTTTGTTCAAATGAGTGCAGATGTGGCAATTGACAAAAAATATTATGACGAACTGGCAAAGCCAGAAGATTATTTTAAAAACACCCCAATTTGCAGGGCTCTTGTTTTGCATATTTCAACATTGATTGCAAACATGACCGTCAATTCTGCCATTGGCCCTATGGTTACTGCACCAGCAGTTCAAGCTTAAGCATCTTTATTAGATGCTTTTTTTCTTGCAAAGAATATGATTTTTTGTTTTGCAACTATTGATTTTGAAATGAGTTTGTGATATAATAAATCACAAAATTTTCAGGAGGAATTTGGCTTATGAAAGAAGAAAAAAAATATCTTGAAAAAGTAGAAAAGGTAATCGATGAAAATATCAAAACATTTGAAAAAAATCGTGAAGAAGCCAAAAAGCTCAGCACTACACTTTTAAATGAAAGAGCAGAAAATTTTTACATGATCGACAATGAGTTGTCTGCTTCCGACTCTGCATATTACATAAATAAAATAGATGATGCAGATGCCATGGTGGAAATCATGTCAAAAAAAATTGATCTCTTTAACAAGATTAAAGATCGCCCTTATTTTGCAAGAATAGATTTTAAGGAAAAAAACTTAGACAAATCTAATAAGTTTTATATAGGTCTACACTACATAGCAGACAATGAAAAATCATACGTCTATGACTGGCGTGCACCTATAAGTAGCCTTTACTACAACTTTGATGAAGGCAAAGCAGACTACGACTCACCTGAAGGCAAGATCGAGGGAGAAATCACACTAAAACGTCAATACAACATAGAAAATGGACAATTAAAGTATTATATAAACACAAAAGAAACAATTAATGACGAAATATTACAAGAAGTCTTAAGCAAGCACGCCTCACCTAAAATGCGTCAAATTGTTTCGACGATACAAAAAGAGCAAAATGCAATTATACGCGAAGAAAATTTTCACACCATACTCGTTCAAGGCGTAGCAGGATCTGGTAAAACAAGCATTGCTTTGCACAGAGCTGGCTATCTTTTGTACAACCACCGCAACGATTTTATAAGTAGTGATGTTTTGATTTTGTCGCCCTCTAACTTGTTTTCAGACTATGTTAGTGATGTGCTACCAGAGCTTGGTGAAGACAATGTAATAGAAATGACCTTTTCACATATAGCTCGAACAGAATTAAAACGCCCTGTTCAATCTCGAGAAGAACTTATGGACGAAATATATAAATCAAAAAATCAAAAAAGATTAAACGAAATCGCGTATAAATCGTCATTCGACTATCTTGATGCATTAATTAAATTTTTAAATGAAACGTTTGCTGCCGTTTTCACAGCCAAAGATATGGTGTTTAAACCTTCAGACGCAAAAGAAGATTCTTACAATGCTTTTAGCTTTTCAAAGGAGGAAATGGACAAGCTCTATTTCCAATCGTTTGCATCGTTGCCTATAAATAAGCGCATAGAATACATGAGTGAAATACTTATAGAACGTTTTGGTTTGTCGCCAAAAGAAACCGCACTAATCAAACCTCGCTTTACATCCATGCTCTATAGATTCTTTCCTATTTCAGATATTTATAAAATTTGTGAAATATTTTATAGCCGTCAAGGGCTTTCTATACCAGATTTTGATAAAATAGCTTATGAGGATGTTGCAACACTTCTAACCATAAAACAGTTTGTTTTTGGACTCAATCGAAATTTTTCAACAAAGTACGTCATAATTGACGAAATGCAGGACTTTACCCCGACACATTTTTATCTTTTTAACAAAATATGGGATTGCCCTAAAATTATTCTTGGCGACATAAATCAATGTATCGAAAAAACTCTTTCTAAAAAATATTTGTTGCAATTATCTCGTTTTTTAAAAGCTAAATTGATTGTTTTGAACAAAACTTATCGCTCAACAAGACAAATATCTCTTTTAAGTCAAAAAATAATAGGACTTAAAGGTGTGATAAATATGAATAGAGATGGAGAGGAGCCATCCATAATTAAAACCAATGACACAGAAAAAACTTTACTAAAACTAATCGACGACAACAGGCAAAAATATCAACACACAGCCATAGTCTGCAAGACTTCAGATGAAGTGAAAAAAATAGCAAAAATGCTCGATGGAAAAGAAAAGTTTGAAATCATTTTGGGCTCTGATTATTCTTTCGACTTTCCTCTTATCATCACAACATCAGCAACCAGCAAAGGTATAGAGTTTGATCATGTTATCATACCATTTGTTGACAAAAACAATTATCGCTCAGAACTAGACAAAAATATGTTGTATGTAGCAACAACCAGGGCTTTGCATCAATTAGAATTCATCTACGAAGGGCAAAAATCTAAATTTTTAAAAAAAGTATGATTATGCAAAAATTCGCTAAATAATTTTAAAATTTACTAACTTCTAAATGTATACAAAAACAACAGGTTGAATAATCTTATATTAATTCTTAAAAGCAAGCACTTAAAATTCTTTAAAAAAACAAATTTGGGTAATTTTTGCTGTGGAAATGTGGATAACTTGCCCAAAACAGCCTATGTTGACTTCAAAAGTCGGCATAATGCATAAAAATAAGCACTCTTGCATAAATATTTGCGTGTGGAATTGTGGATAACTTTTATGTGGAAAAGTTGGCACTTTTGCTTGACAAAATGCCGACTTTTTTGTTGCTTTTCTTATCGAAATTTTTAATTTTTATTTTAAATAATTTTGTTTACTTGACAATTTTTTTTTGATGGTTTACTATCTTTTTATAAGAGGTTAACTATGAAAGAAAAGAAAATTGTTCCAAGAAAACTTGCAGGCTTTTGGGAGCTTGACCCCGAAAAAGAATATGTTTTTGAGTATGTTTTAGATAAAATAAAAGATGTTTTTTACAAACATGCTTTTTTACCTCTTGACACACCGGTAATGGAATTGTCAGATGTATTGTTGGCAAAATCTGGAGGAGATTTGGACAAAGAAATTTATCGCTTTGAAAAGGGATCAACTGACGCTTGCCTAAGATATGATTTTACCGTACCACTTGCAAGGTATGTTGCTATGAAAGAAGGAGAACTGACCTTCCCGTTTAAGCGTTTCCAAATTGGAAAAGTTTATCGTGGCGAACGGCCACAAAAAGGCAGATATCGAGAATTTTATCAATGCGATGCAGACATAATCGGCTTTGAAAAATTATCTTTGGTTGCAGATGCAGAATGCATATCATTATATGACGACATTTTTTCTAACCTTGGATTGAAATGCAACGTTGAAATATCCAGCAGAAAAATTCTGTTTGGTCTAATTCAGGATTTAAAAAAAGAAGACAAGTTTAATTCAATAGCTAGTGCACTTGACAAGTTTGAAAAAATTGGCGATATAGTCACCAATGAATTGTTAAAGGAAATCGATTTGTCTGAAAAAGAAAGAAGTGTTTTGCTTGAATATATAAAAATTTGCGGAAATTTTTCAACTATTAAATCAAAACTTGAAAAATTATCAAAAAATGAGATGTTTTTACAAGGCATTTGTGAATTAGAACAAATTGACAAACACTTACGCAATATGAATGTTGAAAACTACTTTTACAATATGGCAATAATTCGAGGGCATAATTATTACACATCTTGTGTGTTTGAAGTCTTTTTGGAAGGTATGAGAAACTTAGGCGCTATGGGCGGTGGCGGCAGATATGATAATCTAGCTGAATATTTTACTGAAAAAAAATTGCCAGGAGTCGGAATGAGCATTGGCATTAGTAGATTGTTTGATGTTTTAGTTCAAAACAATCTTATTGCAGTTGACGTAGACAAAAAAAGCAAGGCGTCCATAATTCCACTAGGAGACAATTTGGATCATTGCTTGAATTTATGTTCAAAACTTAGAGCTGACTCTGTTGCCTGCGAAGTTTTGTTTGAAGACAAAAGTTTTAAATCAAAACTTAAGGATGCAAACAGATCAAATGTCCCTTTTGTAATTATTGTCGGCGATGACGAAGTCTCAACAAAAAAATATACGGTTAAAAATATGCAAACTGGCGAACAAAATCAACTTACTTATGAAGAAATTTTAAATGTTTTGAGGTAAAATATGTTAATTACTTTTGAAGGAACTGATTGTTCAGGAAAAGAAACGCAAACAAATCTTTTAGTTGAATCGTTAAAAAAAATGGGTAAAAGTGTTAAAAAATTTTCATTTCCTTGTTACGACTCGCCGACTGGAGAAATAATCGCCGGGCCTTATTTAGGAAAAAAAGGCGTTCCTTTTTTTGAATCTCCTTCCAAATTAGATCCAAAAGTAGCATCGTTATATTTTGCAGCTGACAGAGTTTACAACATAGAACCTATAAAACAGGCAATTAAAGAATATGACTATGTCATAGTTGACAGATATGTATATTCAAATATGGCGCATCAAGGATGCAAGTTGTCAAAAAAAGAACGCTCTGACTTTTTCGAATTTATAAATTCTCTTGAATTTGGACTTTTAAAGCTTCCTAAACCTGATTTGGTGATTTTTTTGTATCTTTCTATTCCTTGCATAAACACCTTACTTGCTAAACGTGAAGAAAAACAAGATGCACATGAAAGCGACCAATCTTATCTTAAACGCGCCGAGCAAACATATTTAGAACTTTGCAAAAAGTTTGATTTTAAGAAAATTTTATGTGAAAAAAACGGAAAACTATTATCAAAACAGGATATATCTAATAAAATTTTAGCAATAATAGAAAAATATGAACGACAGAATAAAAAATAAACTGAGATCTCTTCCAACAAAAAGTGGCGTCTATGTTATGAAAAATAAAGACGGCATTGTCATTTATGTTGGCAAAGCTAAAAATCTAAAAAATAGAGTTTCGCAATATTTCAGATCTTCACCTAAACCTAGCAAAGTTCAAGCGATGGTAGACAACGTTGATGACTTTGAATACTTTATTACAATTTCAGAAAGAGATGCCCTAGCTCTTGAAAACAATTTAATTAAAAAATACCAACCCCATTACAACATTTTATTAAAAGATAGCAAAACCTTCCCCTATATAGCAATCAATATGAACGAACCTTTCCCGAAACTGCAAATCGTTAGAAAAGTGGGCAAACCTGGTTGGAAATATTTTGGACCTTATTTTGCTGGCTTGAATGCTGGAGAAATTGTTAAGACCGCAAATTCCGCTTTTGGCTTGCGAACCTGCAATTTAAAGATAAACGAAACTTCAAAAGCAAAACGCGAATGCTTGAATTATTCTCTTGGGCTTTGTTCAGCTCCCTGCACAAAAAGAATTGATTTGTCAGATTATCAAAACAAAATAAAAAAAGTCATCAATTTTTTAAGCGGAAATGATGAAGAAATTGAAGACATCTTAACTAAAAAAATGCAAATTGCATCCGAAAATGAAAATTTTGAAAGCGCGATTACCTATCGAGAACGTTTAAAAATGGTAAACAAACTAAAACAACGTGTTGTTGCAAACTTACCTAAAAATGTCAATAAAGACGTGTTTGCATATGTCAATGATGGTTTAAATGGTGTAATAACTTCGATGATTGTTCGTGGCGGAAAAATTTTAGGTGTGATGAATTATACAGTAAATGACGCAAGTTTAGAAGAAAATCAAACTTTATTTAATTTTCTAACGCAATATTATGAAAATATGTTAGTGCCTGAAGAAATAATATTAAGCCATAATCTTGACGACGCAGATCTTTTAATGTCTTTTTTAAAAAAATCTACAAAATTAATTGTAAATCCACATGGTGTTAATTTAACATTATTAAAAATGGCAAGCGAAAACGCAAAAGAATTTTTGGAAAAGCACATAGAAAAAAACAAAATCAAATATGCCTCAACATTTGGTGCACTAGAAAGATTAAAAACAGCATTAAATCTGCCTAAAACCCCTGTAAGAATGGAATGCTATGACATCTCTCATATAAGTGGAACAAACAAAGTTGCCTCTATGGTGGTTTTTGTCAACGGCGAACCAGCAAAAAGCCAATATAGAAAATTTAAAATAAAACACGTCAAAGGCTCAAACGATTTTGCTTCACTCAAAGAAGCGCTTGGTCGAAGACTAGCTAGACTAAAAGAAGGGGTAAGTGAAAGTTTTAAATCAAAACCAGATTTAATCATAATAGATGGTGGGAAAGGACAACTTTCTTCGTGCCAAGAAGTTTTAAAAGAATATGAATTTGATTTGCCAATGATAGCACTAGCTAAAAGAATTGAGGAGGTGTTTTTGCCACATCATGAAAATCCTATATTGTTAAAACCAGGAAGTGCAGAGCTGAAACTTTTGCAGAGAATTCGTGATGAAGCGCATAGATTTGCAATTACTTTTCATAGACAAGTTAGGACAAAGGCACAAACCCACAGCGAATTAGAAGACATAAAAGGATTAGGAAAAAAGAAAATTGAAACTCTGTTGAATGCTTTCGGTTCAATAGAGCAAATAAAAAAAGCAGGCGTTGAAGAGCTCTGTATTTTACCAGGAATTCATGAAGCCCTCGCACACCAAATTGTTGAACATTTTAAAAAAGATAACACACAATGAATTCTATGACATCTTTGAGGACGGCATGCAAATTTTAAAAAAATTTGCTTACGCGCTTTTGCGCGTGCTGTGCATGTTCTGCACAGTGCCGTCCCCCCTTTATTTTTCTTGCAAAAAATTATATAACGTGATATAATAAACACAATTATGGTCGTGCAGGTATAATTTAGTGGTAAAATGTGTGCTTCCCAAGCACAATTCGCGGGTCCGATTCCCGCTACCTGCTCCAAAGAAAAAAGAGGTTTTAACCTCTTTTTTTACGCATTTACAGCATTTACACTTATTGTTTTTGTAGTCAAAACAGCTTGGTCACTATTCATATCAACAAGATTTAATGTAATAGTGTAAGTTCCTGCATTTTTGGTTGTCACTTTAAATGTTGTAGTTACATCATAATCATTAGCGACTTCAAATCCTTCTGGCGGTCCCCAATAACCAATTTGAGCCACGTCCCATTCTTGACCTTGCGTATCAGTCGCTTTTAAAGTCATATTTTCCTTATCAGTTACATCAACCTTGATTAAAACTTTTTCGTAACCAAGTTCACGCACCTCATCGGCTTTTAATGCGACGTCTACTTCAACCGTTTCATTAACAGTAATCTGCGCAGGCACATCTACCTCAAACATATAACTAGAATGATTGTCAACTTCTCCACATCCTGCTAGCCCCGTCATCGCAAGAACGCAAGTTGCTCCGACCAGCCCTTTATACGCTAAATTTCTAAACATACTATCCCTCCTTTTAGAACTAATTATAGTTTGCACAAAACAACAAAAAATATTATTGCGACAACTAAAATTTAAAAAATATAAATAATTATTACAAAGCGATTTACTTTTTACTTTTTTTTTGCTATAATATTAACGCAACGGAAATTTGTCCCTTGCTAATGAGCGCAACGCTCTCTCCAGCAGTGGAGATCAAAATTAAAAAATTATCATAATCCTATATGCGCCGTTAGCTCAGCTGGATATCACCTTTCGGTGATGCGACGTCGTCAAACCTTTGCTAAAAAGCAAGCTTTTTGCAAATCTTTTCCTAGTCTAATGAGCGCAACGCTCTCTCCAGCAATGGAGATCAAAATTAAAAAATTATCATAATCCTATATGCGCCGTTAGCTCAGCTGGATAGAGCGTTGGTCTACGGAACCAAAGGTCAGGAGTTCGATTTCTCCCATAAAAAAGAAATAAAAAACTTAATATGCGCCATTAGCTCAGCTGGATAGAGCGTCTGTCTACGGAACAGAAGGTCGAGCGTTCGAATCGCCCATGGCGCACCACTAAACCCCTTTATTTTAGGGACTTCTAGCGATTTTGGCAGTCGCTAGATTTTTTGTTATAACCACAAAATTATAAAAATAATTTTTATAATAAATTCATTTTTAACCACAAAAATAAGAAAAATCTTAATAACACAATTTTCACCAAAAATGTGCTAAAAAT
>CALWEQ010000010.1 GCA_944377365.1 uncultured Clostridia bacterium
ATAACAGTATTTTTGAAGATGATGATGAGATAACTTTTGAAGAAACAATCGCAGATCCAAATGTAGATGTTGAAAAAGAGGTCGAAGATAAAATTTTCGCCGAAGTTATTTGGGCAGTGGCGAAAAACCTAACTCCACTTCAACAAGAAATTATGAGAGAACGATACATACTCGATATGCGAATGAGTGATATTGCCAAAAAGCACAACATGACAAGAAGTGCGCTAACGCAATTTATGGCCACAGCACACAAACACTTTGCTTTCTATCTTACGCATGACAAAGAATTTATTAAAACATATTGGTTTGAAACTCATTATAAAGAAATTTCGCAGGACATTATTGACACCGCAAAAGATGAATTGACAAATAATAAATTTACTTTGAACATTGAAACTTTGGACAATATTGAAAAGTTTGCAAAAGAGATGACACAATATATAAAGATTGGCGACAAACTAAACGCCGGACTTACTCCAAAGCAAAAAGAATTGTGGCAAAAGATGTCAAAAGTGGTCTGCGGAACGATAAAAGAGTTAAAAAACAACCTAAAAAACAAAAATTTGGAACAAAAATAATTTACTGCCTAAATTTTTTAATAAAATTTGTCCTTACAATATTATAGGGAGCAAAACAGAACAAGAACGATTTTTCCTGCGGTCGTTCTTTTTTTGTTGCGCCTATTTTTTATAGAAAATTTATAGACAAAAAATTCAACGAAAGGAGGGCTTATGAAATCGACCAAATTGAAAAGTGAAATTATGTTGCGCATAAGAGATAAGCGGCTTTTGGACAAACTGCAAGAAATGTATGATGGCACAAAGTATGAAAGTGTAAACGAATTTTTGAATGCAGTTTTAAAAACAGCGGCTTTCAAAGACACAAAAGAAGATGAGATTATTTCTTTGTTAGAAAATGTAGATGACAAGACAAATGCGATTTTTGAGGGCTTGCAGCATGGAAACTTTAAAAGATAACATTGTTTTATTATGCAAGTTTTATCAACCCAAAGAAAAGTATGTTGGCAAGAAAAGAGATTTGTCAAAGCAGAGAGATTTTGTCAGTTGCAATTCATATTACAATTATGTCAGTTATGTTGACACCGGTGCGACCAACAAATTGCCAAAGGACTATGAAATGTATGTCGGGAATAAAGAAAAATCTTGTGGTGCGTTTAGCAAAAATGGCCTATTGACAGATAAAGAGAAAAGAGAGTTGCGAGAAATGTTGCGGACAACGCAAAGCAATATCTGGGATATGGTAATTTCGTTTAGAACGGAGTTTGGCGAAATGTATTGTCGAGATTATGACCAAGCGTATGAGTTTTGCAAAAGCGAATTGCCAAAGTTTTTTAAGCGTGCAGGACTTGACCCTGAAAATGTTGTTTGGTATGCAGGTTTGCACGAAAACACAGAAAACAAACACATTCACATTTCTTTTTTTGAGAAAGAGCCAACACATTATGCAAATGGCGGCAAGTTGACCTATCATAGTGGAACGATAAACAAAAAAGTTTTGCTTGAAAGCAAATTTTTCTTTGAAAGAAAATTGACAAATGCGAGTGCTGAAATTGTGAAAGCGAGAAAAGATTTGTATGAGAAATATAACCTAAATTTTTCCAATTTTGATTTGTGTAAGAAAGGCAAAAAGTTGTTGTTAGAACTTTACAAAGAGTTGCCAAAATCTGGAAGGCTTGGCTATGACAGTGAAAATATGCTGCCGCTGAAAAAGAAAATAGAGGACACGACAGAGTGGTTTTTGGTCCACAACGAGCAGACTTGGAAATCGTATTTGAACTACAACGAAAAACTTGCCGAAATGCAAACTTGGAAAAGACAAAGGTATGCGAATGACGGAATTCACTACAAAGAAGATATGTTTAGAAGGCTTGGAAATAAGACTATTCAAACTGCTTTGGAACTTGGAAAACAACATGACGAAATTGAGAAAATGAAAACCTATGGAAGAAAGCAAAAAGCATATAAAAAGCAAATGCGAAAGTTTGAATGGGATAAGCTTTTGAATATGCTTGAATATTATTCTTTTGTCGAACAACAAGAAATGGAAGCCTTTACGCGTTGGCATGAGAAGATTGAACATTATGCCAAACAGCAAGCTTATTTGAGCGGTTATGACGAAGAAATGTAGTGCGTCAGAAAACAAAGGAATATTAAATTTTAAGAAACAGGATAAGCGGAAGAAACATTGTGCAGTGGAAAATTGCCATAAAAAGCCCTAAAAATAGGACTTTTTTTGATGTTGCAACCCACTGCGTCAATGTTATCTTCCTTACTTTTCGACAAGTGGGCAAACCCACTTTCGATTTAGTTGATTTATAGCAGGAACACAAACAAAAATTTATAACTTACGGAGGCTATATGACAAATAATTCAATAAACATAAACAATTTAATACAAAGCGAAGTTGATAGAATTTCGCAAAAATATAACAAAGATTTTTTAGACTGCGATGACCTTATTAAAATCACAGGACTTGGCCGCGACAATGTGAGAAGTTTGCTTCGCAGCAAAGATTTTCCAACAACAAAAGTTGGCAAAAGACAAGTTGTCAGCGTGCTGAATTTCGTCACTTGGTTGACAACAAAAAACAACAATGGCGAGGTGCAAAATGGCTAAAAAGAAAGTGCAAACAAAAACTCGCAGAGCAAACAATGAAGGCTCTATCTACCAACGAAAAGACGGACTTTGGGTTGGCATGATTTCGCTTGGCTATGACGATGACGGCAAACAAAAACGAAAAGCAGTTTACGGAAAAAGCAAAGTTGAGGTCAGCAAAAAGTTGGCGGAACTTACAAACAGAATTACAAGTGACAACTATGATTATGTCGCAAACAACAACTTGGAAACGCTTATGAAAGATTGGCTTATGGTGTTCAAAAAAGCACAAGTGACGCCACGAACTTTTGAGAACAATATTGCCAAATTCAAAAATTATATCGTGCCAAAAATTGGCGGCATGAAGATTGATGAGATAACAACAATCACGATCCAAAAAATGTTGAACGAAATGCAAGACCAAGAGTTGAGTTGGGACTATGTGAAGAAAACAAAAAATTTGCTTGGACAATTTTTCGACTATGCGGTGGACAGAAAATTTGTGATTGAAAATCCAATGCGAAAAGTGAAATTGAAAAGCCAAGAACACAAAGTGCACAAAAAGAACGAATACAAAGCAATCCCGGTTGAAGTGCGTGATGAGTTTGTCGAAAAAGTAAAATCACACAAACTATTAAAGCCACTTTGTTATACTTTGATGTTTGCAGGGTTGCGTGTTGGCGAAGCTCTTGCTTTGGAGTGGAAAGATGTTGATTTTGCAAACAAAACAATTAAAGTTGAACGAGCCATGACAAATGTGCCGAAATTTGACAATGACGGAGATGTGGTTTCTCGCAAAATTGTTGTTGGCGACACAAAGACAGTTTGCTCACAAAGAGTTGTGCCAATGCCAGACATTTTGGTTGCAGCGCTGAAAGAGTATAAAAAAATACGCGAAAGCAAAGATAGTTCTTTTGTCGGAAATGAAAGTTTTATTTTTGGAAACGAACAAGGCGAACTTCGTAGTTATGGCGGAACAAAAACAATCTTTGAAAGATTTTTGAAATCCAATGACCTTGACAAATATGACATTCATTTTCATACTTTAAGGCACACCTATTCAAACACACTTTTTGAAGCCGAACAAAATCCAAAGGTTATCCAACAACTTTTAGGCCATAAAGATGTTAAGACAACAATCACAACTTACAACTCTGTTGACAAGAGTTATTTTGACAAAGCAAAAAGTGTTTTCAATGAACAATACCAAGTTGAAGAAGAACAATATAGTGTTGCAAATGCCAATGATGAAGAACTTGACAAAGAACTTGAAAGAATTTTAAAAGAAAAGGAACGCAGAAGAAAAAGACAAAAAGATTTTGAAATGTAGTTTACTGTTGCAAATTGTTGCAAATGTATCAGTTTTAGGCAGTTTTTGAAAGATTTAGACCGCAAGTGAAAATTTGACACTTGCGGTCTATTTTTTTGCCAAAATTCAGTTAAAAAATATTTGCAACAAATTTTAGGTGTATTTGCAACAGTAAAATTGCCAAAATTTTTGATAAAAAAGCATGAAAAAAGCCCGAATTTACGGGCTTTTAGGTGGTTGGCTTGAGTGGACTCGAACCACCGACCCCCACCTTATCAGGGTGGTGCTCTAACCGACTGAGCTACAAGCCATCGTATTAAATTGGTATGTTTTAGTGACTTTGACATCTGTCATTTTTCGGTTAAATTTTCCTTATCAGGGTGGTGCTCTAACCGACTGAGCTACATCTCTATATGGTTTGTTTTAACGAGTTTAGCAACTCTCGGTTTTAATATAAAACGATAATTATTGCTGTCAACTTTAATAGTTGCAGTAGTATTATACATGATTATGTTTAAATTTGTCAATCATTTTTAATAATATTTTTTAATTTTCAAATAGATTGTTGTTTAAAAATTGAGGTTCACTTGACAAATATACACCTAATTTTTTCAAGGTGGTTTCATCGGCAGGTTGTAGTATGAAAGTTGAATGTACTTCACAAGTTTTTAATTGAGGGATTGTGTCTAAACATCTTTTTGCATAGTCTGACTTTATTGCCATGATTGAAAGAGCTATAAGCACATCGTCGAGTGAGAGGTGAGAACTTGTTGACTTTAAAACTTCAGTCTTCAGTTTTAATATTGGCAGAAGGATTTCATCGCTAATAAGTGGTATATCATCAATTTCAGCAATGGTTTTTAAGGCGTTTAAAACAGCGGCCCCAGGTGCAGAAATAATTTCTTTAGATTTACCAATTACAATTTTGCCATTACTTAATTTTATAGCGACACATGGTTTGCCAGATTCCTTGCTTGCTTTTTTTGCGGCTTTTGCAATATCCAAGTCATTAGGGGATAGTTCAAGTTCATTTAAAATCATTTTCATTCGATCAATTGCGTCATAAGAGATTTGCCCCTTTTTGTATGAACAAGCGTAAGAATAGTATCTTCTCAATATTTCTCTTAAACTTGCTTCTTGAGCTGCCTTATCGTCAATGATAGCATAGCCTGCCATATTCACGCCCATATCAGTTGGAGAATAGTACACATCTTTTCCTAATATTTTTTTAAGTATGTTTTTTAACACAGGAAAAACTTCTATGTCTCGATTGTAATTGACTGCCAATTTCCCATAATGGTTAAAATGGTAAGGATCTATCATGTTGACGTCTTTTATGTCTGCAGTAGCCGCTTCATATGCAACGTTGACAGGGTGCTTTAAAGGCAAATTCCAAATAGGGAATGTTTCATATTTTGCGTAACCTGCTTTTATTTTGCGTTTATGCTCATGATATAATTGACTTAAACAAGTTGCAAGTTTTCCGCTAGAAGGTCCGGGAGCGGTTACTACAATGAGGGGACGAGAAGTTTGTATGTAATCATTTTCGCCATAACCTTCATCAGACACTATCATATCTACATCGTTTGGGTAACCTTTTGTGTATTTGTGAAAATACACCTTTTCTCCACGATTTTTTAAAAGCTGTGCAAATTTAAGAGCGGAGGATTGCCCTTTAAACAAAGTAATGACAATCGAAGAAACCATAAGATCTAATTGTCTAAATTTGTCAATAAGTCTTAAAACTTCTTCGTCGTAGCTCAATCCTAAATCGGCTCTGATTTTATTCTTTTCTATATGGTTAGCTGAAATGCACATTATTATTTCAACGCTATCTTTCATTTTTTCAAGAAGTTTTATCTTTACACCAGGGTCAAATCCAGGCAACACCCTTGATGCGTGCAAATCGTCAAAAAGTTTGCCTCCTAATTCTAAATATAATTTGCCTCCAAACATCTTTATTCTTTCTTGAATGTGTTTTTGTTGAAGTTTTAAATATTTTTCATTGTCAAAAGCTTTTTTCATTTGCACCTCTTTTTTTTTGTCTCGTTGCAGGAAGCGGTTTTGCGTAACGCAAAACGACAAAAAACTTGCTTTTTTTTTGTTGGCGCGAAGTTGTCGCGCCTGCTTCCTGCATAAAAATGATATGTAAGTTTTTTAAAAATCTAATAATAGTATATCCAATATTAAAAAAAGCTCATAATCATTTGCAAAGGTTTATAAAAAAATGTAAAATAATTTATGCAAACATAGATTTTGCTTAACTAAATGTAATTGCAATTTGCTTGAATTTATGTAGAAAAGCGTGATATATCATCGTTGGGGTTGTTGTAGAAATGCTTTTAAAATCAAACAGAAGGATTTAGTTGTCACGTAATATTTTTAAAAGAGAGAGAATATGAAAAAGTTTTTAATATTTACAGTTACTGCAGGGAATGGGCACAACTCGGCGGCGAATTCTGTTAAAGAGCAACTAGAAAAAATGGGTGCTGAAGTTAAAGTTATTGATTTGTTGCACGAATTTTGTAAAAACAAAGCATTTATCTGGGTTCAAGCGAAAGGTTATGGACTTGCTTGCCAATATGCGCACAAAATTTACAATGCTTTTTTTCGCTTTTATCAAAAAACTGATCCTGAAAAGTATTACAAGTCTCCAGTACAATCAGGCTTGTATGAAATGTATGATGATTTATTAAAGTATATTAATGACTACAAACCTGATGCTATTTTTACATCGCATTTTCTTCCTGCAGTGATGATTACAAATTTAAGGAAGTTATATCCTGTGCCTGCCACGACATATTCGTTTATCTTTGATTATGCCGTTTGTCCTTTTTGGGAAGCGGCAACTGGTATAGACTATCTTTTAATTCCAAACGAAAAATATATTTCATATATGATAGGTAAGGGTTTTAAAAAAGAACAGTTGTTGCCGTATGGACTAACGGTTAATGAAAAATTTTCTAAAAAAATAGACAAGACATATGCACGCAAAAAACTAGGGCTAAAAGACAATGTATTTACTCTTTTAGTTATGTTTGGTGGGGGCTTTTGGAGTGGTAACTATAAGATAGTAAAAAATATTGTTAAAAATTTAAAAGGTAGAGAATTGCAGATAATTGTTGCGAATGGCAGAGATGAAAAAAGTAAAAATAAAATTGACAAATTGAAAACCTGTAATTCTATTAAAATTTTAAATTTTGGTTTTTCAAAAGAGGTTGACCTCTTGATGAGCTCTGCTGATGTTATCGTGGGTAAGGCAGGTGGCGTGTCTGTAACTGAGTCGTTAAATAAGTATTTACCTATGATATGTTGTAAAAAACTGCCTGAACAGGAGGCTGTAAATGTAAAAATGCTTGTTGAGGAAGGAGCTGCAATGCAATATAAAAGTGACAAGCAATTAATAGATATTCTTAACAATCTTTTAGATAACCCCGAACTGCTAGTGAATATGAGAAAAAACGTAGCAAGAATTCGTCGTCCTTATGCTACAAAGAAAGTCGCAGAAGACATGATGAATAGTAGCGCAGTTTATGAAGATCTTCAAATAGATTATTCGAAAGTTAATTCAAATATAAAAAGAATGTTAAGAAAAACAAAACCACAGTCAAAGCTGTTAAAAAAACAAGAAAAGAGTGCTAAAAGGCCATTAAAAATTAACACTTAAACAAAAAAAATAAAGAGCTTGAAGGCTCTTTATTTGTTTTTGTCAAGTTCTTCATGAATTTGATTTACTAAAGCGAGTTGGTGTGAATCTAGACTTCTATTTTCCTCTAACGAATTTAAAATTTTGTATGTATCATTTTTTACTCTTTGCGCATGAGGCTTAGAAAGCGAAAACAATGTTTTTATATTGTCTAGTCTATCGCATAATTTTAAAAGTAAAGCATCATTAGACAAAGTTAAAACTTTTTTTGCTAGATAATCACCTTTTTCTGAATGTTGGATATTTTTAGGCAAAGTTAGTTCGCTTACAAGCGAAGCTGTTTTTTCGCCAAAAAGATATTCAATTTGTGTTATTGGTGTGTTAGTGTCTTCAACAACGTCATGTAAGAGAGCTGACTGCATGATGTCTTTGTCGCAAGAAAATTGCATCGCGTTTGTCAAAACGCGTAAAGGGTGAATGATATAAGGTTCTCCATTTAAGCGAAACTGACCATTGTGTTTTACGAAAGCAAACAAAAATGCGCCATCACACTGAGATTTTAATAATCCGATACGGATAAGTCTCATGTCACCATTGTCCAAAATTTTTTTTAACAAATCATTGCTGATTGAATTATTGCAAATATTCATATTTAAATTATATATTAGTTTTGCAGTTTGTCAATATAAAAACAAAAAAAACAAATTTTATTCTCATAAAATATTTATAAAGACAAATGATAAGGGTATGAACTCCCTTTATTTTTTAATTCCAACCGTCTTTATTTTAATTTTAATGTTGCCGATGTTTTTTGAGGTAAAGCTTTCTTATAATATTTTTGAAAACAGTGGAGTAATATCCGTTTTTTTCCAAAAAGTAAACGTTAAACATTACGTGTTTGAGTTTTATAAGAATTCCATAAGATTAATAGATGAAAAAACAATAGATGAAAAAGAATTGGATTTTTCTTCTCCCGAGCTCGTGTTTATAGAGGAATTTTCAAAACAGATAAAACAAAAGTCACGACTTAAATATTTGGAAGTATATTACCATCTTGGTGTAGAGGATGCTTATTTAACGAGTATGATAGCTGGAATAATAAATTCTGCTTTATTAATATTTTTTACTGGTTTAAAAAATTCTAGACCGACGGCATCTTTAGGTGTTTATGATTCTATTTCTTTTAACAAAAAGGTTGCGGAGATAGCTGTAGACTTTTGTGTCAGCCTTACTTTGTTTGATGTTGCATATTCTTTTTTAAATTCGCTCATTCTAAGTAAGAAAAAAATAAAAACATCTTAAAATGTGTCTACTAAATCATAATAGGCACAACATATGGGGGTATTATGAAGTTTTATACAACAAACGAAACAATAAATGATTTGATAAGTTCATCTATGGAGAAAATAAAAACAATTGTAGATTCATCGACTATTGTCGGCGAAAAAGTCACCACTGATGATGGCACGACAATAATTCCAATATCAAAAGTTAGTGTAGGCTATGTCGTCGGTGGTGGTGAATATGCTGACCTATCATCTCGTAGAGTTGCCAATCATTTTCCTATGGCTGGGGGGTCTAGCGGTGGTATGAGTGTAACGCCTGTTGGGTTTTTGGTTATAACTTCAACTGAAGTAAATTTTGTTAATGTTGAAAACAAAAGCTTATATCAGACGATGCTAAACATGTTTAACACTCTTATATCTAAGTTTGAAAACGCGGAGCAACAAAATGAAGAAGATTAAATCTGCGTTAACTGTCATTATGATATTTTTACTTGTTGGAGCAATTGCTTTTTCTTATTTTTATGGTATTTTACGATCGGCTACGTATTTAAGCGCTTCAAGTTCAATCTCAACGTCAGCTAAATCAATGTGTTTAATAGAAGCGAGCAGTGGAAGGGTTTTAACGTCAAAAAACGCTGATATTTCTCTTCCTATGGCTAGCACTACAAAGATAATGACTGCGATCACTGCAATAGAAAATGCGGAAAATCTTGATGAAGTGTTTGAAATAGATCCTTCAAGTGTTGGTATCAGCGGGACATCAATGTATCTTCGAAAAGGCGAAAGGCATACGTTAAGAGATTTGCTGTATGCTCTTATGCTTGTTTCGGCAAATGATGCTAGTGTTGCTATAGGGAAACAAGTGGGTGGAACGATAGAAAAGTTTGTCGATCTGATGAATTTTACCGCTTACAAAATTGGTGCGTCTTCGACGCATTTTGAAAACACTCACGGCCTTGACGAAAAGGGACATTACACGTCTGCTCATGACTTGGCGTTAATAACTAGCTATGCTTTAAAAAATGATACTTTTAGGGAAATTGTTTCGACAAAAAACATAAAAATAACTTCTGCTGATGGAAAAACTCGATACCTTCACAACAAAAACAAATTACTTCAAAATTTTGACGGAGCAATAGGGGTTAAAACAGGCTTTACAGACGACGCAGGACGTTGTTTGGTTTCTGCTGCCGAAAGAGATGGTATGCGCCTTGTATGTGTTGTTTTGAATTGCCAACCAATGTTTGAAGAATGTTCAGCCCTTATGGAATGGGGGTTTCAAAATTTCAAAATGCACAACTTATGCGACATGGCAGATATCCCAAGCTTAATAGCTGTTGAAAATGGTGAAAAACAAAATGTCGGAGTAAAAATAAAGGGCAGTTATTATTTTCCTTTATCAGAGAATGAACAAAACTTAGTAAAAATAAATTACAATTTACCTTCTAGTGTAAAACCAGTGTTGTGCGAAGGTGACAAAGTTGGTTTTTATGAAATATATTTTGATAATTCCTTGCGTTTTTCGGGAGAAATTGTTACAATATCTTCTGTAAAGGCGAGGACACTTGCGCAACGCTTGCATGACGTCCTTGAAAAATGGTAAAGGTGTGTGAGATTAAATAAATTTTTAAGTTCTTCTGGCATTTGTTCAAGACGCAAAGCAGATGAAATGATTAAAAACGGGTTGGTTGAAGTCAACAATAAGGTTGTTAATGAATTAGGTAGCATTGTCAATGAGAAAAAAGATATTGTAAAAGTGGAAGGAAAGGTTGTTTCGCTTCCACTTTGTCGCGTATATTTAAAATTGTTTAAGCCCAAAGGTTATGTTTGTTCTGCACATGACGAACGAGGGCGTAAAACGATTTACGAACTCGTAAAATCTGAAAGGAGGCTATTTTCTGTAGGAAGGCTTGATTACGACACTGAAGGATTAATTTTGCTCACAGATGACGGAGATTTTGCAAAAAAGATTTCGCATCCAACAACAGGAATTGAAAAAGAATATCATGTTTCTGTAGTAGGTGCAATGAAGGAGAGCGAATTTGCTGTTTTAAGAAAAGGCGTCGTTTTTGATGGCAACAGAATGCCATCGGCGAGAGTAAAACCGATTTCTTTTGATGGCAAAATTACCAAGGTGGCAGTCATTATAGACGAGGGGCAAAATCGTCAAGTGCGCAAAATGTTTGAAGCAATAGGTCGGGAAATTAAACTATTAAAAAGAGTTAGAATTGGCACGGTTAAGCTAGGTGGATTGAAAAGAGGTGAAGCAAGAGCTTTGCGAGATGATGAGTTGCAAAGCCTTATGGAGCTGTTATGAAAGTCGCGGTTATTGGAGCAGGAGCGTCAGGATTAATGGCCACTTGTGCGATATTAGCCAAAGGGCATCAAGTGGTTGTGTTTGACGGCAACGACAAATGTGGCAAAAAGATTTATATAACTGGCAAGGGTCGATGCAATTTGACAAATTTATGCGATAAACAAACTTTTTTAAGCAATGTAGTTCGCGGAGAAAAATTTTTGCAAAGTGCTATAAGTCGTTTTTCTCCTTATGATACCGTGGCTTTTTTCGATAAATTAGGATTAAAAACAAAGTGTGAAAGAGGACAGCGCGTTTTTCCTGTTTCAGACAAATCTAGTGATGTTATATCAGCACTTGTTAAAGGTTGCAAGGGAGCAGAATTTCGTTTAAATCATAAAGTTAAAAGTGTTGTTGCAAAAGAATGTAAATTCTTGGTTGATGGAGAAGAGTTCGACAGAGTTTTGGTTGCCAGTGGGGGAATGAGTTATTCTGCGACAGGTAGTGATGGTAGTGGCTATAAAATCGCAAAGAGTTTTGGGCATAAAATAATTGACCTTGTCCCAGGGCTAGTCCCAATAGAAACAGGAAGCAAATTTTCTTCATTAGAGGGGTTGTCATTAAAAAATGTAGAAATTTCGGTGTTTTCAAATGGCAAAAAGTTTTCTCAGTTTGGAGAAATGTTGTTTACAGATAGGGGTGTTTCAGGACCTATTGTGTTGACTGTTTCAAGTTTCATAAACAGAAATGTTCCCAAAGAAATGTTTTTAGATTTAAAACCTGCATTAAGCGAAGAGAAATTGGATGCAAGACTCTTGCGTGAATTCGATTTAAATAAAAACAAGTTTTTAAAATCTGTTATGACTGCGCTTTTACCTAAACGGATGGTGGATGTTTTTTTAAAAGAGGCCGACATAAACGGTGATAGACGCGTGCAATCAATAACATCACAAGAACGCAAAAGAATTTTAAAAACATTAAAATGCTTTACAATTCCAATTAAAAAGTTGTATCCTATTGAAAATGCAATTATTACATCTGGCGGTGTAGATTTGCAGGAAATAGATCCAAAAACCATGCAAAGCAAATTGCAAAAAGGCCTTTATTTTATAGGTGAAATTTTAGATGTTGATGCGTTAACAGGCGGATTTAACTTGCAAATAGCGTTTGCAACTGCCATAGCAGCTGCGTCAGATTTTTAAGGAGGTGTTGATGCTTCATTTGTTAAGAGGACTGGCTTACATTCCAATGGCTATCGTCTATCCAACCAAGATTGTTGGCAAAAAAAACTTGCCAAAGGGGAAGGCTGTCATAACCTTAAACCACACTTCCAATATGGACTCTATTTTACTTATATTAAACACATGGGAGAAAAAATATTTCTTGGCAAAGAAAGAACTTTTTACTTCAAAATCACGAAGTTGGTTTTTAAAGAAGATGGGTGCTATAAGGATAGACAGAAGTATCGCAGATTTGAATGCTATAAAAGAGGCATTTAAAGTGCTAAAAGAAAACAAAAAACTTGTTATCTTTCCAGAGGGAACGCGAAATAAAAATGCAGAACTTTCGTTGCAAACTGTTAAGAATGGATCAGCAATGATAGCAATAAAAACCAAAACGCCTTTGGTTCCTATTTGGATCTTTAACAGACCAAAAGCCTTTCATTTGACAAAGATCATGATTGGTGAGCCATATGATTTAAGTGAATTTTATGGGCAAAAACTGACCGACGAGGTTTTAGAAAAAGCGAGTGAAAAAGTTGCTCAAAAATTAAACGAAACAAAAGAACTTGCAGAATTAAAATTTAAAAAGAAGAGAGAGAAAAATGGATAAATTTGATATGGAAGCCGTGGAGCGCACATTTTTGAACACTAAATCTGGCGAGCTTCACAGCGGAGTGGTTGTGATTAAAAGGGCAGACGGAGTAATTTTTAATATTGGCGGGAAAAGAGATGCTTTTATTCCGCGAGAAGACTTTGAAAATTTTGAAGAAGTAAAAATTGGTGACAGGTTTCAGGTGATTATCACAAAAAGTAAAAACGAAGAAGGAATGATCGAGGCGTCAAAATCAAAAGCTGATGTAATTTCAATAGGAATACAAAATGCACAAAAAATAAAGCTTGGGAGCGTGTTTACTTTTGTGCCAACTCAAATTAAAAACGGATTAATTTCTAAATTGGGCGATTATGATATATTTGTTCCAAAGGATCAGGTCAGCGATCGCTTTGTCGATTTGAATTTGCTTATAGGAAAACAACAGGAGGCAATAGCTACTGAAATAGATCGTGAAAACAAAATGATAGTGGCGAGCATTAAACTTTTGCAACAACAGGAACGCGAGCAAAATGAAAAGCTTTTTTGGAGTTCAATATTTATAAACAAGATCGTAAAAGGCACTGTTAAAAAAATATTACCGTATGGTGCATTTGTCGAGGTTGATGGAGTAGATTGTTTTATTCATATTTCTGATCTTTCTTATGACAGGGTTGACTCTCCTAATGATGTAATTAGCGTAGGGCAAACTTTGAATTTTAAAGTCATAGAGCTTGACCGAGAGGCAAAAAAAATAAAATTGGGTTTAAAACAGATTTTGCCAGATCCAACAGTTGAGAAAATCGAAAAGTTAAAAATAGGAGAAGTTGTAGAAGGAGAGGTGCAAAAATTGTTGCCTTTTGGAGCCATAGTAAAATTAGAAAATGGGTTAAAGGGATTAATGCACATTTCTACTATAACAGAGCGTCGCGATGTTGCTGTGCACGAGTTTGTACATGTTGGCGACAAGGTAAATGTTGAGGTTTTGAGTAAGGATAGTGAAAGTAAAAAAATCTCGTTTAGTTTTCTTTCAAAAATCTAAAAGATAAATATGTGATTGCTAGTTATTAAAATGATTGTTTTTTTTGTTAAAAACAAATAAATTGATTTTAAATGAAACTATGTAAAAAGATAAAAAATATTAAAAGAAGATACAAAAAATGATATTTTATCATGGGACGCAAGATCCAAAATTAAGAAAACTTTAAGTGAACAAAAAGTCCACGCGTAAAGATGATCAGGGTAATATTTTTTTAACAACTGATTATGCATGCGCATTTATGTATGCAGCGGCGCCAATTAGATTCTTTGTTTATAGAGGCGGAAAATTATATTTGCGCGAACATGACAAAGATTATCTTAAAAAATTATATGAAGGGCACGATTGTTATATTTTTACTATAGAGCTTGAAGGTGCTAAACAAGTTGATCATTCGACAGGTAAAGTTTTTATTTATGACAAAGACATAGAACTCGATGTAGAGAAAAGGGAGTACATACCAGATGCTTATGAAAAGATGCTGGAACTTGAAAAGCAAGGTATATTAGGTGTAGAACGTTGGGAAGATTACCCTGATGAGCAAAAACAAAAAATAAGGAAAAATTTAATTGATGGATATACTCCGTATATGGAAGATATGAAAAATAAATTTCCAGATCAATACGATTTTCTCGTTTATTTTTATCCAGAGTTGAAAGTGGAAGACAAAATAAACAAAAATTAATTATCGACAAATAAAAAAACTGAAAGTAAATAGTCAATAAATTAGCAGTAAATTGAAAAGAAATAACAATAAATATTAACTAAAAAATATCGCCTTATCAAGGCGATATTTTTAAACGTGGAGCTGGTGATGGGACTCGGACCCATGACCTTTCGATTACGAATCGAATGCACTACCAACTGTGCTACACCAGCAAATTTTTTTTGTGTATGACGAGAGTTATAATATCAGATATATTAACAAAAGTCAAAACATTTTGATTGTTTTTAAAATTTGTTTTAAATCAAATTTGCTTGTTTAAATTTTGAATTTGTGATAAACTACAAATAGTAAATATATTTTTATTTATGTTTTTGCTTATAACACAATATATATAGCGTAGTCTGACATAACAAATACTACATATTGAGAGGTGAAAAATTGTTTAATATTGCGATTGATGGAACGACAAGTAGCGGTAAAACCACAATAGCCAAAATTTTAGCAAAAAAGTTAAATATGAAGGTGTTTGATACTGGTGCATTATATCGTGCTATTGCTTGTGGATATCAACGAACTGGAAAGTCAATTAATGAAAAATCGCTTAAAAAATTTATTGCGTCTTTGAATATGAAAGTCGATTTTGTAAAAGACGAGCAACATGTTTATGTAAACGGAATTGATGAAACAGACAATTTAAGAAAAGAAGAAATAAGCGATTTAAGTTCCCTAATTTCACCTTACAAATTTGTTAGAAATTTTGTGTTAAGCATGCAACGAGATTTTGCTTCAAAAAATGAATGTGTTATGGAAGGGCGAGATATAACTAGCGAAGTTTTGCCTAATGCTGATATTAAATTTTTCTTTGATGCCGATGTTACTGTTAGGGCAAAGAGAAGATATGAACAGCAAAAGAACAAGCCTTTCCCACAAACTTTTGAAAAGGTCTTTGAAAATTTAAAATTAAGAGATATGCGAGATAAAAACAGGGAATACGGCAAGCTTAAAATCGTTGAAGATGCTGTTTTTATTGACTCTACTGAAAAAACAATTGACGAAATGCTAGACTTTTGTTATGACGTAGTTAAAAAAGAATTTGAGGCAAGAAAGAAATGTTTGGTTACGGGTTGTACTGGTCATATCGGGAATGTTTTGATAAGGAATTTGTTAGAGAACAGATATAAGGTTACTGCACTTGTTCTTCCTAGCGAGGATTTGACACCGATAAAAGATTTAGACGTAAAGATAATAGAAGGTGACGTAACCGATCGTGATTTCATCTTCAAAATTATAAAAAAAGATTATATTGTTTTTCATTTGGCAGGAATTATTGATATAGGTAGTATTCCTACACAGAAAGTTTTTAAAGTAAACATTGACGGGACTAAAAATGTTGTTGATGCGTGCATTAAGAATAAGGCGAAAAAACTTTTATACACTAGCACTGTGAACATTATTGATCCAATTGATGGAAGAGTTTTAAAAGAGCCAAAAACATTTAACACAAAAATTATAAAAGGATCATATGCGGTGTCAAAATATCAGGCAACGCAGTATATTTTAGACAAGTGTAAAGACTCAAATTTGAATGCAGTGATTTTGTATCCTTCCGCTGTTGTTGGTCCATTTGACTTTAAAGTTTCTGAGGTTGGACAAGTTATATTGGATTTCATGAATAGAAAACTGTATGGTTATGTAAGAGGAGGTTATAATTTTGTCGACGTGAGAGATGTGGCTGAAGCATTAAGACTCGCATCAAAAAAAGGAATTGACGGTGAGAGCTACATAATAAGTGGCCAAACCATGACATTTAAAACACTTTTACAAACAATAAACCGTGTTTTAAACAGAAAATATATGCCACCAAAATTTGCCATATGGTTTGTAAAATTGTTTGCAAAGGTTTCAACTGCTTTTTACAAAATGCGTGGCAAAAAACCTGTTTTAAGTGATTACTCGATAACTGCATTTACAAGAAATAGCAATTTTTCGCATAAAAAGGCGACAAAACAATTGGGATACAATCCTAGATCGGTCATAGTTTCAGTTGAAGATTCTGTCAATTGGTTTATAGAAAATGGTTATTGTAAAACTATAAGGAAAAAATAATAATGTTAGTATTTTATTAAATTTTTAAAGGAACACATGATGAGATATTTTAATGTTGAGAATAATAAAATCACATATAATGCTATCGCTCAAAATTATGCAAATATTGCAATACGTGAAATTGCCCCAAAGTATTTTATAGACAATTTTTTAAATTCGTTGAATGGAAAGGATATTTTGGATGTTTGTTGTGGAACAGGGCAAATTTCAAAATATTTAGCGAGCGAAGGTTTTAATGTTTTGGGAATTGACAACAGCAAAAATATGATAAACCTCGCAAAGCAATTAGTAAAAAATTGCAAATTTAAGTTGGCAGATGCATTGGAATATAAATCAGATTACAAGTATGATGGTGTGCTTGCACACGAGTGTTTGTCAAATTTCACATATTCACAAGCACGAAAATTGATCGAAAATATTTTTTATGCCTTAAAGGACGATGGAAAAGCACTGATATCTTTTTCGGAGGGCGAAGGGGAGCGTTTTGAACGATTAGATCCAGAATTACCTCTTAGGCTTTTCATAAAAAAATATACGGTTCGAGAAGTCAATGAAATTTTAGACGGATATTTTAAGATATCAGGAATGTGGGTAGTAAATGAAATGGAAAAGGAAAGACAAGTCGGCAGAAAATTTTATTTGTTGTTAACAAAAGCACCTTCATTTGAGCAAAATCCTATTGATTAGTAAAACATAGCAGATTGCTATGTTTTTTAATGTTAACATTATCGGGATCTAACTGACAAAACAAAAAAAAGACCTCGAAAGGTCAGTTTGTTGGAGCTGGCGATAGGAATCGAACCTACAACCTGCTGATAACGAGCTGAGAGTGGGCAAATGCTTGCAAATTAGCACATGCGAAGCGAAGTTATATTAAAAACGAAATAGTGAGTTTTTAATATTATAGTCAGCGCTGACTTGTAATCAGTCTTAAACAAAAAAAGACCCCGAAAGGTCATTTAAATGGAGCTGGCGATAGGAATCGAACCTACAACCTGCTGATTACAAGTCAGCTGCTCTACCGTTGAGCCACGCCAGCATATTGCGAATTAAGTGCCAAAGAGAAGGGGAATTTGTTGACGCTTAATCGCGTTGGTGCCCTAAGGTGGAATCGAACCACCGACACAAGGATTTTCAGTCCTTTGCTCTACCGACTGAGCTATCAGGGCATATAAATTAGTTTTTTTCGATTCCACCTTATTTTGCGGTGGTGTGGAATCGAAGCACCGACACGGCTTCGAAAATCGTGCTTGCGCTCGCTTTGCTACTCGCAAAGGCTCGGTTAACGCACGTTTTCTTCGCTTCCCAAAATGCCAAGCATTTTGAGACACCTCTGACTCAGTCCTTTGCTCTACCGACTGAGCTATCAAGAGATAATCAAGACTTAGGTTAATGCTTGTTTAAAATGTTTTTATGTTTGAAAAACAAGATGTGAACCCAAAATTTCCCACTTATTAAACCATATAAAAAGGGGAGATTACGACAAACCAACATGGCGACTCGGATGGGACTTGAACCCACGACCTCTAGCGTGACAGGCTAGCGTTCTAACCAACTGAACTACCGAGCCATATGAAGTTGATTTGTCGTTCGCTTTCGCGATGGTGGGAAGGGATGGATTCGAACCATCGAAGACGTAGTCGACGGATTTACAGTCCGTTGCATTTGGCCGCTCTGCAACCTTCCCATGTTTGCGTTCAGCCACTTTTGTTGATGAGCAGTCTTGCTCTGGTGGGCCTTCAGGGACTTGAACCCCGGACCGACCGGTTATGAGCCGGTTGCTCTAACCAACTGAGCTAAAGGCCCAAGAATAACTTGGATTTTTGTTTTTTTTCTACCGGTCGGTCCGGGGACGCGACTCGGTTATATCACAACAATTCTAACGAATAGTTGTGATGCGGTTTTCACAAAAATGTAATTGCAAGCAAACATTTTTGTTTTAACCTAAGAGCTCGGTTGCTCAATGGAGCTGAGCTAAAGGCCCAAGAATAACTTGGATTTTTGTTTTCTTCTGCCGGTCGGTCCGGGAGACGCGACTCGGTTATATCACAACAATTCTAGCGAAGAGTTGTGATGCGGTTTTCACAAAAATGTTATTGCAAGCAAACATTTTTGTTTTAACCTAAGAGCTCGGTTGCTCTTGTGAGCTGAGCCCAAGACCCAAGATTAACTTGGATTTTGATTTTTCTTCATTTATAGAAGATGGTCGGGGTGGAGAGGCTCGAACTCCCGACCCCATGGTCCCAAACCACGTGCGCTACCAACTGCGCTACACCCCGACGTTTTTAGGTTGCGAAATCATTTTACACTAAACAAAAAACGATGTCAAGAAAATTAAAACAATTTTTATAAAATAATTGTAAATTTCTATTTTTGCACTCTTTTTTTAAGAATTTTAAATTATAGAAGCTTTTTAATCTTTACTCTTGTTTCACTTTATTTTATTAAAAATTTTTATTTTTGTGAAATTTGTTAGTTTATTTGGTCGGCGTGGCGGGATTTGAACCCACGACCTCATGGTCCCGAACCATGCGCGCTACCAACTGCGCTACGCGCCGATATACTGCTAATCAGTAAATACGTTTTGATCAGCATAATTTTTTATAAAATTTATTTTATTCTCCATTTGTTTTAAAGAAACAGGGAAAAAGTCAAAATAAGTTGTAGCAACATTAAAGCCAGATTTGCTTACAGGTTTTAATGTGTGGACATGGCCAAACAGATTTATCATTTCTTTGTTGCAATCAATAGGTTTGTGTGTCAAAAATATTTCAAAATTGTCTATTTTAATTTTTAAATTTTTTTCTACTACGTCGTAAAATCCAATAGATTTAAGTTGTTCTTTAAACTTGCTAAAACTTAATTTTTGTCTTTTCATATCTGCAACTTCATAATTTCCCAAGATTAATATAACTTTTCCGTTTAACCTTTTTATATAATTATATTCTCCAAAGTCGCCTAGATGATAAACGACATCGTCTTTTGAAACAACGCTGTTCCATCTTTTTACTAGTTCATAATTCATTTGTTCAACATTTTCAAAAGGTACTAAATGAAATTTTATCACGCGATCAGAAGAAAAGTGAGTGTCAGAAGTAAAGAAAATGTTTTTTTGTGATTTTGTTTCTACTGATGTAATTGAATTGATAAAATCTTTCCATATGTCATAATTAGCTTCTTTTTGTAAATCAAAAATGTAATTTACTTCTTTAAATTGGTCAAGTTTTTCTTGTTCTTTTAAAAGTTCGTTGGCATTGATTTTTGTTGAGCAAAACCAATTTTTGTTTATTAAATACGCTACAGGTCCAATATCGTATATGGTGTGTATGCCACGGTTTTGTATTTTAAAAACTGAATCATTTAATTTTCTGTAAAGATATCTTCCAAGTTTATTTTGGCATAAATGATTTTTTGCTTCGTAAATGCTTGTTACAAACTGTTTTGCTACGGTGCTTGGAAAAATTGTTAAATCGTCAACGTTTTTAATTACAACTTCAAAAGCTTTTTTGTCTTTAATGTAATTAAAATCTGTAAATTTTTTGTGTAATAGATGTTGAGTACCTAAAAAAATTATCCTTAAGTTTTTGGATATTTCAGGCTTACTTAAAAGTGCAATGGCGACATTCGTGAGAGTTCCTAAACAAAGAATAGTAATTTTTTCTTTGCTTGCAATTTTCACTATTTCACTTGATGCGTCACTAACTTTTTGATAGTTGTTTGAAAGATAATCAATACTCCCATTTTTTACTATATCTGTATTTTTTAATCCCATTGTTCGCATCAATCTTTTAGCTTCAAATTTTGAATCGATATTGTTGTCATGAATGGAGTTTCTTTTATAACTAGCTGTAAACGGTGAAACAGAAATGAGTTTAATATCAAACACATCTTGGCGCGAAAGTGCATAGGCGAGGGCAAACACGTCATCAACTTCATTTGACACATCACTATCAATAATAAGTTTCATTTTTTTCTTCATACAAAAATATTAACAGTTCGCCATTTTTTTGTCAAATATATAAATAAATATGTTGGAGAAAATATATAAATATGTTAGACTAATTTAACCTTGGAGGTAAAAATGATAAAACTTATTGTAGATTCTACTGCTTATATTCCAAAAGAATTTATTGAAGAAAATGATATTACAGTTGTTCCACTGCACGTGCTATATATGGACAAAGAATTTGAAGAAGGTTTGCCAGGAAGTTATGACGAATTTTTTGAAAGTTTTACAAAAACAAAATTGTTTCCAAAAACATCACAGCCATCTCCGGAGTCTTTTATAAAGGCATATGACAAAGTGATAGATGAAAAAAACGAGGCTATAGTTTTCACAATTTCCGCATCACTTTCTGGGACATATTCTGTGGCAAATTTAGCAAGAGAATCTTGTAAAAATCCTGAAAAAATAACCGTTATTGATTCTATGAGCACGGGGCAAAATATTTGGGGATATTGCATGGAAGTCATAGAAAAAGCAAACGAAGGATGGAATAGAGAGCAAATAGTAAAGTATATTTCAGCATTGCAAGTCAACAGTCAAATATGTTTTGTTCCTGACAGTTTAGAGTATCTTAAAAAAGGTGGAAGAATTGGCAGGGTTAGTGCTACGATTGGGTCTTTGCTTCAAATTAAACCAATTTTGACTTTTAAACAAGGAACGCTCCTTTGTGCAAAAAAGATTTTTGGAATGGGAAAGGCAATTTCTGATTTGATTGCTATGATTCCCGAAAAAACCAAGAGGCTTTTTGCTATTCATATAGCCAACACAAAATTTTTTGATGTTCTATTGCAAAAAATGAAATCGGCATTTCCAAAAACCAAAATTTACGAAGGTGAGCTAGGGCCGGTCGTAGCAGCCCATATAGGACCTGCTGTAGGGATTTGTTATATATGTTAAGAAAATGTGCATTTATTACGGGCGCTTCTGGTGATATAGGAAGATGTGTAGCTCTTGCTCTTTCCGATGAGGGCTATGATCTTTTTTTATGTGGAAACAAAAACAAAATAGACACAAGTTTAATTAAGACAAATGTTGTAGAACTTTATTTTGATCAATCAAAGCCCGATCAAGTGAGAGCGATTTTTAAAAAATTGCAAGAAAAAAACATAAAACTTGACCTAGTTGTTTGCAATGCTGGCATGGCAGAAGATGAAAAGATGTTGATTGACAAGAATGATGAAGAAATTGACAACATTATAAAGGTAAATTTAAACGGAACCATTTATTGCAATAAATACTCAATTCCACTTTTAAAAAAAGGTTCTAGCATAATCAACATATCATCTTTTTTAGGGGTATATGGAGGCAGTTGTGAAGCAACATATTCGGCGTCCAAAGCAGGTGTTGTTGGTTTAACAAAAGCTTTAGCAAAAGAATTGGCTCCGCTTCACATACGCGTAAACTCAATTAGCCCAGGTTTGATCGACACAAAAATGAATTCTTGCTTTAACGATGAAGAAAAATCTCGTTTGATAGAAGCAACACCATTAAACAGAATTGGCACTTGTGAGGATGTTGCAAAAGCAGTTTTATATTTAGCAAACAGCGATTTTGTAACAGGGGAAAATTTGATTGTCAGTGGAGGACTGATTATCTAAAAGAAACAAAATACTAATATGGCAAAACAAGCTTTTTTTCTACAAAAAGGCTTGTTTTTTTTATGTATAAATAAATTATACTGAAACGTATAGGAGGAGAAAATGAAGGTTAAATCAAGAATATACAACGGCACACTCTATTTGCTTCTGTGTGGCGAATTGGACGAACATTCTTCGTCTTATACGCGTGAAGAAATGGACAAAGCTTTTGGAAGTGGAATATTTAAACAAATAATAATAGATTTGTCCGAACTAGATTTTATGGATTCCACTGGCATTGGGGTGCTTATTGGAAGATATAAGAAGATGAAGGATCGAAAAATTCCAATTTATATTTGCAACCCTTCATCTCATGCTGAAAGAATTTTTAAAATGACTGGGCTATATGATTTAATGCCCAAAATAATTTAGGAGGTTGATCGTGAAACAAGACAATTTTATGGAGATTGAATTTAAAGCTGATTCTATTAATGAGAGTTTTGCAAGAGTTTGTGTTGCTAGCTTTTGTCTTCCGCTTAATCCGTCTCTTGAAGAAATCAGTGACATTAAAACCGCTGTTTCTGAAGCTGTTACAAACGCCATTGTACACGCATATCCAAAAGGAAATGGTGTTGTGAAGATGAGGGTAGAGTTAAACAACAACGAAGTTAAAATAACAATTTCGGACAATGGCATAGGGATAAAAGATTTTAAAAAAGCGCGAGAGCCTTTTTATACTACAAAGCCTGACGAAGAACGCAGTGGAATGGGATTTTCAGTCATGGAAACATTTATGGATGATGTTCAGCTGTTTAAAAATGGTGATAAGGGTTTGCGTGTTGTGATGAAAAAGATATGTAGTAGCGCGACTTTGAAAGAAGGCACCTATGCTGGATGCAAATGAAATAAAACTCCTAGTTGCGAAAGCACAGAAAGGCGATGAGGATGCAAAAGATGAGCTTATACAACAAAATTCACCGTTGATTAAAAGCATTATCAAAAGATTTTATGGCAAAGGCCTTGAGTATGATGATTTATATCAATTGGGTTGTCTAGGCTTTGTTAAGGCAATAAAAAATTTTAATGCAGAATTTAATGTAAAGTTTTCTACTTATGTAGTGCCGATGGTAATAGGAGAAATAAAGAGATTTATGCGTGATGATGGAGCAATTAAAGTTTCTCGAGCTATAAAAACATTAAATTTAAAAATAAACAAATTTGTTGAAAAATATTATGCTGAAAACAAAGCGTCGCCAACTGTTGAAAACATAGCGAAACATTTTGGAGTAGAAGAAGGGGAAATTGTGATGGCTATGGATTCGGCAAAGATGCCATTGTCATTATATTCGCCAGCTGAAAATTCGCAGAGTGGGGCATTGATTATTGATGGAGTCGATTCCCTTGCAACTGATGAAAATTTAATGGATAAAATTGCAATTCGTGAAATGCTTTCGTCGTTGTCGAAACGAGATAGGGCGATAATACTAATGAGGTATTTTTATGACAAAACACAAAGTGAAATCGCTCAAAAGTTAAAAATATCACAAGTCCAAGTTTCACGCTTAGAAAATCGAATATTAAGCAGTTTGAAAAAAAAGCTGTCATGAATTTGACGGCTTTTTTATTAAATTTTCAATATCTTTGTTAATGTCTGCTTCTGTTTGTGTGTGACCTTTGACTTTGTGCTCTCCTTGAATTTCTTCTTCGCCATTTGCACTAACTGAGCGAATTTTCATTTCTTCGTCTTCTGCTTTTATTTCTTCGTCTTCTGAGGAAAAATTATTATCTTGATTTAAACAATTTTTTAATGACATTCTATTTTCATTTGTATGCATAATTCTATGCTTTTTTATTGGAGGATTTGTTGGCAAAGAACAAATATCGTTTTGTTTTTCGTTGGCTTCCACATTTTCATTTTGAACAGACTCATTTGTTGTCATCGTTTTATTTACTTTGTCATCATTAATCACTTCATCATGATTAAGCTCGTCTTGTGGTATGTCTAATTCATTGTCAAAATCTTCATCTATCATATTTATACCATTTGAACCGTTAAAACGTCTATTGTTACCATTAAATTTGTATGTGTCTATGTTGGTTGCTCCAGGACCATAAGTGTCGGTGTTTCGGTCTGGATTAAATCCTCCGCGCCAACCATAAGCGCCATTTCCATACCCATAAGGATTGTTAAAAGCATTGTTGTAACCATTTGCATTGCCATAATACGTTGTAGTTGGGTTGTAAGGATGTTGAGGATAATAGCCATTATTATAGCTATAATTTTGATTTATTGGGATTTGATTTTGAATTTGTGAATTTTGATTAGTTTGTGGTTCAAAATTTTCTTGATATTCATTTTGACTAGTCTCTATGTTTTCGTTTTCATTTTGATCGGCTTCTAGACCATTTAAAATGTTTTCGATGTTTTCTAGCGTCAATAACAAATTTTGCATATAACAATTTCTTGATTCAACACAACATGACAGTCTTGCTAGTTTAACGTTTAATTGTTCGGATTCGTTGTCTTCACCAATTTTATAAATAGCTTTGGCTGCATTTTTATATTCCGATTTTGTCTTATTTAGATTGGATGTGTATTTTTGCATGCTGGTGGTTAGCTCGTTTATTGTTGCGGTGTTTTCGTTGCCCAACTTTAAATTTTCTGCAATACTTTTTTTAATATTTACTATTTTTCTATTTATTTTATTCGAAAGTCCTCTTGCACTTGATGCAGCATTTGCCGATGATTGATAGGCATCAGAAAGCACTTTGATTTGGGAAGTAGAAGCTTTATCAGAAAATAAACGTGATATATTTTCAATAGCAATATCACTGCTAGGGTCTTGGTTAATAGAATTCACAGTAGTTGCAGTTCTGTCTAATTGATGAGAAAGTCTGTTTATAACTGCAGATTCGTTAGTTCCTGAACATCCCGCCACTGACAAAGAAGTTGCTAAAATGCCAGCAAAAATTAAAAGTTTTTTCATAAAACCTCCTTTACGTGTTTATTTTGAGCAATAATATGAGAAATATAACAATCCAACGATTTTGTTTGTTTAATCTTTAACTCCATGTTGACAGGACAAGAAATATATGATATATTTACTATGTATAGAAGCGGGGGGAGATAATTATGGATAATGAAAAATTAACAAAAAAATCATTAAATAAGGTAAGGAAAAATCGAAAAAACATGATTAAAAGTAGATCAATTTACAGTAAAGCATCAAACTTAAAAAATGTAGGGCAACTATCTTTGTTGCTAACAGGTATTTCGGCTTTGATAGCAATTCCGCTTGCAGATATTACATATGAAACTTATAAAAAAGTAATTAACCAAGAAGAAAATCAACATAAATTGGTTGAAGTATTAAATGAGCAGGAGAGCAAAGTATATCAACAATACTTACAAAATGAAATCGATTATGAACAATATATTAATAAAATAGAGCATATAAATTCGAACAAAAGTAAATTGCAAATAATCAAACGACATTCAAATAATCAGGTAAAAGAAGAATTAGATGGTGCTTATAAAATTAGTAAAGGTGCTAAAGGTTTGGCTGTTTGTGGGGGTATAGCTGGATGTATAGGGATTACTTCTGTTTTGGCTTCTAAAATCGAATATAAAAAGAAAGAAAAAGAGATGTCAAAAAAAATGTGTGAAAAAAAATTGGATGAAGAAGATTTTGCTTTCCAATAAAAAACAAAAAGTTTGTGTGTCAACAATGAAAATAAAACAAGTCAGTAGTGCTTAGTGAAATGCGTTAACACACAAAAATTTCAAACGCTAAACAAAAAATTAAAATCTGCCCAAGAATATGGCAGATTTTTTTTGTTTATGCAGTCAAAAAAATGGCAAAGATTATATGGGAGAAAATCATGAAAAATGAAAAATTAAATCAAGCTTATAAGGCTTATGTTGAAGCGAGAATACCGAAAACAAAGCCGTGGCCTTCTCTTTTTAATTCGTTTTGGGTAGGAGGATTAATTTGTCTTTTAGGTCAAGGAGTAAACGAATTGTTGCTTTATTTATTTCCAAATATGGCAGAACAAAGTGCTTGGGCATGGACTCTTATTGTGTTGATATTTTTAGCATCTTTTTTGACAGCGATAGGGGTGTATGACAAGATTGGCAAATTTGCTGGTGGAGGGAGCATAGTGCCAATCACAGGTTTTTCAAATTCTATAACTTCTCCTGCTATTGAGTTTAAACACGAAGGTGTTGTTTACGGAACATGTGTAAAAATGTTTACCATAGCAGGCCCTGTGATTGTCACTGGGATAGTTTCAAGTGTAATTGTTGGTATTATTTATTATATAGTGGGGTTAGTATAGTGCAAACAATTGAGTTAAGAAATCGTCCAAAAATAATAGGAAGTTATTCAATAGTTGGTCCTAAAGAGGGGAAGGGGCCGTTTGGCAAGTATTTTGATTATGTCATGAAAGACGATAGATTGGGCGAGAAAACATATGAACAGACAGAATGCAAAATGCTGGAGCTTGCTATAACAGGAGCAGTGCAAAATGCAGGTCTTATGATTAGTGATATAAATCTTTTGCTTGCGGGTGACTTGTTAAATCAAATTATATCATCGTCTTATGCAGCACGTGCTTTCAATATGCCGTATTTGGGATTGTTTGGGGCTTGTTCTACTATGGCAGAATCTCTTGCAATAGGTGCGATATTGGTTAATGGCGAACATTTCAAAAACGTCGCATGTGCCACAGGTTCGCATTTTTCAACCGCTGAACGTCAGTTTCGTTTTCCGTTGGAGCTGGGTTGCCAACGAGTTCCAACGTCGCAATGGACTGTAACGGGTTCGGGCGCAAGCATAGTTTCATTAGACGGGAATGGCCCGGTAATAAGTATGGTGACGTTTGGAAAGGTTATTGATCTTGGCATAAATGATGTCAACAACATGGGTGCCGCCATGGCTCCGGCGGCAGCAGACACATTAAGCTCTCATTTTGAAGATACAAAAACAAAACCAGAAGATTATGATTTGATTCTTACTGGCGATTTGGGTAAGTTAGGATCAGAAATATTGGTTGATTTGATGGAAGCTAAAGGTTTTAAGTTGGGAAAAAACTACAGTGATTGTGGCCATAGCTACTACACTCGAAATCAAGACACAATGTGCGGTGGTAGTGGATGTGGTGCTAGTGCAACGGTATTAAACAGCTATATTGTAAAAAAAATGAAACAAAGAATATTCAAAAAAGTGTTGTTTTTACCAACAGGCGCATTGATGTCGACAACTGCTAGTCAGCAGGGTGAAACAATACCAGGGGTATGTCATGCCATTGTGTTAGAAGCGGAGGAATAAATGGAATATTTATGGGTGTTTTTGATTGGTGGAGCAATATGTATGCTCGGTCAGCTTTTAATAATAACGACAAAAATTACTTCAGCTCGCATATTAGTTTTGTTTGTTTTAATAGGCGTAGTGTTGCAGGCGTTTAATATATTTGACGCTTTGTCGCAATTTGCTCAAGCGGGAATAAATGTGCCAATAGTTGGCTTTGGGGCATCGCTTGCTAAAGGCGCAATGTCTGGTGTGGAATCAAGGGGGCTGTTAGGAGCTCTGACAGGTGGATTGGAGGCAACTGCAGGAGGCATCGCAGCTGCTGTGATCTTTGCTTTTATATTTTCTCTTATTTCTAAGTCAAAAACAAAATAACACAACATATATGTTGTATAATGACATAACACACCATATATTTTGTGTTTTATTATAAATAATCAAACATTTTATTTTTTTTTTGATAATGATTTTTTTTTATTTTTAGAAAATGTTTTTGAGAACATTTTAAATTTTGTTTCATATATTAAAATATGAAGTGTGTCAAGAACAAAAGATTAAGCCTAAAGACCAAGGCTTACATTTGTCTTGGCGTTATTTTGTTTGCGTGTTTATGCGGATTTTTGTATTTTCAATATGTTGTTGCACCACTTGTCGCCGATGTGTCTTATGCGCAAGTTGATTCTGTGGCTACTACTATGATTAGTGACGCTATTTATGATGTCATTCAGGAGGAAAAATATCAGTACACTGATTTTATGGAGGTGTCTAAACTTCCTGATGATACTATAGGATTTATTTCAGCCAACACTATTACGCTAAACAATTTTGCTCGAGAAATTTCGACTAAGGCACAAATTTATTTAGATACTGTAGGCTCTTATCCAATACCAATACCGCTGGGAACTTTTACAGGCATTACAGCTCTTTCTGGTATAGGGCCAAAAATAAATGTTCATGTCGTACCCATAGGATCTGTCATAACATCTTTTAGGTCAAGTTTTGTGGAAGCAGGCATTAACCAAACAATACATTCGCTTTATATTGATGTAAATGTTACATTAAGTGTTATTCTTCCTCTCAACACAAAAAACATGAGCTTTGTAACGCAGGTGTTGATTTGTGAGCACTATATTAATGGTAAAGTTCCAGAAGTATATCTTAATTTTGGCAATTCAGTTTTTAAGTAGAAAATCGTTGGGGAAGGGAGCTGTTATTGTCTTTCTAAAGCGAAGAAGTGGCAAATCTAATTTTGCTTTTTGGCAATGTAGTAATGCACGACAGCCTTTTCCGTTTCCATATAAGTCGTCTCCAACAAGTGGAAAGCCTAGTGCTGACATATGAACTCGTATTTGATGTGTTCTGCCTGTTTCTAAGTTTATTTTTAGTAATGTCTTATTCTTTATTGTTTTGATTTTTTTTACAATAGTTTTGGCAGGCTTCTCATCAATCTTATATCCAGAATTTAGCAAGTCGGTTTTTTGTTTTTTGTCAAGAACAACTCTTTTCCTTTGGTTAATTCCATCTTTTGATATTGTTGAAATAGGCAGATTGATTTCAATTTCATTAAATGGAAAAACACCTTCACAAATTGCATAATATGTTTTTTCTACAGTAAGGTTTTCAGCAGTCAACCGATCTTTTGCAACAACTACGATTCCAGAAGTTTGCTTGTCTAACCTTCCTATCGCACGATAAACATAATTTTGCCCAAGATAAGAACATACAGCATTTGCGAGATTATTGTTAAAATTTGATTTTGAAGGAATGCAGGAAAGATTTGCCGGTTTATCAATTACTAAAACTGCATCATTTTCAAACAATATATCAATATTAAAATTTGAATAAGGCAAATTTGAACCAATTTCGTCTTGTAAGTAAATTTCAATTTTATCAAGCCTTTTCACTGGAGTTTGAGTTGTCGCTGGTTTTGAATTAATTAATATTCTACCATCTTTTTTTCGCAAAAAAGAAATAAGTGATTCTGACAAGCCTTTATCTTTTAAAGCGTAATAGCACTTAGGGTATGTTTTTAATGATTTAAAGATGTATGATTTCATAAAAAAATTATAGCATATTGCTTGACAAGAATTAAGCAAATTTGTAAAATTAAAACATAAAAAGCGAAGATAAAGGAGTAGTAGCTTTTTCAAAACGTGATTGCAGAGAGGTTCATGCTTGCTGGAATTGAACCATCACGAAAAAAGTGAATTCACCTTTTAGCTGTTCGGCAGAAGCTTTGTTGTGTGTAAGCTGGATCGGTGGCGACCGTAATATCGCAAGATGAGGGTCTAGTTAGACTGAAGTTAGGTGGTAACGCGTGGAAGTTTTCTCTCGCCCTAATATGATGGGTGAGAGATTTTTTTAAGGAGATGAAATGGAAGAAAAATTAATCGATATTTTAAATAGGGCGCAAAATGAATTAAAAGAAATTTCAACTAAAGATCAACTTGTTGATTTTAAAGTCAAATTTTTAGGCAAACAAGGTGAGCTTACAAGTGTTTTGCGTGGAATGAGAGATGTTGCTCCTGAGGATAGACCAAAAATTGGGGCTATGATAAATGAATTGCGTGAGAAAATTGAAAATGCTTATGCTCAAAAAGAAGAATATTTCAACAAACTCGAGCTCGAAAAGGAATTGGCAAGAGGTGCCATTGACATAACTGAACCTGGAAAAAATCATGAAAGAGGGGCGCTTCATCCTACTACAAGAATGTTTAACAAGATGATTGACATTTGTGTTGCAATGGGGTTTAAGGTTGTCGAAGGCCCCGAAATAGAGTCAGATTATTACAATTTCGAGGGACTAAACATTCCGAAAAATCATCCTTCAAGGGATATGCAGGACACCTTTTTCATAACTGAAAACATATTGCTAAGGTCACAAACTTCATCTGTTCAAGTTAGGAGTATGGAAACTCTTAAACCTCCATTTAAAATAATTTCACCAGGAAGAGTTTACCGAAACGATAGTGATGCAACACATTCGCCTGTTTTTCATCAGCTTGAAGCTTTGGTAGTTGATCAGAATGTTTCTATGTCAGATTTAAAAACTATGCTGACGGATATTATGAAGAAGATATTTGGGGAAGAAACGACAATAAGATTTCGTCCAAGCTTTTTCCCATTTACTGAACCAAGTGTTGAAGTTGACGTAAGTTGCCCAACTTGTAATGGCAAAGGTTGTAAGGTCTGCAAGGGGACAGGTTTCCTTGAATTGCTTGGAGCTGGCATTGTAAATCCAAAAGTGCTTGAAATGTCGGGTATTGACAGCAAAAAATATCGTGGCTTTGCTTTTGGCTTTGGTGTTGACAGATTTGCTATGGTTTATGACGGAATAACTGATCTAAGAAACATGTTTAAAAATGACATCAGATTTTTAAAGCAGATGAAATAGCTATTATGTTATGTTTTAATAACATAATAGCACTAAAAGGAGATATAAATGAAAGTAACTTATAATTGGCTAAAAGATTTTGTAGACGTAGATATGTCTGCCGAAGAGCTTGCAAAAAAGCTCACTAATGCTGGTATGGAAGTCGAAGAAATCATCTATCTTAACAAGCATCTTCATCATGTTGTGGTTGGTAAGATTTTGAAAATCGAAAAACACCCAAATGCAGACAAGTTGCAAGTGTGCAAGGTCGATGTCGGCAAAGAGGTAGTACAAATAATAACTTCGGCAACCAACATTTTCGAAGGCGCAATAGTGCCCGTGTCATTAGAGGGGGCTGATTTAATTAATGGTGTAAAAATATCAAAGTCTAAGCTTCGTGGAGTTGAGTCTGACGGTATGTTTTGTTCGGGCGAGGAGCTTGGAATAGATGAGAATTTTATGCCAGGAGCTTCTGTAAATGGCATACTTATCTTGCCTGATAATTTTGTTGTTGGGCAAAGCATAGACGAGGCGCTTGGTCTAAATGATGTTGTTTTTGACGTTGGCATAACTCCAAATCGACCAGATTGTATGAGTGTTATTGGCCTAGCGCGAGAGGTTTGTGCAGTAACAGGAGCAAAATTTAAAAAACCAGATTTGTCTTATAAAGAATCAATAATTCAAAATGACATGACTGTTGAACTAAAATCAGAAAAATGTTCGCGTTATATGGCAGCTGTGCTAAAAAATGTTAAGATAGAAAAATCTCCTTTGAAAATCAGGCAAAGGCTTTTTGCTGTGGGAATCAAACCTATCAACACACTTGTCGATTTGACTAATTATGTTTTAATTGAGATGGGTCAGCCTATGCACGCTTTTGACCAAAAGTATATTGAGGGTAAAAAGATTGTGGTTCGTGATGGCATCGCTGGTGAAAAGCTTTCGGTGTTAAACCATAACACTTACACGCTAAATGAGTCAGATTTAGTGATTGCCGACATAAACAAACCAATGGTTATTGCCGGGGTTATTGGTGGAACAAATTCTTGCATATCAAACGAAACGCGTGATGCGGTGATAGAATCTGCTGTTTTTGATTTAAAAGCAATTCGTTTAACCAGCAAAAAAATAGGTGTGAGGACGGATTCGTCTGCTAGGTATTCAAAAGGTGTTTATTTTCACAGTGCAGAGGATGGATTAAAAAGATTTTTAAATTTGATTTCTAGTTTAGAATTAGGAGATATTTGCAAAGGTATTATTGATGAAAACCGAGCTGTACCAAAAACACGGGATGTTTATGCGAAGGTTGACGATATTAATGCTATTTTAGGAACGGCCATTTCTGCTGATGACATGGTCAGAATTTTGAATTCTTTGCAAATCCCGACTAAACTTGAAGGTGACACTATAGTAGCAAACATTCCTAATTTCCGTGAAGATTTAGAAAATGAATATGATTTGGCAGAAGAGGTCATTAGAATTTATGGGTATGACGTCTATGATCGTGGTGAAGCCAGAGAGGCATATCTAGGTTGGAAATTAACACAGGGCGACTATGGCAAAAAGGTTGTTTTAGAACGAAAAATTAAGGAAGGATTAAAGTACTCAGGATTTTTTGAGGCTATGAATTATTCCTTTATCCCACCTGATTCAGTTTCAAAGCTGATGCTTACTGACAACAGGCGTTTTATGATTAAAATTGCAAATCCTATTGGCGAAGAACTTTCTTGTATGAGGACCTCTCTTGCTCATTCAATGCTCAGCTCTTTGGCTTACAACTTTAGCGTTGGAAACAAAGAGGTGAGATTGTTTGAATCCGGAAAAACTTTTCATCCAAAAGCATTGCCTTTAACAGAACTTCCTATTGAAATTAACAAGATCAGTATGGGCGCTTATGACATAAGCTTTGCAGAGTTTAAAGCGTGCGTTGAAAATGCTGTATCAGAAACTAGTCTTTCTTACAAACTTGTCAGCTCTAAAGAGCCATTTTTACATCCTGGTGTTTCAGCTGATATAGTTGATGAAAATGGTGAAATTTATGCTTCCTTTGGACAGATTCATCCAACTGTTGCGAAAAACTACAATATTCCAAAAACAAGTATGTTTGCCGAAATAGACTTAGACAAATTGTTGAGTTTGCCAGAGAAAAAGTTTGTAGTCAAACAAGTTCCAAAATTTCCTATTGTAGACAGGGATTTGGCGATTGTTGTGAAAGAGGAAATTTCAAACTCAGATTTGGAAAGCGCCATTAAATCTGCTTGTGGAAAAATATTTTACGAGGTTAAACTATTTGATGTTTACAGAAACAAGGCACTTGGTGATGGACTAAAATCAATGGCTTATAATATAAGATTGTCAAATGAAAACAAAACTTTGACAGATGAAGAAGTGACAGACACTATAGCTAAAGTGTTAAAAGCATTAAAATTTAGATATGGAGCAAGTTTAAGATGATTTATCTTGATAATGCCGCAACAACAAAGATGAGTGAGAAGGCAGGAAAAGAACAGCTTTATTGGTCATGTTCAAAATATTTTAATCCTTCGGCGTCTTATGAACAGGCTTTTGAAGTAGCACAGGCACTCGCGGGTGCTAGAGAAAGGTTAAAAAAACTGCTAGGCGTAAAAAGGGGAGATGTTATATTCACAAGCGGAGCGACTGAATCTAACAATCTCGCAATTCGTGGCAGTGTAAGGGATGGGGATTGGAATTACATTTTTTCTGCGGGAGAGCACGCGAGCGTTCTAAACGTGGCAAAGGCACTTGAAAAAGAAGGAAAAAATGTCAAATATATTCCTTTGACAAAAAGAGGAGATGTTGATTTAGATGCATTAATAAATCTCATTGATTCAAAAACAAAATTTGTCAGTTGTATGTTTGTCAATAGTGTTAACGGCGCAATAAATGATATAGCCAAATTAGTAAAGATTGTAAGAGAAAGAGCTCCGAGAGCTGTCATACATGTTGATGGAGTTCAGGCTTTTTGTAAGATCCCTTTTAAGCTAGAAGAATTGGACGTTGATTTGTTTTCCATAAGTGCTCATAAATTTCATGGGCCTAAAGGTGTCGGCGCTTTGTATGTAAAAAATAAGGCAACTTTAAAAAACATGATTTTTGGAGGCGGGCAAGAATTTGACAAAAGATCGGGGACTGAAAACATTCCTGGAATTATGGCTATGCTAGTTGCAGCAGAAGAAATTGACGTTCGAGCAAATTTTGAAAAAGTCAAAAAATTAAACGATATCCTTGTTAAGCAACTAAATCATCAAGGCATCGAATTTGTTGGAACGTGTGAAAAAAGTCCTTACGTATTGACTTTTATTTGTGATGGAGTTAATGGTGAAACTCTTGTTAGGATGCTTGAAAAGGATGTGGTTGTTGGGCGTGGAAGCGCTTGTTCGTCAAAAAAAGCTGGCAATCATGTGCTTGAAAGCATGGGATATTCACTTAATAAGATTAAAGGTGTTTTGCGTGTGAGCTTAAATGCACAGCTTGACGAAAACCAAATGGAAGAAGCTGGTAAAATTATAAAGAAAAAATATTTAGAACTACTGGAGAAGATGAAATGAAAGCTGTTCTTTTGAGGTTTGGCGAACTATTTTTAAAGGGCGAAAATCGTCATCTTTTTGAAATGGCGCTTTTTAACAATATTAAAAAGAAATTACAAGGCGAAAAATTTAAGCTGTCTAAAACACAAGGACGCCTAATGGTTACCGAATTCGATGATGAAAAAACAATAGTTGAAAAATTGACAACTGTTTTTGGTTTACATAGTTTGAGTGTTGCCGATGAATTGGATGCAAATGAAGACAGTATTTATGAATATTGCAAAAACATAAAACTACGAGCAAAAACATTTAAGGTCGAAGTAAATAGAGGTGACAAGCGTTTTCCAATTAAATCTATGGACTTGGCATCCAAGCTTGGAGAGATTATCTTGGAAAACAACATTGATGTTAGTGTTGACCTTTTCAATCCAAAACAAAAAATTATGGTTGATATTCGTGCTAATGGCAAGGCGTACATTTATGACAAAGTAATAAATTGTCAGGGAGGTCTTCCTCTTGGCACTTCGGGGAAAGCATTATTGTTGCTATCTGGTGGAATAGACAGCCCAGTTGCTGGTTATATGATGGCAAAAAGGGGATTAAAATTGGAGGCATTGCATTTTCATAGTTATCCTTATACAAGCCCAGAAGCCAAACAAAAAGTTGTGTCGTTGGCTGAAAAATTATCTAACTACAACGACGAGATAAAATTACACTGCATTTCTTTTACAAATGTTCAAGAAGCCATTCATAAATATTGCTCACCAGAGTTTATGATAACTATAATGCGACGAATCATGATGAGAATAGCAGAAAGGATATGTAAAAGAGAGGGGCTCGGCGCTATCATAACAGGAGAGAGTTTGGGTCAAGTTGCCAGTCAAACCATGCAAAGTATGACGGTTACTGAAAACGTAGTAGAAAATACTCCAATATTTAGACCGTGTATTGGAATGGATAAAGAAGACATAATTACAGTTGCTAAAAAAATAGACACCTTTGAAACTTCTATTTTGCCTTACGAAGATTGTTGCACTGTCTTCTTGCCAAAAAATCCTGTCATTAAACCAAAATTGCATCAAGCAGAAAATGAAGAGAAAAAACTTGATTTGGAAAGTTTAGTTGAAAAAGCGCTCGCAAGTGAAGAGGTGATTTTTGTAAAGCCAAACGAGTAAGGGCGCGCAAGAAAATTTTTGTTGACAAAAATTTTGAAAACCTGTCATTTAATGGCAGGTTTTTTTTGCGCAAAGATTTTGCGCAAGATTGCGCGCGCGGTGGATGTGCGGTGGTTGTGAGGGGAGATTTTTTATTATATCTTGTGAGATTTTACTAAATGTATATTCACTAATAATTATAAATTTAAAATTTATAAATTTACATAATACAAAATTGTTATAAAAATTGCCTGAATAAATATGCAAAAAACACTTGCATATTTATAAATTGTGATGTATAATAATGAAAAATAGGCTTATAATTATAAATTTATAAATATACATAAAGCCTATTCCCCTTTAAAATAAAGGCAAATAGCGATTTGGAGGAAGGATATGGCACGAAGTGCAAGACAATCAAAAATCCTAGAACTTATCTCAGTTAAAGAGATAGAAACGCAAGATGAACTTGCTAGGGAACTTAAAAATGCAAATTTTGATATAACGCAAGCTACTATATCACGTGATATAAAAGAGCTTGGTTTAACGAAAATTTTGACAAACTCCGGTCGCTACAAATATGCAATAGTTGGATCGGATGAACAGCAAATTTCAAACAAGTTTGTTTCAATTTTCCGTGAGGCGGTAATTTCTGTCAAATCAGTTTTAAATATTGTTGTTATAAAGACTTTAAAAGGTCTTGGCTCTAGTGTTTGCAGTTTTGTTGACAAGTTAAACTTGAATGAGTTGGTTGGAGCTGTGAATGGTGATGACACAGTTATGTTGATTTTTCCTTCCGCTAGTTTTGCTTCTGATTCAGTCACTACACTTTCAGACATGTTGGGTTAAAGGTGAAATATGTTAAAAAGCTTAACATTACATAATTTAGCTCTATTTAAAAAACAAGAAATTGAGTTTAATGAAAAAATGAATGTTATTTTAGGGGAAACTGGCGCTGGCAAAAGTTTGATCTTTGATGCCATAAATTTTGTTTTGTCATTTAAAACCGACAAGTCTTTGCTAAGAACTGGCGAAGAGCTAATGAGGGTTGATGCAGTTTTCGAACCTATTGGAGAGAACGTAAAAAATCTTTTAAGAGAAATGGATATCGATGAAGAGGAGGAGCTGGTTGTTTCTCGTTCGCTTCATAGCGATGGAAGGACATCATTAAGAGTCAATGGGACGCCTTGTTCTCAGACGTTTGTAAAACAGCTTGCAAGCGAACTTGTTGACACCTTTTTGCAACATGAAAGTCTTCAAATATTAAAAGCTAAAAACCATATCGGTATGTTGGACAAATTTTGTGATGTGGCATCTTTAAAAACTCAATTAAAAAGTTTGATTGAAAAGAAGAATGAATTGTTGAAAAAACTTAACGACTTAGGGGGAGACGAGTCGTCACGAGCAATAAAAAAAGATTTTTTGGAGTTTCAAATAAAAGAACTTGAAAATGCTAATTTAAAGATTGGTGAAGATGACGAACTTGATGAGCGAATAAAACTCTTGCAAAATTCAGAGGATATAGCTGAAGGCTTAGGCGAGGTTTTGAATTCACTTGAAGGGGACTCGCATTCAGTCTTAGCAAAATTGGACTCAGCAAGTCGCACAGTCGCAAAACTTGGTGATATTAAATTTTTGCCTGATATTACAAATAGGCTGGAAGCAACTTCTATTGAACTTGACGACATTTGCTCTGAACTAAAAAACATATTGGCAGAAATTGACAGCGATCCATTAGAGCTTGATAGATTAGATCAAAGACGTGACAAACTTCGCGCTTTAAAAAGAAAATATGGTGGAACGATAGAATCGTGTCAGGAAAGCTTGAAGAAATTTAAAAATGAACTTGATGAAATCATAGACAGCAAAGAAATTTCTGAGAAAATAAATAAAGAAATAGACGAGATTGAAAAACAGCAATTAGAGATATGTGAAAAATTGCATAATTTAAGAGTCGAAGCATCTAGTGTTGTTAAAGCAAAACTTTTGGAAGAACTTAAGGATTTAGGCATGAAATCTACGCAATTTGAAGTCTTGTTCAAACGCAAGGATATTGGCACTGATGGATATGATGACGTGAGTTTTGTGTTTTCGGCAAACAAAGGACAGGAACTAAAGGATTTGGCTAAAACGGCATCTGGTGGCGAAAGTAGCAGACTTATGCTTGCAATTAAAAATATATTTGCTAATTCTGGAGAGCATAAAACATTATTGTTTGATGAGATTGATTCGGGTATAAGCGGAGAGGTCGGCAACATGATGGCACAAAAGCTTGCTAGTATTGCAAAAAGAGATCAGGTTATTACAATAACGCATTTACCTCAGGTCGCTTGCGTTGGAAATAATTTTATAAAAGTTGTTAAGTCCACAAAAGACAACACCACAATAAGCGAAGCGGAAAGGTTGCAGGGACAAGACATAATAGATGAAATAGCGCATATTATTGGTGGAAAAGATGTGACAGAAGTTATGTTACAAAACGCTACAGAGCTTTTTAAACGTGGCCAACAATTTGCTCATTAAAGAATAAAAAACCATAAACGAAAGAAACTATCTATATTGGATAGTTTTTTTTGGAGGACTGATGAAAAGACGAGCGTTATGGGTTTCCATGCTTTGTGTGACTATAATAATATTACTTTTTGTTAATGTCAGATTTTCTGAAATTTATTCGCTACCTGATGGTTTTTTGGCAACTCGTGAAGAGGTTGAAGCTTCCAATCAAAATGGACTGTTTGGAAATTTTATATCTGCTTCGATGGAGCAAACTTCTCAATCTGTTTCAACTGATAAAACAACCGAAGGTTACATAACATTTAAGTTGTTTGGATTTATTCCTATTAGAAAAGTGGTTGTTGTTTGTGCAGAGGAAGAAGAAGTGTTTGTGGGGGGAGTCCCAATAGGAATAAGCATAAGTGCTAAAGGCGCAATAGTCATAAATGAAAAAATGGTAGATTCTGTTGACGGATTGGTTGAAACAGAAAAAAGTGAAAAATTTAAAGAGGGAGACATAATCGTAAAAATAAATAATATTGATGTAAAATCATTAGACGAACTTAGCGAATATGTTGAGGAAAGTGATGACGAATTGTTTGAAATTTCTTTTTTAAGAAAAAATAAATTGCGTACCGCCAAAATTCGTGGTGTAAAGGATAAAACCACAGGTAAATACAAATTAGGATTGTGGGTAAAAGATGATGTTTCTGGCATCGGAACATTAACATATGTTAACAAGCAAACGCAAAAGTTTGGTGCGCTTGGTCATGCAATAACCGAATGCGAAAACTGTATTCCTGTTGGTGAAGGAAGTGTACATTTATGTAAATTAATTGGAATAGAAAAAGGAGAAATTAACGATCCTGGTCAGCTAAGGTGTATGTTTTCTAAAGGTGACAAAACAAAAGGTGAGCTAGAAAAAAACACACGTTATGGTGTGTTTGGGAAATTGACCGATTGTGAAAATTTAATAGATGAAAATCTCTCGTCAAAGATAGGGGGAAGATTGTCTGTTAGTCCTGGTAAAGCGAGCATAATTTCCAGTATAAGTGGAATAAGAGAAGAATATGAAATTGAAATAATCAAAGCCTCTTATCAATCAAAAGCAGATGACAAAAGCATAGTTTTTAGAGTTAAAGACAAAAGATTGATTGAACTGACGGGAGGCATAGTGCAAGGCATGAGTGGATCACCAATATTGCAAAACGGTAAATTAGTTGGCGCGGTAACCCATGTTTTTACAGCTGATCCAACAAAGGGATATGGAATATATAGTGATTGGATGGTTTTAAACGAAAACTAATTTTTTGATGTGTTGATTTTAACTTTGTTTGCCACCGATTTTCGCATATCTTCGCTTATTGCAGCATAGTGCTTTTTGGTTGTGTTGACATCTTTATGGCCAAGCACGTCTGCGACAATGTAAATGTCGTTTGTTTCTCTATATAAATTTGTTCCAAAAGTACTTCTTAATTTATGCGGAGAAATCTTTTTTAGGGGAGTCGCTTCTTTTGCGAATTTTTTTACTAAATCCTCGACTGCTCTAACTGAAATTCTCTTTTTTTGCAATGAAATAAACATTGCGTTTTCATCAGGATCTAAACCCAAAGTTGCTCTCTTTTTTAGCCATTTTTTTAAGGCTTCTGCAACTTCATTCGAAAAATATAAAACGGTTTGATTGCCACCTTTTCTGGTGACCTTAAATGCATTTTGTGAAAAATCGAAATCCTCCAAATTTAATCCAACGCATTCAGAAATACGTATGCCAGTGCCTAAAAATAATGTTACTATTGCATTGTCTCGTTCGAAAGTGTTTTGATTGTAGGCCTTTTGGCGCTTTGAAAATGTGTTGTTCGATGAAAGTGCATCCATCATCCTAGAGATCTCATCTTGCTCCAATCTTATTATTCCTTTGCTGTGAAGTTTTGGCATTGGAACTTTACTTGCGACGTTTGATGAAATTAGGTCGTGGTCAAATAGGTATTTGAAAAAGCTTCTAATTGAGGCAAGTTTTCTAGCTTTTCCGCGTTCACCATTTTTGTTAACTTTTCCTTCAGCTTCGTAAAAGGAAAGATAAGACAAGTATTGCTCAATTTGTGTTGATTTTAGTTTGTCTAAGTCTTGTAAAGTTATTTCAGACTTATTTTTGTGTAAAATTTCCTGTAAAAAGTCAAAAAATATATTTAAATCCATTGCATAATTTCTTCTTGTCAATGATGAAGAATTGTTTTCAATACCAATAAAAAAATCGTAAACAAAGTCTGGCAAATTGGCCGTTATTGAACCTATCTTTTTTTGATTTGAAATATCACGTTTTTCAAAATAGCTAAGTTTTTTCATAAGCAAATTATACTATATTTAAAAAAATAATGCAAAAGATTTTGTATACAATATGTTGTGTGTTTTATCTCATAACAGTCACTATAAATACAAAACAATATGAAAAACTTATTATTTTATTTGACTTTACATAATCGAATATTATAAACTTAACTAACAAAGGAGCATTGATAATGATTGACATCAATATTTTAAGAAACAATCCAGAATTAGTAAAAGAAAATATCAAAAGAAAATTTCAAGATCAAAAATTGCCACTAGTTGACGAAGTCGTAGAGCTTGACAAAACCTTGCGCTTGTTAAAAAAAGAAGGAGATGACAAAAGACGCGAAAAAAACGAAACTTCATCTCAAATTGGAAAATTAATAGCACAAGGGAAAAAAGATGAAGCTGAAAAAATGAAAGCACTAGTTGGAAAAATTAATAAAAGAATAACAGAAATAGAAGACGAAGAACAAAAGATTTCTGCTCGTGTTAAAAAGATTATGTTGACCATACCAAACTTCGTTTCAGCTGATGTTCCTGTTGGTAAAGATGACTCGGAGAATGTTCAATTAAACACTTATTTGGAGGCTAAAGAAAAGCCTTTTGAAGTGCCTTATCACACAGAGATTTTAGAAAAATTAGGTGGCATTGACCTTGACAGTGCTCGTAGAACAAGTGGACAGGGGTTTTATTACTTGACAGGAGATATTGCAAGATTGCATTCAGCAATTTTGACTTATGCTCGTGATTTTATGATTGATCGCGGTTATACTTATGTTATACCGCCATACATGATTCGTAGCGACGTGGTAAGTGGCGTTATGTCTTTTGATGAAATGGACAACATGATGTATAAAATTGAAGGTGAAGATTTATATTTAATAGGCACCAGCGAGCACTCTATGATAGGCAGGTTTATGAACACAATTTTAGACGAAAAAAGTTTACCATTAAAGTTAACAAGCTATTCACCATGTTTTAGGAAGGAAAAAGGAGCCCATGGCATTGAAGAACGCGGGATATATAGAATTCATCAATTCGAAAAACAAGAAATGATAATTGTTTGTAAGCCTGAAGATAGCGACAAATATTATGATGAATTATGGCAAAACACGGTTGATTTTTTTGTTTCAATGCAAATTCCTGTTCGTACTTTGGCTTGTTGCACAGGCGATTTGGCAGATTTAAAATATAAAAGTTTAGACGTTGAAGCATGGAGCCCACGACAAAAAAAATATTTTGAAGTTGGGTCTTGTTCCAATTTGACAGATGCTCAAGCTCGTCGACTAGGTATAAGATACAAAACTGAAAAAGGCAATGTTTTTGCACATACTTTAAACAACACCGTTGTAGCACCACCAAGAATGATTATTGCTTTTGTTGAGAATCATTTAAATGCTGATGGTTCTGTGAATATACCACCAGTATTGCAACCTTATATGGGTGGCAAAACTAAAATAGAAATTAAAAAATAGGAGAATTTATGAGGGGAATTTCGCAAAAACTTATCGAGTCAATAGCACAAGAAAATGTTGGTGATTTTGCTGAAGCTGTTGAAGAAAAGGTAAAAAACGTTTGTTCTAGTGCTATTGGTGAACTTTCTCTTTCGGTGCCATTTGTAAATATTGACAAAACTTTGTTACAGCCTGTAAATGAAAATTTTAATGGTTCAGTTAGTGCTGAAAGCGAATATATTTATTTTTTAGCGATAGAAAGCCCGCAAATTGAAATTAATTGTTTGCAATATAACGATTGGTGGAAAAAATTAAAAGAGCGTTTTGTTTTCGCATGGAATGCTTCAAAAAAGAAAAAGAGGCGCAAAAAGAATAAAGGACAAAAAGAAACCGAAAATCCCTACAATTTTCAGGCTGAAAAATACAACTTGGAAAAATTTTCATCAGATTTGCAAATTGCATTATCACACAATCTAACAGAAACAAGCATAGTTTATAATCAAGGAAAAAGTTTAAAAATCATTGGTATTGATGATTTTGGCCCAAACACTAAAATCATAATTTTTCCTGTACTTTTAGAAGAAGGAACTTACAAATTTTTCATAAATAAAAGAAAAGGTTTTTACAAAATTAATTTCGAAAATAGAGAAAAACTTGTAAATGACAAATTTGAGCGTGTTGGCGATAATTTTATTAAAATGATAAAAATAATTAATGCATTAATTAGAAACTCAACAAGAACATATGTTCGACCAAATCAAATTTATGTTGAAAGTTTACTTTACAACACTCCAGATGAATTGTTTGCAGGTGACAACATCTACGACATTTTTATTAAAATAATTAATTATTTGAATTTTTCTGACATCTCTCAATTCAAAAGTATTTTAAATCCTGAAATGACATTGGCTGAAGACAAAGCTACAAGGACGGCTATTGCAAATTTTTCAAGAGTCCTTAGTGGTCTTAATAATATTAACAATAATGATAAAATTTAAATAAGGTTATTTTATAAATCTTTAACAAAATTGTAATATAACAAAATCTTTACAATACTAATACTAATTTAAAATCTTTAGTTTTTATTTAACGTAATTTTTGCGTGCACACAAAAATTGATGTTGCTAGAACGAAATAATTTAATTAAGTAAAAGGTGTAAATTTAATTTATGTTGCAATTATTAATAAATAGTAAGTTTGATATTCAAAAAATCAATTTTTATTTAGCTGATTTTAATTAGAATAAAAAAATTAAAAAAATAAAATGTTATGATTAAATAACATAATATAAGATTTATAATTGTATTATGACGTTATCTCTGCGTAAAAGCTGTCTTTTACGCAGAGATACGTGCGTTTTAAAATGGGCTATTATGTCAACATAATACCCCCTATTTTGTTTGACAAAGCTAGTAAAATAATTGTATAATCACAATAGAGGTTTAAATTATGGAAGTTTTGGCAAAAGGACAGCTTTCTTACATGATTCTCTCCTGCTTGAGCGAGAGAGATATGTATGGGCTTGAACTAGTAGATGAAATTAAAAAGAAATATGGAAGAGAGATTAAACTTCCTAGTTTGTATTCCAATATTAATCGAATGAAAGAACTTAAATACATATCTTCGTATTTAAAAGAAAGTTCAAAAGGGCCAAAGTGTTCTTATTCTAGTATAACTGAAGCTGGGAGAAAGGCTTTGGCAAATTTAGAAGTCGAATTCGGAGGCTTAAGTAAAGTAAAAGAAATTTCACAAAAAGAAACTAAAGAAGCTGAAGATGAAATTGCTAAGCCAAAACAAGAAAACGATTTTGAAAATTATTTAACTCAGTCTAACGCTTATTACTCACCTAACAATGAAAATCTTGTTGATGATTATGATGAATACTTTAACTTAACAGAAGAAGACAATCAAGAGGAGAAAAAAAATAATATTGACATCGAAGAATTAAAAACTGAAGAAGATAAGGCTGATAATGAGCTATCAAAAGATGAGCTATCAAATGAAAATGATTTTGATAGTGTGATCGAAGAAAAAACTGAAGTTAAAATTGAAACAAACACTCAACAAAATCAAAATAACATAACAGAAACTAATGAGCAATACAATCAACGTCTTTACAACGCTTCTAGAGATTTTTCAAAAAATAGAAATAAAAAAAGTTACACAGAAAATCAAATTCAACTTGCAATCTCCCCTGCACCTGCAAAATCATATGATCGTCAAGCACAGGATTTAAGCGAACTTAAATCGGCATTGTTACAATCAAAAGAAGCTAATTATCAAAAAGCACAAGAAGAATTTAAGATTTTTAATTCTTTAAAAAGTGTCGAAGAAGAAAAAGAACACAAAACACCAGCGATCGTCGATGATGGTGCGTTTATCACAGAAAGATTGCCAGAAGAAGCCATTCCAAAGCCAAAGAAGATTGAGCCACCAAGACTAAACATAACATTGTCAACACCTGGATACGACAAGAAGTTGCCAGCTCCAAAGAGAAATGTTTCCGTAGATCCTAATTGTAGCGATGTTAGAGCTAAAATCGAAAGCTTATATGCAAAAGCAGAAACAAAAAAGGAATCTGTTGTTGAAGTCAATGAAGAATTTGAAAATTATGAAGATCTTTCAAATTATTATCAATCTCAAGGCGTAGATTTCAAAATTTACGAAAGACCAGAGTCAAGAATAAGACACAACACCAATCTTTTAAATTTGTTTGTTAGCCTTTTCATATTCGGACTTATAGGTGTCGGAAGTGCAATTTTTTATCTGATTTTTAGTTTAGCTAAGATGACGACAGATGCAACAAATTTTGTTTATTATTTATTCCCTATCGTTGCTCTTGTTTATGTTGTTTATTCTTATTACACTTATAAAACAACAGTTAGCAAAATTCCGAGTCAAATGTGGCATCCTGCTATTGTGTGGAGTTTGTTTGCTTTGTTTATAGCATTAATATTTTTAATAAATTTTGCTTGTGGTGTTTCATTCACTGACCCTGTAACATATTTTTCTACTATATTGTTCCCGATCTACGTGTCTGGTTGTGCAACGGTTGGAACTTACTATTCGCAAATTTATGTTTATAAAAAATATTGGAAATAATGAATATTCTTTAAAAGTTTGCACATAACACTAATAGGTTAAGTTTTGTGCTTGACCGATAGAGAGAAAACGCGTTTGATATTATTTGGACGCGTTTTTTCTTATTAAATTAGAAACAAGTTCTATTAAAATAAATATTGCCAGTATGCAAAGAGAGAAATATAAAATTTGAAGTGTTGAGTTTTCAAAAAACAAGCAAACGATCAAAATTATTGAGCAAGCTATTGCACTTCCTGTACAAATTCCTATGAAGCTTTGCCAAACTTTTAAAGACGTAAAACCGGCTATAATGCTCCCCGACCACACACCTGTCATTGGTAAAGGAACAGCAACGAAGGTGGATAATAAAAAAATCTTTTTAAATGTAGATGTGCCAGCAGATATCTTATTAATTTTCTTTTGAAATCGATTTTTTGAAATGTCAGTTAAATATTTATTTTTAAATTTTTTTGTAAGAAGTATGACAGGAACACATGGAATTATTGAACCCAAAAAAGCTGAAACAAATGCACATAAAGGAGTTAAAGTGTTTTCTGCAAGCAACTGTGTTGACAACGCAAAAGGAATAGCTATTCTACCCTCTAACCCAGGTATTAAAGCTATTATTAATGTTGCTAAAAAGCTATTATCAGCGAAAAACGATGCAATATTTTCTAAAAGCATACTACAATCCATTTTATGAAAAATATCAGATTTTAGAATATGCAAATATTTATGTAAGAAATGAATTCTTATTTTAAAAATTAAGTATATTCTTATTATACATGTAAAAAGGTTTAAGTTTTTGCACTTATATCTTAAATACAAACAAAACAAAAATTGAAGATGATAAAATCATTAATTTACAGTCGAAACTTGCGTAGCTACAAATTCAGAAATGTTTTTAGTCTCCGATTTTTCAGCAAACACATGTCCGCCTTCTTTTTAATATTGCTTGATTTTTAACATAAAGAGTGCCATCGCCTTCATCAAGTTTTATATAGTAAAAAAACAAACTTTGTTTTATAAAAAAAGAAAAACGCCGTTAAAATAATAAAATACTTTATTGCGTTTTTCTATTTTTAGATCAAGAATTTTCTCTTAACCTAAGTTTAATTTGTACATAAAAAAGGCTTTTATACATAAGAAACAAAAAAAGGTCATTGTTTGACCTTTTTTACATTATTTTGCAGTTTCAGTAAATCTTGATTCTCTGATGACGTTAACTTTAATTTGGCCTGGATATTGCATTTCATCTTCTATGCGTTTTGCAATATCCTTAGCTAAAAACATCGCATCGTTGTCAGATATTTGGTCTGGTTTTACAATAATGCGCACTTCTCTTCCAGCCTGAACTGCGAAAGCTTTTTCAACTCCTTTAAAGCTGGATGAGATTTCTTCAAGCTGTTGGAGACGTTTGATATAATTTTCAAAGCTTTCACGTCTTGCACCAGGCCTTGTGCTTGAAATTGCATCAGCAATTTGGACTATTACCGCTTCAACTGATTTAAATTCAACATTAAAGTGATGTGCTTCAATGCAGTGAATTACAGCAGGGTTTTCTTTGTACTTAGTTGCTAAGTCCACACCGATCTGAACATGAGTTCCTTCGACTTCATGGTCGAGAGCTTTTCCTATGTCATGTAAAAGCCCGCCACGAAGTGCAATTTTAGCATCTGCTCCTAGTTCAGTAGCAATTTGCCCAGCAATAATGGCAGTTTCAATGCTGTGTTTCAAGCAGTTTTGACCATAACTTGTCCTAAATTTTAAACGGCCTAAAATCTTAACTAATTCTGGATGAAGATTGTAAATGCCAACTTCTTCACAAGCTTTGTCACCAGCATCTTTAATTGCTTTGTCAACTTCTTTTGACATTCTTTCAACTATTTCTTCTATTCTTGTTGGATGAATTCTTCCGTCAACTATGAGTTTTTCTAAACTCAATCTTGCAATTTCTCTTCTAATTGGATCAAAAGATGAAATTGTAATGCTTTCAGGTGTGTCGTCTACAATAAGTTCAACACCTGTTGCGCTTTCAATAGCTCTAATGTTTCTGCCTTCTCTACCAATTATTCTGCCCTTCATTTCATCGGTTGGGAGTGCCACAACAGACACTGTCATTTCGGTTGACAAGTCCGTCGCACACTTTTGAATTGCGCTAGCAACAATGTCACGAGCTTTTTTGTCGCCTTCTTCTTTTGCTTGGTCTTCTATTTTTCTAATGATGTTTCCGGCTTCTTTTTTTGCCTCTTCTGTCATGTTTGCAACAAGCAAATCTTTTGCTTCTTGCTTTTTCATGCCACTAATTTTTTCTAGCGTTGCAAGCATGTCATTTTTTATTTTAATTTGTTCGTCAATCTCTTTTGTAAGTTTTTCTTTGTCTTCAACAACGCGTTGCTTTTCAGCTTCAATTTGTTCACTTTTTCTGTCAAGAGAAAGCTCTTTTGTTTCTATAAATTTTTCCCTTTCAGTCAGTCTTTCTTCTGATTTTTGAATTTCAATCCGCCTTTCTTTTAATTCGCTTTCAACTTCATCGCGATATTTGTGGCTTGCTTCTTTTGCTTCTAATGAAGCCTCTTTTTTTATTGTCTTTGCTTCTGCGTATGCCTCTTCGATAATACGAACAGCGTTCGATTTTGATTTACCGAGTTTTTTAGTTGCAATCAATTTATACAAACCTATTCCGCCCCCTATCCCAACAGCGAAACAGACAAGTGCAATCACAACGGCAATCGCAGGAGTCACAGCACAAAGAATTGCTATGCTCATACTTTCACCCCTTTTCTTAAAATTTGGTTATTTTAACCTTGTTAAAATTATACCCAATTTTTAAGTTTAAGTCAAACAAAATTTTATTTAAACAAAATGTCATAAAATTTCCATTACTACAAATAGATTAAATCAAATCATATAAAAATCTAATATTTAAATTCACTCAAAAATTTGTCTTTAAATTCAACAAATCTATCTTCTAGTATAGCTTTTCTAGCTTCGCCAGCTAATCTTGTCAAAAATCTAAGATTATGGATCGACAAAAGCGTCGCTCCAAGCATTTCGCCCGCTATAATAAGATGTCTAATATAAGCGCGAGTGTAATGCTTGCAGGCATAACAATCACACCCTTCTTCAATAGGTGAAAAATCTTCTTTGTATTTCGCGTTTTTAATCACAAGTCTTCCTGTCTTAACAAAAGCAGTGCCGTTTCTTGCAATTCTTGTTGGTAGCACACAATCCATCATATCTATGCCCCGCGCAAATCCTTCTATTAAACAATCAGGTGAGCCAACTCCCATTAGATACCTTGGTTGATCGTTTGGTAAAAGTGGTTGAATGTGTGAAAGCATATCATACATAACGCTTTTTTCTTCGCCGACACTAAGACCACCAATGGCTATGCCACATTTTGCATAAGGAAGACAATCTTTGACGCATTCTTCTCTCAAATCTTTATAAACAGCTCCTTGCACAATTGGAAAAAGCATTTGCTTGTCATTTTTTTGTGCATTGAAACACCTTTCTAACCAAAGTTTCGTTTTGCGTTTTGCTTCCAATGCCTCTGTGTAACTGACATTTGCGTTGCTACAAACATCGAGTTGCATGATTATGTCAGAGCCAAGTTTATTTTGAATTTCAATACATTTTTCAGGTGAAAGAAACCGCCTTTCACCATTTATGTGAGATGAAAATTCTACTCCATCATCTGTGAGTTTTCGTAGTTTTGCCAAACTAAAAACTTGAAAGCCTCCACTATCTGTAAGAATTGGTCTGTCCCAATTCATAAATTTATGAAGCCCTCCAGCTTTTGCGATAACATCTTCACCAGGTCGTAAAAACAAATGATAAGTGTTGGAAAGAATAATTTGAGCGTCAAGATTTTTTAACATTTCGACTGTAAGCCCTTTGACAGTTGCTTGAGTTCCGACAGGCATAAAGACAGGTGTTAAAATGTCTCCATGAGGTGTGTGAAATATTCCAGCTCTTGCACCTGTAACTGGGCATTGTTTTTGAATTTCAAATGAAAAGCTCTTCATATTTGATTTCTCCATAAAATATATATAGTGTGTTTTACAACATTAATAACACAACAGATTGTGTTATATAAACAAACAGGCATCTCCAAAACTGAAAAAACGATATTTTTCATTTATTGCTTCATTATAAACTTTCATAGTTTCATCTCTGCCTATAAATGCTGAAACAAGCATAATCAAAGTGCTCTCAGGAAGATGGAAGTTTGTTATAAGCCCAGTTGTAACTTTAAAATCATAAGGAGGATAAATAAAAATTTTAGTTTCTCTTTTTTGTGGTATAATTTTTCCTGATTCATCACATGAGCTTTCTAAAACTCTCACACTCGTTGTGCCTACTGCAATAATTCTTCGACCTTCATATTTGGCTTGATTTAAAATTTCTGCATTTTCTTTGGTCATTTCAAAAAATTCTGAGTGCATATCGTGTTTTAGTATGTTGTCTTCTTTCACTGGTCTAAATGTTCCCAACCCCACGTGTAGAAGAACTTTAACAATCTTTACGCCCATATCTTCTATTTTTTTAAGAAGTTGTGGAGTAAAATGCAAGCCAGCAGTTGGAGCTGCAGATGAACCTTCAACTTTTGCATAAACTGTTTGATATCTCGATTGATCTTTTAATTTTTCTTTAATGTAAGGTGGCAAAGGCATTGTTCCGATTTCAGACAAATGGTGCTCGAAAATTCCATCAAAATCAAAATGCATTTCGCAAAGACCATCATCAAGCTTTTTTGTTATAACACAACTTAAGTTTTTACTGAAAATTATTTTGTCCCCTATTTTTAATCGTTTTAAGGGTCTTGCCAAACATTCCCAATTTCTTAAATCTATCCTTTTATGCAATAAAACTTCAATTTTTGCACCACTTTCTTTATAGCCATATAGTCGCGCAGGCAAAACCTTTGTGTCGTTTATCACAAGGATATCACCTTTTTTTAAATAGTCTGTTATATCATAAAAATGCTTATGTTCAATTTTTTTTGTGTTTTTATGATAAACAAGTAACCGAGAATGATCACGCGGTTCTATTGGTGTTTGCGCAATCAAACTTTCAGGCAAATCATAGTAATAACTTTTTTTACTTAATAAATCCATAAAGTTCGTCCATTAACAAAAATTATAAGTTTTCTTTTTTGTTCCCTTTTTTAGTGTTTTCATTTTTGTTGTCAAAATTTTCGCCAAGATGCTTGTAAGCAAGTTCGGTCGCAACCCTTCCTCTAGGTGTTCTTGCTACAAAGCCCAGCTGTAAAAGATATGGTTCATAAACGTCTTCAATTGTGGTGGCATCTTCGCTGATTGTGGCGGCGAGTGTGTCGAGCCCAACAGGACCTCCGCCAAATTTATGAATTATTGACGACAATATTTTTCGGTCAATGAAATCTAACCCGAGATCATCTATTTCCATTATATCAAGCGTTGAATCCGCTATTTCTTTGGTTATTTTCCCCTCGCCTTTCACATCTGCATAATCACGAATTCTTTTTAGAAGTCTGTTTGCAATTCTAGGAGTTCCACGAGAGCGTTTGGCAATTTCCTCACTAGCTAAATCATCTATTTCGACATTAAGAATTCTTGCAGAGCGGTTTATTATTATTTTCAACTCATCTGGTGAGTACAATTCCAGCCTACAAATAACTCCAAATCTATCACGTAGCGGATTAGTCAACATTCCTGCTCTTGTTGTTGCGCCGATAAGGGTGAAAGGTTGAATCTTTAATCGCATGTTTTTTGCAGATGGGCCTTTCCCAACGATAAAGTCTAGTGCAAAATCTTCCATAGCAGGATATAAAATTTCTTCTACAGTTTTATGTAGACGATGGATTTCATCGATAAACAAAACGTCGTTTTCATTTAAATTTGTCAAAATCGCGGCTAAGTCTGCAGCATGTTCAATTGCAGGCCCTGATGTGATTTTTAATTGCGATCCAAGTTCGTTTGCTATAATGTGAGAAAGTGTGGTTTTTCCAAGTCCAGGAGGCCCATACAATAAAACGTGATCGAGATTTTCTTTCCTTGATTTTGCAGCTTTAATGTAAACTAGCAAACTTTCCACAACTTTTTTTTGACCAACATATTCGTCAAACGATGTTGGGCGCAAACTGTTTTCAATTTCGGCATCAGTAAGATTTTTTGTGCTTGTTATAAATCTATCTTCCATTTTTAACTCCTGTATGATCTAAGAGATTTTGATATAATTTCTTCTGCACTTGTGTTTGGCCCAGCATTACTTTTAGCTAACAAGTAAGCTTCGTTTTTGTTTATTCCAAGCGAAATAAGTGTTTCTATAGCAAGGTTTAATGCATCTTCATCGTATTCAAATTTTTGCATAGAAATTTCATTAATGTTTTGGCTTGGCGACAACTTGTCTTTTAATTCTAAACACAATCTTTCAGCAGTTTTTTTGCCTAGTCCTTTAATCGATGAAAGGGCACGAACGTCTTCTTTAATTATCGAAATGATTAAATCTGATAGTGGCATCCCCGAGAGTATGCTTAAAGCTAATTTTGGTCCAACTCCAGAAACTTCAATTAATCTTAAAAATAAATTTTTTTCTTCAAAAGTTGAAAAGCCGTATAGTGAAACGTCGTCTTCCCTAACTGTCATATGAGTTAAAACTTTTACTGTTTCACCACGTTCTGGCAAAGAAAGAAATGTGGATTTAGAAATTGACAAATCAAAGCCTATTCCATTCACGTCAACAGTTAAACTATCTTCTCTTTTTTCTTCAATAATTCCAACAAGAAATGCAATCATCTTTTCTCCTTTAAACTTTGTTAATGTTAAGTCTAGGGCTAGTTTGAGCATGAGTTAGGGCAACTGCTAACGCATCTGCAGCGTCATCAGGTTTTGGAATATCTTTAAGCCCTAATATGCTTTTTACCATAAATTGAACTTGTTTTTTTTCTGCTCTTCCCTGTCCTGTAAGTGCTTGTTTGATTTGCATAGGAGTGTATTCATAAATGTTTTCGCAAAATTTTTGTGCAGTTAAAAGTATAACGCCCCTTGCTTCTGCCACAGGTATGATAGTCTTTTGATTTTTAAAGTAAAAAAGTTCTTCTATTGCCACGGCATCTGGAGTATATGCCTTAAAAAGCGAAATTAAAGCGCTTTCTATGTTTTTTAACCTTATTGCAATAGAATCTTCTTTTGGGGTTGTTATAACACCATAATCAATCACTTTATTGTCTTTTGTCGTGTCGATTACGCCGTAGCCAATAATAGCATAACCAGGGTCAATACCAAGAACTTTCATATAAAAAGTATAATATATTGGCTTAAATAAAGTCAAACAAAAAACAAATAGTTGCGGTTTTTGTAGAATAATTTTTATAAAGGAGTGCAATTTGATTTGACCATAAAAAAGTTTGTGCGTTACACAAAATCACGAACATATTAATGCATAAAATATAAAAAAACTTGTTAAATAAAACAAGTTCTTTTAATTATTCTTCATCTGGTAGATTTACGTTGTGATATACTTCTTGAACATCATCCAAATCATTTAAAACGTCCAACATTTTTTGAAATGAAACAAGCTTTGTTTGATCTAAATCTACATAAAGGTCTGGAACGAGTTGAGATTCAGCCAAGACAATATTGTAACCTTTATTTTCCAAAACTTGTTTGATTTGTGTAACATCGTTTGGCTCAGTAATGATTTCTATTTCATCATCTTCTTCAACAACGTCTTTAGCACCTGCATCAAGTGCGTCCATCATTAGCACATCACTGTCAAGTCCTTCCTCACGGGGAACAATTATGATGCCTTTCCTTTGGAAAAGATAACTGACACAACCATTAGACCCCAAACTTCCACCATGTTTGTCAAAAGCATGTCTTACATCACCTGCTGTTCTGTTTTTGTTGTCTGTGAGACATTCTACAATGACTGCTGAACCTCCTATGCCATACCCTTCATAAACGATAGCTTCATAATTGACTGAACCAAGTTCTCCTGATGCTTTTTTTATGCTTCTTTCTATATTGTCATTTGGCATATTGTTTTGCTTCGCTTTTGAAATAACATCTCTGAGCTTTGCGTTTGTTGTAGGATCAGGACCACCAGATTTGACTGCTACTGCTAGTTCACGACCTATTTTAGTAAAAATTTTACTTCTCGCGGCATCCATCTTGCCTTTTGTGGCTTGAATATTGTGCCATTTTGAATGTCCTGACATTTATATTCCTCCTATTTATTTTTTGTTAGTTCAAACATAATGATTGAGCCACTTACACCAGCATTTAAACTTTCAATTCCGCTATGCATTGGTATTGCAACAGAGTCTTTGCATATGCTTCTTAATTTCTCACTAACTCCGTTGCCTTCATTTCCCACAACTATGCCGACAGGCACTATTGTTGAATAGGAAAATATGTTTTTTCCTTGCATATCAGCGTAAATTAAGTTTAGATTTTCCTTTGTTGCAAATTTGCAAAAATCATCTCTATCCATAGAGTGAATAGGAATTTGAAAAATCGCGCCTGCCGAACTTCTTATAAGTTTTGAATTTGTTGGTTTTACGCCAGAAAGTATAAAAACCCTTTCCATTCCACTTGCGAGAGCACTTCTAATAAGCGTTCCAACATTGCCTGGATCTTGCAAGCCGTCCAAAACTAAAAAATCATTTTTGGGTGTTTGCAACATATCTTGTGTGTATTCAACAACAACACACACATTTTGTGGGGTTTTGACGTCGGTTAATTCTTTTAACAAAGATTCGTCTGCAACAAAAGTCTCGCAATCAAAAGTCATTTGATTAAAGTCTTTTGTAATCAATGCTAATTTTGGTTTAATACCGCTGTTTATGGCATCTTTAATAATTTTGTAGTTATCTAAAAAAAGCAAAAAATCATTTTCTTTTTTTTGCTTTTTCAAATTTTTGACAAGTGTTTTGCTTGCCTTTTGCATATTAAGCTTTTACCTCGTTGACAAGAGCTGTGAAAGAGGCAGGATCTTTGACTGCGATGTCAGCAAGCACTTTTCTGTTAAGGTCAATGTTTTTTGATTTTAACCCAGCTATAAATTTGCTGTATGAAATGTCATTAAGTCTGCAAGCTGCATTTATTCTAGTGATCCAAAGACTGCGGAAATCTCTTTTCTTTTGGCGACGTCCAATGTAAGCATACATTCCGCTTTTCATAACTTGCTCACGTGCTACTCTGTAAAGTTTAGATTTTGCCCCACGATAACCTTTTGCTTGCTTTAAGATTTTTCTTCTTTTCTTTAATGCGTTTACGCTTCTTTTAATTCTCATCTAACACCTCTCTTATTTTCCAAGTAAAGTTTTGATATTGTCTGCGTTTTTGCCTGCAATATATGAACCTTTTCTTAATTTTCTTTTTCTTGCTTGTGATTTGGTTGTCAAAAAGTGCCCCTTAGTTGGTCTAGCATATTTAACCTTTCCTGTTGCTGTAAGTTTAAAGCGCTTTTTTGCACCACTGTGTGTTTTTTGTTTTGGCATAATGTTTTTCTCCTTTTATTTGTTGCTTTGTGGATTTACAACGGCTATAATATTTTTTCCATTGACTTCTGGCTCTTTGTCGCAAGTGCCGTAGCCAGCGAGTTTAGCTATAAAATTTTTTACAACATCAACACAAGTCTTTGTGTAGGCCTGTTGTCTACCCCTCATGCGTAATGTTATTTTAACTTTGTTTCCGTCGGTTAAAAATTTTATTGCATTTGTTACGCGATAGGCAATGTCATGGTCACTTATGGTCATTGAAAGTTGAATTTCTTTAATCTCAATAGTTTTTTGATTTTTACGTAATTCTTTTTCTTTCTTTATGCTGTCAAATTTATATTTACCATAATCCATTAATTTGCACACTGCAGGTTTTGCTCCGCCATTCATTAGCACAAGGTCAAGGCCCTTTTCGTCTGCTATTGATTGTGCCGATGCGAGTGACATGACTCCAAGCTGGGATCCGTCATCTCCTATTAACCTTACCTCATCAGCGGTAATTTGATCGTTGATTAACAATTCTTTAAAAATAGTCGTGTTCTCCTTTTATAAAAAAAATTGGCAGAATGCAAAAGCTCCACCAAAACAACTCATATAATAAGCAAATTATGCTTTTATGTTTGTTACACGGTCTAAATCAAATAATTGTTTGACCGGTGAGAAGTGGTCTTCTGCTTTCGTCTTGATAATAATAACATATACCAAATCATAATGTCAAGCATTTTTAGTTATTTTTCTTTAATTTTAAAAGAAAATGACAATTACTTAGATTTGAACACAAAAAATTTTTCTATGATTTTCCCTAATCTTAAAATTATATGATTTGCGTTTTTTATTGCACGTCCTTTCATGATAGCTTTAAAAAAAACAATTAAGCCAGCTATCAGAGAACTGACCATAGTTGAAATAATAACTATAACGCTAGGAGAAGAGATGTTTTTAGATAAACTCATGATTATGCATGCCCCTCCTGCTCCACTTAAAATGCCACAAATGTCACCGACCACATCTGCGCAGAAAGAGCATACTTTTTCGGAATTATTGCTAAGCTTGAGCGCCACTTGTGCACCTGATTGTTTTTTCTCTATAAGCTCTAAGAAATATTGTTCATCACAGCTTGTAACAGCTATGCCAATCATATCAAAAACTACGCTGATTACTATAAACAAAAATATTAGCATTGTCGCGACAATTACACCTAAAGTGCTTAATATTGACTGACTTATAATCGAAAAAATACTAGAAAGGCACACTGACACAACAAACATCTTTATGGCCCAGCGATAACGTTTGAATTCTATTGCTTGAATTTTTGCTTTTTTGTTTTTGTCTTTCACAAAATTAGTATATTTTTAGTCAAGTGCCAATATGAAAAATAAGAAAGAAAGTTAAAGAAAACAGAAAGAAAAAGTTATGATAAGTAAAATAAAAAGTTATAAAGAATAAAAAAGAAATTTTATAAAAATCAAAATAAAAAGTTATGAAAAATAAAAATTAAAAGTTATGATAAGTAAAAATGAAAAGTTATAAAAAATAGAAAGAATATGTTAATCAAAAACAACAACACAAAAGAAAGTAGTTATAAAATCATAACATAATAGTCGCAAACAACATGCATAAATTGTTAGTAAACTATGATTTCGTCCAATTTTTTTGATAATGCTTCTTCACTAACAAAAAACTTTTCGCCTGTCGCTCTGACAGAAATTTCTATATTTCCATTTTCTATAGTCTTAGGACTGATCACTATGCGAACAGGTATGCCCATAAGTTCACTGTCAGTAAGTTTTGTCCCAGCTGATGCTATTCTGTCGTCATACAACACTTCAAAATTTTCTGCTTGAAGTCTAGCATACAACTTTTCTGCCTGTCTACGTACGTTTTCATCGTCCAAACGTAAAGGACAAAGGTAGATGTGCCATGGAGCTATTGACATAGGCCAACATAAGCCTTTTTCATCACTGCTCTCTTCGGCTATGCTTGCCAAGCATCTGCCAACACCGATGCCGTAGCACCCCATAATTGGATTGATCGTTGAACCATCTGGTAGTGAAACCGTTAATCCCATTTGTTTTGTGTAGCGTGTGCCTAATTGGAAAATGTTTCCTATTTCTATTCCGCGTTTTACCAAAAGTTTGTTGCCACACACTGGACATTTTTCTCCCTCTTTAACTTTTGATATGTCTACATATTTCTCAGGGCGAACATCTCTTGTCATGCTCACACCTATAAAATGATAACCTTCTTTGTTTGCACCTGTAACAAAGCTTTCTAGCCCTTCTAATGACTTGTCATAATAGATTTCGGCGTTTTCAATGTTCAAATTAATGCAACCTATATTTCCCTTAACAAGTCCGCTTTCTGTTAAATCTTTTATTGCAATATCTGCGCCAACTATCGCTTTTAGTTTTGCTTCGTTGACTTCTTTGTCCCCTCTTAAAAAAGCGATAACAACACGTTCGCTGTCACCTATAACAGCATAGCAAACTGCCTTTGCAATTTGATTAGGAGTTTTGTTTAAGTTTGAGCACACCTCGTCTATTGTTTTTGCTTCACCAGTGAACACTTCGGTTTTGACACCAAATATGTGCTCGTTTTCCTCTGGTATAGAAGTCGCAACGTCGACGTTTGATGATGTGTCACAATGTGGGCAAACGATGATAGTGTCTTCACCTATGTCAGTAAGCAATTGGAATTCGTCTGCTACTTTGCCACCCATCATGCCTGAATCAGAATGAACGGAAATAACTTTTTTCATGCCCATACGGTTGAATATTCTAAAATAAGAGTCGTAAACTTTTTTATAATATTGCTCTAGGTCAGTCTGGTTTTCATGAAAAGAATAAGCATCTTTCATCGTAAACTCTTTTACTCTTATAAGTCCAGCTCTTGGACGAGCTTCATCTCTATATTTTGTTTGAATCTGATAAATCATAAATGGCAACTGATCATAGCTTTTTAAACTTCCTAAAACTGCATGCACGGCAGCTTCCTCATGCGTCATGCCAAGCACCATATCGTGCCCTGTTCGGTCTTTAAAACGTAAAAGTTCTTCAGCTATTGAACTGTATCTCCCTGACAAATCCCATAATTCTCTTGGCATAACCACAGGGAAAAGACATTCCTGACCATCTAGTGCGTCCATCTCTTCACGAATAATTTCTTGCAATTTTAAATTTATCCTTTGAGCTGGAGGAAGTAAAGTGTAAATACCGTTTGACACCTGTTTTATGTAGCCAGCTCGAATTAAATACGCATGACTTTTTGAAGTTACGCCGGCTGGTGCATCTTTAAGACGTTCTCCTACAAGTTTGGATAATTTCATTCTTCTTCCTCCATTTTTAAACCATCAATAGTTTTCTTTATCGTCAGCATTTTGCCTTTTACAACTTTAAGATGATCATAACAAATTTTAATTAGATTTGCTCCGTCTTCAAAAAGTTTTGAGGCTTGTTCGAGTGTTATGTTTTGTGCTGAAAGTTTTTCGTTGATTTCATTCAGCTTTTTTATTGCATCTTCGTAACTTAAATTTTCAGACATTTTTCACCTCTTCTGGTTTAGCAACAACTTTGCCATCATAAAATAAAATATCTAGTTTTGATGATAACACAATATCTTTTGCCTTGTCAACAACTTTGCCATTTTGTTCAACTTTTGCATAACCTCTTTTTAATATTGCCTTTGGATCTAGCCCAATCAAAGTTTTGTCTAAAAGAGCAAGTTCGTATTCTCTATCACGCAAAAGCATATCAACGTTTTTAACATAATTTTCTTTTGCAGTTTGCAATTTAGCAGTCAATTCAAAGCTAATTTTGTCAATATTATTTTTAAAAGAAAACAATAAATTTTCAAATTGAGTCCTTCTTTTGCTAACATCCTCCGTCAAAAGTTCGGCAGCTGCAGAAGGTGTTGGAGCTCTTAAATCGCTGACAAAATCTATTATTGTAAAATCTGTTTCATGACCCACTGCCGAAATAATTGGCTTGTTGCAAGCAAAAGTTGCTCGCGCAACTCGTTCAGTGTTGTAAGCACTTAAATCCTCCATTGAGCCTCCGCCTCTAGCAACTACTATCACGTCAATCTTGTCGAAATTTGACAAATCTTCAATAGCTTTTGCAATTTCTTCTTCGGCATTTTTGCCTTGAACTTTTGTTGGATATATTGCAATGTTTACCGAAGGGTTTCTGCGAGAACAGACACTGTAAATGTCATGAATAACAGCGCCGTCTTTAGAAGTGATGACGCCTATTGTTTTTACATCTTTTGGAATTGGTTTTTTGTTTTTTGCATCAAACAAACCTTCTTTTTCTAATTTGTCTTTCATCATTAAAAATTGCATATAAAGTTCGCCTTGACCAAATTTTTCGGCTTTGTTGACAACAAAAGAAAGTCTTCCGCCTTTGATATAGTAATTTGGAGAACCTGTTACTGTTATCTTACTTCCCTCTTCAAAATTGTCAAAAATTTGACTAATAAAAGAAACACAGTTAATAGCACTTGTTTCATCTTTTAAAGAAAAATAAATTGCATTGCGTGTTTTAGATATGCCAAAAACTTCTCCAACAATCTTTATGTTATGGAGAAGTTCTTCCGCATCAAATATTTGTTTGATATAGGTGTTATATTGCGTTACTGTAAGAGTGCTTAGTGGCATTAATTCTCCTTTAAAGCACTGCTAAGTACGCCGTTGATAAAACGAGGAGAATCATTTGTTGAATAAATCTTTGCTATTTCAACCACCTCATTAATTACAACAGGAGCAGGAGTTTTTAAATATTCAATTTCTGTAATTGCTTCGCAAAGCAATGCTAAATCAATTTTATAAACCCTATCTATTGAATAATCAACCAATAGTTTTTGTATTTTGCTTTCTATTTGATCTTTATTGTTTGTGTATGCAGAAAAAATTTGTTGAGCAAAATCTTTGTCTTTTTCATTTAATTCTGCCAACAATTCTTCATCTTCTGGAGCTTCTGTAAAAAATCTTTCGAAGATCATTTTAAAGGCTTGAACACGCGAATTACGCCTCATTCTAAACCCCACTGTCAATTCTGTCGCATATGACGTCCATGATGTGAACGTTTATGTTTGACGTTTTAATTTCGACCATGCTCGAAAGATTGTTTTTCACATTTTCTTGGATTTTAAAAGCAAGTTCAGGCGCACTCTCACCGATATAAACATCAACGTAAACGTCAACTTTAACCGATCCATTTGCATCAAATCTAACAACAACGCCTTCGCTTTCTTCATCTTTGAAAAGTTTTTTGAACCATGAAGTTTTGCTTTTAGAAAGTCTTGCCACGCCTTTTATTTCTTTTGTCGCAAGACTGACAATAGATGCTAAAATTGCTTTGTCGCAAGTTATCTTTCCGCCTTCTCCATAAAGTTTTGTGTCTGCCATAATTATCTCCCAATTTATGAGAGTATTATAACATATTAAATGATAATTTCAAACTATATAACTGGAATAACATCAATATTTTCCAATCCAAGTCCTAAATAACTTTCAGAAATTTCAACTATTTGAGCATTTTGGGCATCAGTCATGGTTGCTGAATCAATCATTATTGTAACTTTAGTTGGAGAAATTGCAATCACACAATCGCCAAATCCTAACCCTTTAATAAGGCCTTCAACTTTCACTTCCGTGTCCATTTGCGCAATTAAAGCTTCTTTTGCAGCAGTAGCACTAGCTATTTCCTCAGCTGAGGCAGTTTCGCTACTTGCTATGGCTTCATAATACAAAAGCATTTGATCACGTTGTGTTTCTCTATCTTGCCTATATGCTGCAAAATATGAGGTTGTAACAGTTGAACTAACTGGCGTGTCGTCAACAGAGTTGTTTAAGGCGATGTTAAGATAGCCTGTAACACCTAATAGGACTATCATGACTGCGACTATAATAATTTTTGTTCTTTTTTTCATATTATTCTCCTTTTAAGAACGCGCTAAAATGATTATGTTGTCGTTTGAAACTTCTACGGCTGAATTTATAGCATTTAACAAATTGAGTTTTACTGTTATGTCATCTGCACCACTTGCAGTAACCAAAACACCTTTTATTGTCGGAAATATTTCTTGTGTCAGCACAGGCTCGCCGTTTACGAGGACAACAGATGTCGTAGTTTGTGTGCCAGAAGAAGTTTCTTTGACGCTTTCTTCGGTGGCGTAAACATATTCAAATCCATTTTCAAGCGTAATTGCAACGCTCACCTCGCCTGCGCCTTTCACCGTTGAAAGAAGATTTTCAAGTTTGTTTTCAAGCGAAGAAGCATATTGGTCAGCTGACGAAGAAATTGTTTGCTGATTTTCAGTCTGCTCATTCGAAGATCCTTGGAAGGAAAAGTAAACTACAAGAAGGATTAGAGCAAACAAGATGGCCAGTCCTATTTGCACTTTTCTGTTTGTTTTTAGCAATGAAACAAGTTTTTCAAATTTTTCTGAAAACCTATCTTTCAAAGTGCACCTTCCTTTCTTCGACGTTCGCGTAAGAGACAACAATTTTTAAAATCTCCTTTTCGATGTCTATAATATTTGTATGTTCAGCCTTGTCCGTTATGACTAAATTTGAAAGTTCGACATATATCGCATCGACAATAAACGACGTAGAGTAATTGTTGGAAGAAACGTTTACTTCGACATTGTCATATCCGGCTTCGTTTATTGCTAAAACGAGTTCTTGTTGAAGAGCTTCTGTTTTGTAGACGTTTAGCTGAAACAGATAGTCCTCTTGCAAAGTAAATTCTTCTTGCGTTAATATTTGTGAATAATCAAACTTTTTCCCTACTAATGACGGCAATGGTGCAACTATGACAAGAACAACCAAAAATGAAAATATTGATCGAATATATTTGTTAAGAGAGCCTTCTGGTAAAATCAGTTCAACTATGACGGAGATTATGACAATTCCAGCTATTGACAATATCCAACTTGAAACTGAAGAAAACATTTTGACCTCCTTATAACAAATTTGCGCTACACATAACAAGGCCTGTTAAAAGTGTGTACATAAATGAAACTGCAACTAGAATTGAAATTAGTAAACTCATATTTTTTGAAAGTGTGCTGACAAAAGAAGCTATCTTTCCATCGCCAAGCGGTTCGATAATACCTGCCATAAGCTTTAAAGCTAACATAAAAATAACAAGTTCTAAAATTGGTGAAAGAATTGTGCCTGCTAAGAGCAACAACCCTGCCGCGCCTATCGCATTTTTGATTAAACTTGAAGAAGCGAGTAAAATGTAAAATCCATCTGATATATAAGAACCTATTAATGGTACATAACTTTTTATAGCAAATTTTGCTGTTTTAATCGACAGTCCGTCAACCGCGCCTGCTGTAATTCCTTGAATTGCGGCAAAGCCTATAAAAACAGTGAATATTATTCCGACTATCCATTTAAATAACGAGTGAATAAAAGAAATAAGTTTGTCAAGTTTTACGTTGTTTGAAAGATTTGATACTAGTGCAAGAACAGTTGAAATTAAAAATAGTGGTAAGAGAATTAAAGTAAAAATGTTTACAACAAAACTAGAAAGTAAAGCCATAGCTGGCTGGTAGACAGAAACCGAAACTGATCCTCCAACAGCAGTTAGCATGGTTAGTAAAATTGGAAAAACTGCATCCATTTGTGATTTAATTGAGTTAAGAGTGTTCGAGGTCAACGTTATCATTCGCATGACGATGGTGAATATTAAAATTATTACAACGCCATACGTCACAAAATGTATGACTGAGCCTATTGATTTCTTTCCTAAATTTGGCTTTAGATTTTGTATCATTCCACCCAATATCGAAACTGCAATAATAGTTGCAATTAAAGGTAAAACGTTTAATATTCCGTCGAATACTAAATTAAATATTGCTTGCCAAACTGACGAAGAGTCGTCAGCAAAATCTCCATTTATGATCGAAACAAGTTTGTCCAAAAAACTCATATCTCCAAAAATTTCTGAGGCGTTTTCTGAGTTTTCTAAGATTTCTTCTAGTTCTGACAAGTCTAAGTCGCCCAGTTGATCATCTATTGATTGATCAAGCTCTTCTTGAATAGTGCTTTCATCTGATGTAGCAAGAGAAGATTGTTTAGGCGAACTTAAAATGGCGGAGGAAAAGATTATAGAACAACTAAAAAGCATAAAAACTATAAACAAAACAATTACTTTTTTCATGTTGGCAACAACTCCAATACAATGTTAATAATGTTTGTTACAATAGGTATTGCCATTATTAATATAACAATCTTTCCGCCTAAAAGTATTTTGTCTCCTAGCCCACTGCTACCTGCATCTGCACACAAGCTTGCGGAGAATTCTGTCAGATATCCAATTCCTATAATTTTAAAAACCAACGCTAAAAGATTGCTGTTTATGCCTGTTTTGTTTGCTATAGAAGTTATTAGTGAAATGGCACTAGTGATAGATGATAAGATCATCACCAAAATTATGACACCACCAACAAGAGAAATTATCATAGCAAAATCAGCACGCACTGGTTTTAAAATTAACACCGCTATGCATGTAACTAGTCCCACTCCAATAATTTTGAAGATAAGTTCCACTTGCGTCCTCACTTCTAATATTTTTTTATCAACCGAAGTCAAACATAGTCTTTATAGTCCCAAACAAATCGCCTATTAAAGACAGCACCATTACCAAAACAATAACCAACCCTGCAAGAGTTGCCAAAGTTCCGATTTCATCTTTCCCTGTTTGTTTTAAAATCTGAGTGACTACCGCAGTCAAAATGCCAATAGCAGCGATTTTAAAAATTATTTCAACACCCATACATCGCCTCCTATAACATTATCACAAGTAAAAATAATCCTGCTACAACGCCCAATTTTATGCACAAAGATCCATACTTTTTGTTTTCGTTTGAACATTTTGTTAGAGAGTCATCAAAACGTTTTGAAAAGTTGGCAATTTCTTTGCTCTGACCTAAAACATCGCTTCTTCCCAATGATTTAAAAAATAAAAAAATTGTTTCTTTTTCGTCTGGCTTTAAAAATTGTATGTTTTTAAAAAGTTCTGTTTGCTTTAATTCTAAATTGCCGGACAGATATGCTAAAAAATTTTTGTCCAAACCAAACAGATGCTTTTTATTTTTTTCGTCCATGTCTTCAATAAGCTTTTTTAATCTTTCTCTTGAAAAGTTGATTTCGACATCAAGCTTTTGTGCGAACATAATAAGGGCGGAGTAAAAATTTTGTCGTCTTTTATACCTAAGTGAAAGAAAATAGCCAACCCCTACGCAAAAGACAAACATAATTGCCATAATCACCCATTTCATACATCACCTCCTAAATCACCAACGCATTAAACGTGAAAGATTTTCATCAAAAACTCCTTCTAATGTGCCGGGGCCTTCGCGCATAGACAACAAGACAAATCTTTTAAATATTTTTTCTTCAAGAAGTTCTTTGAAGGCTTGTTTTCGTGAAAATGATTCAATGCTGTCAGAATGGACAGATGCTATTATTTTTACGCCAGAATTTGATGCGTATTTCACTGCTTCGATGTCTTCCCATTCCCCTAATTCATCAGTAACAATCACGTTTGGAGCAAGTGATCTTATTCCATTTTCGAAGCCTAGTTTTTTGCTTGAAAAACTTATTATATCTGAAAAAATTCCTAATCCTTTTCCTATGTTTAGTTCGCCTCTTTCATCGAGCACTAAAATGTTGTAAGCAAGATTTCTTTCTGACAACTGCCAAACAAAATCACGCAAAAAAGTCGTTTTTCCAGCGCCAGGTGGAGAAATAATAAGAGTGTTCAATATGCCTGTTTCTTTTACAATAGATGAAAAAACTTTAAGAGAACAATTTCTAATTTCATGTGGCAATCTAATGTTTATAGAAGAAAAAGAAGTCATTGTTTTTAAAATACCATTCTCTTCTACAACATTTCCTGCTAGTCCAATCCTAATTCCTTCACTTGTTACAATGTAGCCCTTTTTAATTTGTTCGTTGACTGAATATATTGAACATTCGCTTGCTCTAAAAACTATTTCTTCGATCATAGAACGGTTACAGAAAATAGCTTTGTTAAGATCCTTGCATGCTCCTGAGTCACCTAAAAAGAACTTTTGTCCACAACAAGATAAAAGCACAGGCTTGTCCATTCTTAATCTTATTTCATTAAGCCTTGAAAAACCCACCTTATTAGCAAGCGGAATATATATTTGATCAGGCAATATTCCTTCCAGCATCTTCGCCTCCTAGAAATATATATGCCTTGACAAATTTTGTATATGAAAAACTAACTTGCAAATTTTGTCACATTAAAAGTTAGAATTTATTATTTTTTTAAAATCCATATAAATTAAAAATCATAAAGAAACAAAAAAATATGCTTTATTGTTTTAGAATAAACGTCTAATGTATATTTGAAAAGATATTAAATGAGTGTTTATAATTTCAGTTTGATTCATAATAAAGATTGAGTTAATTAAACAAAAAAAAGTTAAAAGATAATAAAAAAAGTTTGTTAAAGTAAAAATAAAACTAGCAAAGATAAAACTGAAACATGTTGTAAAGGTAAAAAGAAACCTGTAAAGATGAAAATGAAATAATTTGTTAAAGTAAGAATAAAAATTATTTGTAATAATTTTGAAAATCTATTTATATTATAGAAAAAAACAAAATGCAATAACGTTTAATAAGAATTAAAAAAAACTATTATGTTATGTTTTAATAACATAATAGTTTAATTTAAACTGTTTTATCTTATAAATTTAATTAAAAATTAAAAGTCTTAGCTATGTTTTTAGTTTTTGCAACGGTCCATATAAGAACCATCGCGAGTGTCAATTCTCACTCTGTCCCCTTGGTTTACGAAAAGAGGAACGTTTATAACATAACCTGTTTCAAGTTTTGCTGGTTTTGATGCCGATTTTGATGTGTCACCTTGAACTGCTGGCTCGCAATCAACAATTTCCAGTTCAACAAATGTTGGTGGATAAACGGCGAAAGGTGTACCTTTGAAAAAATACATAGTTGCATTCATGTTTTCGACAATAAAGTTTAATGCATCTGCGACAGCTTCTCTGTTTAATGGAATTTGATCAAATGTGGCTGTGTCCATGAAGTAGTATAGCTCACCATCGTTGTAAAGGTAAGTCATTTCCTTTTTCTCAATAACCGCTGATTGAAATTTGTCTGATGGATTGAATGTGACTTCTTTCACTTGCCCAGTCATGACATTTTTGATTTTTGCTCTTACAAACGGTGATCCCTTTCCAGGTTTTACGTGCAAGAAATCTATCACCGTGTAAACTGCTCCGTCCATTTCAAATGTTGTGCCTTTTCTAAATTCACCTGCTGTAATCATTTTATTCTCCTTCTTGTTTGTGTGCAAATTTTTATAAAATCAAATTTAAATTTGATGCACAATATATATACCTTTATATTGTATCACGATTTTTTGTTGTTGCCAAGTGTTTTTAAATAAATTTTTTGCATTTCAATTGCATCTTCTGCCATGCGTCCAGATGATTCACATATTATGTGTGGGGTTAACCCCAATTCTACTATTGCTTCTGCCAAATTTTCAAAGTTTGGCCCATACTTGTCATCATCAAAGTTTAAGTGTTTGATTTCGCCCTTGTCACCAAATTGTATTTTTGAAAAATGTATGTGACATATTTGAGTTCGGTTTTTTCCTATTACTTCAATAGATCTTTTGAAGATTTTTAAGTAATCTTCTTTTGATTTAAGTGAACCTTGTGTTAAAGCATTTATGTGCCCAAAATCAAATGTTGGGAGAAGATGTTCGTTTTGTGCGCATATTTGCAAAACCTCTTCGTATGTGCCTATTTGTTTTGATTTACCCATCGTTTCTGGGCAAAGGTAGATTCCATTTAACAAGCCCTGTTGTTCAAGGTTATTTGCTAGTTCGCCTATTCTGTTTTTTGTAAGAGCAAAAGCTTCTTCCCTTGTTAAATTTCCTGTTGAACCTGGGTGAAATATCAATCTAGACCCACCAAAAGCGCGAAGAAATTTAATTCCTGTTTTTATGTAGCCATATGTTTTCCCTAACAATTCATTGTCCTGGGAAGCAAAATTAATAAAATATGGAGCATGAATAGAAGGCTCAATTCCGTATTTTTTTAGCTCTTCACCTATCTTTTGTGCCGTTTCAGTCGTCATGGTATATCCACGACCAAAAGAGTATTCATAGATGTCAAGGTTTCTATCTTTTAACCATTTGCCTGCTTGTAAAGTGCTCTTATACCCTTCTTGATAAAATGATTCACTATTGCCAGCAGGGCCAAATAAAACTTTCATGTTAAATCTCCTAGTTTAATCTAATAATTAATTTTAAAATATTATTTTTAACATTTCCAACACCTAAAAATTTTTCATCATACAATCTATAATCGCCATCTTTTTGATTAACCTTTATTTGTGCTCCGTTTAATAACTTTTCACTAAGGATTTTGTCTAAATATAGTTTTGAAAAATTAAAAAGCGTGTCTGGGCTAATTATGTCAAAATTGCCTTCTTTTATGTTTTCAAGAGTAAAAGCATTGTTGATTGAAAAAACACCACATTTAGACCTTATAATGTCATAACATACGGCATATGTAGAAAAAACCTCAGCCAAATCTCGTGCAATAGCCCTGATATAAGTGCCCGCAGAACAATTTATTTCTAGCTCAAAAAAGTTTTCGTCTAATTGTCTAATTAATTTAATATCATTAATTTTTATTTTTTTTGGAGTTAATTTGAAGTCCTCACCCTTTAGAGCTAGCTCGTATGCGCGGACTCCGTTAATTTTTTTCGCTGAAAAGTTTGGTGGCATCTGATTAATTTCTCCAATAAAACTTGGCAAAACTTTTTGAAGCATTTCTTTCGTAATTATTTTATTGTCAACTTTTTCAATATTGCCTTCGAGATCAAAAGTATCGCTTTTTTCACCAAATTTGATTTTTGTTGTGTAGGTTTTGTCCTTATTTAAAAACAAGTCAAAAAGTTTTGTAGCTGAATTTAAAGTAATAGGCAAAAGCCCCTCTGCTTCCATATCAAGCGTGCCTAAGTGGCCTGCTTTTTTTACACCTAAAACTCTTTTAACTATGTTTACAACTGAAAATGAAGACAAACCTCTTGGCTTGTTTACTAAAACGATTCCACTTTCATTATTGGTTTGTTTTGACAAGATTATCTCTCCTTTGAGCGTTATTTATAAAATTTTCTAATAACTTCTAAAAGTTGATTTATTACTTTTCTTTTACATCCTTTGATTGTGCATCCTGCAGCCATTTCATGACCACCGCCACCAAATTTTTCTGCTATCAGGCATACACTATAGCATGGTTTAGAACGTAAACTGCAATTGTAGGTGTTTTTGCTTACTTGTTTTAAAAGGCATGAGATTTTTATGTTTTGCAGATATATTAATTCGTTGGAATATTCTAGTTTATTTTTGCTCAATCCATATTTTTTTAAATCTTTCAATTTTACATATGATATTGCAATATCATTATCATAAATTTTAATGCGACTAAAAATTAATGCTTTCATTTTTTCAGTATTAACTGATTTGCTTTTAAACAGCATTTGATTGACTTTTTCTGTATCAGCTCCATATTTTACAAGTTTGTAGGCATTTTCAAAGGTTTTAAGATTTACGTTGCTTGTAACAAATCGATCAGTGTCGCTAACAAGTCCAGCGAATAAGTAGGTCGCTGTGATTTCGTTTGGTTTTTCTCCCATTTTTTCTATCAAATTTAGAATTACTTCTGATGCAGAAGAAAAGTCCTCAACTATTTCTAATGTTGCAGTGTTAAAATATCCTTTGTGGTGGTCTAAACGCAAGGTGTTTGATTGAGACTTAAAATAATCACTATATTTTCCAAGTCTGCTAGCGTCACTTGCATCTGTTAGAATGCATAAATCATATGATTTAAGCTCGTTAGAAATTAGAGATTTGTCAAAGATTACTGCATCTGCTTCGTTTACGTTGTCATCTAAAAAAACGTCCACGTTTTTGCCTAATGATTTTAAAAACTCGCAAATTCCAAACATCGACCCCAAGGCATCGCAGTCGTATGAAACATGCGAAAACACGGCAATCGATTTTGCCGTGTTTATCATGGAAATCGCTTTTTTATAATTGTTCATCATCATCCCCTTCTTTTTTTAACGGAGGTACGTTTATCTTTTTTAGAAGTTCATCAACACGCAAAGCATTTTGCAAATTTTTGTCAAAAATAAATTCTAGTTTTGGAATTTGAGGCATGTCAAGCATTTCACCTAATCTATGTTTAATAAAGCCTTCGGATTTTTTCAAAACATCTAAAACTGTTTTTGCTCGTTCATATTTTCCATCTGTGAATGCTATTTTCACTTTGCAATGACGAAAATCAGGTGAAAGTTCAACTTTGCTTACGCCCACAAAATCATCGATTCTTGGGTCATTCATTTGGAAATGTAATATTTGTTGCAAAGTTTTTTGTATTAGCGAATTTGCTCTATCAATTCTTGTTGACATACTCACCTCTTTATTGGTTCACTAACGTAAAACTCAATTGTGTCATCTTCTTTAAAATCAATATTGTCTTTTAGCTTTATTCCACATTCATAGCCTTTTAAGACTTCAGATTTTTCGTCTTTTACTATTTTGAGTGATTCAACACTTGATTTTCCAATTTCTTCATTTCCACGCATAACCTTTGCAATGCAACCACGAGTAACCTTTCCGTCTTTAACCATACAGCCTGCAATTTTGCCTGCAGATGAAAGCTTAAACACGACGCGAACCTCGGCCATACCAATGTATTTTTCTTCGTATTTTACAGTCAACATTCCATTGATTGCACGAGTTATGTCGTCAACGACTTCATAAATAATCTTGTATTCTTTAATTTCGATTTTTTGTTTTTCAGCCATTTGTCTTGCTTTGGTTACAGGCTTTACATTAAATGCAACTATTATTGACTTTGTCGCATCTGCGAGGACTAAATCAGATTCAGTGACAGCACCTGGCGCAGCATGAACTATGTTGACTTTTGCTTCTTCATTTGAAATTGGAGAAAGAGTTGAAACAAGAGCTTCTAATGAGCCTTTTGTGTCGGCTTTAATGATTAAATTCAAGTTTTTAAGAGCACCTTCATGTACTTTGTCCATGAAATTGTCAAGGCTTACACCACTTGTCTTTAATGCATTCGCCTTTTTGATTTTGTCTATTCTTTCTTGAATGACTTGTTTTGATAAAGATTCACTTACTTCGTAGAATGCGTCGCCTGATGATGGAACGTCATAAAAGCCTAAAACTGAAACCGGAGTTGATGGGGAAGCAGATTTGACAGGTTTGCCGTTTTCATCAAACATAGCTTTTACTTTTCCATATGTCAGCCCTGACAAGAAGGAATCTCCAACATTTAATGTTCCATTTTGAACAAGCACAGTAGCAACTGGCCCCCTGTTTTTGTCTAGTTCTGCCTCTAAGATCACACCCGTTGCAAGGTGTTTTGGATTTGCTTTTAACTCTTCCATTTCTGCAACTAGCAAAATCATAGATTTTAGTTCGTCCAAGCCTTGTCCTGTTTTTGCAGAAATTGGGACGCATATAGTGTTACCTCCCCATTCTTCTGGCAGAAGATCATATTCTGCAAGTTGTTGTTTTACTTTGTCTATGTTTGCTTCTGGTTTGTCAATTTTGTTTATTGCAACAATGACAGGAACTTTTGCTGCTTTGATATGATTAATCGCCTCAATCGTCTGTGGCATAATTCCATCATCAGCGGCAACAACCAAAATTGCAATGTCGGTTGATTTGGCACCACGAGCACGCATTGCTGTGAAAGCAGCATGTCCTGGTGTGTCAATGAAAGTGATTTTTTCATTGTTAAAACTGATTTGATATGCACCAATTTTTTGTGTAATTCCTCCAGCTTCGCCAGCCACAACATTGGTCTTTCTAAACGCGTCAAGAAGAGAGGTCTTACCATGATCAACGTGTCCCATAACAGTCACAATAGGCGGACGCTTTACGAGCATTGATTGATCTTCAGGCGTTTTGTTTTGATGTTCGAACAACTTTTCTTCCATGGTTTTTTCAAGTTTTAGCTCAAGCTCAACACCAAGTTCGCTTGCGACAAGCTCTGCTGTTTCAAAATTAATAGTCGAATTTATTGTTGCCATTACGCCCAAAATCATCAGCTTTTTGACTATTTCTGCAACTGGTCTACCGGTCTTTTCGCTCAAATCTTTTACTGTTATTTCATTTGAATTAATTACAGCATGTGTGATTTTTGGAGCTACATTTGTTTCTTGTTTTTTCTTTAATTTGTTTGTTGCTTTGCGTGTCCCCATCATTGACTCTTCAAAGTCGTTGTTTTCGTTGAGCATAATAACGCTTTGACGACGTGAGTCTACTGCGCGTTTGGTTGGTTTTGTCTTTTCTTCTAAATTTTTCTTTTGAGGATTTTTGTTTTTATTGCCGAACGTTCTTTCTGGTGGAATAACAATAGTGTCAGCTTGCTCTTTCGAAGCGAAAGATCTGAAATTGTTTACTTTTGTCGAAACAAATTTTGGACTTTTCACGCCTTGTTTGTTTTGTTCAAAAGGTTTTTGTTTGTTAGAAAAATTAGGTTTTCTTTGATCTTGAAATCGGTTTTGCTGTTGACTTTTGTTGTCGAAGCGTTTGAAGTTGTTGTTTTGTGCTTTTGCATTTGAAAAGCTTGTTTGTTCATTTTGTTGTTTCTGAACAAACTGTTCTTTTGGTTGCACTTCTTTTACTTCTTCAATCTTGGCTAGGTTGACTTCGGCTTCCTTTTTTAACATCTTTTCTTTTTTAGAATTTAACAGCGCTTTTGACATTTCATCTAATTGTGATTTTAATGCGCGTAAATCCCTGAGCAGTTCGAGTAAACTGCCCTCTTTTTGCATATTATGAATTGTTTTTAAATTGTTTAATGCTTGATTTGCCAAACTATTCTCCCTGATTAATATATTTTTTTATTTGCTCACTAAGACCATAATTCTTTAAAGCAACTATCATGCATTTTTCTACACTTACTAGTTCTTCCAAATTTTCTATCTCAGCGCCTAGCACACCTTTGTTTTTTAAGTTTTCAAATATTTTTCTAGATGATTTTCCTGCATTTTTATCAATAATTACCAGATATAATTTTTTCGAATAATTTGAAAGTTTGTCGCTTCCAATAATTAAATATCCCGCTTTGTTGGCAATGTTTAAATAATCTTTTAATTTTTCTCGCATTCATTCTCCAATTGCTTGTATATTTCATCTGGCAGTTGACACTTAAAAACTTTGTTTAAAAGTTTTTGTTTTTGAAGTTTTGCCATGCATGTCGGTTCTAAGCAGACGTAAGCTCCTCGCCCATTCATTTTTCCTGTTTTGTCAACAAAAAATTCGCCTTGTTTGTTTTTGACAATTCGCGTCATCGTGCGCTTGTCTTTCATCTGTCTGCAAACTACACACATTCTTAAAATTTCATTCTTCATCTGAATTTTCCGTAATCTCCTCTAAGTCATCTAAGGTTTGAAAAGAGTCATCATCGTCAAGTTCGGTTAGTTCGTATTCAGTTTCTTTAACTTCTTCGGCTGGTTGTGATGAATTTATTGTGCTTTCAGGTTTCACTTCAATTTTCCAGCCAGTAAGTCTTGCAGCGAGGCGAACGTTTTGTCCATTTTTTCCGATAGCTAGTGAAAGCTTGTCATCAGGAACAATAACGCGTGAAGCCATAAGGCTTTCATTTGTTTCAACACTTAAAACTTTTGCTGGACTTAACGCACGAGCAATGTATTCAAGCGGGTCGTCGCTATACAAAATTAAATCGATTTTTTCTCCGTTTAATTCTGAAACAATTGTGTTGATTCTAATGCCGTGATTTCCAACACATGCACCGATAGCATCAACGTTTGGTTTGTCAGAATACACAGCTACTTTTGCTCTGTTGCCAGGATCTCTTGCGATGTTTTTGATTTTTACTTCTCCGTTTGCAATTTCTGGAATTTCAAGCTCAAAAACTTTTCTAACAAAGCCAACATTGCTCCTTGTGACTTGGATTTGTGGACCGCGGAATGAATCCTTAATCTTCTTTACATAGACTTTTATTCTTTGACCGACTTCATATTTTTCGTTTGGAATTTGATCAGATGGCAGCATAATGCCTTCTACGTGAGAACCTGTTATTTGAACGTAAACCGTTCCATTGTCTATTCTTTTTACGATAGTGGTCAAAAGCTCGTCTTCTTTTTCGGAGATCTCAGAAACAGCAATTCCCCTTTCAAGCTCTTTAAGTTTTTGCATAACCACTTGTTTTGCGGTTTGTGCAGCTATTCTTCCAAACTCTTTTGTCGATTCCTCTTGTGCGACAATATCACCTACTTTGTAACTCTTTTTAATAAGCCTTGCTTCGTCAAGGGAAATTTCTTTGTCTGGGTCTTGAACATCATCAACAATTGTTTTGTAAGAAAAAATTCTAATAGTGTTTTTTTCTGGGTTTATTTTTACACTTGCACTTTTTGCTTCTCCATACATTTTTTTATAAGCAGATGCAAGAGCAGTTTCTAATGCTTCAATAAATTTTTCTTTGTCAATCTTTTTTTCTGTCTCCAAATCTTCTAATGCTTGGAAAAAATCTTTGTTTATCATATTAATCTCCTTTTAAACTTTTACAACGGGCACAATGTGCGCTATGAGTTCTTTTTTAACTATAACAGGTTTATCATTTTGAATTATTGTGACAAAGTTGTCGTCATAACTCTGCAAAATTCCAACGAAAGTTTTTTTATTCTCTAATTTTTTAAACAATGTAATTTCTATTTCCTTTCCTTTGTTTCTGTCAAAGTCGCGAGTGGTTTTTAATGGTCTATCAATACCTGGCGAACTGACGCTTAAAACATAAGGCTTGTCGTCAGTTGGATTCATTTCTTCCAAAATAGGATCAATAGCTTTTGTAACTTTTTCACAATCTTCTATTGTGATTGGTTTGTCTGAATCAATAGTAAAAATCAAGTTCATCTCTCCGGCAATTTTTTGATAACTCACTTCTATCAATTCATATCCTAAATTTTCTATTATAGGACGAAGTTCATTTTCACATTTATCTTTTATTTTTGACAATTTTTCCTCCTTCTACAAATGAAGTGGGCAAGTTTGCCCACTTCGAAATTCCAGTCTCTTTATTATATCATTATCTTTAACAAATTGCAAGAAAAATTTCATATTTTTTCAAATTTATTAAAACGCTTATACCTTTTCGCTTAACTTCAACAATACTTTTGCTGTCGCAAAAGCATCATTATAAGCTCTATGCGCGCCAGTCAAATCAATTCCAAGTGCCGTAGAAACTGTAGAAAGCTTAAAATTGCTTATTTTTAGGTGCTTACTTCTAGCTATTAACATAACATCTAGGTTGTCATTTTCTAATGATAAATTGACTTTTTGATACGCTTTGCGTAAAAATTTGTTGTCGAAGTCAGTATTGTTGTAACCAGAAATTACACAGCCTTTTGTGAATTTGTAAAAATCGATTATAACGTCTTCAATCTTTGGTGCGTTTTCTACCATTTCATTTGTGATATGATTAATTTTGGTTGCCGATTCTGGAATAGGTGTAATCGGTTTGACAAATGTAGAAAACTTTTTTGTTATTTTTCCTTTTTCAATTTTTATAGCACCGATTTCAATTATTTCACAGGTTTCAGGGTCAAGTCCTGTGGTTTCTAAATCGTAAACAACTATATTTCTAGAAGCTATTGGCTCATCGTAGACAGGCTCTTTAATAAAAATGTTTTCTTGGCGGTTTTCATAGTAATCTTCTATGCTTACTACTTGCCGTTTTAAAACAATTTCATCGTCATCGTTTTCTTTTGGAGGGGTTTTTAATTGCGCTAAAGTCATAGATGAAATATAGTATGTCAATTTTCCAGATAAGCCCACTTTAATGTCGCCAAGACATAAAAAACAAAGATTTTCTTGTAATGCGGAAAGCTTAGGTTGGTTTGTTTTTGTAGAAAAATAAACACATTCTATGCTGTTGCCGTCATTTAATAAAAAAGTAGCATATTTTTTTTCTTGTCCTGCCATCTTCCCTTTTTTTGCCGTAAAAGATTTTATTTCAATTTTCGAGATGTTGCCAAACAAAATAACTGATGTTTTAGGTTTTTTATTGTTTTTTATTTGCTCAGGGAAAGGAGAAATGTCTTTACCAAAAAGTTTCTTAATTGGTGTAACTTCATATCGCGAAGTTTTTTTAGCTTCAAGTTTGTATTTTATCGGTGCGATTTCTCCTGGGATTTCAAAATTATTGTCTTCAACTGCAACTATTTCAAAATTTCCTAAAAAGTTGTTCCCCAAAAACTCCAACAATTTAATTTTTACAAATCTATTGTCAAAATAATCTTTTACTAATTTGCTTAAATGTAACTCTATTTCGACGTTATTGTTTTCTTTTTTCAAAAAAATCTGTTGCTGTGAAAATTCTGATGAAATGGCAGGATAGCTTTCAGTGAAAAATTTAATTATTTCTTTTTTAAGCAACCTTTCGTCCAAGAAACTTTTTTTGAATTTAATCCGTATTTTGCTGAAAAGTGAAATATTGTCCTTTACAAACTTTTCTATTTCTTTTCTTTCATCGCTAGTAATTTCGTCGATAGTTTCTGGATATAAAAAAGTAAAGACGCATTCTTCACTTTCATAGTCTAAACTCACGTCATACAATCTCAAATAATCAAATTTTCCATTCTCATAGCTTATGAGGCCTTGTGTTAAAATATCCACATTTAAATTTTACAAAATAAAGTGTAAAATGTCAACAATAATTACAAAAGCAAAAAGCACGCATAAACCTATAAAGTGAATTTTGTTTTCCAAACTTCGCTTTATCGGCTTTTTTCTGATCCATTCTATTGTTGTAAAAACCACATGAGAGCCATCGAGTGCCGGTATAGGCAACAAGTTGAATATAGCTAGATTTGCTGAAATTGCAGGAATTAAGATCAACAGGTTAAGCCAATTAGTTTGTGTGGCTGACGCGATCATTGTTATAGTAGTGACAGGACCACCTACTGCGGAAATTGGCAGTTGAAAAGTTATCAAAAGCCATAATGATTTTAAAACTACCCAAGCAAAACCAAAAGCGACCTCCCAACATCTTAAAAGTGCTTCTCCAAAAGAGTAAACATATGGTGAGTAAGAAAAACACAAATAAATGTTTTCAGATGCTAATGTATTTGTACCCTCATAATAAGATCTTATCACTTGGAAAGAGATCTCTTTGTTTTGAATTTTTCCGTCACGATTGATTGTGACATTAAATGAATATCCTTCCAATTGTCCGTCTGGAGCGTTTTCAATACCGCCATAAGTGTTGTTAATAAATTCGAAAGCTTCGGCCTGTTTTTTAGCTATTAGATTTTGAAAAGTATCACCAAAAGCAAAATCAACTTCAACCCCGTCTATATGCGTGATGACATCTCCTTCTTCGAGTTGAGTTTGCACATATGGTTGATTGTTAATAGTAATAGTGTTGGATTTGATTTGAGGCAAATCATAACCAGCTGTGCAAAGTAAAATTAAGGAAAATAAAACGGCAGTTAAAAAGTTCATCGTTATTCCAGCTAAGAAAACGATAATCCTTTTCCATGGCTTTTGGGCATTAAAGCTGTCTTTTGCAGGTGTTTCGTTGTCGTCTTCTTCACCTTTAAAAGCACAATAACCACCAAGAGGAAAAACCCGTAATGAAATGAGTTCGCCTCGTTTGTTTTTTCGCTGAAAAATAGGCTTACCAAAGCCTATCGAAAACTCTGTAATTTTGAATTTTAATATCCTTCCTGCAATATAATGACCTAGTTCGTGAACGAGCACCATAAAAAGCAAAATTATAATTGCGATTGCAATGTAGAGGACATAAGTTAAAACTTGCATTCTTCTCCTAAATTAATAAAATCACAAGGGCAATAAGTAAATATGGCGATACAAATATATATGAGTCAATCCTATCTAGCATTCCGCCATGTCCTGGCAAAGCTTTGCCACTGTCTTTAACTCCTGCCTTTCGTTTTAAAAAAGATTCAAACAGATCACCTGCTTGCGCAATAATAGAGCCTATAAAGACGATTATAAGCAATTCCCAAATTTCTATAACATTTATACTTGCAGAAAAATAATCAATAGAAGCTAAAATAAGATAAATGCAAGCAGAAAGTAGTGTGCACCAGAGAGTTCCACCTATCGCACCTGACACAGTCTTTTTAGGGCTGATGTTTGGAGCTAATTTTTTGCCACCTATCAACATTCCACTCAGCATAGCGAATGAATCCGTAAGCATTGGGATTATGAATGCAAATATCAACGCAATTACTGAAAGTTTTGAATTAAAATTTGAAATAGAGCCAAAGTTTATTTCGTCAATATGGTTTATTAAGCTCATTGTCATAAACAAAAGTGTTGGGTAAATAAGAGCAAGCATGGTGTTTAAGGAACGTTTAAAAACAAATTTTAAGTTTGTTGTGTTTTTAATTTCACGAACCTTTATTTCATTATTGACAGCTTTTTTTCTAAATATATCAATGACAAACGCCAAAAGAGCTCCTAAAAAAACTAAAATAACATTTATTAAGACAATAAATCCAAATCCAATTTTAAAGTAATAACCTAATATATTTCCAGTCAGTATTAATGCTGGAAAAGTCATCGACACTATTAAATTGTTGTAAAGCCCTGCTCTTGAAAGTATTTTGGAGCATTCAAATCCTGCAACTGCAGAGACTAAAGCAAAGAAAAAGTCAAAAAAATACGGGCTAACATAAATTTTTAAAACAAACAGCAAAGCGATTGTTAATACTATTGCTAGCGATGTTAAAAGTCTTGTTTTCATTAGTTTCCTCCATATCTTCTCTTGCGTTTTGAAAAATTTTCTAAAGCCAAAATAAGTTCATTTTTGTCAAAGTCCGGCCACATCTTATCCGAAAAATATAGTTCAGAATATGAAATCTGCCACAACATAAAATTTGACAATCTAACCTCACCACTTGTCCTAACAACAAGGTCTGGGTCTGGGAAATCTTTTGTGTAAAGATTGTTTGTAATGTCCTCTTGTGTTATTTTTGTTTTGCCATCTTCGATCGCCATGTTGACAGAATGAATTATATCTTCCCTACCACCATAGTTTAAACAAAATCCTACTTTTAATGTTTTGCAATTTTTGGTTGAATTCATCGTGTCGTTTAAAATTTTTGTTACCCTTTCTGGAAATCGAGATAAGTCTCCAAAGATTTCAACATATATATCGTTTTCCAAAAAAAATTTTTCACCCTTTTTAAAATATTCTTCGATTAAGTCAATCAAGCCTTCAACTTCATCGACAGATCTTGACCAATTTTCTGTTGAAAAACAGTAGAATGAAGCATATTCAATTTTTTCTTCTATAAGCCATAGCAATGTGTTTTTTAAATTTTTTACCCCTTGCCTATGCCCTAACAGTGCTGGCATTAAGCGCTTTTTTGCCCACCGTCTGTTGCCATCCACTATAAAAGCGACATGTTTTGGTTTTGCCATAAAATCTCCAAAATTTATATCTCTAAAATTTCCTTTTCTTTTGTGGCAAACGTAGAGTCAACCTTTGTAATGTAGTTGTCTAAAATTTTTTGTACTTCTTTTTCAAGTGAACTTTGTTCATCTTCACTGATTTCGTTGTTCTTCTTCAAATTCTTTATTTTATCCATAGTGTCTCGTCTTGCTGAGCGCATAGCGACCTTTGTGTCCTCAGCAATTTTTTTGGTTTGTTTTACTATCTCTTTTCGCCTTTCTTCTGTAAGCTGTGGAAACACCAATCGTATTGTTTTGCCGTCGTCGGTGGGGGTAATTCCTATATCCGATGCGGTAATAGCTTTTGTGATGTTTTTAATTTGAGAAACATCCCAAACCGAAATGCAAAGTATGCGTGCTTCTTGAACTGAAATGTTTGCCATTTGTTTTATTGGTGTTGGCGAGCCGTAGTAGTCAACGACAATTTTGTCTAGTATGCGAGGGTTTGCCCTGCCTGCTCTAATCACAACGTATTCATTAATTTGATGGTTGTGCGCTTTTTCAAGTTCTTCTTCATATTCAAAGAAAATCTCATCAACTATGTCCTGATTCATGTTTTCTCCTGTTAAAAAATTTTGTGAGATTATCACACGAGAATTATACTAAATATATAAATTTTTTCCAAATAAAATACTCTAATATCTATTTCTTTTTTAAATTTAATAAATAGTTTTAAATTTAATATAAAAAAGCTCGCTGTTGCGAGCTTTAATTATTGCATTTGTTTTGCAACTTCTTCGGCAAGATTGTCTTGGCGTTTTTCAAGTCCCTCACCCATTTCATAACGAGTAAATCTACGAACTGAAATTTTTTCACCAATGGTAGCTGTTGCTTCTGTAAGAACTGCTTGAATTGTTTTTGAAGAATCTTTAACAAAATCTTGATCCAATAAGCAAAAATCTTTATAGAATTTAACTACCCTTCCCTCTACCATTTTTTCAATAATGGCCTCAGGCTTGCCTTCATTTTTTGCTTGTGCACGAAGTATGCTTTTTTCTTTTTCAAGAACTTCTGCTGGCACTTCTTCACGTGAAACGTACTTAGGATTTGCAGCTGCGATTTGCATTGCAATATCTTTTACAAGAAGGTTGAAAGCATCTGTTCTTGCAACAAAGTCTGTTTCGCAGTTTACTTCAACTAGCACACCAATCTTTCCACCCATATGAATGTAAGAACCTACGACGCCTTCTGAAGCAATTCTGCCTTGTTTCTTTGAAGCTGCTGCAATGCCTTTTTCTCTGAGCCAAGTAGTTGCTTTTTCAAAATCACCATTTGACTCTGTCAAAGCTTTTTTACAATCCATCATTCCTGCGCCGGTTCTTGCTCTTAACTCGGCAACGTCTTTTGCTGTAAACATCAATTATTCTCCTTTTGGTTCAGATTTTTTTGTTGTCTTTTTTGCTGATTTTGGCTTTTCGTTTTGATTTTGATCTGCATCTTCAACTTTTGATTCAGTTTTTTCAGTTTCAGCAGTTTCTACTTTTTCAGCTGGTTTTTTTGCAGGTTTTTTCTTGGCAATCTTTTTTTCTTTGTCTTCAGGTTTAACATCGTCAATTTGCATTTCTTTGATTGCTTCTTCAAGATTGACTGCTTCCTCTTCTGACTGTTCGCTTTCATCTTTTTTAAGAGAAACACCTTCTCTTGCTTCGATTACAGCGTCAGCGATGGCAGATGCAATGAGTTTTACTGATCTTATGGCGTCATCATTTCCTGGTATAACGTAGTTGATGCCTGTTGGATCGCAATTTGTGTCAACAAGTCCAACCATTGGTATGCCTAACGACAAAGCTTCTTTAACGCAAATATGTTCATTGCTTGGGTCAACAACGAAAATTACGCCTGGCATTTCGCGCATATCTTTAATTCCGCCAAGATTTTTTTCAAGCTTGTCACGCTCACCTTTAAGAATAGCAACTTCCTTTTTTGGAAGCAAATCAAACTCGCCAACTTTTTCCATTTGGTTTAATTTGTTTAATCTTTCAATTCTTTTTAAAATTGTTCTAAAATTGGTCAGGCAACCACCAAGCCAACGATTGCTTACGTAAAACATACCGCAACGCTCAGCTTCCTCTTTTATTGCGTCTTGCGCTTGTTTTTTTGTGCCTACAAACAGCACATTTTTTCCTGATGCCACAACATCGCGAACGAACATGTACGCTTTGTCTACAAGTTCACTTGTCTTTTCAAGATTGATAATATGGATATCATTTCTAGCAGCAAAGATATAAGGCTTCATTTTAGGATTCCATTTTCTTGTTTGGTGTCCAAAGTGAACGCCGGCTTCAAGAAGTTGTTTCATTGAAATAACCGACATTAATTTTTCCTCCTTTTAGTTTTTAGTCTTCCCCGCTCCGTTTTTTGCTCTCTCAAACAACCTGCGAAACACCCAATTTTTCACATAGGCAACAAATGAGAAATGGGAAACGAGTGATTATTTGTCTCAATGACGAAAGAAATTGTATCATAATATAAAAAAAAATGCAAGCATTTTAGCTTGCTTTTTCTTGTGATTTTTCTGATTCGACAGGTTGTTTTTTGTTTTTGTGTTTAAATGCGATTGACCAAAGCCCTGGAGCAAGAAATACTGTGCTGTAAAAACTGGACAAAACTCCAATTACTATTGGGAAAGCAAAAGCGCGAATATCACTAACACCGATTATTCCTATCAGTAGCATACAAATTAAGCCTACCACAGCAGAAAGCACTAATGTCGTCAAAGTTTCTTTTATTGTTGCATTAGCAATGTTTTCATTTGTTTCGCCATCAAATCTGCCTGAACGTTGATATTCTTTTAATCTGCTTAAAACGATTATTAAATTACAAGTCGAGTAAATCATTACAACAACTAGAGAGGCTATAAAAACGAAATTAACTGTAAATCTTAACATAGCGACCAAACTCGAAGTGATTAATATGTCGTGGAAAAGGCATAGTACAGTTAAAAATGCACTTGTCAACCCGAAACGAAGACCAATATATATTGATATAAGAATTATAGTCACAAAAATAGCTAAAAAAGCATTTACAACCATTTCTGTCGATGCACTTGGCGTGATTACTCCCCCACTTAACACTGCACTTGTGTTTGTAGAATAATCAAATGTTTCAATAATTTGTGCTTGAATTTCTGAATTAAGAGAAGTTATGCTGTCAATATCACTAGAATTGTTTTGATACTTAACCACTATTGCTTGTCCATGATAAACTCCAAGATCTTCAATGTCTATTGTGGTTTTTTGATATGACGCGCCTTTTATGTCAAATTCTTCAAAAACTTTTTCAATTTGATCTCGCATCTGATTAAAGTCAGCGTTGTCATCGAGATTAAAAGATTTGGCATCAGCAATCAGGTTCTCGTCATTGGCATAGATTGTCATTATTGAACCGCCAGAGAAATCTATTCCGAAATTAAATCCAAGAGTGCAAGCCAAAATTAATCCCACTAAAAATATAGCTATAGATGGCAAAATAAACCATTTTAAATTTTTTGCAAAGTTGAATTTAGAATTTAATATTGTTTCATCAAAGGAAAACTTAGTTTTTTTATATTTTTGGGTTGTCATTTTTCGCCTCCTTCTTCTAAGAGGGTTTCGTTTGTAGTTTCATTGTTTAAAGCTTTAGAGCGAACTAAATTCATACGTCTTGCATTGGTTGAATTTAATGGCAAATACCATTTGACAAGTAGTCTTGTAACGACTAAAGAACAAAATGCTGAGATGATTGAGCCAACTAGCAGTACCATAGCAAAATCTTTTATTGCAACGGTGCCAAGTATATAAAGCAGAATTGACGCGATAACTGTTAATATATGAATGTCTAAAATTGGCCACAGTGATTTTTTAAATCCGTTTTTTGTTGATAATGGGATTTTTCTTCCACTTGCGTATTCACTTCTTATACGCTCGAAAATAATTATGTTTCCAATAGTAGCCAGCGCAAAAGCTATTAGCACACCTGCTAAACCAGGCAATGACATTCTAATAAAAGGCACTGCCATAAGGAAAAATGAAAATAATATGGTAAATATTACAAGAGTAAAGCAAGCCAACAATCCAAGTTCTCTATATCTAATGAGTAATAATAACATTACTAAAAATGCAACAACCCCTAGCGCTACAGAACTTAATAGCAAAGCATCTTTTCCAAGTGAAGCAGAAACAACTGAAATTTCTGATAGAGAAAGGTTTGCTGAGTACGAACCGCTTGTTATTTTTATAAAATATTCTGATGCTGATGAGGACGTTGTAATTGACCCACCCGAAATAAAGGCTGTTGTTGTGTCGTCAATAAAATTTTCTGATGTAAGTGAAATGGCGCTTTCCTCACCTACAAAAGCGTAAATTGTAGAACTGTTTGAAGCTTGATTTGAAAGTTTGCTAAACTTTTCTTTTGCAGCAGTTTTAAACTCAACTGCGACACCATAAGAACTTCCGTCAGAACTGGTGCTTACATAAACGTTTGATATGTCTTTGCTAGAAAGATAATCACCCGATGGATTTAATATGTCAAAATTTTCATTGGATGACAAAAACAATGAAACTGGTTCACCAATAATTTCAAAAAGTTCGGTAAAATCGTTTTCTTGATTTGATATTTCAATTCTAATTTTGTCAGAACCTTGCTGTTCAATCACAGAGTCGTTGATTCCATAATTGTAAAGCATGCTGTTAAGCCCTGAAATAGTTGATAAAATGGCACTGTCAAGGTCTTCTGTTACACTTGATTTTGAAACTGATGCATTATAAGTAACTGCAGTTCCACCACTTAAATCTAAACCTAATGGGATCGAATTTACAAACCCATTGTAATGGTAAACAGTTCCTGCAACATTAAAAGAAGCAAATGTAAGCACTAAACCAAGTGCGACCAAAATTAATAGTATAGAAAATTTCCAAATTGAACGTTTTTTTGACATTGAAACCTCTTATTGAATTGTTACCTATTTAGTATACAAGTAAAAGAGGAATGTGTCAAATGTTTTTTTTATTTACTTTGTATTTTTTTTAATATTAACACAAATTATGCCACAAATTCCACCAATAATTGAGCCAAAAATTATGTCATTTACAAATGTTCTATCAAAAACAAAGCTATGATTTAAAGCTGAAAAAGCAAAAAATGCGATGATTGTGTAAAGAAAACCTATTAGTAGTCCACTTGCAAGTCCCATTTCTTTTTGCTTTTTAAGCCCAAGAAATACTCCTAAAAATATGCTCACACCTTTTATGACCTGATTGATAGGAGTAATTAAATTTTCTGATAGCGGTGTGAATTTAAGACAAAATGCAAACACGAGAATGCTGACAAGACTGATGCAAACAGCATATGCACTTCCTCTTAATATTGAAAAGCAAACAGATTTAGCTCCTTTTTGTCCTTCCAGCCTTTTTGCTTTTATCTTCATATTTGACTCCTTTTTAAAATTTTATACCATAATAACATTATGCCGAAGATCTCTTACATATGAAGATAAAATAAAAAAGCTTCCATTTGGAAGCTTTTAAACTATTTTTTTGAATTCTTCTTGGTTGAAGTCTTGCTTGCTTTTTCTTCTTTTTTTAGTTCAGCTTTTTCTTCCCCTTTTTCTTCAACTTTCTCTTCTTTGCTTTCTGCTGGCTTTTCTTCAGGCAAATCTTTTGCAACAGGTAATTGATCTGAAATTACTGAATAGATTGCATATGCGTCGATTGTCATATAGCTTTTGTAATTTCCTGTGCCTGTTTCGATAGTAATTTGTTTTGAGTTGCCCTCCAATCTGATGTCAATAATTTTGCCGTAAACTCCACTTGTTGTAAGAACCTTATCCCCCTTTTTTAATGAGTTTGTCCTTTCGGCAATCTTTTGGTTTTCTTTTTTGTTTTTTGTGAACATGATTATTGGATAAGCAATAAGCAAAACTGCGATTAAGCAAATTAAAATGATTTGCGTTGTGTCTAAAGCTAAAAGTGTTGACATAATAATTTCTCCTTTTTTTGATAACACGATTATAGCAAATGAATTGTTGTTTTCAAAACAAATTTACTATATTTTTTTAGTTTTTATTTCATTTTGTAATCTTTCTACAAATTCTGACAATTTCAACCCACTTTTATTTTCATTGCCTCTGCCACGAATTGAAATAGTTTGATTTGCTATTTCCTCATCACCTACTATTATTTGATATGGCAATTTAAATGAAACAGCTTCTCTAATTTTATAGCCAATTTTTTCATTTCTACTGTCAACTGTTGCTCTTATGTTGTTGCGTTTAAGTTCTTCCAAAATCTTGTTTGCATATTCGTTTGCTCTGTCAGTGATTGGCAAAATTCGAACTTGTTCGGGTGCAAGCCACAACGGGAAAGCCCCTGCGAAATGTTCTATTAAAATGCCCATAAATCTTTCTATTGAGCCATAAACTACTCGGTGAATCATTATTGGCCTATGTTTTGCTCCATCCTCACCAGTGTATTCAAGTTCAAAGCGCAGAGGAAGTTGGAAATCAAGTTGAATAGTTCCACATTGCCAAGTTCTGCCTATCGCGTCGTGAAGGTGAAAATCTATTTTTGGCCCATAAAATGCTCCGTCGCCTTCGTTGATGACATAATCTAAATTTAAGTCATCTAGAGCAGATTTTAGTGCGTCAGTTGCAAGCTCCCAGTCTTCGTCAGATCCCATGCTGTTTTCAGGTCGTGTTGAAAGTTCGACGCTATAAGTAAAACCAAACAAACTGTAAACATCATCTATGAGTTTTACGACGCCTTTTATTTCATCCTTAATTTGACTAGGCGTCATAAATATATGCGCATCATCTTGCGTAAAGCATCTAACTCTCAAAAGTCCACCTAGTTCGCCAGATTTTTCATGCCTGTGAACCAAACCAAGTTCACCGACTCTCATAGGTAGATCTCTGTAAGAATGAGGTGAGTTTTTATAGACTAAAATTCCTCCTGGACAGTTCATAGGCTTGATTGCAAAAAGGGTGTCATCAATTTTGGTTGTGTACATGTTGTTTTTGTAGTGATCCCAGTGCCCAGATGTTTGCCACAAATGCTGTGAAAGCATAATTGGGGTTGAGATTTCTACATACCCTGCTTTTGTGTGGATTTCACGCCAATAATCTATGAGTAAGTTTCTTATTATCATGCCATTTGGTAAATAAAATGGAAAACCAGGACCTTCTGGTGAAATCATAAAAAGACCAAGTTCCTTGCCTAATTTACGGTGGTCGCGTTTCTTTGCTTCTTCTAACATTGCAATATGTTCAGCTAATTGCTTTTTATCGGCAAAAGCATAAGCATAAACCCTTTGTAGCATCTTGTTTTTTTCGTTTCCTCTCCAATATGCGCCATTCACAGCATGTATTTTATATGCAGTGTTTTGAAGTTCTCGGGTTGTGTTTACGTGAGGGCCTCTGCACAAATCAACGAAGTCATCTCCTAAATAATAAAGAGAGATTTCTTCATTTTCTGGTAATTCACGGATCAGCTCTTCCTTGAACTCATTCCCTTTAAAGATTTCTAGTGCTTTTTCTCGTGAGACTACCTCTCTTTTAAATTCTTCACCCTTATTAATGATTTCTTTCATCTTTTTTTCTATTGTTGTAAAATCTTCTGGTTGAATAGAACGCTCCAAATCGATGTCATAGTAAAAGCCGTCGTCAATGGCTGGGCCTATAGTGAGCTTTGTTTTAGGATATAAACTCATAATAGCCTTTGCTAGAACGTGTGCTAACGAATGCCTGAAAATTTTTATTTTTTCATTTTTGTCAATTTTCTTTTCCATATGCTCTCCTTTTGGGCAAATAAAAAACGCCCTTAAAAATTTAAGGACGATTAAATAACCGCGGTTCCACCTTAATTGCACTATTTTGTGCCACTCAATTAATTTAGTTTTTTGCTTCAACGCCAAAAGTGGTTTCGTTTTCTTCTTCCACCCAAAGTTTTTCACCAACCAACTTTTCTCTAAATGCTTACGGAAGATCTACTTGTCTTTCAACTCTGCATGTTGTTATTATATTATACGAAAACAAAAAAATCAAGCGATTTTCAAAGATGTTGGCAATTTTATTTTAAAAAAGGTGAAATGTTTGGAATGACTTCCTTTACAGGCCTTGAAAAATTTAAGTTGACTCTGTTGTCAAAAATTGTTTTCATAAGTTCTATTGCATGATTTTCATTTTTACAATAAACATTAATTTTTTGTGGAGACATGTCGATAAGCAGGGATATTAAGGCTGTTCCACACATAATTTCGCCTTTTTCTCCATTGTCATAAACATAATAGTTTTCATTTTCATCTTCAATTACATCTATTTCATCTTTACATATGTCTAAATTGTCAATTAAAAATTTTAACAAATCATTAAAAGCGTCGGCTGAAATCAAATATTCGCGGTTTTCATTGGCTAGTTTGATGAGCTCTTGCCACTTTTCGCGTAATTTAGAAAGCCTAAATTTATAAAATGAGGACAAATACAAATTATCTTCAAAGGTCAAATTTTTTGAGATAATAAAGTAATCTGTTTCTTTATCAAAATTTATTAATGCTTTTTTAAAAGCTGTCATGCTCATTTCATCTTGATTTGTTAAACATAAATGTTTGTTTAAAAAGTCTGCTTTAAAATAACTACATATGATGTGACTAATTGTTTTTAGCATGCACAACTCAATTTCTTGACGATAAAGTTTTTCCACTGCGATTACTATTTTACTAGAAGATGGTTGCTTTGTTAATATGATTACACCACTATATTTTAATATATCTTTTCTTAACATTTCGTAAAAATAAGAAACGATTTCTTCTGGCTCTTTGTCAAAAATTACTGAATATTCCCACATACAGACCTCATGTTTTAAATTTCTAGTTTATTTGTATGCAATACAAAAAAAAATACTCGCATTACAAAGCAAGTATTTTGTGAATTTTTGTTGTTAAACTTTTATGCTATCTTTTGTTTTTAGGCTGAAGGTGTTTTTTTGTAGACTGTTTGATGGTTTTAGAAACGGGCAATATACAACATTATTTGCATTGCCCAATAAAATTTGTTGGGCTCTGTCAATTCATACCATGTTTTAAGAACACTTTTTCTTTTTTCCTTTGTCATAGTTATTTAACATAATGTAATAATAAAAAAATCATGTCAACTATATTGATTAAACAAAAAAGAACAACTATAATGTTGTTCTTTTTTGAAAGGTTACTTTCTAGCAGACTTAGATTCTGATTTTGCAGAGCCTGAGCAAGCTTTTTCGCTTGAAGCCTCCATGCTCTTGTTTTGTTGAGCACCGGATTTTGCCGACTTCTTGCTTTGTTTAGCAGCTTTTTTGCCGAACATGTTTCACCTCCTATAATTCAGGTTTCCCTGTGCTTTTATTGTGAGCATAAAAGGTGAAAAATATACAACATGAGTTATTTTGTGTCAGTTTTTTTCTTTGTTGTCTTACTGGTTGTGCTCTTGCTTTCTTTTGGTGTAGTTGTTTTTGAAGTTTTCTTTGCTTTTGCTTTTTTCTTTTCTTCTTCTTCAACTAGTGAATAATATTGATCAAACACAGCAATAGCTATTTCTTCGTTTTCTTCTAAATTTAAAACAGCTTCGCCGTTGTCATCTTCATCAACTCTAAATACTATTGCCTCGTCATCATTGATACCCTCAATTTTTGAAATAGGTTTTAAAATGCAATAAAGAGCATCTTCACCATAAGGTATGACCGCTATTTGATCGAACTGTAATCTACGACCATTGTTGTCAGTCATGTAGATAGGTGCTGTGTTGTTTTCATCTAAAAGAACGTCAAGTAAGTCTACCTTAACAATTTCTTCTTCAACTTTTTTTTGATTCTTTTTTGTCGTTGCCATTTTTTTCCCCTTTTATTTTTTTGAATTGAGATAATCCTGTAAGATAATTTGCGCTGCTACTTTATCCAAAATTTTTTTTCTTTCTTGCCATGGCATCTTTGCTTCTTTTAATATTTCCTCTGCTTCCAAAGAGGAATATCTTTCGTCGAAATAATGGACTTGTAACCCACTTCTTTCTTTCAGTTTTTTGCCAAACTCACGTGTAAGCAAAGCTCTTTCTCCTCCCGAACCGTCTGAGTTTAGAGGCAAGCCGATAATGATTTTGGTGGCGCATTGCTTTTGAATAAGGTTTGTTAAATATTCTATGTCCTTTTCTATCGTTGACCTTTCATATACTTCATAAGCAGAAGCGATTGTCCCCGTTAGATCGGAAAAAGCAATCCCTATTCTTCTGTCGCCATAGTCTAGACTAATATATCTTTTGGACTCAATCATCATTTTTATTATAATCAATAACAAAAAAGAAAGTCAAACAATTTGTTAACATTCCAGCAAATTTTTGCCAAAATTTAATTTTATAGGAAAAGGAACACTTAAATTTAACCAGTCCTCCATACCTTCGTGTAAAATTTTCTGCACCATGTTTTGTTCACCTGGATAAACATCCAAAATAAGTTCATCGTGTATTTGTAAAATGAGTTGTGATTTTAGTGAATATTTTTTAAGCAGATCGAAGACTTTTAACATGCTAAATTTTATTATATCTGAAGCTGTGCCCTGCAACGGCATGTTCATAGCAACGCGTTCTCCAAACGCTTGCAAGTTTTTGTTTGAAGATGACAATTCAGGAATGTGACGAATTCGACCATATTTAGTTTTTATATAGCCGTTTGCTCTTGCGAAAGCAATGTTGTTGTTTGAAAATTCTTTTACCTTTGGATATCTTGTGTAATATGAATCAATGTATTCTTGTGCGCTTTGACGCGAAACTTTTATGTTTTGAGATAATCCATAAGCGCCAATGCCATAAATCACCCCAAAGTTTACAGCCTTTGCCTCTCTTCGCATTTTTGGTGTTACTTGTTCAGGTTCAACATGAAAAATCATGCAAGCAGTTTGAGTGTGTATGTCTTTGCCTTGTCTAAAAGTTTCGATGAGTTTTTCCTCGCCCGACATCTCAGCAAGCAATCTTAGCTCTATTTGACTGTAATCAGCACTAGCAATTTCACCGCCCTCAAATTTTGATATGAAAATCTTTCGTAAACTTACTGTGTCATTGTCGTTTGCAGGAATATTTTGTAAATTTGGGTCAGAACTTGACAATCTTCCAGTGCTTGTTAATGTTTGATTAAAATTCGTGTGGATTATACTTCCTTTTTCATCGCAAATGCTTTTATAAACATTGACATAGGTTGACTTTAATTTTTGATATTTTCTAAATTCAATTATTTTTTCAACAATCGGATGAGCGAACCTTAATTCTTCTAAAACATCAATGCCAGTTGATCTCTTTTTGTTTTGCCAAGCATTAAGTCCCAATTTGTCAAACAAGATTTCGGCTACTTGCTTTGGAGAATTTATATTGAATTCTTCACCTGCAAAGTCGTAAATTTGTTGAGTTAGGTCAATAATTTTTTTTGAATATTCTTTGTCAAGCTCATTTAAACTCTTTTCATCAATTTTAAAACCATCTTTTTCCATTTGAAACAGGACGTCACAGAGAGGAAGTTCTAAATCATAATAAAGGCTTTCAAGCTCCATTGCTTTTAAGTTGTCGAGCAACAACTTTTTTTGTGCAAACCATGTGTTGCAAGGGTTTGTAATTGCTGGAATTGTTTTCCCCGCATACAAAAGATATGTCGCTATTGACAAATCAAAAAAGTTTTTTAAGCATATATTCATTGATGACAATTTGTGCATATCAGACTTTGCAGATTTAGTAATTTTTAAAATTGCCTTATTTTCAAAAATTGGTTTTAGTGTCAAAATAAAATCTGTTAAGGTGATAGCTTGAGAAAACATATCAAATGTTGGGCTTAAATAAAACACTTCGTCATCATTAACTGCAAATTCCATTTTTTCAAAATCATATGCCAAGAAATTTGATATTCTTTTAACAAAATCATCAAGCTTCTCATTTGAATCAATCAAGATTCTCGTAGATGAATTAATGTTGCCCAAATTAGTTGAATTTGAATTTGCAAAAAGTTCTTGTTTTTTTAACAAGGAAGAAAAATTATAATATTCAAAAAAATCTTTTACTTCATTTGAAAAAGGAAATTCATAATTACTAAGATTAAAATCCACATCTAGTTGGCAATCTGTTTTTATGGTCGCAAGCTGATATGACATAAATGCCATTTGTTTGCCCTGAATAAGTTTTTCTTTCATTTTTCCTGGCACTTTTTCAATATTGTCATACAAATTTTGAACATTACCAAATTCTTCAAGCAGTTTAACCGCAGTCTTCTCACCTACTCCTGCCACACCAGGAATATTGTCTGATGAATCACCCATTAAAGCTTTTAAGTCGATGATTTGGCTTGGCGACAATCCGAATTGCTCTTTTAAAGTTTTTGTGTCAATTTTATTTAAAACAGAAACACCTTTCATTGTAAGCCAGACATTCGTATCTTTGTCAATAAGTTGCAAAAGATCTCTGTCGCCAGACAATATTATTTTTTTGCCTTGAATGTTTTTTGCAATAGTACCAATTATGTCATCAGCTTCTAAACCTTCTTTTTCAATGACTTGAATTTTCATCAAATTTAAAAGCTTTTTAATTTGCGGAAACTGCTCAATTAATTCTGGCGGTGTCTCTTTTCTCGTTCCTTTGTAATTTGCAAAAATTTTGTTTCTAAAAGTTTTACGGGCGTGGTCAAAAGCAACAAAAATTTTGTCTGGTTTTTCTTCTAAAATGACTTTTATTAAAATATTCACGAAACCAAAAATTGCGCCAGAAGGTTTTTGTTCGCTATTAGTCAAATAAGGCAAAGCATAAAACGCTCTGTTTGCCAAACTATTTCCATCAATTATTAACGACGTTTTCATATTATGATTTTAACACAAAAAAGAGTAAATTCAAAATAAAACTAAGTTCTTTCCTTTTGTTTAAGAAATTAAATGAAGACTTTTTAAAATTTTAAATATTATAAACTTGTTACAGCGTTAGAAAATTTTGCTTTAAAAATTAACATAATTCTTATTAATAGAGCATATCAAAAATTTGTTGTAAAAGCATTTAATGAACATTTGTTTATGTTTAAATTAAGATTTATGTATGACAAACCCAACATAATACAACATATTGTGTCTATTATGGAATAATATTTCAAACATGTAGCAATTTAAAAAAAGCCTGCTTTTAAGCAAGCCCAAATAATTCTGCAAAATAATCAGGAAATGCCACAACAAAAATGTAAACTAAGCTGACAAGAATAAGCAATATGAGTAAAATGATTTTTAATATATTTCCAGTAAAATTTGTAACCGCAAATGCAAACAAAAGTGCGACACCTCCATACATGGAAATATAGTAAACAAACTCTCCCCATTGACCCAACGCTTTTAAATCAGGAACTGCAGCAACAAAAATCATCAAGGCAATGTAAACTATAACCAAAATTGATAAAATTAAATAAATTAATCTTTTCATTCAGCCACCTTTTTGTTTTTCTTTTCAACTCTTTCAATTTTTTGTTCAAATTTTAAAAGTTTCTTTTCGTTTCTAGCACGCTCTTTTTCTTCTTTTTCTTTTTCTTTTTCTAATTTTAATTGTTGCTTTTTTAAGGTAATCAAACTTTTGTCTTTTTTTACTTTACTTCTTTTAACTTTGCTTTTTGTCTTCTTTTTGCGTCTTTTTATTGCAAGCTTTTTGCTTCCATCTTCTGGCATACTTTCAAGCAAACAATCTGGATTTGCAAACATATCTTTCCAAACTCTAAGCGACTTTGCAAAGTAGAAACCGTCTGCTACCCTTTCATCCATTGTAATTCCTAGGTTCATGACTTTTCCAAGTTTTAATTCCTTGTTTTTTTCAACTACTGGCGCAATTTTTTCCTTCCCCATTGCAACAAACAAACTGCAATTTCCAAACTCATACAAGTGGTGAAAAATTGCATCGTTTTTTATTGATTTTAGGTTGGTTAAAAAGGCGCTACAGTGAAAGCAACTTGCTTCTATTAAAGATTTTGGCATCATGTTGTGTCTATCTAGCCAGCCAACAATTTTTAGTGCAAGTCGAAACAACCAATTTGGAAGTTTGCCAAATGAATCAGCTTTGTCAGTAGTGCCGTACACCGAGTCAGGTTTTATGTTTTTTGCTATTATATCTTCAACATATGCTTTTACTTCTGACAAACTTTCACGACCAGTAAAATGGAATTTTAAATCAACATCTTCCCCATCGTCTGCAAGTTGTTTTTTTACAACCATGCAAATTGATATGTCTTTGTGTTCATAAATAACGTTGTGATTGATAAAATAGTTAAGTTTTGGTCTTAGATATAATAGGCGAACAAGAGATGTTAGCATTATGTCCGTGTAAGTATAATGGTTTCCCAATTTGCGTTGTCGCAAAATAAATTCATCCATCGGCTCACATCTGATTTGATCCATGAAATAATTTGAAGCGCCAATTCTGGTTGGCATGAAAAATGGTGCAGCCTTTGTTACTGCATCTAAATTTTTTACTTTTATTCCATCACTTCTTTTACTAAACATCTTTTTCTCCTTTAAATTTCTTTCTAATTAAATTTTTTTCTTTCCCATTGTTTTTAGGTTTGTAATACACATGGTCTTTTATTGCATCAGGCAGATATTGTTGTTTGCAGTAACCACCATAATCATGCGGATATTTGTACTTTCCATGACCATCCTTGTTTGTGGTAGGATGATTTTTTAGGTGATTAGGCACAAAGTCATCTCGAAGAGATACGGCATCCTTTTTTGCTTCTTCCATAGCAATTAGAACAGAATTTGATTTTTCCGCTTCACAAGCATAAATAATAGCATGGGACAAATTTAACATAGCTTCAGGAAGACCTATTTTTTCAATAGCCGTAAATGCAGCTATTGCAAGCAAAAGCGCGTTTGAATCTGCCATACCAATATCTTCTGAACAATGAGCAATTAATCTTCTTGCTATTATAAGTGGGTCACATCCTGACTGAATAAGGCGTTGAGAGTAAAACAATGCTGCGTCCGTGTCTGACCCTCTAATGCTTTTACAAAATGCAGAGAGAAGATCAAAATGCATTTGAGTGTCAACTGATAAAGGTTTCTTGTCAAGACATTCTGCTATTACATTTTCATCAATGACAATTTTGTTGTTTTTGTCTAACGGGGTCGTGTTCGCTGCAAGCTCAAGGGCATTTAATGCGGTTCTTGCATCACCTCCACTGACATCAGCTAAAAAATCCATCGCTTTTTCTGTCATAATAATTGGAAGATTGCCAAGACCATTTTCTTTGTCTAAAATAGCTCTCTTTAATGTCTTTTTTATATCTTCAATTTTTAAAGGTTTTAGTTCAAACACACGGCAACGAGATACTATTGCACGAGTCATAGAAGTGAAAGGATTTTCTGTTGTAGAACCTATAAAAAATATATGCCCCTTTTCAATCGCCTCCAAAACGCAATCACTTTGACTTTTGCTCCAACGATGACATTCGTCTAAAAGTAAATATGTGTCTTTGCCTAAAAGCATTTTGTCTTTTTTTGCTTTTTCTATGACAGCTTTTGCGTCCGCAACACCAGATGTAACTGCATTTAATTTTTCTATGTTGGCATTAAGAGATTCTGCAATAAGATAAGCTAATGTTGTCTTGCCTGTTCCAGGAGGACCATATAAAATCATGCTTCCAACATTACCAAATTCGATTGCTCTACGCAAAACTTTGCCTTTGCCAAAAATATGTTCTTGTCCCACAAAATCGTCCAAGGTTTTTGGACGCATTCTCTGCGCTAGTGGTATTTTCAATTCACTCATGCAATTATTATATCACAAGCTGAACTATATTACAACTATTTATACAAAAAATTTTTGCAAACAAGTAAAACAACGTTTTTGCCTTTAAAACAAAGAGAATAAGCAAGATTTTAGATATTTTTTTAAAATTATAATAAAAAAGTGCTAAATGCCTTTATTTATAAGGCATTCAGCACTATTTTTTAGCTCTTTAAATGTTAAATAATTTTTTCCGATAAATTTTGTGTTTCCGATTTGAATGTAACCTTGCTCACTCCCAAAAATTACATTGATTTTTTTCCATACTCTTCCATCAAATATTTGCAATGACGAGATGTTTTCTAAACCCATAAAAACAAAATTTTTTTCATTTTGTACTAAATATTGTTCTTTTAATCTTGTATATTCGATTTCGCTTTTTTCATCATTTTCTCCTTTAAGCCAAGATAAATATATTCTTTCTGGTAAAGTTTGATTTAAAAGTCGTTGCTCGTTTTTATTCTTTGATTTTATTCTTAAGTTAAATCTTTCATTAATTTGTCTGTCAGCTTCAGCCATAAACATTTCCATTTCGCCTTGATTTGATAGAACAAATTTTTGATCTCCATAATTAAAGAAAAAAACTTTTTTCTGCTTAGGTTTTAAACATACTTCACATTGAATGTTGACACATGCATGTGTGCAGTTTTCTACGCCGTCAATACAAGAAAAAACAAATCGCGATTGTTTGCAATTAAAGTTAAAATATGTTTTATCGCAAGAAAACAAATTGGTAATTTCAACACATGAATACTTTTTTTGAAAATAGTAATACCCTTTTTCTAATGGCACATTGATTGTAAACGTTATCTTTTTAACAGAGTTTGACAGGTTTATAAATTCTACATAATAGCTTCTCCCACACATAACAAATTCTTTAATGTAATATTTAATTTCATCTTTTATCCCTGTTGATAATAAATAAAAATCATGTAAACACATGTTCTGTCGATAACCATTGATTTCAATGTAATTTTCTTCTGCCTTTAAATGGTAGCCAGAATTAGATTTATAATTTACATTTAATTTGTTAACATCAGGATTGTTTTTTAAAACTATTGCACCAAGTTTTTTTTGTGCTCGTTTGTTTTCTTCAGTAATAATTAGATTAAAGTCACAAACTGTTTTCGCACGCTGAAAACATTTAAATATTGGGCGAGAAAGTTCTTTTTCGAATTTAAACACAGGCAATGATGGGTCAATGCCGAGTTTTATAAGTTTGTCAAAATCTATGTCAGTGCTGTAAAGAATTGGAGCATGAAATCTTAATCGATTGAGTATTAAGTTTGTCATATTAAATAAATAATCTCTTTTCTTCATAATTTAATTCTTGACAAAATAAAAAAAAGCAAACATAAAACGTTTGCTAAATTCAGTCAAACATAAGCCGAGTTCTGTGTCATGTGGTCATCTATCTAGGCCTAATGTTGCCAATAGGCTCAAGCGTTGCTTTTGGAAGACGTGAAAGACAGCACATTGTCTTCGCTTAAACTTGCATCGAGTGGGGTTTACAGTGACGAAAGATGTTTCCACCTTTCCGGTAAGCTCTTGCCTCACCTTTCCATCCTTACCCTTGCGGGCGGTTTATTTCTGTTGCACTTTCCTTAGAGTCGCCTCCACCGGTCGTTAGCCGGCACTCCGTCTTTTGATGCCCGGACTTTCCTCATTTTGCTTTTACAAGCAAACCGCGACCACAAGTTTGACTGACCCAATCATTTTAACATAAAATGAGGTTTATGTCAACTTAGTTGACAGTAAAAAGAAGTTTTGGATGCTTTTTGTCAGCTGTAAATCCTTGAAATTCTCCATCTTGCGAAATTTTAATTGCGACACCATATTTAGATAGAGCCATAGCTGCGGCTTTTCTACCACCACCGCTAATGGAGCCTGCTTCAATTTTCAATATAGCACCAGCAGCTATTATGCTACCGTCGAAATCTACAATAGTTGCCCCATCCATTGCAACAATCTCTTGCCTAAATTTTCTGCTTAATTCATGAAATTTTTTTCCTTGAATAATTTGATTTAAACAAATTGATTTAAAGCAACAATTCTTTGACAAAAAGTTTTCAAAATCATCACTATACAATTTTCTTATTTCTTCAGCATTGTTTAAATTAAATATTTTGTCTGCTTCTTCTAATTGCTGTTCTTTTTTTATATTGTAGTATTTTTCTTCAACAATGTCATTCGCATTTATATGAGTAAGGGCTTGTTCAACCATATCGCGCTTTAAATAAACAATTATTCCGCCAGAATATTTAAATGAACAATCGAGAGAAGTTAAATAAACAGCACGTCTAACCTCTCGCAAGGAATGAGTTGATCTGTAAGAGAGAAGCTGAATGACCTCTTCATGACTATAGATGTTCCATTTTCCGCGTCTTTTTGCAAACATCAAAGTTCGGTTTTTAAATATGAGCAAATCACCACTTTCAGTTAACACCATGCCAACTTTACGATCATTGCAATATCTTGCAACACTGTTGTAATCGTTTGGAGCGGTTGTAGAATAATTTCTTACTTTTTCAAGAGACACATAACCTGTCAAATAACCGTCCTTGTTGAATTCAACAAACGAATGCTTTCCATCAGAAAGCAAGGCAAAAAAATCTGTTGAAATTATATTAGAATAATGCAATTTTTTTTCAGTGTCAGTTTCAGAAAGATTTAATATTATGCCAAAATCAACTGCTTTGCCTTCATAAGTGCGATTGCTCCATCTTGTCAATGCGCTAATCAACCCAAGCATTACTGAAGAAGCAGATGATGCAACGCTGTCGCAAACAGCTTTCTCAACAGCTTTTTCTTGCAAAGTTAGTTCATAAGTAGGATCTAAAAAAACTGATTCATTTATTTGGCTGAGTTCTTTTAAAATGTTTTTTAACAGAGAGATTTCGAAAGGTTGAAAAGCTCTTCCGCGTTTAATTATAAATCTGTAATCGGCTAATTTAGTTGGCTTTATCAATAAAGAATTTTGCTTGCCTATCGCTATTTCTGATTCTCTCGCGTTAGACTCTTCTTCACCCATTAAAATTGAGCCAGTGAAAAGCGGTAAAATTAATTTTGTTAAAACAACGTAAAACTTATCCTTTTCCAACGCCTAGAACTCCCTTATATATGCATTTTACAATATAACTTAGAAAAAATCAATTAATTTTCACCTTTATCATAATAATTTTTAGACAAATCATCTTTAATTAGTTCTAATGCCTTTGCCTCTATTCTTGAAACGTAACTTCTTGATATTCCAAGTTCCTCTGCGAGTTCCTTTTGAGTGTAAACTTTTTGGCCATTTAGTCCATATCTTTTAATCACGATTTCTTTTTCTCGTTTTGTCAAATGTTTGTCAATGACATTGTTTATTTTCTCCATAATAAATGATGATGAGACGGCATCTTCTACCTCGTCTTCATCAGATTCAATTATGTCCATTAAAAGCACTTCATTGCCATCTTTATCCGAGGCAAATTTACTTGATAAAGAAACGACATCCTTATGTTTCTTGTTTACCCTTATCAACATTAATATTTCATTGTCAATGCATTTTGAAGCATAAGTCGCAAGTCCAACACCTTTTTCATAATTGAAGCTGTCAATAGCTTTAATTAACCCTATTGCACCCACAGAAATCAAATCATCAACTTCAATTGTAACCGAACCAGCATATTTTTTTACAATGTGCGACACCAACCGCAGATTGTGATTAATAAGTTTGCTTCTAGCCTGCATATCCCCTTTTTCACGATATTTGATAAGTAGTTCTTTTTCCTTTTCCTTACTTAATGGTTTTGGAAAACCTTCTGTATTGTTGATAAAAGCAGTAAAACATCTAAGTTTTGACAAAAAAAATGGTAAACTTTCAAACACAAGACCTCTCCTTTTAGAAAAATGTATATGTCGAAATTTACCGAATTTTGCTTGGACATATTAAATTGATTGGCATAATTTAAAATTAAAAAAACAAGCCTTAAAATTGACTTGTTTTTAATTGAAACAAAAATTAAAACAACTCTTCAACAAATTCCTTTGCATTAAAAGGTTCAATATCATCAATACCTTCGCCCGTCCCAATAAACACAACGGGTTTTTTTAAATCTCTTTCAATCGCCACAACAACGCCACCCTTTGCGGTTCCATCAAGCTTTGTCAAGATAATTCCATCTATGGCTATGCTTTCATTGAAGGCTGTTATTTGATTAAGTGCATTTTGACCTGTTGTTGCATCCAAAACTATAAAGGTCAATCTTTGTGCGTTTGGATATTCGCGTGCGGTGACTTTCCCGATCTTTTTCAATTCTTCCATAAGATTTGTTTTTGTGTGCAACCGCCCTGCTGTGTCAATTATTAAAACATCGGTGTTTTTTGCCTTTGCACTGGCAATACCGTCGTAAACAACTGCAGCTGCATCAGCACCTTCTGCATGTTTTATTATTCTTGTTTTGGACCTTTCTGCCCACATTGAAAGCTGTTCACTTGCTGCTGCTCTAAACGTGTCGCCTGCAACTAAAGTTACTGACTTTTTTTGATTTTGAAAATATTTCGCAAGCTTTCCTATGGTCGTAGTCTTTCCGACACCGTTAACACCTATAATAGTTATTACCATTGGATAGTTAAATTCAAGCTTTGGTGCATTTTCAAGTTGATTTGCAAGAATAGTTTTCAAAGCTTTTTTTACTTCAACGGCTGTGCGAATTTTGTTTTTCCTAGCATAGATTCTAAGTTCATCAACAATCTGCATTGATGGCTTAACTCCCAGATCACATGAAACCAATATGTCAGTCAGATCTTCGAAAAATTCATCATCAAGTTCACCATGAGAAAGCAGTGCGTCAATTTTGCGCGAAAATGCTTCTCTGGTTTTTCTTAATGCTTCCTTTATTTTTTTTAATAATCCCATTATTACTCCTTTAAGCAGATTGATCGAGTTTGATTGCGTCTGAAAGTTTTACTGAAACGATTTTAGACACGCCTTTTTCTTCCATAGTGACTCCAAAAAGCGAATCGGCATATTCCATAGTCGGCTTTTTGTGAGTAATGAGAATAAACTGAGTTTCGTCAGACAGCTTTTTTAAGTACTTGTCGACTATTTCTACGTTTGAATCGTCAAGAGCTGCTTCGACCTCGTCGAATAAACAAAATGGCAAAGGCTTAATTCGCAAGATTGCAAAGATTATTGCCATTGCTGTCAAAGACTTTTCACCACCTGAGTACAGCGACATGTTTTGTATTTTCTTTCCTGGAGGCTGAACAAAAACTTCGACACCTGATTCAAGCGGATTCTCTGGGTCAACCAGCTCTAACTTTGCATTTCCACCTCCAAATAATTCGCGGAAAGTAATTTTAAAGCTTTCATTTATTTTTTCAAGCTCGCTTGTGAATTTTTCGATCATTATGGATGAAAGATCTTTTATAATTTTTGTCAAATCTTCTTCTGCCTTCTTTAAGTCGTCGGATTGAGCCGAAAGCAAATTATGCCTTTCCAGAAGTGCAGAGCAATCTTCGATTGCATTTACGTTAATTGGGCCAAGAGCAGATATTGATCTTTTTATATGGGCTATTTCAGGCATTGCAGTTTTTATATCAAAATCTGGACGTTTAAATTCTAGGCAATCGTTGTAAGAGAGTGAATATTCTTCAAATATTCTCTCTTGCATAACTTCGATGTCTTGATCGACTTTTGCTAAGTTCATCTCTTCCCTATATTTTCTGTCGTTTATGCGATTTAATTCCTCCATAAGCCCTGTCTTTTTGGCATCAAGCGTTCTTAAAAGTGCTGAAAGTTGAATTTTTTCATCTTCGGTCTGCTTTTGCTTTTGACTTAACGAGTCAAGCTCTTCTTTTGCTTTACTTCTAGGTGCACTTGCAAGACGTTCTTTGATTAATTGCTCGGCTGAATCAATAAATGACAAATTGTCCTCAATATGTGATTTTAAAAGTCGAATGTTTTCATTTTGAGCGCCTATCTCGTTTGCAAGTCTAACCGATTCGCTTTTTATGTTTTCAAGTTGAGCTTTTACAGAGGCTATTTCAACTTTAATCGTTGTTAGGTTGCCACTCAATTCTTCAAGATTTTTTCTTAGTTTTTCAGTTTGTGCACGTTTGTTTTCAAAAAGTGAACTTGCATCGCTTTCATTTCCTGAAAGTGCAGATTTTAGAAGCGCAGATTTTTCATACTCTTCGCTAACAAGTTTTAATTTGTTTGAAATTGTTTCTCGTTCCATTTGTAGAACATTTAAAGTCTCCTTTGACTCTTTAATAGCATTTTCTATGGATTCTGTTTTTGCTTTTAATGATGTCAATTCAACAGAAAGGTTGTTTTTTCTTTCAACCAGTTTTTGCTGACGATCTCTTACAGCATCATGTTCTGTCATTAAAGAAGATTTTTCTGTTTCTGCGTTTTGTAAAAATGTTTTTAAAGAAACAATCTCTTTTTTCAATGTGTCTATTTCTCTTTCACGACTCATTAAACCCACTGCTTCACTCTTTTTGCTACCGCCTGTTATTGAGCCCTGCGGATTGATTACATCGCCGTCAAGAGAAACTATTTTAAACGCATATCCACTAGCTTTCGACATTTGTATTGCGTCAATCAATTTTTCTACTATGACTGTCCCACCTAATAGCCCAGAAACTACGTTGTCAATTTTGTTGTCATATGAGATCAGTTCGCTTGCTATTCCAATAAAGCCATGCATATTTTTAATCTGTGAAGTTGAGATTGATCTTCTTTTCATTGAAGATATAGGTAAAAATGTTGCTCTTCCATAATGGTTTTGTTTTAAGAATTCTACAAGCTCTTTTGCTCCATTTTCATCATATGTAACTATGTTTTGCACACTAGAGCCAAGGGCTACTTCTATTGCAGTTTCAAATTTTTCAGGCACTTTAATCAATGAAGCAACAACACCTACTATGTTTTTTGACAATGAGTTTGCATTTGCAGAAAGTTTTAGCAGTTTTTTGACTGCATAATTGTATCCTTCAAATTCTGCTTGCATATCCGAGAGAAGTTTTAGTCTGTTTTCAAAAACCTTCAATTCAGTTTCCTTGTTTTGTCTGTTGCTTTCAAATTCTTGCAAACGCTTTGCAACAATGCTAGCTTTGGCAGTAACCTCCCCGCTTTCTTTTTCCGTAGCAGAAAGAGCTCCGGAAGTTTGGCTTGATTGACCTAGTAGCAATGAATAATTTTGTTCTTGCTCAGATATTTTTTGTTTAATTTCACTTATTTGAGCTTCAACGTTTTGTAAACTGGAGGTCAATAATTCTTTTTCAGTGCCAAACTTAGACAATGAACTCTTCGCGTCAGACAATGAACCAAGTGTCTCAATAAATTTTTGTTGGGATTTGTTTGTTTGCGTTTCATTAAAGTCAATTTCCTGCGCTACTTCATGATATTTTTGAGAAAGCTCATCAAAAGCAGTTTCCAATGATGCCAATTTACTTTCAAATACTTTTTGATTATTCTCATTTTTAGCTTTTGCTTCTAACGCGAATTCTACCGCTTTTTCAGCATTTGACAAATCCAAATTTAATCGATCGTTTTCTTTTTGAGTAAAAAGTATTCTCTCGCGAGCGACCTTGGTTTCTCCCTCTTGCTTTTCTAAATTTACCGTAAGCTCCAAAATCCTTGAATTTAATTTTGAAAGAGCAACATCAAAATTATCCAACCTGTGCATCGCTTCATTATATTGATTGGTTGCTTCATTCATTTCGTTGTCACGCAGAGCAAGTTCCTCCATTATTGCGTCAAGTTTGACACGAATATTGTTTTTAAATTCACTTGCATTTTCATATTGATAAACATAAGCATTAACTTCCAAATCTTTTAGTTGTGCTTTAAATTCAAGATATTTTTTAGCATTTTCTGCTTGTTTTTTTAATGGACCCATTTGCCTGTCGATTTCAAGCAAGATGTCGCCTACACGAGCTAGATTTTGCCTCGCATTGTCAAGCTTTCTTTCTGCGTCAGTTTTGTCTTTTTTGTATTTTGCAATGCCCGCTGCATCTTCAAACATGCTTCTTCTGTTTTCTGGTTTTGACTCAACAATCTCAGTAACTTTTCCTTGACCGATTATCGAATAACCACTTTTCCCTAAACCCGAGTTATATAGCAGATTTGTTATATCCCTCAAAAGACAGGTGTTTCTGTTTATCAAATACTCACTCTCACCTGAGCGATAAAGTTTTCTTGTTATGATTAACTCGTCATAATCAAAATCAAAATATCTGCTTGTGTTGTCAAAATGCAATGACACTTCACAGTAAGAAAGGCTTTTTCTTTTTTCTGTGCCGTTAAAAATGACGTCTTGCATGCTGTCTGCACGCAAATCTTTGACCTTTTGTTCTCCTAGCACCCACCTAATAGCATCTGCCACATTGCTCTTGCCACAGCCATTTGGCCCAACGATCGCAGTAAAACCATCGTTAAATTCTATCACTGTTTTATCAGCGAAAGACTTAAATCCAGACATTTCTATTTTTTTTAAGATCATGATTGCCTTCCTTTTGTTAAACTTTAAAAAGTTTTTCTATTGCATTTTTTGCACAGTTTTGTTCCGCCGAAACTTTATCCTTGCCTTTACCAGTGCTGATTTTGTCTTCATCCATATAAAATGTTGATGTAAAACCATTTTCAGTTTTTTGAGTGACATACTTAATTGCACATTTAAATCCTGCTTGAACGAGTTCTTGAAGTTTGCTTTTATAGTTGTCGTCTTGAACTGAACGAAAATCACTTAAATGAAAATGATTTTTTAAGAATTTTTTTGCTTGGCTTAAACCACCGTCTAAATATATTCCTGCAATTATTGCTTCTATAACATCAGCTTTTATAGCTTTCGAAACTGCATTCCTCATACTTTTGCCAAGCATGATGTCTTCTTGCAAGTTAAGCGTGTCAAAAATTGATGCGAGATAATTTTCAGAAACAAAGTGGCTACGCTTAACAGTTAAATAGCCTTCATCTTCGTTTGTGCTTTTAAACAAATATTCACCTACAAGGAAATCTAAAATGCTGTCACCCAAAAATTCAAGCCTTTCATAATTGTCCGCCGATTTAGATGAATGTGTAAGCGCTTGTGAAAGCAAACTTTTGTTTTTAAAAGTGTATTTTAATTTCTTTTCAATCATCATTCTACCTTTTCTGCAAGAGCATTTTCTATCTTTGCAATTAATTGATTTTTATGGAGTAATATTGCTTGTTGAATTGAGGAAGCAATGTTTTGTCGGCCTGAACTTCCATGATTTTTCATAACAAGTTTTTTAACTCCTAAAAACGGTGATCCACCGTGTTTGCTTAAAACATCAATTCTGTTTTTTAGTTCATTAAAAGTTTTACGCATAAACAAAGCACCTAATTTTGACAAAAAATGAGATTTTATTGACTTTTTAAGCAAAGACAACACTGCGCCCACAGCACCCTCTGATGCCTTTAACAACACATTGCCTGCGAAACCTTCTGCAACCATTACATCTATGTCGCCAGACATATATTCTCTTGCTTCGACATTTCCGATGAAGTTTAGTTTGCTGTTTTTTAAAATATGATAAGCTTCTCTTGTAAGATCGTTGCCTTTGTGTTCTTCTACACCAATATTAAGTAGCCCAACCTTTGGATTTTCAACATCATAAAGTATTGAATAGTAAGCCGAAGCCATCAATGCAAAATGATAAAGATTTATTGGTTTACAATCTATGTTGGCGCCACTATCACACAACAGCACATCCTTATTATTTTTTTTGGTAGGCAAAATTGGCGCCAATGCAGGCCTTGTAATTCCTTTAATTCTACCGATTTTCATAATTGCACCAGTAAGTATTGCCCCAGTAGATCCAGCGGAAACAAGCGCTATGACGTCATCTTGTGTTTTTAATATATCAAATGCCCTTACGAGAGAAGAATCTTCCATTTTTCTTATAGCTTCGGTAGGAACATGATCATTAGTTATAACACTAGGCGCGTGTTCAATAATTATTCGATCAACATATCTTCCAGCAAGCAAGCTTTCTAGCTTATTCTTATCACCAGTTAAAATGACTTGCAAATCTTTGTTGCGTTCAAGCGCAATTACAACACCTTCTATAATTTCATCAGGTGCCTTATCTCCGCCAAAAGCGTCCACTACTATTTTCATAGCTACCTCACAATTAATGTCAATACAAGTATAAATAAAACAAGAAAATAAGTAAAGCAATTTTTACTGTTTTTTGATATTAGAAACTTACAGAAGAAAATTTAAAATCCCTTTTTTAAATGCAATCTAGAATAGAATTCTAGAAATTAAAATTTTGTGAACAAGCTTTTTAATTTGTTGACATCATTATAAAAAAACTTCAAAAAATAAAAGCACTTTAAATCAATTTAAAGTGCTTATTTTTTTCTTAACACTAGATATAGTATGTTTTATATCATAAAATACAACACATCTAGAAATTCAACATAACATTACGCCTTTTTCTTTTTGTCCACTTCAATAACGGTTTGATTTTTGTATGTCCCGCATTTTTTGCAAGCCTCGTGAGGTGCTTTCATTTCGTGGCATTGTGGGCACTCTACAAGAGTTGGAGCCGCAGCTTTAAAATTAGCTGAATTTCTTTTGTTTCTTCTTGCTTTTGATACCTTACCCTTTGGAACAGCCATGATTTCCTCCTTAATAGTTTATATTCTTACTTATTATAGTCATTTGATTTAGTTTTGTCAAGCAATTTAGCTTATTTTTTTAACCCAGAAAGCTTTAATGTGTCTCGTGCTATCAAAAGTTCTTCATCAGTTGGAATTCTATATGCTTTTATAGTAGAATCAGGGGTTGAAAGCTCTTCAACAGTTCCTCTTGGAAGTGTAAGATTTTTTTTGCGATCAAATTTTAAACCAACGTATGAGAGTTTGTCCATAACGTATTCGCGCAAATCTTCTTGATTCTCTCCTAGCCCAGCTGTGAAGACTATTGCGTCTACACCGCCCAAAACATTGAGCATTGCGCCAACATATTTTGATATTCTATAAAACAGCATATCACGTGCCAAAAGTGCCTTTTTGTCGCCTTCTTCAATAAGTTTGTTTATGTCTCTCATGTCACTGCTCTTGCCAGAAATTCCTAAAACTCCACATTGTTTGTTGAAGTAGTCAACCATTTCATCAGCATTTAAGCCTTTTCTTTTACCCAAAAATGCTAAAACTGTTGGATCAATATCCCCTGTTCGAGTCCCCATCATTAAACCTTCAAGAGGGGTAAATCCCATCGTCGTGTCAACACATTTGCCATGATCAATAGCAGTAATTGATGAACCGTTTCCTATGTGACATGATATGATTTTCAATTCTTCCGGCTTTTTGCCCATTATTTTCGCAGTTTCCTGCATAATATACCTGTGACTTGTCCCGTGAAAGCCATATTTTCTCACATGATATTTTTCGTAATCTTCATATTTAATACCATACATGTATGCTATTGGAGGCATAGTAGAATGGAAGGCGGTGTCAAACACTACGACTTGAGGAGTGTTTGGCATAACTTGTCTGCACCCAACCATTCCAGCAATATTTGCGCTTGCATGCAGTGGCGACAAATCTTTCATCATTTCAAGATTAGAAATTAGTTCATCGGTAATTATTTCGGAATCAAAATACATCCATCCACCATGCACACATCTATGGCCAACTGCAGATATTTCATCAAACGATTTTATGACTGCAAGCTTGCCTGACGAAAGTTTTTTTAGCAAAACCTTTAACGCTTCTGTATGGTTTTTCATGCTTGCGAATTCTTTTTCCTCTTCGCCTTTTGCCTTGTAGCTTATAAACGAACCTTCAAGTCCAATTTTTTCGCAATTACCTTTTGCGATTACACTTTCATTATTCATCTCAAACAATTGAAATTTTATTGAGCTAGAACCTGCGTTAATTATTAGAATTTTCATATTTTTTTCTCCTTTACTTGTAAAACTGTAACAGCTGTTGTGAGCAAAATTTCTTCAACTGAGCAACCACGTGACACATCATTGACTGGTTTTTTTAATCCCTGTAATATTGGGCCGACTGCTTGTAGGCCTCCCAAAGATTGCATGGCTTTGTAGCAAATATTACCAGAATTTAGGTCTGGAAAAATCAAAATGTTTGCATCACCATTTATTATGCTGTCTGGCGTTTTGATTTTTGAAACTTTAGGATTTAATGCAGAATCAAATTGAAGCTCGCCATCGCTAACAACACCTGGCTTCGTAAAAAGTTTTGACGCTTTTTCAACTTTCTCGACTTTGTCGCCTTTAGCACTTCCGTGTGAAGAATATGATAAAAACGCAAGCTTTGACTGTTCAAAATTTAAAAGTTTTGCAGTCTCTGCAGTTTGTGATGCGATTGTTGATAGTTGTTCGATCGTAGGTTCAACCACAAGAGCGCAATCTGCTAAAAGTAAGTCTTTATTATTCAAGAATTTATTTTTCCCAAAAAGTAAAATAGATGATGAAACTAGCCCGTCTTTTTTCACAGCTTTAATGATTTGAAGTGCCGGTCTAACTGTGTTTGCAGTAGATGTTTCCGCACCACAAACCATGCCATCAGCAATGTCCATATCAACAATAGCTGTTGCAAAATAATAGGGATCAACCGCCAACTTTTCTGCTTCTTCAATTGTCATCCCCTTGTTTTTTCTTTTAGAATAAATATGTTTTGCGATTTTGTTTTTTAATGGGCTAGTCTTAGGATTCATGATAGTAAATGAAACTAGCGATTTGTCTCTTATAACAAGGCTTGATTCGTCACCTATTAATATTGGTTTGCAAATTTTCTTTTTTTGCAATATTTTTACTGCACTTAAAATTCTGTCACTAAAACCAGCTTCTGGAAAAACAATAGTTTTGTTTTTTGATCTTGCTTTTTTATAAAGCTCTTTTACATTAAACATTTTGTCCAACCTTTAATATTTTTTCATTCTTTTCAGTAAACATATTTAGTATAAAAAATTTCTTTTATACATGTCAAATCATTAGAGGTGGTTTTGAAAAAAATAAAATATTTTACAACATTTGCAATATTGTTGTTAATAATCTTGATTGTGTTTAACCCTGCAAAATACATTGATTCAGCTCTTAACGGATTGTCGTCTTTTGCAACAAAGGTGTTGCCCTGCACTTTGCCATTTATGATTTTAACTAAACTAGTAATAGAACAAGGGCATATAGAAAGGTTTTGCCATTTTCTTCGCAAACCATTTAAATTTCTTTACAATACAAATGAAAACGCAAGTTATGTTTTTTTTATGAGCATATTAAGTGGTTATCCTGTCGGCGCAAAGATGACCGCAGATCTTTACGAACGAGGGAAAATAACAACTGACGAAGCATGCAGAATGTGTTCTTTTTGTTCTAATTCAGGGCCGATGTTCATTATTGGAACTGTTGGTGCTATATTGTTCAAAAATGTTGCTTTAGGTTTTGTTTTGTTTGTTTCGCATATTCTTTCTGCATTGATTAATGGTTTGTTTTACAGAAATATTAAATTAAAGAAAAGCAAAAATTTAAATTTTGATAATTCACACCAAAATAGGAAAAGAGAACCATTATCGTTTGGTGACATCATATCAAATTCTGTCGAAGCGGTGTTAAACGTTGGCGCAGTAATATGCTTGTTTTTTATCATAATAGATGTCTTGTCCCCTGCTATCGCGCTTTTGCCAAACCAAACAATAGCTTTAGCTGAGGGCATTGTTGAATTAACTCGGGGCTGTATTGACGCATCTATGTTGCCTTTTTATTTAGGTGCAGTTGTGTGTAGTTTTATTATAAGTTTTGGAGGAATATCTACTTTAATACAATCAAGTGTAGTTTTAAAAAAACTGAAAATACCCATTTGGCTATTTTCAGTTCAAAAACTTACACAAGGTTTGATATCAGCTTGTCTGACTGCTATAATTCTTGCCATTTAAACTTTTAATTCATAATCAAGCTGTTTATTAATAATATCTTCAATTTCCCGTATGTTATGCTTAATGGCTTTCACTCCTTTTCCAGCATATTTTAAACCGCAAACAAGACCAGTCAAAAGATCAAAATCTTGTTCGATGCACGCGATGATTATTGCATGACAAATCGCTATGCAATCCTTTTTTTGGCTGTCAACCTTTTCTGCTTCCAATCTTTCAACCATTTCAACAGCCGTGTCCTTTGCCATAATAAAAGTTTGACAAATTCCGCTTTTGTCCTTAAGAAAATTTGAAGCTCTTTCAATTGGGAAAGGCACAACCTTCAATCTTTGTTCGGGGGTCATATCTTCTTCTTCAACTTGAAAATTTTCTTCCGAAACTGGCTCGTCTTTTTTAATGTTGAATGCCTCGCTAATTAGATCTCTAAAAGGAACAACTGTTTTATTCATAAAAATTTTGCCGTCAAGCTTTCCATCATCATTAAAATATGTTAAAATCAATTCATTAAAAGAAAGTTTTTTGTTTCTAATGTCGGCTAAAATACAAAACACAAGTGCCAAAATTTTGTACTCTTCTTTTGGCAAAACAAAAATGTTGTTTCCCCTTGCGTCCTTTGTAAAAGCTTTTTCGTATTCCTTTTCTTTGTTGAAATTACCCATGCAATCAGACAGTAATTCATAAACATCAGGGCAGTTTGCCACAGCTTCCAAAAGTTTGTCTATCTTTTGATCAGCAAAAAGCAATTTGCTCTCTATAAGTTCGTTGCACATAAAAATGACATCTTTTATTTCCATAAGCTCAATTCCTTTTAATATATTTTAGCATAAATATAATAAAAAACAACAAAAAATTTGCAATATTAAAAAAAAACTGCTATTATTTATCCATGGAAAATATTATTTCAGATGAAATCAACAACGAAGAAAAAGTTAGAACAAAATTGACTTTATTATTTTTTATGGAAAAAATGGAAATTCCTCTTACAAAAAACTCAATTTTAGATATTTGCTGTATTGAAAACGATTGGTTAAGTTATATGGATTGTGTGGCAATTATAGCGGAACTATGCGACACTGGTTTTATTTACAAGGCACAAAATGCTGAAAATGACGAACTTTATTCAATAACTTATTCAGGAAGAGAATGCTTAGCTCAACTATATTTAAGAGTGCCATATGAGTTACGTGAAAGAATGGCAGAATACGTAAAATTAAACAAACTTTCTGTAAAGACATCACAAGAATATACTTCAACTTATGTAAAAAATGAAGACGGATCTTATACTGTTACATTACGCATATATGAACCAATGATCTCAACTCCAATGTTTGAAATTAAAATCAAAGCTCCTTCTAGACAAAGCGCAATAGAAGCTGATCAAAAATGGAAACGGCAAGCACCAAATGTTTATGAGTATGTTTATGAAAATCTCGTAAACACAGATTAGAAAATAAGTTTTTAAAAAAGCAACTCCAAAAAATTAAGAGTTGCTTTTTATGAAATAAAGCCTATCTTTTTAAAATAATTAATCATAATAAAAATAGAACAAGCTTCAAGCTAACATACAACACAACAACAGTTTGCGTTTTAATCGTTAGTGGTTTTAATATTGATAGTTAAAAATAATAATAGTCAGGTGTTTTTTATTTTTGTTATTTCGTTTCGTGCTATTTCATCGCAACGGTTGTTCAGTTCGTTGTCTGCGTGTCCCTTAACTTTATGCCATAAGACTTCGTGCCCATTCATAGCAGTAAGCAGACGTTTCCAAAGTTCAATGTTTTGTACCTGTTTTTTTCCTTTTGTCTTCCATGCGTTTTGCGTCCAAAACTCTATCCAATTTTGCAAAAATGCATTTACAACATATGCTGAATCACTGTAAACATCAACCTGACATTTTTCTTTTAGTGCCTCAAATCCACTTATAACACCCATAAGCTCCATTCGATTGTTTGTGGTAAGAGCCTCTCCGCCTGAAAGAACTTTTTCATGCTTTCCACTCTGCAAGATTGTGGCCCAACCCCCTGTTCCTGGGTTTCCAGAACATGCACCATCTGAATATAAAACAACCTTTTTCAATCTTCTAACCTCAACTTTTTTGCAACTGTTTCTAAAGTTTCTTTTTGTTTTGCTGGTTGCATTGTGAGTTTTGCTTCGTCGTTGGTTTTTCTTGGGAAAAGGTGAATGTGAAAATGTTGCACAATTTGACCTGATGCTTCTTTACAATTTGAAACCAAATTGACCCCATCAAAACCAAGAAATAAAAAATGTTTAGTTAATTTTTTTGCTGTAGACAAAACCTTTTGATATGTTTTTTCATCACAACTATCTAAATCTGTCAAATGCTTTTTTGGGATAATAAGAGTGTGCCCTGGCACGTCATTTTCAATATCTAAAAATGCAAGAACGTCTTTGTTTTCATAAATTTTATAGCATGGAATTTCACCCTTTACTATTTTACAAAATATACAAGTATCCATATATTTTCTCCTTGATTTATTTAATCATATTAGCACAAAAAATTAATTAATCAAAGAAAATATTATTATTTTTAATGTAGAAATATAAAAAAAGAAATTTGACAACAATGGTCAAATTTCTCTTCAATCTTTTTAATCTTATAATTTTAGCATATTCTTGTCATAATTTGTTCGCCTGTAGGCATAAATTCCTTCAAGCAATCTTCAAGATTATTTACTCTGTCATAGCATTCACATACGGTGTTTTCTTCCATAGCTTTGACAAATTTGCTAAGGGCTTTTGTTGATGCATTTGGATCAATGCAATAAAATCCGTTTTTATCAACTAATAAGGTCCCATCTTTTCCCCTCGCAACATAACTATATGGAGTAACATCTAATTTTCTTATTCTATTGTAGATTTTGTTTAAATTATCCTCAATGCCTGCCAAAGATCTTTTCTCTTCTCTTGTCAACAAGTCAGTGTGCTCTGACGCTAAATAAAACATTTGGTTGTATCTATGTTTTTTAACATCAAATATAGTCAAATATCTAGAAAATTTTTCTATTGTTTCTTGTCTCTTGTTTTCTGTTGCCTTTCTTGCTTCTGCTTTTTGTCTAATTTTTTCTCTATGTTCTTGTTTTGCTTTTTGAATATTTTTCTGCTCTATTTTCTTTTGGTTTTCAATATTTTCGTAAATTGGTCTAAATTCTTTGTCACATCTTGCAACAAAATCTAGTTTTTGAAGACTTGAATTAATTCTATTCTTTAAAATAGTGTCAAGTTTTTTGATTATTATGTTGTCTTGTTGCACTAAATATTGATCTTTTAATATGGCATTAGCGATGTTTTCAGCCATTTCCATTGCATTGTAGTTGTAGCCGTTTTTGTTTTCATCTTCAAACGCTAGCATAATTTTCTTCAAACTTTTTTCATCTTTTAATTTTTCGTTGGTAGATTTAGTCCTTAAATTAACAGGAAGTTGCTGATTGTACAACAAAACTTCTGTAGCATCATGATCACGTAAAACAAAATCTACTTTTACATCATTTTTAATTGTACTTACATTTTGTTTCAAGTTGTTTATCTTCTCTTCATCGAAAAAATCTTCGATTCTAACTTTGATCTTCTTTATGTTCTTTGCTGCCAAATAAATACTAGCGCAAGCATGTATATCAATAGCAGCATCTCTTGACTCATCATAAAACTTTTTTTGCTTGTTTTCGCAAAGTTGCTTCTTTTCACCCATCTTATCGCTCAATAACATAAAAATATACGAATAGTCTTTTGCTTTGTTTGTCATTATAATTCCTCCTTGTAAACAACACATGTTAATTCTACATGATTTTAAATGCACTGTCAATACCTAAAATAAAAAAAATTAAAAAATTTCGAAAAAAAACGCTTTTCTTCGACAAATAAAATTTATATGATATAAAATCATAAAAATTGCTAGATTTTTAATAGATATTTCATTATTATAAAAAAACTATCTGCTAAGAATTTAAAAAGAATAAACTTTTAACATTTTCCATCATTTATATACAAAATTCCAAGTGTACCTGGCCCACAGTGGCTAGTGATAACGCTTCCAGCAACACTTTCTTCTATGTTGTAAAAGATGTTTTTTGATTTTACGTAGTCGACAATCTCTTTAATTAATTCATCATCCATTTTTGTGTGAGTAACAAAGCAATAGTCTTTTCTTGGATTGTTGTACTTTTTTAAAATTGTGTCTATATATTTTTTTAAAACCACTTTCATTGGCCCAATTTCTTTGCCTGTGTTTATAAGCTTGCCATCAACGACTTCTAGTCTTGGCTTAATTCTTAACAAATTCGCCATAGAAAAGGTAAAGCGAGAGCATCTTCCACCCTTATGCAAATAATCTAGCTTGTCAACCATAAAAGATGCTTGAACGTGTTTTGATGCGTCAGACATATTTTTTACAATATCGTCTAATCCTGCTCCTTGTTTGTAAGCATTTGCTCCGCTTAAAATTATCAGACCAGTAGCAGATGAAAGGGCTTTGCTGTCAACAATTTTTACTTTTCCCTCACCTATTTCTTTTGCTGCAAGGCAGGCATTTTGATAGCATACTGAAAGATCGGCTCCAATTCCGCAATGAACTACAGCGTCGCACGTTTTTAAAAGGTCTAGAAAATATTCTTTAAAATCTTCCACGCCTCTTCCAGCTGTTTTTGGCAAATCTCCTGTTTTTGCAACATAATCATAAATGTCATCAGGTTTAATGTTTTGCCCGTCATAGTACTCTTCATCCCCTAAATTTACAACTAATGGAAACACTGAGATAGCATTTTTCTCTATCAATTCTTTTGGCAAGTCACATGTTGAATCAGTAGAAAATTTAATTATCATATTTTACACCTTTATTTTAATTTAATCTTTAACAGTTTAATTGCGTTCTCCTCTTCTGGAGTTGCAGTTTTTATGTTATCGATGTACTTAATCATATCATTTTTTTCGCTTTCAGACAAATTAATTAAATAGGTTTTTTCAATTTGTTTGCGTTTTTCTATGAACTTCGAACTATCCAAATTGGTTTGTTTAAAAAGTTTTACATATTCTGCAATAACTTGCTCTGCCTGTGACACAGCTGTTGCAGATATTGATTCGACTGGTTTTTCTTTATGTTGTGAAAAGTTTTTTGTTTTCTCGATTTGCATGTTGACATAATGTCGCCCTCGAAATATATAGACAGCAAAGCCAATGCCAAATGCAGAAAAAATTAAATTTGAAACTAAATTTAATATATACATGGTCCTGTAAGCATTGTCAGACAAAAGTTGTTGATACAAAGAAAAAGCACTTCCAAAGGTAACATTATAAATAGACATCATTACAAGTAAATCGCACAAAATGCTTGAAACTAGGTTTAAAAGAACGACAATTGTAATGTTCCAAACATAAAATTTCCAATCTAGTTTGTAGTAAAATTTTAAGTAACACCACCCTGTCGCAAACATTGATAAAAGAGAAATGTATCCCACAAACCAACCTTGATAGTACATCAGCCCCCAAATGACTGCTCCAACTGTGGCACACAAAAAGGATGTAAGCATTGCTAATGGCAGATTTTGTTTTTTCATTTAAACCCCTTGATTAATAATTTTAAAAACTTCAAGCACCTTATTATGTTAACATATAAGCATATTCAAGTCAACTTTTTCAATTTTATTTTATCCTATATAATTAAAAAATAGACAAATAATTAGAAATCTTTTTTTCTAACACTGTTGTCCATTTGATTAATTTTTTTCAAATAAATATTTGGTGATTTCCAATAAATATAACATAACCATAAAATCATATTTAAAAAATAAGTTATTTGAACAGTTAAAGCAGATATTTGTAATGCAGATTTAGCGCTCATGCTGTCAACAAATATTGTAACAAACATGCTAATAATCAAAATTAAAAACGAACAGATTGTTTCAGTAACAATCATGTTGATTACGTGTGTCAGATCCATCATCTTTTGGTCTGATTCTTCAATAAAAATCTTTACGCTTTCTTCGTCATTATAAGTGAGTTGCAAAGCTTTCAATTTTGTTTGCAAAACTTGTCTTCTTTTAGATGACAAGATAGGAAGTATAAATAGAAGCAATGCGATGTTTACTGCTATAAAACTAAAAGTTGCAGTTTGTATAAATTCTGCTTGCTGTGTGTTGAAAACAATCGACTCAATAAGAAATATGGTTATAAGAAAAAAATATAACACTCAGTTGCTTTTGAAATAATGCAATAAACTAAGATAACCCGATTAACATAGTGTTTTCTTTCTGCGTTACATTCTCTTAACTGCAAAAAAAATATTTTTGCTGTTGTAAAGGTTGCATGTCAAATTGCCTTAAATTTGACAGCGTAAACATGCGTTTACTTTAAAAAGAGATAGAATAAAGCAAAAAATTAAAAGACTACTAAAATTTAGATAAGCTGTAAAAATTTACAATACGTTTTTATTTTGCTAGTATCAATTTTACAAGCCTTGCACAATATTATTGTTTTTTATTGCAAAAAAATTTTTTATGTGTTAAAATATAGCGTCATTTGCAGAGGTGTCAGAGCGGTCTAATGTGCACGCTTGGAAAGCGTGTGTGGTGAGAGCCACCTCGGGTTCGAATCCCGACCTCTGCGCCATTTTATATTTCAATATATAACAAACGTCGGGATTCGAACCCGTTTTTTTTTATGGATGGGGTCCCCGCCAACATTTATGTTTGTGGGGCAATAATCCCGACCTCTGCGTAAAAATACTTCCAAAATTTTCTGTCGTTTCTATTTTAAAAATTTGTATGTAACCAAACAGCATGCAATTATAAAAAATCATAAAGTTATTTGTTGCAAATATTTTCTAGTTCCTGCTTTTTCTTTTCTTGAATGGCAACATGATCTGGTAAGATAGTGTCTTCATGATTTATGTAATTGCACATTTCAACAAAATCAAAATATGATTGATCAACTGTTTCAAGCTTATCTAGCATATTTGAATAAGTTTCATCTTTTTTAAAAGTGTTTTTCTTATGGCTTAAATTTTTCCCAATTTTTTCCATTAAACTGTTTGCTATCATAGTAAACGTATCGTAGTTTGTAACAATTTTTTTAACATCCGTATAATCACTGATTTGATTTTTGTTGAAAACTACGATATAACCTCTTGCTAATGATGCTATTCTTTCTATATCAAATTTGATTGCAAAATCTACAACTGCATGAAAAAAAGCTATTTTGCTTTCAAAATAGGCTTTAGCTGTTGGTTCAGCATATTTGTCTACTATGTAATTGTAGTATTCTTCTCTTTGTTGTTTTAATATTTCAAAATCCATTTCATTTTCATTTACAAAATTTTTTGTCATAGCTTCTCCTAATCCTATTATAGTTTGTTTATTTTTTTTGTCAAGAGGCGCTGAATGTTTTATCAATCCTTCCGCCACCTAAACAGATGCCTTCATCATCATATAAAACAGCATATTGGCCTGGCGCAACAGCTCTCTGAGGCTGACAAAAATCTATTTTAATGTTTTTTTCGTCAATAATTTTTATCTTTGCTTTTTGATCAGGCTGACGGTAGCGAATTTTGACAAAACAGTCGAATTCCTTTTCCTTTGGCATTTCTGTGATATAATTCATATCCACTGCAAACAATCCATCACAATACAAAAGTTTGTCATCACCTTGTGCCACTATTATTTGATTTTTTTGCATATCTTTTTTGACTACAAACCATCTGCCGTTGTCCTTCCCTGCCTGTCCTCCGATGTTAAGACCCCGTCTTTGCCCTAAAGTGTAAAACATAGCTCCTTCGTGCTTGCCAATGACGTTTCCATTTGTGTCTACAATTTCTCCAGGTTGTGCTGGTAAATAATTTTTTAGAAAATTTTTAAAATTTCGCTCACCAATAAAACATATGCCTGTCGAGTCTTTTTTTTCTGCGGTAGACAAGCCAAGTTCCTTTGCAATCTTTCTAACTTCTGTTTTTCTTATGTCCTGTAATGGAAAAATTACACTTGCAAGCTGAGATTGCGAAAGTTGATTTAAAAAATAAGACTGATCCTTGCTTTCATCCGTCGCTTTAGCTAAATAAAATTTTCCATTTCGCTCTATTTTCTTCGCATAATGACCTGTTGCAATCATATCTGCGCCCAATTTTTTTGCTTGATCTAAAAATGGGCCAAATTTAATTTCACGATTACATAAAACATCGGGATTGGGAGTTCTACCATTTTTGTGTTCATCTAAAAAATACTTAAAAACTCTGTCATAATATTCTTTAGCATAATTAACTGAAAAATACGGTATGCCGATTTTTGAACATACTCTTTTGACATCTTCAAAGTCTGCTTCTGCTGTACATTCACCATTTGGTTCTTGCCAATTAACCATAAATAGCCCAATAACTTCGTGACCCTGTTTTTTTAGTAAATATGCAGCAACTGAAGAATCGACTCCTCCACTAACTCCTACAACAATCCTCATTTTTTCTCCTCTTCTGGCAAAGAAACAGGAATTTTAAACTTTCCTGTGCAAACAAAAATTATATCCAAAATCCACATGACTCCATAAATTCCAACAAACAAACCAAACAACTGAATTAACAAACCATCCCAAACATTGACAAGATAAGCGTTTAAAACAACACTAATTGTAAGTAAGGCGAAACCTATTAAGTAAAAGATGCCTCTCTGCCAGCGTTTAACATAAAAATAACCTCCGCCAAACAGGCCGAATAAAACTGTAAACAAAATTAGCTTCCATTTTTTTAAATCAGGTGGAACTTGATTGACGTACAAAACCGCGTCTTTTTCTTTGTTTTTAAGCCTTTGCCAACCTGCCTTGTTTGTCGCATTTTCCATACGCGAAAAAACCAGTCCGCACTCTGGACATCGAAGCTGACTTAGTAAACACTTTGCCTCACATCTTGGGCACTTTTTTGTGTCACGACCTAACATAGACATATGTTAATTTTAATTAATTTAAAAATAATTGTCAAGAAATATTTTGCTCGATTTTATCACTTGCTTTGTTAAAGTAAACATAAGAGGCTTTGTCATCAGAAACATACTTTAAAACTTCTCTAAAACATGATTTTGCTTTTAAAAACTCTCCCTCATGAAAACATCTTACTCCATCTTCAAAATTACGTTTTAAATGCATTAGCCTGTCCTTTTTTCTTCTTGGATAAACTTCGAGGTTTTCAAATAAAGAAGTCTTGTCTCCGTTTTCTAATGTCAAAGAGCCTATGTTTCTGTATGCAAATTGGTATTTGGCTGGTAGCTCGTTTAACGTTTCTTTTGAAAAAACAACTTTTGTGCCCATAAGCAAATTTATATCTTCCATTTTGGTCGCTAAATTTACAACATCCGAAATAACTGTCGGACTTTTTCGTTGCTGTTCACCGACAACCCCAAACATTATTTCTCCAGTATGAATTGATATTCTGACATTGATGTTTGGCAAACTTTTTTGACTGTGGTTTTTAATTTCTATTGCTCTGCAAACGGCCGTCGAACATTCTAAAGCATTTTCAGGTCTAGAAAACACAGCTAGTATTCCATCGCCCAAGTACTTGTCAATGAAGCCATCATATTTGCGTATAATTGGCGACACAACATTAAAATAAGAATTAATAAAATTAAAATTTTCTTCAAGCGACAATGACAACTTTTGCTTGTCTAGGCTTGATATATCGCAAAAAAAGGTAGTTGCATTTTTTTGCACTTGATTTCCAAGTTCTAATTCTGTAATAGAGTTTTTGCCAAGAAATTTCAAAAATTCTCTTGGTATAAATTTTTGCGCTTCGAGGTCGGTTTGTTTTACTAAATTTTCCTTTTCTTTGTAATTGTAATTAATTTTTTCAAGTGCAGACTCAATCGTTTTAAATTGTTTAGAATTTCCTACTTCAAAGCTTTCCTCTTTGACTCTGCCATCACTTAAACGCCTCGTAATTTTTTCTACCCTTTGAACAGGCATACATAGATAAGCATAAATCAAAAAAACAACTAACAGATAAATGAGAGTGATAAGCACACACCATAACAACGCATTAAATGTAGAATTTATTTTTAACACGTTTCTTAAAAAACTTGCTATTTCACCATCAAGTGTTCTTGCACTAGCAATCAAAAACAAAGCGAAAGCATATGAAATGGTTATTGGAAAAGTAGCAAAAAAAATTGCTCTAGAAAGTTTTAAACTTTTTAAAAATCTTGCATACAAAATCATACCGAATATTGTGTTTAAAGCTATCATTACTAGCCCTGCAATGTTGTAAGCATTAAAAACATAAAAAAAGTTCGTTCCTGAAAAGTTTATACCTTCTATAACCCATTTAGATAGCACGATGCCAGCAATCATTGTAATAATAAACAACACGGAATAAAGTTTTGTTGAAAAGCGCATAATCACCTCTAAAAAATATTTTGAGAAATTTAAAAAAATGTATGCGTAATCTGCATACAAAATTTTTTTTGGGATAAAACTATTTTCAAAAAGGAGAAATGTATGGACAGAAATGAACTTTTACAAAATTATGTTAATGCAATTTATCAAAACATAAATGCAGGTTTACAGGCTATTGAAGACATATTACCAAAAATACAAGATGACAATTTAAAAAATCTTGTTGCCGAAATACAAGACAAATATTATTCGCTTTCTAAAGAATGTGAAGTTTATGCAAAAAGTGAAGACATTAAAGGCATAAAAGATAATAGTTGGCTTGAAAAAGTAAAAATGTGGATGAGTGTAAACATGTCCACTATGACAGACAAATCTAATAGAAAAATATCTGAACTATTGATATTGGGCTCTTTTATGGGATATATAACTTGCATAAAAGATGCATCCGACCATAAAAACATCTCCATTGAACTCGACGAAATTTTAGAAAAATTAAAAAACTTTCAAAAATCAAATATCGAAAGTCTTTTACCATATTTAAGCTAAATGTCAAGTTGACTTAGTTTGGTAGTAATAGGGTGCTTCAAACAAAGAGAAAGCACCTTTTTTTCTGTCAATATAACGGTTTTACCGTTGTCCTGCACCAGACAAAAAATAGTCAACTTCGCGCTATCAACAGCCCTCATCAATTCACCAATACTTGACTGTTCATTCACAGCAAGAAATTTTACTGAGGAAAAATTTTTAATCTTTTTCTTAAAAACATCTGTTAGCTGATATTCGCCTTCCATTTTACTTTCTATCATACCTCCCAATAAAAATACGATCATAAGCGCAAAGGTCGGATTGTAATTGACAAAACAAGTGACAACAAAACATATGGCAAAAACAAAACAAAAAACTATGTTGACAAAACGCACGACTTTTAAAGCTTTTTTTCTTGAAATTTTTTCGCTTAAGAGTCCAACCATCACCCTACCGCCATCTAATGGATAAGCAGGCAGAAGATTGAATAATGCTAGCCCCATGCTTAAATCCACAAACTCAGACGTGTAAAAATATGTTTCAGGAAAAATCCACCAGTTTGCCACAATAACAATGCAAAATAATATATTTGAGATCGGCCCAGCGAGTGCAATTTTTATTTCATCTTTACCAAGAAATTTAGAATCTTTGTAGTTTAAGGCGACACCATAAGGTGCTAAATAAAAACTTGATAATTTATATTTCAATTTTTTTGCTACAAGATAATGCCCCATCTCATGAACTAGTAAACAAAATATTAAAATAAAAAAAAGCAATGTTTGTCCAGTGACAGCAAACCAAATAAAGACTAAATAAAAGCTTGGATGAATAGGAATTTTTTTTAATATCCGCATAAATGCATCACCACCAAAACAATAAGTGCTGTCGAAAAAGCCAAGATTAAAAAAAACACCGCTTTTCTCATACTAAATTTTCTTTTATACTCAATTTTCATAATTTAGATATATGAGAAAAGTGGCAAAAATAGAAATTTTATGACAAAAAAGTTATTTATTAAGCGTTCTCTTCTTTTTCGTCTTCAAATTGAAAATCATCGACATTTTTAAACAATGAATCATTTTGTTCTAATTCATCTTCTTCGTTGTGTAAAACCTTTATGCGTTCCATAAGTTCGTCATAATCAGGCAAAGATTCAATTGACTCGACGTTAAATCGCTTCAAAAAAGCTTCAGTTGTTCCAAACATGAGCGGTCTACCCACGGCGTCTTTTCTTCCAACGATTTCAATCATGTTTTGATCCAAAAGCGCCTGAGTCGCATAATCACAATTGACCCTGCGAATGTCTTCTATTTCAAGTTTTGTGACAGGTTGTTTGTAAGCAATGATCGCCAAAGTCTCTAAAGCTGCGCGAGTCAGAGATTTTTCTCTCACAGGGCTCAACACATCAGAAATGTAAGAAGCAAAGTTTGGATTTGATGAAAATTGAACTTTGTTTTTGTAACGAATTAAATGAATTCCATTTTCCGCAGAACACTCATCTTCAAGTTCCTTTAAAACTTTTTCCAATTTTTTTAAGTCGACATCAAGCTTTTGTGCTAAATATTCTTTTTCTACTCCTTCACCTGCAACAAACAAAATTGCTCTTACAACTTCTTTTAAATTAAATGTCGTGTCTAATGTACCCATACTAATTCACCTCGTTTGAAATAATGTGTATTTGATCAAATATACCAGCCTGCTCTACTCTGACTGCTTGTAATTTTAACAAATCCAATAATGCTAAAAAGATGTTAATCATTTCACTCTTTGTCATGTCGCTAACAAACAAGTCTTCAAATTCAAATCTTTTATGCTCGCGTGCATAGTCTCTAATAGAAACAATTTTTTCAGCCACTGTAAACCTGTCTTTAACAATTTTCTTAGGAGGTGGAGCTTCTTTTTGTCGTAAGCTCTGTTTTGCTAAAAGATTTGCAAAGGCATCTAAAAGTTTGTCAAGCACCATGTCCTTTACAACTATTTTAACCTTTTCAGTTTCTTCTCCAGGTGCTCTGTAAAACTTGTTTATATCCTCCCTATCTTTTAACGAAACGCCAATTTCCTTAAACAATTCATATTCCTTCAATCGTCTAAGCAAAAGGGCTTCACTGTCCTCTTCTTCCTCATTTTCATTCTCTTCTAAAACAGGCAACAAGTGCTTTGATTTAATTTCGACAAGTGTTGCAGCAACAGTTATAAATTCACTAGCCCTTTCCATATCAACCGAAGAAAGATCTTGCATGTATTCAAGATATTGTTCAGTCACATCAGCAAGTTTTACTTCCATGATGTCTAATTTTGCAGATTTAATAAGATGCAACAAAAGATCGAGTGGTCCCTCGAAATTTTCTAATTTAAAACGGACTTTGTCATCTAAAAAATTGAGCTGTTCATTTTCCATACTTTTTTAGTATATCAAAATAAAAATATTTTTCAAAGAAAAAACCCGAAAATTTCGGGCTTTTCTACTACCATTTTTCAGTAATTTTTCTTAACGTGTCAATGTATCCAAGTTTTTCTACAGAATCACGTATGACAAGGTCAATCTCTTTGGTTACTACACCATTTTTAGATACTACAATTTTCCCAACAACGTCACCTTGATTTAATGGTGCTTTAATTGATTTTGAATAATCATAATCTACTTTATAAGGATTTTCTTCATTCTTTTTTATTAAGACAGTGTAATTTTGGCTTGGATAAACATCTATTTGTTGTTTTTTGCCTTTAACTATGCTGGATTGACCAACTACATCAGCTTCGTTAATTAAACATATGTTTTCAAAATTTACAAAACCGTAATTAAAAAGTTGTGAGCATTCATTAAATCTTGTTTGGCTGTCTTTTGCCCCTACTATTACTGCAATCAAACGCATATCATCTCGCTTGGCTGTTGCTGAAAGACAACATCCAGCTTCATTTGTTGACCCAGTTTTACCACCATCACAACCACTGTAATATCTGATTAACCTGTTTGTGTTTGTGAGTCCTGTTTTTCTTCCAGATGGATGAATTAGATCTTCCATCCAAATTGTGCTGTAATTATGATATATCTCATGCTTGCAAAGTTCACCTAAAACTATTGCACTGTCGTAAGCTGAGGAATAACCTTCTGGTGCCGGCAATCCAGTACAGTTGACATAATGAGTGTCATTCATGGAGAGTTCATTTGCGCGTTTGTTCATTCTTTTAACAAAATTTGTTTCGCTTCCACTGATGTGTTCCGCAAGAGCTACACTAGCATCGTTGGCTGAAGCGATGATGACACTTTTAAGCAAATCTTCAACGCTGTATTCAACATATGGATCTATAAAAACTTGAGAACCTCCCATGCCTGAGGCATTTTCACTTGTTGTAACCATATCATCAAGTTTTAATTCTCCGCTCTCAATATCTTCAACTGTCAAAAGTATTGTCATCATTTTAACCATGCTTGCGATAGGTACTTTTGCATGCGAGTTTTTTTCAAACAAAACTTCCTGTGATCCAAAATCAACTAAACAAGCAGATTTTGAGCTAATTTCATTTGATGCATAAACTATAGCTGGTGTCGAACTACAACATATTGATAGTATAACAGCAGAAATAACACTAAATGCAAGAAATTTTTTCATTTCTATTCTCCTTTTCAAAAATAGTTTTTTCGAAAAAGAGTTTTTTATGCGTGTTTACTAAAAATCAAATCTTGTGTTAAATTACCAAAATCACACTTGAAGAAAATACAAATAATAAAATTGTTTCAATCAAATTGAATAAGATAATAATTAGATAAAAAGATAACAAAATTTTAAAAACGCTTCCCCTTCCATATCCAAAACATAAAGAACGAGATTTGGTGAGCAATGCATAGAGCAATACAAAACCGATAAGCATACCGATTTGACAAGGAATAACAATGATTATTGCATCGATAACACCAGACAGCCCAAAGCTTGAGCATAGGATAGAAATGTTAAACCCTAAAAGATAAGCACGAAAACCTATTAAAGCAACTCCCAACGGGAAAAGCCATTTGTTTAAAGATAAAACAAAAATTATGCCTGTTACTATTGTTATTGAAAACGTCCTTGAAAAAAATGCTCCAAATCCATCTCCTGCGCCTTTAAACGACAGCAAATATTCATCACCTGGATATGAATAAGGATTTGAAGAAAACAAAACAATCCCCGCAACAAAACAAATCAAAACAATAACTGAAATCAGCCATATCCTTCCCTTACATTCCGAAAACTTTGATGCCAAGTTCATCTTAAATCGTGAAAATAAGGATCTTGATTTAAAATTAGTCATACACTAATTTACGAGCATTTTCTACAAAAAAGAACATCTTTGTTTATTTGATTCGGAGTTAAACTTCATCAATTAGTTTTTCAGCCACCATCTTGACGTGTTCGTAAGTTAACCCGCCCTGAAAATATGCAATGTATGGTGGTCTGATAGGGCCATCACATGACAGCTCTATTGATGAACCTGCTACAAAAGTCCCTGCCGCCATAATGACTTGATCGTTGTAACCTGGCATGTCCCATGGGAAAGGCACCGCGAAAGAATCAACTGGCGAATATTTTTGAACTATTTGCACAAATTTGATAAGTTTTTCTTTGTCATTAAATATTATGCTTCGAACAATATCGCTGTTTTGTTCATCTGTTGAAGGCAAAGCTTTAAAACCTTTCTCTTCCATTATTTTGCCAATTAACAAGCTTCCTTTCATAGCTTGGGCGACTGTGTGAGGAGCCATAAACAATCCCTGAAAAAAGCTTCGATAAGTGTTTTCATAGCTTCCCACCTCTGTTGACAAAGATGGGCAAGTAAACCTTTTCGCTATTAAATCGACCGCTTCCGTCTTGCCTGCTATATAACCGCCTGTAGGAGCAAGACCTCCTCCAGCATTTTTTATTAATGAACCCATGACAACATCAGCACCTACCTGCGTTGGCTCTAATTTTTCAACAAACTCACCATAACAGTTGTCAACCAAAATCCAGCATTTTGGACAAATAGTTTTAACATATGCGCAAGCTCTTTCGATTTGAGAAATGCTAAGCGCTTTTCTTGAACTATAGCCCTTTGAACGTTGCAAGTAAATGACTTTAGGTTTAAGTTTTTTTAATTTTTTTTGAAGATTAGCATAGTCAATTTCATTATTTAAAAGGTCTAACTGTTCGACTTTTATTTTAAAATCTTCCAAACTGCCGTTTCCTTTTCCATACAAAGTGTCAGTCAATGTGTCATATGGTTTGCCTGTTATTGAAAGCATAGTGTCGCCTGGTCTTAACAAGCCATATAGTGCAATTGAAATCGCATGTGTTCCACAAGTTATTATTGGACTAATAAGTGCTCTTTCAGTTCCAAATATTTTCGCAAAAAGTCGTGCTAAATTATCTCTGCCCTGATCGTCATAACCATAGCCTGTCGAACAGCTAAACATTGAATTTGAAATTCGACATTCACGAAAAGCTTCAACAACTTTTTTCTGGTTAAAAAAAGCAATTTCATCTATGTCTTTAAATTTATTTGATAATTGGTTTTCTATCTCATTTATTGTCATAAAATTCCTCCACCAAGCTTATGATTTTACTTTCATCACTTCTCAAAACCTGATGACAATTTAAACTACGAATAAATGTCATCTGTCGTTTTGCATAGTTTCTCGTGTGTTGCTTTATAAGGTCTATTGCTTCGTCAAGATTTATTTCTCCGTCAAGATATGACAAAATTTCTTTATATCCTATTGCACTCATAGATTGGTCAGCTTTTGTTAAACCCTGCCTTTTTAATCTTTTTACTTCATCTACTAAGCCACTTTCCATCATTTTGTCAACTCGTAAATTGATTTTTTCATACAACTGCTCTCTTGGGCATGTGAGCGCTAAAACTAAAAATTGCATATTCGGTTTTTCTTTTGCAACACTTTTCCCTTCAATAGCAATTTGGACTGCTCTAATAAGGCGACGTTTGTTTTTTAAATCAATTTCATCAACTTTTTCAGGAGCAAGTTCTTTTAGTTTTTCAACAAGCTCTTGCTCTGAAAGTTTTTCCAGGTTTTTGCGAAGCTCAGTGTTTTCACCATCTCCGCCAAAATCATAACCTTCTGTTAAAGCTTTAACATAAAGCGCAGTCCCACCGACAATGATTGGCAATTTTCCTCTTAACGAAATTTCATCAATTAACTGTTTTGTAAGTTTAACGTAATCAAAAACAGAAAATCTTTCATTAGGATTTAAAATGTCAATTGCATGATGTTTGACCATCTCTTGTTCTTTTTTTGAAACCTTTGCTGAGCCTATATCTAATCCTCGAAAAACCTGAACTGAATCTGCAGATATGATTTCGCCATCAAACATTTGTGCTAGTTTAATGGCAACCTCACTTTTACCAACACCTGTTGGCCCAAGAATAAAAAGAACCTTGTTCATCACACAATCCTCTTAAAAAGTTTTTCTAAATCTCGTTTTGTCATTTCAACAATAATTGGTCTGCCATGAGGACATAAAAGAACTCCTTTGCGGACATCTTCTAAGAGGCTCGCAATAGCTTCATTAGACAATGAGTCACCAGCTTTGACAGCATGTTTGCAAGCATACTGAGCAAGTCTTTCTTTTAATAAGTCACTAGCTGTTTTATTCCATATTTCATGATCACGCATTACATCATCAACAAACTCATTTAAAGATATGCTTGAAAGCACTAAAGGTACTGCTGAAATTTGAATTCTACCTTCTTCTTCTACGATGTCAAATCCTAGTTTTGAAAGTGCCTCCCTGACATCTTCAAACATTGCTTTTTCTTTAGAAGAAAGCTTTAATTCAAAATTAATTAATAGTGGTTGTTTTAAAATCTTTTGATTTTCAACTTGTTTAATGAGTTTGTCAAATAATATTCGCTCATGTCCTGCGTGCTGATCAATAAAATAAAGTTTTTCGTCATATTCAACCAAGATATAGGTTTTAAAAAGTGTGCCAAAAATTTTCATTTCGTCTTTAATGCTAGCACTTATAAATTTGTCTTGCTTTTGTAAAAAATTTCTTTCGCTGGTGGCAGATTGATCAAAAAATATAGGCCCACCTCGCTTGTTGATTGGAATTTCTTCTTCAATAGTTATATTCAAAAAGTCTGGAGTTTTAGTTTTGGATTTTTCAGTTTCAATTTTAACTTCATTTATCTTTCTTTCCTGTTGGTCAATCTTTTTTACAGAGTCATTCACATCTTTAAAACTTTTTCCCTCTTTTTTAGACATTGGCTCAAGGTCAACGATAGGAATGTGCCTAAAACCTTGTTTGTTGTCATATGATTGTAATTCTGTTTGTGTAAATTGGAATTCGTCAATTTTTTTATTATCAAATGAAGCGATCATATCTTGATTTTGAAGCGCTTGCTTAATTGCAGACAGCACAAAAGCAAAAATTTCATTAGGATTTTGAAATCTGACTTCTTTTTTCGTTGGGTGAATGTTTACGTCAACTATTTCTGGGTCAACCCTTAATCCTAAAACAAAAATTGGAAATCTTCCTTTCATTAAAAACGGTTCGTATGCACCTTGAATTGCTGATGAAATAAGATAATTTTCTACAAATCTTCCATTAACAAAAAGTGTTTGATAAGTTCGGTTTGAACGTGAATATCTTGGACTAACTATAAAACCTGTTAGCGATATTCCATTCGATTCTGCATCAATCTTTATCAAATTGTCATACACTTCTTTCCCATATATTGTGTAAATTATGTCCGACAACTCGGAAGATATTGTGTTGTAGACCTGTTTGCCATCAGCTACATACAGAAATGAAATTTCTGGATGAGCAAGCATGAATTTTTCTATGAGTTGCGTGATTTCTGCTTCTTCTCGTTTTGATTTACGCAAAAATTTTGCACGAACTGGTGCATTGTAAAAAAGGTCGGTGACTTCAATGGTCGTACCTTTATTTCTTGCAACATCTTTAACTTCACTAAACAAACCGCCGTCAATTCGTATGCTAGAACCTGACAGCGCCTCTTCAGTTTTTGATGATGCATAAACATGACAAACCGATGCTATTGATGCGAGTGCTTCTCCCCTAAACCCTAGAGTTTGTATTTTGTCAAGATCAGCAAGCGATTTAATTTTGCTAGTGGCATGTGGCAAGAAAGCTTTTTCTAGGTCTTCCCTTTCAATACCATGACCGTTGTCGGAAACTGTTATCTTTTTCTTCCCACCGTCTTCAATTTCAATGCTAATTACACTTGCGCCAGCATCAATGCTGTTTTCAACAAGTTCCTTAACTATAGATGCAGGGCGTTCGACAACTTCACCGGCCGCTATACGATTAAATATTGTGCTGTCTAACAATTGAATTTTCATTTTTCCTCCTTTGCCTTTGAAGTGAGATCGACTAAAATCTCAAAGGCATGCATAGGTGATATGCGATTTGGGTCTAAGTCCTTTACTATGTTGTAAATTTCATTTTTAACTTTGTTGTCTTCTTGAATAACTGGCTGATCTTCTATGCTTAACTCTAAGTTTAAGTTTTGTTTTTCAAGAGTTCTACTAATTTCTTTCGCTCTTAATAAAACCTCTTTTGGCAGGCCAGCCATTCTAGCCACTTCAATTCCAAAGCTTTTATTTGCACCACCTCTTACTATTTTTCGTAAAAATAAAACCTGATCCATTGTTTCTTTAACAAGGATTTTGTAATTCTTTACTCCAGTAAGCATATTTTCAAGATTTGTTAGTTCGTGATAATGAGTTGCAAACAATGTTTTTGCTGGCAAGTTTTTTGCTATATGTTCAACAACGCTCCATGCAATAGACAACCCGTCAAAAGTAGAAGTCCCCCTTCCTATTTCATCAAGTATAATCAAGCTGTAATGAGTCGCGTTTGCAAGAATTGTAGCAACTTCGCTCATTTCAACCATAAACGTACTTTGTCCAAATGCCAAATCGTCGCTAGCACCGACACGCGTAAATATTCTGTCAGTAATCGCAATTTCAGCTCTTTCAGCAGGCACAAAGCTCCCTATATGAGCCATGAAAGTTATCAAAGCAACTTGACGCATATAAGTGCTTTTCCCAGCCATATTAGGCCCTGTAATAATCATAATTTGATCGTCTGGCCTCGATAAAAATGTGTCATTTGCAATAAACGTGCTTCCACCAAGAAAAGCTTCAACAACGGGATGTCTTCCTTGTTCTATTTTTATTTTATCACCTTTTTCAAGCAAAACAGGTCTAACATAATTGTTTTTGACGGCGACCTGGGCTAATGAATAAATTACATCTATTCTGCTGATAGCATCTGCTGTTTCAAGCAAAGGTTCCACCAAAGTTAGTAGATATTTTTTTAACTCAGTAAAAATGACATCTTCTAGTTGTATTGCCTTTTCTTCGGCACCCTGCAACTGCCTTTCTAGATTTGCTAAATCTTCCATTACAAATCTTTCATTATTTGCAACTGTTTGTTTGCGCTTGTACATGATAGGTACTTTGTCAATTTCTCTTTTATTAACTTCTATGCAATAGCCATACACTCTGGATTTTATAATCTTAAGACTTTTAATTCCCGTTTTTTGCCTCTCTTCTTCTTCAAGTTGATCAATCCATTTTTTTGCATTGGATTTCATTTCTCGTAACTGGTCAAGTTCTGTGTTAAAGCCATCTTTTATATAACCACCAGTCTTAGTCAAATACGGAGCATTATCATCTATGGCCTTGTTTAAAAGAGCAAAAAGATCTTCAAATCCATTTATCATCTTTTGTTCGTCATCAAAATCTTTGCAAGAAGCTAAAATAGATTTTAGATTAGGCAAATATTCTAAAGAACTTTTCAACGACAACAAATCCTTTGGCGTGATTGAGCCATAAGCTATGCGCCCTGCAAGACGTTCGATATCGCCAATTTTAGACAACATTTGACCAAGTTGATCGCGTTTTACTGTGTTGTTAAATAGAGTTTCTACCTTGTCCAGCCTTCTGTTTAGTTTATCACGTGATTGCAAAGGATGGTCGAAAATGTAACGGAATTTTCGTGCTCCCATACTTGTTTTTGTTTTGTCTAAAAGCCAAATTAAAGACCCATATCTTTTTCTTTCACGAATTGTTTCAACTAATTCGAGGTTGCGTCTAGCAGTAGTGTCAAGTTGCAGAAAATCACTGTTTTTTACAAGATTAAGCTTCTTTATGCTGTCTATTTTACGTTTTTGTGTTTCAACTAAATATTCAATAAGTGCGCCAGCAGAAAGCGTGACTTCTCGTTTGTTTTCTAATTCGTAAACCCTCTTGTAATTTTCTCCAAATTGTCTTTGTAAATTCTCATCTGCTCTTTCAAAATGAAAAGCCCAATCATAATAAATTTGTGCTTTGGGCAAAAAACCCTGTTTTTGAATTGGAAGTGAATCATAAAGATTTTTGGCTTCTTCATTTGCAATCACTTCACTAGGGCCGACACGCGTCAAAATGTCTGTCAAAGAATTGGACAAATTTTCACTTACATCCTCTACTTCAAAAAGACCCGTAGTTATGTCAGAATATGCTACTCCTAGCTTCTCTCCAGCTTTTGCTAAACATAAGATGAAATTGTTTTTTGCACTTTCAAGCATTTCCTCTTCAGTAACAGTCCCAGCCGTGACAACTCGAGAAATAAATCTTTTCATCATCCCCTTTTGGCCAGGTTTTAGTTCTGCTTGTTCGCATATAGCTACTTTTCTTCCTGTAGCAACGATTTTTGCTACGTAGACTTGCGCAGAATGTGCAGGAACGCCACACATAACGTTTCCACCTCTTTGAGTCAAAGTCAAATCTAAAAGCTTGCTCATTTCAACAGCATCTTCAAAAAACATTTCATAAAAGTCGCCAAGTCTAAAAAAAAGCACACAGTCAGGATGCTGTTCTTTAAGAGTTTTATATTGCGCCATCATGCCCTTAGGCTCGACAATTTTTGCTATTTCATCTATCATCAGTTTGCCTCTTTTTGTATTTTCTTTTCGAGAGCTAAAAGCTTGTTTACCCTTTGTCTTTTTATCTCAAGTGGAATTTGACCTTCCATTTTTGCAGCAACAGTGCCTTCTCTTGGAGAATACATAAATGCAAATATTCCGTCATATTTTACTTGTTCGACCAAACTTAATGTGTCTAAAAATTCACTTTCTGTTTCAGTTGGAAAGCCGACAATAAAATCTGAAGTGATTTTTACATTAGGTATTTTTGCTTTTATTTTTGATATAATTTCTAAGTAATGTTCTCTGGTGTATTTTCGATTCATAAGTTTTAAAATACGATTGTTGCCACTTTGAGCTGGCAAATGAATTTCTTTTAATATTTTGTCATTTGTTGCTATTTCGTTTATGAGCTGATCTGTTATATCTTTGGGATGTGAAGTCATAAATCCTACTTTGAAATCGCCTTCAATCGACGTGATTAGTTTTAACAACTCTGAAAAAGTGACTTTTGGAGAAAGATCTTTACCATATGAATTGACATTCTGCCCAAGCAATGTTATTTTGTTATACTTACCGCTTTTTACAATATCCTTTACTTCTTTTAAAATGTTTTCAACAGAACGAGATTTTTCTCTTCCACGCACATAAGGCACAATGCAATAAGTGCAAAAATTGTCACAACCCTGCATAATGTTTACCCAGGCATTTTGACCACTTGTCCTGTTGTAACCTTTTTCTTCATCAAGCGAACCTTCCTGCCAAAGCTCAAAAACTTTTTTGTTTTTAGCTTCATTTATGTACTGTCCAATTTTATGTAGATTAAACGTGCCTAAAATTATGTCTACAAAAGGAAACTTTTGTTTAAAAACTTTTGCTGTCTCCTCTTTTTGTGTCATACAGCCACAGACTGCAATAATTAGGCTAGGACGCAACTTTTTAAGTCTTTTAAGCGCCCCGACATTGCCAAAAACTCGCTCTTCTGCCCCCTCACGAATTGCACAAGTGTTGAAAACTATGACGTCAGCTTCTTCCCGCTTTTCTGTGAATGTGTAACCCATTTCTTCTAAAATAAAAGAAATCTTTTCTGACTCATGAACATTCATTTGGCAACCGTAAGTAACTATGTGATATAACATAGAGATAGTATACAGCAAAATTAAACATTTTGCAAATAATTTGCTTTTAAAGTGGCATATTAAGAAATATGAAGAAATTTGTCAAAATATCGCTTATCACATTTGCAGTTGTAACATTCATTTTTGGACTAAGCCTAACAATTTTTGTTGCTAGTAGTATGGCAAAATTTTCATATCTAAAACTTGATGAATCATTGTTTAACTCTCCAACAGCTAATGTTCAAATTTATGACAAAACAAACAGACTTATAAACGAAGAAAACAGCCAATCAATTAAATTTGCCTCACTTGAAGAACTTAACACTTACACAGTGCAGGCATTTTTGTCAATCGAAGATAAAAATTTTTATGAACATAATGGACTTAATTACAAGCGAATTTTAAAAGCTGTGATATCAAATTTAAAATCTCATTCGTTAAAAGAAGGAGCTTCTACAATAAGTCAACAATTAATTAAAAATACACATCTTTCATCAGAAAAAACCTTTGAAAGAAAAATAAAAGAAATAGTTTTAACAAGAAAACTTGAAAATGCATACTCTAAAAATCAAATTTTAGAAAAATATTTAAATGTGATTTATTATGGAAACAACTGTTATGGCATTGAAAATGCTTCAAATTACTATTTTTCCAAATCTGCAAAAGACTTAACACTTGCAGAAAGTGCACTTCTTGCTGGATTAATAAAATCACCAAGCAAGTATTCGCCAATAAACAGAGAAGAAGAATGTTTAAATAGGCGGAATTTAGTTTTAAACGAAATGCAAAAAGACGGTTTTATAACTGAAGAAGATTTTGAAAGAGCAAAAAGTGAACCTGTTGGACTTAATTTACATTATGAAAACGCAAATAAGTTAAACTCCTATTCGGAAGCTGCACTAACTGAAGCTTGCAACATATTAAATATGCCCGCGAAATCTATTGCTATATCCAAATACAAAATACACACCTATCAAGACCCTGAAAAGCAAAAAAATCTTAGCACGGCTTTATCAAGCGAAGATTTTCAATCTGCTGACTTTGCGGGAATTGTTGTTGATGCAAAAAAGCATGCAGTTAGTGCTTATTTAGGAAACAGTGCTTACAAGATTTTAGATGCAAAGCGTCAACCTGGGTCAATAATAAAACCTGTTTTAGTTTATGGCCCTGCTCTAAACGAAGATTTGATTTCGCCACTGACACAATTGGATGACGAGCCACTAACACTAAACGGATATGAGCCAAAAAATGTCGATGGAAAATATCGTGGTTACGTGTCAGCAAAAGAGGCGCTTGCAAAGTCAATAAACATACCTGCAATAAAAGTCCTCTCCTATGTTGGAATAGAAAAAGCCAAAGCATATGCAAAAGAACTCGGTTTCCATTTTACTGATGATGACAACTCATATGCCCTCGCTCTTGGAGGTATGACTTATGGTGAAAATCTTTTAACATTGGTTTCTGCATATAGTGTTTTGCCAAATTTAGGCAAATACTCTCCTGCTGTTTTTGTGGAATATATTACAGACAGTAATGGCAAAATCTTATATCGTCATAAAGCAGAGGAAACACAAGTCTTTCGCGAAGACAGTTCTTACCTACTGACTACAATGTTAGAAGAAAGTGTGAAAAATGGGACAGCAAAAGCATTAAATCAACTAAAATTACCTTTAGCATCTAAAACAGGAACTGTCGGACGCGGAAAAGATAACGTTGATGCATATAATATAACTTTTTCGCCAAGTGAAGTTTGCGGTGTGTGGGTTGGCAATTTAGACAACACGCCGATTAAGATTGCTGGTGGAAATGAGCCGACACGGTGCGTTAAAAAATATTTTGAAAATGCTAACAGTGATGAAGTCTTCACCATGCCCGAATCAGTTGTTGAACGAGAAATCGACTTACTTTGCCTGCAAGAAGATCATCTAGTAAAACTAGCAAACACGCAGACTCCAAAAATTTATAAGGAGACGGCATTGTTTTCTAGATTTAATGAGCCTAAAGAGGTGTCAAGCAATTTCGAAAACATCCCAGATGAAAACTTCGAAGTTTTTGAAGACAACAAAAAGATTAATGTTGAATTTACAGCAAAAAAACAATTAATCTATCATTTTTATGATGGTGACAAGCTTTTAGAAACAATCAAATTTACCTCTGGAAACAAGTCACTTTCTTTCAAGATTAATGAAAAATTGATAGTCAAATATGGATTTAGCGAAAAAGATATGAAAGAAAAAACATTCAAGTTTGCAAGTATTGAAACATCAAAAAAAGAGGAAAAGATTTCCTCTTCAAAACGCAAATGGCTCGTCTAGAAATTAAGAAAAAAGTTTTTAATTTACTTTAAAATAACTCAAAAATTTTTCTTATTCATCACCTAATTCTGTAGGCAAACCCATGTTTGAAACCGCAGATTTGTTTTTTTCTTCTATTTCATTGTAAAGATCAGGATTTGTCTCCAAATATGCTTTTGTGTTTTCCTTACCTTGTCCGATTTTTTCGTCATTATAAGCAAACCACGATCCAGATTTTTTAATTATGCCAAATTGCAATGCAAGGTCGACTATACACCCAGTTTTTGATATTCCTTTGCCGTAAATAATATCAAATTCAGCGACTTTGAAAGGTGGTGCTAATTTGTTTTTTACAACTTTAATTTTCGTCTTGTTTCCAATTACGTTTGCACCGTCTTTAATTGCTTCGCCTTTTCTTACGTCCAATCTCACACTAGCATAAAATTTTAGTGCTTTACCACCAGCTGTTGTTTCAGGTGAACCATAAATAACACCAATCTTATCACGAAGCTGATTAATGAAAATGACCGTTGTGTTTGATTTGTTTATTGCACTCGTAAGTTTTCTTAAAGCTTGCGACATCATGCGTGCCTGCAAACCTACATGGCTGTCACCCATCTCGCCATCAATTTCTGCCTTTGGGGTCAACGCTGCAACTGAGTCGACGACGACAACATCAACTCCACCTGAACGAACAAGCATATCGCAAATGTTAAGAGCCTGCTCGCCATTGTCTGGTTGTGAAATGTAAAGATCTTTCAAAACAACACCTAATTTTTCAGCATAACTAGGATCAAGTGCGTGCTCCGCATCAATAAATGCGGCAGTACCGCCCATTTTTTGTGCTTCTGCTATTATATGAAGTGACACTGTTGTCTTTCCAGATGATTCAGGACCATAAATTTCAATGACTCTACCTCTTGGCACTCCACCAATTCCAAGCGCCAAATCAAGTGTCAAACAACCAGTAGGTATGACATCGACTTTTTGGTTTGATGCATCGCCAAGCTTCATTATTGCACCTTTCCCATATTGTTTTTCTATTTGCAAAAGTGCTTCAGTAAGTGCATCTTGTTTTGACAATTTCTTTTCCATAAAATTTCTCCTGTTTAATTATTCTTCAAAAAGTTGTTTGTATTCTTCTTCAGTTAAAAGAATTTCTCTTTCAGCTCCTTCGTCAGAGATATAACCTAGCTCAGCCATGTCGTCGATTATTTTTTCTGCTCGATTATAGTTCATGTTAAACCTATCTGCGACTTTGCTTACGCTTAAGATCCCTTCTTCAAAAAAAGCTTTTAACACTGATGGAATTAAAAGGTCGTAGGGCATCTGTTTTGATTGCTTCTCATTTGATTTAAAGATTTGTTTGTTTTTAATAATGTAGTTTAACCCTGAAATAATAGTCAAAATTGTTGTTGCAATAAGCAGTACGAGTAAAACAATGTTTACAACTGTGTAAGCAACACCTTTAATAGTTGGGTAAAACTCAGCAACAACAAAAGCAAAAATCATATATAAAAATACAGTTACATCTTGAAACACAGCCTTCACTTTTCCAGTGTAATCTGCTGCAAGCACAAGGTTTTTTGTTGCGGCAATTTGTCTAAAAGCACTTACGATCAATTCTCTCGAAAGAATGATAACCACACACACAATCCCCAGCCAAACAGGTAAAACGATTGGTAATGGATCGTTAATTCCCTCTCCGACGATCGGATACGAACAAATCAAAAGCAATCCCGAAGTTATCAGAACTTTGTCTGCAATTGGATCTAAGAATTTTCCCAAATCAGTAACTTGATTTAGTTTTCTAGCGATTTTCCCATCTATGTCAGTGAGAGCAGCCACACCAAATAACACTGCTGCTACTAATTTGCCATATGGAATAAAATCTGCAAGGAAGAAAAAAATAACTAGTGGAACAAAACACATTCTTGAAACAGTGATTCTATTCGGAATATTCATACCACTTCTCCTTTATAAAAATTTCCATCAAAATCATTGAGTTTTACCATTACAAACTCACCGATATGAACACTATTATTATCCACAATTTTAACACCAAAGTCAACTGATGGAGAAAGAAATTTGCAATGTCCCACATAAGTTCCATCATTTTCATCATATTCATCGACAAGAACTTCAATTGTGTCGCCAATTTGTTTGCTAGCGAGTTCAAATGCAATTTTTGCTTGAAGTTTTTGTGCTTTTTTTAACCGAAAGAGTTTTGTCAAACGTGATTTTTGTCCTTTAAGATAATAACTTACTGTCCCTTCTTCTCTTGAATAAGGGAAAAAACCAACATAATCGAGTTTTGCACTTTTTAAAAACTTTAAAAGTTTGCCAAACGCTTTTCTTGTTTCACCAGGATGCCCTACAATAAATGTTGATCTAATTTTAATGTCCGGATGATAAACTTTAATCTCTTTAACCAAATCTCTTGAAAATTTCTCATTATGTTTTCTTCTCATTAATGATAAAACATTGTCGTCTATATGTTGCAATGGTATGTCTATGTAATTACACATCTTGGGCTCATTGTCAATAAAATTTAATAATTCTGCAGAAATCATCTCTGGATAAGCATAATGTAAGCGTATCCACTTGATATCTTTAATGGATGCAAGTTTTTTTAATAATTCGACAAGCTGAGGTTTGCCATATAAATCAATTCCATACCTCGTCGTGTCTTGCGCGACCACAATTAATTCTTTAACTCCCTTTTTAGCAAGAAGTTTTGCCTCGGCAACAATGTCTTGCATATTTTCACTTTTATAAGGACCTCTAATACGAGGAATTGTGCAGTAAGCACAAACGTTGTTGCATCCATCAGCGATTTTTAAATAAGCATAACTACTAGATGTTGTAAGAACTCTGTCATAACTAGCCACACATTTTGAATTTTCAACTGAATAAAGATTTTCGATAATGTTTGTTATTTCATCATTTTTGTGGAAATCAATAGCGGCATCTACAAGCGGAAAGGCTTCTAAAATTTGTTTTGAATGTCTGCTTGGCAGACACCCTGTGACTAATATTTTTTCCACCCTACCCATTTTTTTTAATGCTTCCACTTCTATAATGTTGTCAATGGCTTCCTGCCTCGCTGGTTCAATAAAAGCACATGTGTTGATTAAGACAATGTTTGCTTCTTCTATGCTAGATATAATTTCGAAGCCATATTCTTTTAATTTAAACAGCATTTTTTCTAAATCAACACGGTTTTTATCACACCCTAAACTGATTGCAGATATTCTTTTTTGAATTAATTCTTCTTTTGTCATGACTCTCCAATTTAATCGTAATTGTCGCCGAATATTTGATAGAATTCTTCCAGCGTTATATAAACATTCCTTGGTTTAGCACCATCAGCAGCTGAAATATAGCCCATGTTTGTCATTTGATCAATAATTTTACCTGCACGCGGATAACCCAGTGAAAGCCGACGTTGTATCATTGACGTTGATGCTTGACCGCTGTCAATGACCAATTTCAACGCTTCTGGTAAAAGAGGATCCATTCCATTGTTTTCACCATGTTCAGCACTTGGATTTTTTGGCATATTATTTATGGCTTCCTGCACTGCAGGATCAAAAATTGGTTCATTGTTTAGTGAAACAAAGCTTACAATGTCTGCAATTTCTTTTGTTGTAATAAAGCAACCTTGAACACGCTTTGGCGCTGAAGAATACTCTTGCGGAGCATAAAGCATGTCACCATGTCCTAACAGCTTTTCTGCACCTGTCATGCCAAGTATTACGTCAGAGTTTACCCTGCTTGCAACTTTAAATGCAATTCTGGATGGGAAGTTTGCTTTAATTCCACCTGTTACAAATTCTGCGGTAGGTCTTTGAGTTGCCAAAATCATATGAATTCCAGATGCTCTTGCTTTTTGACCAAGTCTGATAATGCGATCTTCAATTTCTTTTTTACCTTGCATAATAAAGTCTGCAAACTCATCAATTATAATCACAATAAATGGCATTTTCTTCTTTTTGCCATTTATGACATCTGCTGTGTAATTATATTCGTCTATATCTTTTACTCTCGCTTCTCTGATCAAACGAAATCTTCGCTCCATTTCATCAAGTGCCCACTGTAAAGCATTCGCTGCTTTTGTTACGTCAGTAATCACTTTAGGAACAACCAAGTGTGGAATACCCTCATATGGAGTAAACTCTACTTGCTTTGGATCAATCAAAAGCATTCTGCAATCCTCTGGTGAAGATTTGTAAAGCAAGGAAATAATAATATTGTTGAGCATGACACTTTTTCCAGATCCAGTCGTTCCTGCTATTAACAAGTGTGGCATTTTGTTTAATGCTCCAACCTTGATGTTTCCTGAAATATCTTTGCCGACAGCAAAAGTTAAAGGTGATTTTGCAGAATTGAATTCGTTTGAAATCAAAACATCGCGTAGCGAAACAGTCGCAACCTTATCATTTGGGACTTCTATACCGACGACGTTTCTGCCTGGAACTGGTGCCTCTATGCGCACATCTCCACCATTAGCTTCAAGTGCAAGTGCAATATCACTAGAAAGATTTAGTATTTTTTTAACGGTTATTCCTGACGGCATTTCAAGTTCGTATCTAGTGACAGCTGGGCCTATGACAACGTTTTGAACTTTTGCTGGAACACCAAATTCTTGCAAAGTGTTTTCAAGAATTATTGTTTTTGTTGCTATGTCATCATCAAGATCGCTCATGTCAGTTGAATTTGTTGTAACAAGGTTTATAGATGGACGTGTGTAATTGTAAGGCTTAACTTCTTCTTTTTCTTCCACGGCTTTGTTTTCACTTTCATCATCTAAATTAACAAATTTACGTTGCCTTTCAAAACTCCTTCCCTCAGCACCTGCAGTAATTCTGTCGGCAAGCTCTCTTTCAGACATTTGCCTATTGTTAAAATTAGAGCTTTGTCGGGTTTCAATAGGGTTAGATGACGAATTGTTGAGATCGCTGTCTCTTTCAAGCCTTGGCTGTTCGGCCACTTCTGCCTTTTGCAAATCATCAAGAGAAACTTGATTTGATCTAGAAAAATTGCTTTCTTGCATTACTTCACGAATAATATCATCTGCCTCCGAAACCAATTCCTCAGGTTGCGCAGTCGAAACATTAAGCGGAGTAGAATCAGAAATGATTGGATTTTCATTTTTTAAGGATTGGATGTTTCTGTCCATTTCACGCTTAAAAACCTCATTACTCACTCCATTTTTTACATATGAGCGTGCATTCTCTGAAAAATATTTGTTTACATCAATTTCTGGTGGAGTCAAAAGATACTTTCTTAATTCTTCACCTTCAAGTTTACGTGGATCAGGTTGCTTTTGTGGAGCAGATATAGTAGGCTCAATGTATGCCTTGCGCGCTAATCCAAGCTTTTGTTTTATTGTTTCTTGCTTGTTTTCTCGCATTTCAATGTTTCCACTCATTACAACATTTACTTCTTCCGCTTTTCGAGGTTTTTCGGTTTCTTTTAATGCAAATTTAACTGGTTTTTCTTGCTCTTTATTTTTTCTTAAATAAAGGATTGAATCAATATACAACGCTAAACTTATTACAAACGCAACACAAAAAATCACTATGGTCCAAACAAAATTTGTCAAGTACAAAACACTTGTCGAAAATAAACCAATTATAATCCCCCCAGCCGTGTGTTTTTTTAAATAATTTGAAGCTAAATATTCTCCAAAACCACCATTTTTGTCACCAACTATGGCAATTTGAATTATGCAGAGCAAGAAAAATATTGATAAATACAAAAATATGGCATATTTTTTTGATAGCTTGTACCTTTTGTTGTTTAATAATGCTACACCAGTTAAAAACAACATAATAAACAGTGGATAAGCAAAATAACCAAATGTCCCAAGCAAAAAATCCTGCATAAATCCAACTAAATTTGTCAGCAAAAAGAAAAACATAACACATGCTAAAGCAATTAATGTTATGCCTGTTATTTTTTTTGCTCGTGGAGAAAACTCCCTTGTCTTTTTTCGAACTTTATACTCTGCCATGCTTACATTATATCATAGTAAAAAATAATTAACAAATATGTTTTAACGAAATTGTGTTATTTTTTTCAGAAATTGTCAATTTGCAAGTCCAGAAAGATTTTCTGAAACAGTTACTAGTTCAAATCCTTGCTCTTGCAGTGTGTCTATAATTCTTCCAAGCGCATCACGAGTGCAAGCGGTTGGATGCATTAAAATCAAATCCCCACCCTTTGCACCATCAACAGCACGGTTGTAAATCAAATCTGCATCTTGGTCGCGCCAGTCAATTGTGTCACGTGTCCACATAATAGTTTTGTAACCAAGTTCGCTTGCAACTTCCACAGTTTGCTCATTATAAGCACCACTTGGTGGCGCAAACAATACTGCTTCTTTAGCTGTTATGCTTTTAATTAAAGCGTGAGTAGTTGAAATCTCTTTTTTTACACTGTCTCTGTCAAGTTTGTCGTGATCTTTGTGAGAATAAGCATGATTGCCAATTTCGTGCCCTTTTTCAACCATTTCTAATAATATTTCATCATTGCCAGCTACCCATGTGCCACCAACAAAAAAAGTAGCTTTGGCATTTTTTTCTTCCAAGGTTTGAAGCATGTCTGCCAAATACTCTGTGCCCCAGCAAACATTAATCATAAGGCTAATTTTATTGGAAGACGTATCCCCTTGATAAATAGCGCCCTGTGTAGTGCTCACTTCTTCTCCCGATCTGCTAAAAGTAACTCCAAAATAAACTGCAAGCCCGATAAGAACAAGAAGCCCAGCAATACAAAGATTTACAACATACTTTTTAAAAACAAACACGTTTAACTTTTTCATGCCATAACATATGCATGAGAATTTTAAATAATAACTAAAAATTTGTTTATTTTTTAATTTTAAATCTTTTCATTTCTTTTACTTTTAAATAATTAAGTCTTTTAAAAATTGCTTTTTCGTTTTGAGATCCACGGATCTTATAGAAAACATTTTTTCCGTTTTTTTTATAAATAATCAAATCATTTTCCTCAGGATTTAAGCAATGATGAATTCCTCCTATACCAGATAAAATTTCCTGATATGCACCACATCCAAAAACACCAATATAGAGTGTTTCTCCTTTTTTGATTTCAGGCATAATACAATATTTTTCTGAATTTTGATAAAAATAAACATCATCACCATCGCAGGTGTCACCAGCTATTCTTACTTTGATTAGTTTATTATTGGCAAGATTTATAGGTAAAAACAAGAACCTCTCTTTTAAAGCCCAAGTATTAACTAAACTTGTCATTATAGAGCCATTAATAACATACCAAGGTTTGTCGTCATGTGAATTCTTTACAGTTTCGACTTTATAAATGTTAAAACATGAATCAGAGACTGTGTATCTTCCATTTTCTTGAATTATGTTTGGATCAGAGATATTATATTTTTTACCTAATCCTTTTAACAATTTGATTATATCGTCCGCATATTTTTCATAATCAAATTCATTTATCTTATCATATGGAGTGCCTCCGCCAAAATCAAAATTCACTAAATTTGGTTCATCTTTAACGATTTTTGAATAAAGTTTATAGGCCTTTTCTATGTTTTCAAAACATTTTTCTTGGTTGTAGAGAGATCCTCTTTGATGAAAATGTAACGTTGTAAGTACGAGGTTTTCATTTTTTTTGTATTTTTTTAAGCAATCAATTAATTCTTTTTCTTTTAATCCAAATCTGTCAAATCCTAAATCATTACTTTTAGCATATAGATTAGGTAAATTTAATCTAAATCCTATTTCAACTTTACGATTAAATTTAGTGTCAAGCAAAATGTTTAATTCGCTTTCATTATCAATAACAAACAGAATGTCATAACCTTTATTTATCATTTTAATTATTTGATCTACATAAAGTTTGTCTTTTATTCCATTGCAAATAATTTTCTTATTATCAACAATCTTATTTTTAATAATTCTCTCAACTATTTTTAAATCAATATAGCTTGAGGTTTCATACATGTCAGCATATGTCCCTGCGGTAATAACATTCTCTGAATAATAACTAGCCTTATTCGCATTTGCAAAAATATATTTGCCTTGATATGAATACTTGGAAATAGCTTTTTCAAAATAAGCTTTCAAACTTGTAATCTTTTCTCTAATTATATCAACGTAGCCAACTTTTAAAGGATTGCCAAACTTAGTTACCAAATCCAAACAGTTTATATCTTTATAATACAAAACTCCATTTTTGTAATTCAAATAATTTTTTTGCAATTTTATTTGCATTGTGACCTCATAAGTTTATTTTTTTTCAATGAGTTTCATGTCGACTCTGCCTTTGTCATCAATTTTAATGACCTCAGCTACAACCTTATCTCCAATTTTGACAACATCTTCAACTTTTTCTACGCGTTTTGATGACAACTTGGATATGTGAATCATTCCCTCTTTACCACCAAGTGTTTCTATAAAAGCACCAAAAGGTAAAATCCTAACTACAGTTCCCTCATACTGTTTTCCCACTTCTAAATCTTCGACAATTCCAAGTATTATTGCTTTCGCCTGATCAGCACGAGCAATATCTTCAGATGCAATAAACACCTTCCCATCATCTTCGATGTCAATTTTAACACCTGTTTGGTCTATAATTTTGTTTATTGTTTTTCCGCCAGAACCGATAACGTCCTTAATCTTCTCTGGATCAATATTGAATGATATAATCTTTGGCGCATATTTTGAAAGCTGTTTTCTAGGTTCGCTTATGGTGTCCAAAAGTTTTTGCATAATAAACATTCTGCCCTCTCTTGCCTGCAACAACGCAGTATGCAAAATGTCTTTGTCAAGGCCATGAATTTTTATATCCATTTGAATCGCTGTAACACCTTTTTCAGTACCTGTAACCTTAAAATCCATATCGCCTAAGAAATCTTCAAGCCCTTGAATATCAGACAAAACTGCAACATTACGTGATTTTTCATCCTTAATAAGCCCCATGGCAATACCAGCAACAGGTGAAGAAATTGGCACGCCACCGTCCATAAGAGCAAGAGTAGAACCACAAACACTTGCCATTGATGATGAACCGTTTGATGAAGTAACTTCACTAACTAATCTAAGAGCATATGGAAATTCTTCTTCAGATGGAATAACAGGCTCTAATGCACGTTCTGCTAAAGCACCATGCCCAATTTCACGTCGCCCCGGACTTTTTAAATTTCTTGCCTCGCCAGTTGCATATGGAGGCATATTGTAATGGTGAACGTATCTGTTGACCTCTTCATCATCAAGGCCTTCTAATTTTTGCATATCTGAAACGGTTCCAAGTGTAAGTGTTGTCAGAACTTGAGTTTGACCCCTAGTAAACACAGCAGAACCATGAACTCTTGGTAACAATCCTACTTCGCACCAAATAGGCCTAATCTCTTTAAGCTTTCTTCCATCAGGTCGAATGCCATTGTTAAGAATTTTCGAACGAACTTTTTCTTTTGTCATTTTATACAAAACGTCGCCGATAAATTTTTCTTGTTCTGGGAAAATTTCAGCAAAATGCTGTTTTGTTTCAACGTCAACAGCGTCTTGACGAGATTGTCTTTCTTCACGATCAAATGTGTCGAGAGCATAATCTAAACGCTTGTCAGCAAATTCTCTTACTGCTTTTTCTATTTCTGCTGGAACAGTAACGTAATTGATGTTTGGATTTAATGGTTTGCCAATTTCTTTTTTTACTTTTTTAATAAATTTGACAATTTTTTTAATTTCTTTATGGCCAAACATGATCGCATCTAACATAACTTCTTCTGGGATTTCCTTGGCACCTGCTTCAACCATAAGTACTGCTTCTTCAGTTCCGCTAACTGTTAATGCAAGACGAGATTTTTCTCTTTCCTCTTGATTAGGGTTTAAAATAAATTTACCATCAATCATGCCAACTTGCACAGAACCTGTTGGTCCTTCAAAAGGTATATCAGAAATCGAAAGAGCAAAACTTGAGCCAAGCATTGCCAAAACTTCAGGTGCATGATCTGGGTCAACAGAAAGAGCTGTCGCAACGACAGAAACATCATTATAAAATCCCTTTGGGAAAAGTGGTCTTAAAGGTCTATCAATCAATCTTGAAGTTAAAATTGCTTTATCCGATGGTCTTCCTTCACGTTTTTTAAATCCTCCAGGAATTTTACCAACTGAATACATTTTCTCTTCAAAATCCACACCAAGTGGGAAAAAATCTATGCCCGGTCTTGGCTCTTTTGACATGGTAACGTTGACCATAACAACAGTTTCACCACATCTGACAAGGCAATGGCCATTTGCTTGTTCAGCCAATGCGCCCGTTTCAAACGTAACAACATCCTTGCCTATTTTAATTTCAAACTTTTTTCCATGTGTCATAACTATTCTCCTTAAATAATTTAAAAGGGTGCAAAAAACATGCACCCTCCCCTAATTTATTATTTTACATCTCTAAGTCCAAGCGACTTAATAAGTGATCTGTAAGCTTCAATATCCTTTTCTTTTAAGTAAAGTAAAAAACCTTTTCTCTTTCCTACCATTTGAAGCAAACCACGTCTTGAATGATTGTCCTTATGGTTTGTTTTAAGATGTTCGGTCAAATGGTTTATTCTTTCAGTCAAAAGTGCTACTTGAACTTGAACAGAACCTGTGTCATTTTCAGATTGTTTAAACTGATTGATGATCGCTTGCTTCTTTTCTGCGTCCATATTTTACCTCCATTAGATTTTTGTCACCCAAAGCAAAGCAAGTGTCAGAGGCTGTCATCATGCTGTGCTAGGGTCAAATCGACTTTGTTATAATAACACATTTTTTGCTTATTGTAAAGTGATTAATACATCTTTTTTAATTTTTAAACAGTATTTTTTTCTTTTCAATCATTTCATCTATTCTTTCAATATAATCTTTAATGAATTTCACATTCGCTTGACGCTCTATTTTGTTTTCATAATTGAAAACACGTTTGGTTATCGCTCCAGCGCCCACCGCTATAACAGATGAAGTGTCTTCCATAGAATCAATATTAAACTGGCAAATGTCATTATCTCTAAAAAAGCCAACGTTTTCTAAAGCTCCAATTTGATATTTTTGCCTGTATATGTAATAAGGCTTATAGCCAGAATTCATAAGCTTGTTTTCACAATAAGAGAGCAATTTGTTGAAATCTTTAAACTCGATTGGTTCAAATTTGTCAAACAACAAACTCCCCCTTTTCAAAGACAAAGTGTGAATTGTGATGTTGTTTGGATAAAGCTCTAAGAGTGATTGCAACGTTTTTTTTATCGTTTGTGGCTTTTCACCAGGCAAGCCAACAATCATATCCATGTTTACCTTCAACCCTCTTTCAATAGCCAACGAATAAGCTTTTAAAACATCTGCGACTGTGTGATTTCTTCCAATTCGTTTCAATGTTGAAGGAGAAAATGTTTGAGGATTAATGCAAATTCTGTTTACATGATGTTTTACCAAAACATCTAATTTGCTTTCTGTGATTGTCTCTGGCCTACCACACTCAACTGTAAGTTCAGTGGCGGAAAATTTTAATTCATTAAGCAATCTGTCAAGCTGGTTTTCATTCAAAACTGATGGTGTCCCTCCGCCTACATAGACATTTCGAACGATTAGCGACCTTTCAGCTATTAACTCTCGCATTTGACGAATTTCTTTTATTAAACAATCTAAGTAAGGTTCAACTAAATTCTTGACTTGTTTAAGCTCATTAGAAATAAAACTACAATAAAGACAGCGAGATGGACAGATCGGTATGTTTACATAAAAATCAATAAGGTTGTCATTTTTTATTATACCACGCTGATTTTTTATTGTTTTTGCCACCAATAGAGCTTTTTCATTAGAAAAGGCATATTCTTTTTGCAAAAATTCTGTAATAAGATGCTCCTTAGTTTCACCGCTTTCTATTGCATTTCTAGCAAGTGCAGTTGGACGAATGCCTGTAAAACTGCCCCAAGGCAAAGATCTGTTTTCTGTTTTTTCTAGTGCAGAGTAAAGTGAAAATAAGGCTCTTCTTTTACGCAGGCTTTTCTTTCGCAATTCATCTCCTTGTGGCAAATCGAAAGAATATTCAAAAGTTTTACCCTTAATCTGAACTCTTTCATAAAGTTTTTCTTCGCAAATTTCGACATGAAAAACATCTTCTTCCACTTGTTTTCCATAAAACATATTTAGAAGATCCGTCATCTCTTTTTCGAATTCTGTGTTTGTTTTAATCATCTAACTTATCCTGATTACTTTTTTTATTCCATTTATTTGTTCTAAATTCAAACAAGTCTTTTTTATGTCATCACGACTTTTTGCAACAATCACAATTGTGCACTCTAATTGATCCAATTTTTCTTTTGCTTCAAACTTTCTTAAAACAATGTTTTCTGTTGCCAAATTAGAAGTTATTTTATTAAGCAAAGTTGGAGATACTTCAGCAATAATTTTTATCTCCGCGTAAACATCACTCGTGTTTTCACCCTCCCATTCAACATCTATTAAACGGTCTTTGTCAAGATATTTGATGTTTGGGCAATCTTTTTTGTGAATAGTCACACCTTTTCCTTGTGAAATATATCCTATTATTTCATCTCCAGATATCGGTTGACAGCAACCTGCGTATCTTACAAGAAGACCTGTCGCGCCATCTACAACAACACCGCTCTTGCTTGTTTTTAATTTAATTTTTTCGCCTTTCTTGTTTGGCTGGTCGTGATCTTTTAAATAAAGCGCGATCAACCTTCCTACGACTTGTGTTGCAGAAAGCGAACCAGAACCTACAGCTGCATACAATTCATCCATAGATTCCATTGTGTATTTTGTCAAAATGTCATTTATATAATTTTCTTCTAGAAGTTGTGAAATTGAAAACTGGCGTGCTTTTGAAGCTTCTTCAAGCATCGTTTTCCCATTTGCGATATTTTCATCTTTCATTTCGTTTTTGAAAAACGATTTAATTCTGCTACGAGCACCAGAGGTTTTAACATGATTTAACCAATCTCGTGAAGGTCCTTTTGAATTTGAATTTGTTATTATTTCAACAACATCACCATTTTTTAATTCCGTATAAATGGGTTTCATAATATTGTTAATTTTTCCACCAACGCAATGATTTCCAATATCGGAGTGTATAGAATAGGCAAAATCTATCATAGTAGCACCAACAGGAAATTCCAAAACCTTACCCTTAGGTGTTTGCACAAAAATAGAACCCGTATAAAGATCGGTTTTAAGCGTTTCAACAAAATCGGTTGATTGCATTGTTTGAGCATTTTCTATGATGTTTCTAAACCAACTAATTCTCTTGTCTAGTTTATCCATCTTTTCGCTACCATCTTTATACATCCAGTGAGCAGCAACACCATATTCACAATGCTTGTGCATATTATATGTTCGTATTTGTATTTCAAGTGGGCGTTGATTTTCAACTATCACCGTAGTATGCAGAGTTTGATAACCATTTGGTTTTGGATTTGAAATATAATCTTTTACTCTTCCCTGTATTGGTCTGTAAATACCATGAATTTTACCAAACACAGCATAACATTCTTCAACTGTTTGAACTAGCACACGCATAGCAATTAAGTCATAAATTTGAGCTAATGTAACGTTTTTCATTTTTATTTTTCTAAAAATAGATGACACATGCTTTTGTCTGGCTTGAATTTCCCCCTTTATACCGAGTTCATGTAAAATGTTTATAAGTCGCTTTTTTGTTATTTCAATTTGCTTGTTGTTTTCTTCGCGTGTCTTTTCAAGCTGATTTATTAACGAATAATACATTTCAGGATTTTGATACCTAAAACAATAATCTTCCATAACCGATTTCATTTCAGATAATCCAAGACGCTCTGCCAGTGGGGCAAAGACTTCCTTTACATTTGAAACAAAATCTGAATCAATTGCAGAAAGAGGTTCTTTCAAATGTTTTACATCATACAAAATCCCTGCTAGCTTAATTAAAACTGCACGCAAATCTTTGCCTAAACCTATAAACATTCTTCTTATATCGTCAGCTTCTTCAGCTTTCGTCAAATATCGAATATCTTTCAATTTTTTGAAGCTTGAAAAAATCAGTTTTTCATCTTCCGACAATCTCTCACTAAGTTTTTTCGCTTTTTCTGGGTCAATCTTGTGAAGTTGATAAATTAAAAAGCCGATGACAGCACTTGTGTCTAATTTTAATTCTACAATGAAGTCTACAATTTCATTTATTCTATCTAGGTCTAATCGATCATCAAACAACTGATCAAGTAGATTTAGCAAACGCTCATCAAGTTTGAAATTTTTTATTATCTTGTTTTTAATTTCTATCTTTTCCATAATCATTCCCTACTTATATTTTTTATCAAACTTAATTTATTATATAACTTTGAATCTGTAAGATTTTTTTTAACATTTTTTACAGGTAAAATCTTAAAACATGTTGAATCTTCAACATTAATTAATTTAAGTTCATAAAAAACTTTGATGGCAGTAAACACATCTAAAAATTTAAACTTTTTTTGCTCAAATGATTTTTCAAAACAATCAAAAATGTCCGTAAAAGCCAAATTTGATTTAGAACAAAGTAGCGAATATATCTTACCAAAATTGTCGCGAGAAAGATTTAGATTTGCATATCTAGAAAGGTTTTCAGTTTTGTTAGATGGCAAAAATATCTCTGCACTAGAAATTTTGTTTAACTCGCTTATATATCCTTCCTCTAAAACGGGAGAAAGAAAAACTATTTTCGAAAAATTCTTTGCCCATTCAACACCAATAGGAGATAAAAGCAAACTGTTATAACCAGAGCAAAATTTGTCACAAATACCATAGTAAAACAATCCTTGCCCAGAATAATTTTTTGCGAAATCAACATATTCATACCCATTGAATGTGACAAATGCTGTCCCAAAAACTGTGGAGGACGTTGCCGAAACATATTCTAATAAATTTTGTTGCTGATATATTGAAAATTTTGCAGGTGCAATTTTTTCATATTGAAGCTGTTCAATTTCAATTGGAAAAACATAATTGTTTGTCTCAGGAATAATAAAAGAGCCACCGTCAAAATTTGAAACAATCCCTTTTCTTTGGTTGTCCTGAAATTCAAAAATAAAGCTTTTTTGTCTAGAAAATCTTAATAATTTCGATTTTGGTAAAAAATTAAAATAAACAAGAGGAAAGTCATTTATCATTATTTCCGCATGCTCAGGAAATCTTTTCATCGGTTTAAAAGACATATCCTGGACGGTCAGTTTAAACTTTGGAGTTGGATTGCCACATCCACACGGCTCTAAAATCCTTAACTCATTTAAGAAATCTTGCGTTATCTCATCGGTCGATAATTCATTATCATAATACTCTATTGGTATAAAAGCTTGCTCACTCACTTTTTCAAACATTACGGAATTGATTCGTTTTGTGAAATTTTCATAATCTTTACGTTTTATCGTTAACCCTGCTGCCATAGAATGACCGCCATAAGTGATCAAAATGTCACTAAGTGATGAAAGCACGGCATGTATGTTGATGTCGTCAATGCTTCGCCCTGAGCCTTTTAACAAATCACCATCTTGAGAGAATAAAAATACAGGTCGATGATATCTTTCGACAAGTCGCGAACAAACTATCCCCAAAACACCTTGATCCCATTTTTTTGAAGCAAGTGATATAACCCTTAGATTTTTCAAATCAATTTTTTCCAACGCCTTAATTGCTTCGTCAAAAATCTTATTGCAAAGCTCCTGCCTTTTTAAATTGTGCGAATTTATTTTTTTAATTAATTTTTGTGCATTTACAGGATCACTTTCCATGATTAAATCAAGTGAATCTCCGGCGTCTCCCATTCTACCAGAAGCATTAAGTTTTGGCGCTATCTTAAAGGAAATAGCAGAAGAAGAAGGCTTTGAAATAGAAACCTTATTCTCTTTTAAAAGCATTTTTAGTCCAATAGGCAAATGCTTTTCAAAAAGCTTTAATCCACGAGTAACAATCGCTCTATTTTCGCTTAAAAGTGGCACAATATCAGCTATCGTGGCAATGGCTGCAATAGGTAATAATTCTTCACACTCCTTTTGTCCTAACATAGCCTCACTAATTTTGTAAGCGAGCCCTGCCCCACACAAATCTTTAAATCCAAATTTTTGCCCTTCTTTTTTAGCATTTAAAACTATCCCATTAGGCAAAATCTCCGGCAATTCATGATGGTCGGTAACGATTATTTCAACACCCTTTGATTCAGCATAGTCAACTTCATTATGACAAGAAATTCCACAATCAACTGTAATAATCAAATTAGGATTATACTTGTCTATAACCTTGTCAATGGTTTCGTTAGTCAGTCCATATCCGTCAACATATCTGTTTGGAAGATAATAATTAGCCTTTATCCCCTTTTTTGCAAGTGCTTTAATTAAAATAGCAGTTCCACAAACACCATCAACATCATAATCACCAAAAACCACAACTCGATCTTTCATCTTTACTGCTAAATCGATTCTTTCACAAAACTTGTCCATACCGTCAAGCAAAAAAGGATCCAAAAATTTTACAGGCGAGAGATATTCTTCGATTTTTTCACGTGTATTTACACCACGCGACAAAATTATCTCCATAACCTTTGGAGATATATGAAATTCCTCACTAAAAGCATTAGCCTTGTCGGCATCTTTGTTAAAATATTTCTTAAATATCATCTTATGTTTAAATTATACCAAAACACAAGCTAAAAGTAAAACAAATTTAAAAAGAAACACTGTTTATATAAAAATATTGATTTTTGCGTTATAAATTCGTTGATCTACTTAAATTTTTTCATAGAAAATCAATTTAAAAGTTATTTGCAAATCAATAAAAAAAGTTTAATGTCTAAAAACAATAAAAAAAAGAACCAAATTAATTGGTTCTTCTTTTAGCAATCAATAAAAAGGAACAAGTTATTAAGCAAGTAAATAATATGGCTTAAACGAAATTGTTTAAGCGACACAAGACCTTTGAAAGTCATATGCCTCGACTTCTCTCTTTAAAAGGAGGTGATCCAGCGGCACCTTCTGATACCGCTACCTTGTTATGACTTCACCCCAGTCGCTGGTTTTACCTTAGGCGGCTGCCTCCATTTCTGGTTA